>JAHBNG010000002.1 GCA_019217005.1 Chloroflexi bacterium TSY
CTATCACTGCACGGCAATCGGGGGTGCCGCGTGGTGCACAGTATCATTGGCAAGAGCCGGTTAGCACGTCAACAGGAATGATTCGTTATTTTGTAGAAGTCATTGAGTTATCCGGTGAGAATCGAATGCTTGAGGTTGGGACGGTAAGTCTATCTAGCAAGCTGAATAAAATTTTCCTACCGTTTGTCATGAAATAAGACCATTTCAGAAAATAAATGTTCACGAAGTGGGCGCTTCGCCCTCCACAGATAGACAGGATTAAAGGGAGTTTAAAGAGAAAATATCCCGTCAATCTCGTCAATCTGTGGATCGTTTGAAAATTGGATTCGCCCAACGGATGGTGACGAGAAGAAGAGCTATTTTTCCCTTTTCCATAGTGAACCCGAGAAAGTATTTGGACACGGATGGATTGGATTTTCAATATTTTATCCGTGGGTATCTGTGAAAATCCGTGTCCTATTTCTAATCTCTTTCTAGACTTTACTATGTCAACCACCCGAAATTCTGTTGAACCCGTTTTGATATCAAAGGTTGCCTAAGACTCAATCAGAGGTAGATAGACGGTATAATCATTTGCCAGAGACGCAACTGGCTCTTGTTGTGTGGCGCAGTGGATGCTCCCACCACCAGCCGCAATGCCGTCAATATTGAGTTGGACGATTTCGCGATCAGGAAATGCTTCTTGTACAGCCTCTTTGGCTGCCTGGTCTGCCTGTGCATCGCCAAATTCCTGCACGATGACGGCACCATTACAAACGTAAAAACCAATGTAGCCTGCCGCAAAGTCATTGGTGGCATACTCATCGCGGATGGTCAGTGGTCCCTCTAAGACAATGACATCCAATTGACGCTCCTGTGCATCTGTCTCTGCGCGCAAGATGTCCAAATGTTCTTTCGTCACCGCATGGTCGAAGGATTCGGGGTCAGGATCATAGCCAGCGAGGACAATACCAGGGCCAGCAAAACGAGCGTAAAAGTCGGTGTGCCCATCTGTAATGTCCATTCCCCGAATGCCAGGGAGCCAGACGATTTTTTCTAAGCCAAGCAACGGCATCAACTCTTCTTCAAACTGAGCTTTCGTGACGCCTGGATTACGATTCTCGTTCAAGACACAGCTTTCTGTAATGATCGCCGTACCACGACCGTCCACCTCGATACATCCGCCCTCCAATACCAAATTGGTGTTCACAACGCTGACGCCTGCCTGTTGTGCCACAAAAGCAGCAACCTTGGCGTCTCGATTGTATTCTTGTTTTTCTCCCCAACCGTTAAAGTTGAAATCAATTGCGGCTTGTTCATCGTCTTTGGTTGACACAAAAATTGGGCCAGTATCGCGCATCCACAGATCATCTAAGGGAGAAATGATGAGATCAACTGACGAACCTACCAGGTCGCGGGCGAGGTCAATCTCGTGTTCTCTGACGAGCATTGTGACAGGTTCGAATTGTGCAATCGTTTGCGCAATGGTGGCCAGATTGCGCCGCACTTCTGGAAGCAACCTGCGCCCCCATATTCTCTCGCTCGCGCCGAAAGCCATCCACGTGCGTTTATGTGGACCGTTCTCATCCGGCATCATCCACAGACCATCATCGGATGCTCTTAGCTCTCCAATCGAACATCCCATCAGAACACCTCCTGTCACCAGTGCCGCCGTTTGGATAAAAGTCCGTCTTGTTAGCATACCTTATTCCCTTCGCTCATCAGACGAAAGCGTGCAACCTCCTAAAATTTTGACAGCATAATCGCTTATCGCACACTTTTCATAGATGAGCCTATTCCCTTTTAGAATTGGCTACAGTATACATACACGACCCATAAGCGTTTTAAGGGTGTTCGGTAGGTTGGCATTTGGTGTCTGACGACCGGTTTACCGTTTACCGACGCACTGATTACCAACGACTGCTTAAGTTAACACTTATGGTACACAATTCTATCATATATGAACGATGCTAGTAATTCAAGGGATTTTGCCGAAACTAGGTGATTTTGCTGATAGCACTATGACTGCTCTTTTCGTCAATGAAGCTGAAATAGAATGTGGATACATCCGCGCTCTATTTATGTCTACGCTCAGCATAGTAGTAAAATAGGGGTATGACAACTGGAACGACATTCTGGGATACTCTCCCCAAACCGATCATCGCCCTATCGCCGATGGATGGCGTGACGGATCATCCTCTTCGCCATATTCAGAAAAAGTACGGCAATCCAATGGTCGTCTTCACTGAATTTACGAGCGTAGAAGGGATTTGCATGGGCAGTGTGCGCCTGTTAAAGGACTTTCTTTACGATGAAACGCAACGGCCGATTGTGGCTCAGATCTATGGGCATACCCCCGAATACTTTCGGCAAACAGCAATTGCCCTCTGTCAGTTGGGATTCGACGGCATCGATATTAATATGGGTTGTCCAGCCAAGAGCGTGGCGCATCGTGGAGCAGGTGCAGGTCTGATCAAGAGACCACAATTGGCCCAGGAGATTGTCAAAGCAACGAAGAGGGGGGTTCAAGAATGGTTCAACGGCGCAACCGTATGCAACTGTGCCGATATCGCTGCTCCCATTGCGGCTGAGATTGAGGCACGCCAGAGAAGGCTCCCGATTCAATATCAAGAGCGACGCTCTGTTCCGGTGAGCGTCAAGACACGTGTGGGATATGAGGCCCCTGTCGTTGAGACATGGATATCCCACCTCATGGCGAGTGAGCCAGTTGCCATCAGCATTCATGGTCGTACCTTAAAACAGGGCTATGGAGGCGATGCAGATTGGGAGGCGATCGGAAAAGCTGTTGAGTTGACTCAAGGAACACAAACGCTATTGTTGGGCAATGGAGATGTTCAATCAATGCAGGATGCTCTTGAACAAGTCAGGGGTTATGGCGTGGATGGTGTGTTGATTGGACGTGCCAGCTTTGGAAATCCTTTTGTATTTCAACAGGATAATGTGATCGGACACTTGGGGCTGGATGAAGATGCTCCGCAAGGCAACAGATATCCTATTCTGAACATTGCATTGGAGCACGCTTGCCTTTACGAAGAGACATTTCGTGGATACGAGCGCTACCATTTTCCTCCCATGCGAAAACATCTCGGCTGGTATGCGCGTAGCGTTCCAAGCGCCAAAGGCCTTCGCACAAACCTCACGAAGACATCAAGTGCGGAAGAGGTTCGTGCCGTGTTGGAAGAGTACTATCATTATCGTCGGCGATGGGAGCATTGAGGCCATTCCAGAAAATGAATGTTCACGAAGTGGGCGCTTCGCCCTCCACAGATGGACAGGATTCAAGAGATTTTCAAGAGAAATTATCCAGTCAATCTCATCAATCTGTGGATGGTTTAAAAATTGGATTCGCCTAAATGAAGTTGCGACATTTCATATGAACAACAAAATCACGATTTCCCTACCATTGCGTGGGGGTTGTCAGTGTAGAGCAATCAAATACGAAGTCACTAAAATTCCACTGACCCTCTATGTCTGTCACTGCACAGAGTGCCAGCGGCAATCATCAAGCGGGTTTGGCATGTCCATGCCAGTATCGCGCGACGGCTTTACAGTAACTCAGGGCGAAACCCAACTGTGGTCGCGTCCAGCAGCCAGCGGACGAACCGTCAACTGCCATTTCTGCCCCCATTGCGGCACTCGACTCTTTCATGCACCAAGTCGAAACGATGCGGTTGTGAATGTCAAGCCCGGTACCCTCGATGTAACTGATTGGCTTAAACCGGTGGGGCACCTCTGGACCCAAAGCGCACAATCGTGGGTCACTATTCCGTCAACCGCGCTCTTGTTTGAGAGACAGCCGGCTGATTTTGCACCGCTCTATGATGCTTGGCAAGCCCAGATAAAAGAGTGAGATTCGCCAAGTCAGGTAGCACAATCGGCATATCTTCGAGGGGTGCCTCGGTCGACGTGGGCGGAGCTGGCGTAAATGTAGGTGTGGGCGGGATGAATGTCGCGGTTGGCGTCGGTGGGACCGCGACCACCTGAATCACCTGTTGGGCACGACTCGTACCGCCACCACCAGTTGCCTCAACAACATAGACCATTTCACCCGTACCCGGCGGACAGTGCTGAATTGTACCCAGGACTGGGGCACTGTCCCAGATAGCGGTGTTATTGACTGCCAGCTTGACCCGCGTCACATTGCCCTCAATCTCCCAACGCAGCGTCACGCACTGACCAACGGTGATAAAGGTATTTGGCTCTACAACAAAGCGACGGATCTCTGGCACACCAACAACGGACTCAACAGTAATGCGCATCTGCCGAATTTCTGTTGTTCCATTACGCTGGATAATACGCAATTCATAGGTCGTTGTTGCGCCTGGGCAGACAGTGCGCTGGTCTTCCCCAACAACGCCGTGATCCTCCCAAGGTTCTCCTTGCTCGTAAAAGTAGACAGCCTGAACATTTTCAACTTTCCATGAAGTTGTCGTACATTCGCCTTGCTTGATGAGGAGACGATCAGCCCTGAAGTCGATATTGGCTGTGGGCGTTTGGGTTGGTTGGGGTGTTGGGGCCGCAACGGTAGGCACTTCAATGCCGACCCACATACGATCTCCCATGGGTTGACCTTTGCTGTTTTGCATCCCCCAGAAACCCTGATAGATTCCGGGAGCAACAGGGGCAACTAGTGGGACGCGGAAATCGTAGAATTGACCTGGGGGAACCGTTCCAACCATAGCTATTGTCTGACCCTCCATGCGGGATGCAGACGAGTTTCCACTCAAATATGCGAGCGTATAGCCGCTATTCCAAGAACAGGTACCGCTGTTGCGCACGCGCCACCCCTTTTCAAAGGGCTGTTCTGGGGGAATCTGTGGTGGTGCCGTCATATTATTATCGTCATAGTTGAGATCCTGGACAAACTCCATCCCGTCCGTGCATGTTGCGATAGGGGGTGGGGTAGTCGGTGCAGGTGTCGGTACAGGAACTACTGGTGGTTCCACAACTGGTTTCTGTCCCGTATATCTCTCGATCAACTCGGCAATAAATCCTTCCTCATCTAAGTCGGAGAGGACTTCGTTGATCTCCGTTCGTAACGTGTAAGTGGACGGGCCAGGGAAAAAGGCGATGGCAAACTCCTGCTCGCTAAAGCCCTGCGTCAGAATCTTGACGCCACCATCGCGCACAAATGCCTGTGCGGGTGCCAGGTCAGTGACAACTAGATCGATCCGACCTGCCAGCAGATCATTTACGGCTAGATCAATGTCTTGATAGACCAGGAAATCGTCTTCGCTAATAATATCTGTATCGACAAACGCCGCGCGCACGCCCTCTTCATAGACGCTGTCACGCTGTACACCGATACGTTTGCTCTTCAGCTCTTCACCATTCCCCGTCGCCGTCAATCGAGAGTCCTCGCGTACCAGAACTGCGTCTTCATTGATGTAATACGGTGTGGAAAAATCGACAAACTGACGGCGTTCGGGCGTATCGGTCAACGCGGCGATGACCAAATCGATCTGGCCAAAGTAAAGCGCATCACCTAATCCCTCAAATGCCATGTCGCGAATGCTGATCTCCAGATCCAGCCGCCGTCCAATTTCGCGAATCAGCGCAATATCTAACCCGTCGAGCAGGAAGTTGGAGGTGTAATAGGCAAAGGGTTCATAATCTGCCGACGTGGCGACAACCAGCTGCCCCTTGTCCCTGGCCACAGCCAAGCGATTGATGGTGATCGAGCTGACTATGGCGTCCAGGTGTGCGAGCGAAGGGTCAAATGCACGGGACGTCAGTCTGTCTAGCTCGACTTTCGTTTTTGCCAAGTACGCAAGGTAGTCTGTTGAGGCCGATTTCAGCACATTTGCGGGGATATCAGCAGCCGTTTGCGGGAAATTAGTTACGGAAACAGGGAAGACGAGCGAGATGTAATATCTGCTATCGTTCGTCAGCCCGTGAAAATAATAGTTGAGTTGGTCGCCTGTGACGGGAAAATCATCTTCGGTTGTGCGACCTACATACCGAACCCCTCTACCGTTTGCGAAGTCGATATAATCTGTCTGCACCGCGAGGTCGTTCACGGCACTGGACGGGGGCAGAGAGAGTAAGCCAGCATCCGGAAGCGGACCGCCTCTGTCGTAGGCAGCGAGCAATTGGCGGAGCTGATTTATGGCCTGGGTCACCGTGCCATCTCCAGCTTCTTCCCACTGTTTTTCATAGTCCACAACAGGATAGATGCCGATGACCGGTTGACCATCGAAAAATACGATGTTGTGCTCCGGCGCCCCTGTCGGGCCAGTCGGGGCATCACCATCGTAGGGTGCCGCCACGACACGTTCCCCCGTCACATCCTTGGCAAGACCGATCGCATCTACCTCAATTGCATTGACGGGTAAATTTCCAACCTCGCCGCGACGGACAACGACTCTTGAGGCATCAGTCAGCTCATTACCGGCTTGGGTATCGCCATCCAGTTTATAGATCTGTTCCACAAACTGGCTTGGACAGCACATGGGATCAATGGGTCCTTGAGTCGCCATCGTCACAACAATACCATTCTGTTCAATCGAGAGAGAACGCACGTTGACGCGGTCTCCCAGCAGAGTCGTGGCAATATTGACTGGTTCGCCATCTTGGTTGACGACAATGGCCAGGTCATAGAAGACGCCGCTGCCGCCCGCGTTGGTGCGCAGGACAACGGCTGCCGCGGCAGATTCACCTAGTTGACCAAATGAGACATGGTCTGTCAATTGAACAACAATCTCGCTGGCAGATCCCGGTGCGGCTGGCTCGCGGTACTCGCCCTCTTTCAGCGGTGCGACCCCTGCTTCGGGAAACTCATTGATATAGGTCATGTTCTTGAGCTGACTCAGGGTCGGTGCTCTGTTCGTCTGAGCCTGTGCCGATCGTTGACTCAGCGGTGTTGTAAACAACCCCACGGCTAAAAGCGCTAGAGCAACAGCCCACCATCGGGAGGATCGGAGCTTCTGATTATGTTGTGTTAAGATGTGAAAACCTGTCATATTTTCTTATTTCCTTCGTTTATGATTTTTCTGGTTCTGTGGGATGCTGTGATCACAGAACGCGATAACGAGACCCAGAAGGTTCCCCAACAGGAACGGATTGGGGGCATCGTCAGGAAACTGTCTCGATCCGTAGGAAGCATCTGGTAAACAGAGCAAAAAATTCGTTTCTTCCCCGAATCCGCTGTCGTTTTTGGACACAACCACAGAAAATGTTAGGCCTTTAAGGGATCAAGATGTGGTGAATGCCACCACTTTGTGAGCTGACAATTTTGTGTCGATGTTGCATAAAATCAGTCTCAGTAGATCCAAAATGTGCTTGATATTCGCAGAGAGAGCACCTTTCCTTTGGAAAGGCGTTCTCTATTACACGCAGTAGACATAATCCTGCATTTCTCAGTCAAAACAGACTCGAGCGTGCCAAATGGTCCGAGATTCTCTACTGCGTCTTTTTTCGCCATTTGAACGCTCTACCTCTGAGAAATCCTACTGCGTGTAATCTCTAACGCCTACTCCGCGAAAATTTGGATCAACTGAGTCTCACTCGTGCTGCGCTGCAAGCGTCTCAATCGTCAATGCAACGAATGAGATTCCAAGACCCTTTATGCTCAATAGTCAATCTTCAATAGTCAATTGACAATTCGCTAGATTCTTATTCTGCCAAAATGTGCAATTCCTCCAGGGTCAACGGATTTGTGCCATGCCCAGTATAGATTATCTCAGAGCTGACTTCCTTCAGGCGGTTTACGCTTTCGGTTAATTGCTCCCAATTATCTGCATAGGCGCGCTGTAGATGAGGACCTCCCACGGTGGAAATCAGATCACTGACAAAGGCAAGCTGATTTTCGACGATTACACCAGCGGATCCTGGCGTGTGACCAGGCAAGTGGATCACGTAGGCATCCAGGCCATATTCGTCCAGACGGTTGCCATCTTCGACCAGTATGTCAGCTTCGGTTGGCCGTATCCGTGCACTTCGTTCAATCGTCGGCAGGATGAGATCGGTTATTCGTCGAGGCAAGAGGCGGATGGAACCGAGCCTTGTCTCGCCTTTTGCCAATGCGTCGGCATCCAAGTGGTGAACGGCAATTGGTGCGCCTGTTTCGGCCCGGATTTTGGATGCACCACCGTAATGATCAATATGGGCATGTGTGATAAAGATGAGCCGCAAATCGGTGCGCCCTAATTCGGTTAGCTTATCCAAAATCTGCTGCTCGAATCGAGGAGGACCAGCATCAATTAGGACAAGTCCGGTTTCGCTCTCGATCAAAAAGGCATTGGAAAACCGGCCAGCGAAAATACGATGGACTTGAATTGTGCGGTCTGTGTTTGCTTCGGACATTGGATTAGTTGAGGTCAAAATCTGCGTTTATCTGTATAATCTGAGTACAATTAGTTTCTCTCCGTCAAGCCGCTAGCTCGTTTGGTCCGATGGAGTTGTATATTGTTCACACACCTCCTTGTTTTGGTATGCGAGTTTTTCTTGGTATGACGACGAGCGCGAGCCAAAGAGATACGCAAAGGTTTTTGTAAATTCGGCCCCCATCAGGACAATAAAGACCGAAAAATAGGCCCACAACGTCAAGACCACGACTGAACCAGCTGCACCGTAGAAGGTAGCAATGTAGGTGCGGCTGGCAAAGTAGCCAATGATGGTTTCGGCGATCGTTAGTACAATGCCTGTAAGGCCAATCCAAAAAATAAAATATACGCGAGAAGGTGTTAAACTAGCTCTCCAAAAGGAGCAAAAATGACAATCTCGCCAGAAATGGTTGAAGTCTTGAAAGAGACGAAGGCCATGTTAAGTGGATACGAAAGAAGGCACTTCATGGCCCAAACGGTCAAAACGATATGCGAAGGGAGTCCGACGAAAGCAGAACGAGAGTTGGGCTGGAATCGGGCGACGATAGCCAAAGCCCTGGAAGAACTAGAAGGCGGCTTCTGTTATGTCGACCAAAGCCACCGACGTGGTCGCAAAAAAGCCGAAGACCATATCCCCACTTTACTGGCCGATATGGTTGAAATCGCCGATCAATTCAGCCAGACCGATCCCACCTTTCGACCCCCCCAATTGTACACTCGACTAACCGCCGCCGAAATGCGTACCCAGCTCATCGAGCAGAAAGGATACACAGATGAGGAATTGCCTGGCGAAGAGGCCATCCGCTTGAAGCTCAATGAGTTAGGCTATGGCTCAAACCGGGTCAAAAAAAGTCAACCAGTGAAAAAGATCCCAGAGACCGATGCGATCTTTGATAGAATTCATCAGATCAATCAAGAAGCGGATGCAGACGAGACGGTTCTGCGCCTCTCTTGGGATGCCAAAGCGACGATTTTACTTGACCGTTTCTCGAGAGAAGGGATAAGTCGAGTGGTTGTCAAAGCGCTCGATCATGACTTTCAAGATAAGAAGACCGAGAAAGTCACTCCTTTTGGCATTTACCTCCCTTCAACCAAGGAACTCTTTCTTTACTTGACTCAGTCGAAAGTGACGAGTGACTTTATTGTCGACTGCCTGATTGATTTTTGGGAAAGCGTACGTGAACACTTTCCTCACGTCAAGACCCTCGTGATCAATCAGGACAATGGTCCCGAAAATCATACCCGTCGGACTCAGTTTATGTATCGTCTCACTCAGTTTGTTGAGCACTATCGTCTCTCTATTCAGCTCGCCTGCTACCCTCCTTATCACAGTAAATACAACCCCATCGAACGGGTTTGGGGCCATCTTGAAAAACACTGGAACGGTTCTCTTCTCGATTCTCTTGAGACCGTTCTCAATTTTGCCCGTTCTTTTCGCTTTAACCAACTACAACCCTTCGTTCACCTGAATTCCACTCTTTATGAGACCGGCGTCAAACTCACTCAGAAAGAGATGGACCGTTTGGCACAACGCTTCCAACGTTTACCTGGTTTAGAAAAATGGTTTGTCCTTATTCCCCCTCTCCATTCTCTCGTTCGCGTATAATTATTTATTTTTTTGGTTTAGCCTTAACACAGCACCAAGCCATACATCACGCCAAGGGATGCTGATATTGGGCAAGAACTTGACAGCCAGCAGGCTAAACGTAATCAGGATGAGTGGGATGACCATGTTGCTGATCAGCGAAATCAAGTTTGCAAATTGTGGGGTAAGCACAATGAGCGTCTCCCAGAGCGCATCAATCGTGGCTCTGGCAATCAGCGAAATCAAAAGAACAATGATGATGGTCAGGGCAGCCATCAATCCGACAATGTACGTGCGCAGGCGAATAAGCTGGCGGCGTATCAGACTGAGCCGTTGATCGATGCGTGAGCGCTTCAATTCCCAAACGGTATCGAGCGCAATCACAAGGTGGCGAAAGACGTTGGACGCAGCATAGAAGGTAATGCAGAGCCAGATCAGAGCAAAGAGCAGATTGCTGGTTGTTGGCTGGCTTAGTTCACCAACAACATTGGCAATCAGAGGTGCAATATCCGGCCCCACCACCTTTTCAGCCCCGCTCGTAAACTCTTCCGTCGCCGCATCTTGGCCGACGAACATGCTCGCAACCGTAATCGCAAAAAGCAACAGCGGTCCCAGCGAGATGATGGTGTGGTAAGCAATGGCCGCAGCATAGGAGGCCATATTCTGTTGGTCAAAATTGTCGCCTGTTTCTAGTGCAAGCTGAATAAATTTAGACATCTGTGTTGCGCAGCATAAAGGCCCTAACGATAGAAAAAGCTCCTGTAACAATCGCCCACCAGGGCAACAGCAATATCACGATGCCTTCTGTCAGCAACGGGTTAAAGATGAGAATCAGCCCGAAGATGATGTACAGCAGCCCGAGCCAGAGATTGCCCCACATCCAATGCCCGCTCCGATCACCGAAGATATACATCACTCCACCAATGATGGCGGCGAAGCCCACAAGGTAGACGAGCAGTGTCGCAGTAAGGAACCCTGCGGCAATGGGTTGACCAATCACGATAAAACCGGCAAGAATACTGATCACACCTCCGATCACCATCCAGACACGCGAACGATCAGTATCTCCCATAAACGCCTCGACAATGTCGAAGATACCGCTAATCAGGAAATAGGCACCCATTACTTGAATCAGGATGATCAAAGTGGCTCCTGGTCGCAGCAGCATGAGTATCCCAAAGAGTATCAGCATCAAACCGCGCATGAGCGGTATCCACCAAAGCGACGAGAAAGAATTTTGGGGGTCTTGGGTAGATAGGGCAGTCATTTGCTTTCTCCTTCAAGTCTAAATTAATTGAATGTATTTATCTAGAGCCAATAGTTCAATCATTGACATAATGAGCTTGTTAGGTGATGGTTATTGATCCGTGACGTCGGCTCCGCCATAAACGATCGAGGCCACAAAACAACGCCTACTGGGCTTGCCTGTCAACGAGCCAGTCTGGTTTAGCAGACGTTGTTTTGTAGCCCGGCGGCTTTAGCCCCGTGGCGGGCGTCAATTACCTTGGATCAGGTGACAAAGATGCATGTTCGCTTGCGTGTCTTGTCACCTGATGCATAAAACAAGTGGCTAGCAATTTTATTTCATCACCCCTTCATTTTTACTCTCTTGCACTAACAGTGCTTCGATCCGCTCCAGCCGCCCAACGATATCATCCATTCTCTTTTCTGTCGCAACCCGTTCATGGGAGAAGATGTTTGCTGTCACGTAGCCCGTCAGCACCGAGAAAAGGGCAACCCCACCAAGCATCAAGATGACGGCCACCAAGCATCAAGATGACGGCAAAGAGGCGTCCACCCGAAGTCACCGGAAACCGGTCGCCATAGCCCACAGTGGAGAATGTCACAATCGCCCACCAAAGGGCATCACCAGATGTACGAATATTGGCATTCGGATCTGTCTGCTCGACCGTCAGAATGACTGTACTTGAGAGCCAAATAAAGATCATCCCGATAAAAACGATAATCGATAGGAGGCTTTCACCGCGGTGCTCAACCATGCGTTGCGGTGCATTTCCCCCTCGCATCTGGCGGAACATCTGGACAATGCGGGCCAATCGCAACAGCCGCAGGATTCGCCAGGCGGGTAGCGTGATCAGGGCGGGAATGCTGCCCAGCAGGTCCATCCATCCCCAGCGCAAAAGGTACTTACGTCTCTCCGGTGCATAGACCAGATTGCGTAAAAAATCGACCAGAAAGACGAAGCTTAGACTAAAATCCAGTATGTAGGCAAGATTCGCAATGGTCTGAGGAATCGCGGGCAGCAACAGGACGACCATGGCAATCAAGGCAAGTATGGTACTGGCCAAGATGAGCATATCGTATGGACGAATCCGAGAAGCCCTCCCCTCGATTGGAGCCAACCCTTCGCGACTAGTACGCATCACGCATGACCTCCACCCACCTTCGCATGAATTTGTCTAATTTATGAGTGAGCGCGATATACAAAGACAGTTCTCCGCGACTGAGAGATAGAATGGATGAGTGGTAGGGGCATGAGGTCGGGCGGGAGGCGCTTTCATATGGCCGAGAATCTCCATCCGCCCGACCACGTGCCCGTCTACCCGTGTCGAATCTTGTTTCCGACTATCTATCTCTGCTCTCTTTGTTCTCTCATTCGCGAAGACTCATAAAGACAATGAGTTTCACCGGCTGACTCTAAAAAATGTGAATAGAAATAGAAGATTCCTGAAGATCAGATGAATGACTGCAAAGACGAGTGCAGCAAGGATGCTTATCCAGACATTGGCAATGGTGATGCTGGGCACTAGCAGATTCATAAACCAGAGCAATATGCCATTCAAGATGACTGACTCCAGCCCGAATGTTTCAAAGGGCGCGATAGAGTAGACGAGCTTGGACCAAATCTCCAGCGCATCGATGACGCCCAAAAGCACGACGATCATAAAGGCTGCAAACAAAGAGTCGACCTGGATACCGGGTACCAAGCGCGCCATCAAGAGGAGACTGATTAAGTCACACGTCCAAATCAGAGCAATCGGAACGAGATTGATTTGTATTCCTTTTTGGGGGTGGTTCAAAATTAGGTTTACACTTTTGATATATAGACAAAAATCTATATGAGACCGTTTTCTCTCTGAGAACCGGCGAAATCAGAGAATATAAACGTTCTTTCTGTTTCTAAAAGTGTAAACCTATCTATCCAGCTAAAATGAACCACCCCCCTTTTTGACCCGTCTTCATTCTTCTGTTCGCTTCCGTGTCCAGACGCTTTTACGTCTGCCATATGCTCGCTGGCGATTCAATGTTCAACTCCAGGATGCTTTGGTCCTCGATATGGATCGATAATCTGATTCATAATGAAGCGGTAGGGCAGTTGAAATGACGTCTACTTTAGGTCTTCACTTGTCGACATGTCGGTCTCTCAAAATGTTGAGGCGTTAAGCATAATCAGGCTGTTGCAATTGGGGAACCCGCATCTGAACGAGGATACCGACCAGGGCAACAACCAACCAGATCACAACCCAGAGCCAGGAGTCAGACAAGACAGGCTGCAGCACTTCTTCGGTTCCCAGGTCGTTCAGGCTCAGACGACCGAGCCAGATCAACAGTCCGGTGACAATTCCGCTTGCACCTGCCGCCGACGTGAGAATGACCATGAACAACTTTTCAACCTTGATTCGGAAGACCAACAGACCGACGAGAACAGCACCGATCAGGGCGATAGTATACAAGGCAAAACCAGGTTGCATTCCAATGGAGCGCGCCACATAAGCAAATAGCCCTGCACCAATCGATGCGCCCAGGAGAACAATTCCCACTTTGTAGAAGAAATAAGCCACGCCCCCGAGAATCACGCCCGCCACAATAGCGACAATCCAGCTTGTTGCATTCCCCAAAAAGCTACGAGAGAACGATTGGACCAAACTTGCCCCAAACCCCATGCCAACCAGGAAACCCCAAATCGGTAGGAGAAAGCGAAAAAGTCGATATCCGAATACACTATACACGGTGCCTATTGCAACCGCGATTAAACCGGCTAAGATCGTTTGTAACATGTCGATTTTCTCCTTTTTGAGCAATACTGGGTAGCAAACGATACACCAACAACACCGCAACGGATCATGACAATAGCGGATTGGTCTCTTGGTTGGCGAATATTCTTTCAGTTGGCAGAGGTCTCTGGCGGACAGAAATCCCTTCCGTTTCTGTCAAAATTCGTTTCAAGACGACAGCGAGTGGGTCTCTTGGTTGGCGAATATTCTTTCAGTTGGCAGAAGTCTCTGACAGACAGAAATCTCTTCCGTTCCTGTCAAAATTCGTTTCTCGCTTTTTTCTGTATCGCTACTTGGAATGAATTGCAATGTAACGTACAAATTTTGAGTCTCGGTCGATCCAAATTTTCGCAGAGCAACCAGAAGTTCTTACTCAGTCCTTTCAAAGTTCGCCAGTGTAGCCGGAATTGCGCGAATCCGAAGCGCAACTGGGGCTCTCACGGCCTCGCTCAGTACACGTTGAAGGTCCTCTATCCCTGCCTCTGTTGAGGTGCTTTCGTTTTGATGGCCGTAGGTGTAAACCGTAAAGTTGGCAACATAACCATCGCCGTACGGACGAACCTCTACATCCTCGATTTCCGCCACCTCCTCTGCGACAATCTCTGTCAGCGTGTTGCGCACAGTCAGCAGCCGCCACCCCTCACCATAGGCCTCAACTGTGACGGCCGTTAGTGGGATCGCAATGACCATCAGACTAATCGCGGCTATCATGACGTAGCGACGCACGCGCTGGCTGTGTTCAGTTCTGTCTGGACGAAAGCCCAGCAACATAAAGACAAAGGCACCCGTGAGCAGAATGGAAGCCAGATTGGTGAGAAAGAGAAACGATGCGCCCCAGGCAATCGCCCAGTCAAATGAACCAAGTCCATATCCCACTACACAGAGCGGTGGTACCAGTGCGGCGGCGATGGCAACGCCTGGCATGGCCGCCGCCACCTCTTTGCGGCTGATTGCATAAGCCCCCGCCGCTCCGGAGGCCACCGCAATAATCAAGTCAAAGATGTTGGGTGCCGTGCGAGCGAGGATTTCACTTTTCGGAGGAGTGAAGGGCAACACAAGTGTAAAGACCGTGCCGACGGCAATGGCCAATCCGATGCCAACCAGGGTCGATACTGCTGCGCGCCACAGCATGTTGGGGTTGCCCATGACAATGCTGTGCGCCATCGCAATCATCGGACTCATCAACGGAGCCACCAACATTGCGCCGATGATCACGGCTCCGCTGTTCTGTAATAGGCCAAAATAAGCAATGGTCGAGGAGAGAAGGATTAATACATAGAAGTCAACATTCGCCACTGCGTTGTGGCGCATTGTCTCATAGACCGCTGCCTGTTCGCTGGAATTCAGCGTGGGTGTCCATGAATCGAGAGTGTTCCAGATAGGATTCGTGCGAACTTCGCGAGATCTTTCTTGGACTGACATCGGGCGGTTCTCCTTATTGATAGCTAGTTGCTGGTGGTTGGTGGCTAGTCGCTGGTGGTTGGCACCTTGTTCCCAGTAACCAGCTACCAGTAACCAATTACTAGCCACCAATTACCAATTACCAGCCACCAATCACGACAGGACCGTTTGGGCTGGAATCACTGTTACGGGGGCAGGCTTCTTTCCAAATAAAAGAATGCGTTGTAGGATTGTCAGTTCTTGAGTGGGAGCTTTATCTACGTCTACATAATTGATCACCAACTTATCACTTCCAGGATTGCCATCTTCCAAGCCGTCATTCTCGGCTTCGAAGACAAAGTAGCTGAGTCGGAATCGTGGCACATAGACTGGTGGCAATAGACCAAAGCGCACTCCCACCCGGTCGAGAATCTTGAGCCAGGAACCTGTATTGAGAATGACTCGCTCTCCCACCTCATCACGGAACTTGTGTAGAAACGCGCCGTAGGTGTGCCCAAAGACAAAGACGGCTACATCGGGATTCTCAGCAAAGACCTGAAGCGCCCCATCTACATAAGGCTTCACGTCGTCGAGATCAAACTCCCCGTCCCGTCCGGTTTCGGGGATGAGTTGATAGCGGCGCAATGTCCGACGCAGGTCGCGAAAGACAAAGAAGAGCGGGATTCCTAGGATTAAAAGGGGCAAGATAACGACCGTATTAACAATCACAACCACTCCCAGGAGATTGACAAGCCTCAACCAGCGAAAGATGAAATTGTCGATCAGAATATTCGACTCCGTCCAGCCAAAGCGTTCCAGCAGGCTAGTCAGTAGCGCCAGAATGGTAAAACCAAAGAGCAGCAGAAAGGGCAACAGCAGCCAGCGCAACGGACGGCTCATCTCGCGATAAAAATAGTTAGAAAATGCCCACTCTGGAATCTGCATTGTGCCGGTAGAGCGGATGTCCTTGAGCCAATTACCGTGCCCAAAATCCGAAAGTCGGCTGGCGCCACTGACCGCAACGGCAGTGATAAAATAGCCAATCGGGCGTGCATACAAGTTGCCGTAGTCGGGCGAGAGATTGAAACCATCATATTGTTGGCCATGCTCGAGCCAGATCTTTTTGCCCGCTACCTCGCGCACTGTTGAGCGGCTCGTATCCAGATTGATATTGTATTCTTCAAGAATCGTCGCATATTCGGGGACACAAGCCAGATCGTAGTCGTGATTGCCGGGCAGCATGGTGACCTGATGTTTCGCACCCACCGCGCTCAGCGCGTCGTAGATGGGTTGATGATGCCGGATAATCTCTTCCAGCATGGTTGTGCCATCAGCCTCTGTGAACTCCCAAAAGCCGAAGGTATCACCCAGAATAATCAGCTCGATTTCCTCATCAGATGCTTCGAGTTCACCCAAAAACTGAATGAACTCGTCAGTGTAGTCACAGACCTGAAGTTGACCATCGCCTCCCATGTGGAGATCGCTGACGACATAATATTTGGTTGGCATTGCAGTGAATCCTGCTAATGATGGATGAATACTTAAACAATTAATTATTGTTGAAACCGTTAAACTGCTTCACCACTCAATTGCGGCTCATCACCAGCCCCGGCGATCGCTGGGACCTCTTGCGAAGCTGTTTCATCATGTGGCGTGGTTTCATCTACTTCTGGCTCAGCCAAATAAAACTCCTCATATACATCGATTGTCGTCAGCAGCAGAACGATGATTGCCGGGCCGTAGACGACACCCAACAAGCCAAAAAGCTCATAGCCACCAACTGCCCCCAGAAGCAGCCAGACAAAATTCAAATAGGCACCTTCAGAGACTAGCCACGGACGGACGACATTGTCAATATTGGTTACGATCAGCAGGTAGCCGCCCATGATGATCAGCGCCCCTGTATAGTTACCGGTCACGACCAAGAACAGCGCGACCGGCCCGGCAATTAGAAACGCACCAAGGGGCAACACCGAGGTGAGGACGGCGATTAACGTCCAAAGGGTTGCGTATGGGGCGCCAGCCAACCAGATGAATGCTCCTGTGATGAGCCCCTGAATCACAGCAATGACGAAGATACCGATAAACATGGACCAGACCGTCGACTTGATCTTGCTTAGATGGACGAGGCGTCGCGCAAACTCATGATAACCGGGGAGCAGCACCAACAGAATGCAAAAAAAGATAAAGGCATTGATAATGAAGGTTGTCACCGACAAGCCAACGTTGACCGCCCTTCCTGCAACCCAGGCAATTGCAGACTGGATCCCGGAGCGTATCTGCTCGCGCTGCTCATCGGTGATCTGGAAATCTTGCGTCCGAGGGTTTTCAGCCAATGCCCAATTGGTGCGATCGATAATCTCATCAATGTCAAAAGTGGGATCTTCAATCTCGATACCTGACGTGATTGCGCCTACTTGCCCCAAACTGATACGTATAATGATCCAAGTGGGAACAATCACTGCAATCACAAATACCACGATGGTCAATAGGGTCGCCAGCGTCTTCCAACGCGGCATCCAGCGCAGAAAAAAATCATAGACCGGCTTGAGGATGATCACCATAACCAACGAAAAGGCAATGATGCCCAGGTACGGCGTCAAAAGGGCGAGACAAGCCCAAGCCACGAGCGCGAAGATGCCATAAAAAAACAGTAGCAGCAAAAGTCGGGTACAAATTTTTCATGCAAACAGAGGGCTGCTCTAGGATTTCACCCCTTATGGTCATTTTTTGTACCCGACTTTTGCCGTAGCTGAAAAAAACCAGTTACAGCAAAAGTCGGGTACAAATTTATTATGTTGAGTTAGAAGGGGAGTCAGAATCATGACGATTTGTATTTGAAAGAAGAGCAGACTCCCAAGCGATTTCAAGTTCAGAAACGACTGAATCAAGGTGATGGCAAAAGCGAAAATAATCTTTGCGTTCAGCCAGGATCGAATGTAAACGTTGCCGTTCAAATAAATAAGCGGACCGGTCAACGGATCGCAGCCGGAAGAGCAATTCGTCTTTGGTTTCAGTCGGATCGACGAAGGCAGCAAAAAGAGCCATAGCGAAGGACGAAGTTATTAACACTTTTGCGTCCAGTGATACGTCGTTGATTGGTTTTCAAGCGGCCAAAGAAGCCCTCCAGGGCATTGTTAGTGGAAGGAAGACCCGAGACATCGTAGCAGACAAAGAGCCCCCCACCAACGGTTGCGAAATGTTGTGTTGATATGCTGAACAATCGAGCGATCTGCGTCATCGAGAGTCGTATCCTGTGTCAATGCGACTAAATATTGATCAACAGCTGATGCAACGGAATGAGCAGTGACCTGTACCTGGTCGTCGGCTTGAGAGTCAGGCGACAAAAGCCGTTGGAGTGCCACCAACCACCCAAGTTGCCGTCGTAAGCGGTTGGCTTGAACAGTGCAAAAACGATGAAAACCAGCAATCTTGATTAAGGTCAGTAACGGATGCCCCTTTTCCTGAGCCCGTAATAATGATGCTTCAATCGTGATTAATTGTTGAACCATCTGTAAGCCACCTAATTCAAAAGGAGCCAATCCTCTTGTCAATAAAGTGAACCGCAGATAGCGAGTATATTGCAAAAGAACTGCTTTGTAGGGATCGGTTTCCGCCAATTCTCGAACCGTTTTGTAGACCCGATTCAAAAAGCCACGCAGCTTCTTTTTGAGTTGAGTTTTCATTGTACGGTCAAGCGCATAAGTGAGTCGCCCAGCTTCTTTAATGCAATGGAACTGACAAGTCTGATGGGGGCAATTCGGCCACACTTGAGCAACAGCAAGTTGGATGTTTTCCTGGGCGTCACTGATGATGCCCTTGATAGGGATTTCCCATTCGTTTATCGGTTCCAACAGTGCTGAAACCAGAGTCTCAGTAGATCCAAATTTGGCGTTTTTGGCGATTTTCAGTCGAGATTGCAGGGATTTTGGAGTCATTTATTCAGATTTCGGTTACAGAAAACAACCTATTTCATATCTGAAAATCGCCCAAATCTAACGCAAAAACTAGATATCGACCGGCAAATTTGTATTTATGTCAACTGTTTAGCCAGAATTCTCTCTCAAAACCTGAAATTTGGATCTACTGAGTATAGATAATGTCTCATTCGATCACATCGCCGTTGCAGATAGTGATCACCTATCCAAATGGATAGTACAAGGGGAAACAATGCAAGAAGCCCGACAGCATTTGAAATTTCAGATGCTGTCGGGCTTCAATGGAATACTTATTTCTTTATGGTACGTTTAGATATGTTTGGCTGTCTCGCCTTCTCACCGTCAAGACTTTGACAATTTTGTCTTGCTCATTCACCTTATAAATGATTCGCCACCCGCCTATCTTCAGCCGGTATCGATCGTTCAGTTCTCTATCAAGCTCGCTATTGGGCGGATACGGTTCGTCCTGTAAATCTAGAACAGCATTGGCCATCTCTTTGCGAATGTACTCAGGTTCAACTCGTTTTAGCTGTCGTTTAGCTAAACCCGAAAAATCAAGCTGATACGGGCGTTTCATGGCCCATCACCTCGTTTAGAAATGCTTCAGGGTCCGTAATCGTTTCTACGGTGTCCTTGCCTGTTGCGATCTCTAATTCGGCCTGTACAGATGCCAGAGAATCACGCAAGTTGTCAATTAATTCTACAAGCGCGTTCCATTGGGTTGGCGAAACAAATACGCCCTGCGGCGTGGCTCGGTTCATAATAACCACTGGGCCTCGCTCTGCCTTGCTTGTAACCTCGCTAGTATTGTTCTTTAAGTCGTACATAGATGCTGTCTGCGGTACCATTGATAATTGCATAAGATCCCCCTTGGCCTATATGGTCTATAAAGTCATGTTTCGGCCATCATTCTACGGTTCTATGGCTATAATGTCAAGTACCAAACACGACAGTGGCGTTGGCTTTGATATTCGTAATGAATTGAGTGGTAGTCATCCCGAGGAAGTGTACGAGGATGCATTGGCATGGCAGTTGGAGGCTGATAATATACGCTTCAAACGTCAGCCAGTATATTGTGTTTTCTATAAGGGAAAACAGGTGGGCAAATGTCCCTAGCCCCAATCCGCTACTGTTCCAATCCGTTGTGCTATCTCGCCACCAACAACAGATCTACGCCGCCTGAACAAGCGCGGTTATCTTCTCATAGGCGAATTCGCTAGCCAGCGCCGCTAGTGTATCGCCCAAATCGGCATGATGCGTCCGAATCTCGTCAATGGACTGCTCCACGCCTGCCATGTCGCTGCGGATGGCGGCTTGGGATAGTTGCGTTATTAGCTTTTTGGGCAGCGCGGCCAGGGCTTGGGATAGTTGGGTCGAGTCCAATATTGATACAGATCGTGTGCTGCTGTTCGGCGCGTCATCCCCATCTGCATACACATAGTCAATATCCAGATGTTTTTGCAACATCTCAAAAAGCTCCTGGGCACGGAAGGGTTTGCACAGAATATCGTCACAGCCTGCCGCCAAAATCTTCGCCCGTTCTTCTTGGAAAGCGCTGGCGGTAACGGCGATGATCAGCGGATGATCCTCACCAACCGCGGTGGTGGCGGCTTTGATGTGGCGGGCGACCGCATAGCCGTCCATGATCGGCATACGTAGATCTGTCAGCAGGGCGTGGGGATGCCACTCTATCCATGCATCAATGGCTTCTTGACCGTTTGTCATGATCCGTACGGCAAAACCGGCTGACGTCAACAGGTTGACTAGAAGCTGGCGGTTGTTCTCATCATCATCTGTGACCAGAATGTGGTATTGGGGTTGGTGAGCGGCCAGGCCAACTACGCGACGGGGTTGTGCGGACGTTTTATCTTGTGGCCGTGCTGCGACGCTTACTGGAATCGTAAAATAGAAAGTTGTGCCTGTCTTGTGCGTATCACTTGTCCGTTCGCCATTCATACTGCTCTGTTGACGTGAGATGGTACTATTGTGCGTGCTGCTGACCGTAAGCTCCCCATCCATCAACGTCACAAATTGGCGACTAATTGCCAGCCCCAGCCCCGTTCCTTCCCGCACCTGCTGCCCAGTACTTGTCTGACCGAAGGGGGCGAAGATGATCTCCAACTCGTCCGCGGCAATGCCGGGGCCGGTGTCGGTGACAGAGAAGGAAATAGGGATTAGAGATTGGAGGTTAGAGATTGGAGACTGGTAGTCACTTATCTCTAATCCCCAATCTCCAATCTCCACGCTAATCACCACTCCACCCACCTCCGTAAACTTCACTGCGTTGCTGAGCAGGTTCATCAACACCTGGCGCAGTTTGCAGCCGTCTGCCTCTACAAATTGGGGTACATCCGCGTCATACGTGATGTCGAGTTGTAGTCCCTTGTTCTGGGCGCGGATGCGAAAGAGGTCTGCTAGTTCGGCGAGCAGCTTGTAGAGATCGAACGGGGCGGCATTGAGCGTGGTGCGTCCGGCTTCGATGCGCGACATCTCCAGCACATCGTCGATGAGGAGCAGGAGGTGTTCGCCGCTGCGCTGCACAATTTGCAGATTGCGCCGCTGGGCAAGCGATAGAGCTGTATCCCGATTCATCAATTCGGAGTAGCCAAGGATCGAGGTCAGGGGGGTGCGCAGTTCGTGGCTCATGTTGGCCAGGAAGGTGCTTTTGGCGCGGTTGGCGGTCTCGGCCTCCGATTGGGCTTCCCGTGCCGCGTCTCTGGCCTGACGCAATGCCGCGGTGCGCTCCTGGACGCGTTTCTCTAGCTCTTCGTTGGCAACTCGTAGTTCGGCAGCAATCTCTTCTTGTTTACGTTGCGCCTCCTGCTGCTTCTGGAATCCGGCGGCAAAGCGATCGGCAATGAGCGTTGATATTAGGACGGCAAAGATAATGAACCCCATAAAGTCAATCTGGTCGGTTTGGGGTTGCCGCGCCAAAATGCCCAAATTGGGCAGTATGGCCAGAATGCCAAAGATGACAAACGCCACAATCACCACCGGAACCATGGTCAATTCCCGCGTGGTGCGGTAGGTGCGCAGCCACGCCTGAATGCCGAGGATAAGCAGGAGTGCAAACATCCCCAAATAGAGAACGGCCAACTGCTGGGCAACATAACGATCGGCGACAAACGGAATCTGGAGCAGCACCAACAGGCCCAATATCATCAGGCTAGTCAGGACTTTATGCCAGCGGGGATATTGGTCTTTTGTCTCCAGAAAGAGGGTGACAAATTTGAGGAAGCCCAAATAGACAAACCCACCCCCGATCATATCCATACTACGCGGCACAATTGTCAGATTGGGCCAAAGATACTGGCGGCCAATCCCTTGGTTGATCAGTTGGCTAAACAGAATCCCCCCTGTAATCATAATGAGGGTGAAGAACAGTTGCGAACGGAGCCTGTACCAGAGCAAAAAGGTCCCACAGAACAAAAAGAGCCAGATGCCAAAGCTGATGGCCAGCCGCCACATGGCCAGTTGGTTGGCGCGCGCAAAGCGGGATGGTGTATAGAGGCGCAAGGGCAACCCTCGGGAGCGACTATGCTCATACCGCACATAGATGGTCTGGCTGCTTTGGGGCGGGATGGACAGCGCAAAGACATAGGTGAGTGCGTGGATGTCCCGCGTTGAAAAGGGGCGCATGGCACCAGTCTGCTGACTCACAAAACCGGAACCATCTAGTCGCGGTGTAAAAAGGTCAAGATACTGCATTCGTGTATCGGCATGTTCCAGCCACCACTCCGTCCGGCTGCTGTTATTTTGGAATTGGACGCGCACCCAAAAGGCCGAATCCGTAAAGCCGATGCGAGGGTCGTCCGTGCCACTCGGCACAAAGCGATCCGCAAACTCAGGCGATGCCACGTCATCAATCGTCCACTGCTTTTCGGCATCTTCCAGAATTTCCATATGCAGGCCAAGCGGATACGCTTCCTGCTCGTCGGTCAGCAGGAGCGGTATCATCTCGCTTGTCGTGGCAGTCTGTGCGTGGAGGGGATGCACAGTCGTGATGAGCAACGTTGTCGCAAAGAAGATCAGGGTTAACAGGAGCACATGTGGTTGACGGCGTCGACGCTGGTTATGAGAACGCTGGATAGCGCATCGACTCAACATCAGAGCCGGCGTGTATTTCACTTTGGGGGCAAGAATGCGTTGCACGCAGGTCAACCAACTCGTAGGGCACGAAATCGTCAACTGCGTGCGACGCATTCGGGTCGTGCGCCGAATGCAACGCACGGTTGAGCAGTTGGTTGGTCCCCGCGTATACGGGGATCGATGCGCTGTTTCACCCGTGCATCCGCATTCTCGCGATCCTGCCCCAAAAGTGAGATGCTCCCTCAGGGCCGGGAACGTCGGCTTGACCATTTGGATTCCCGTTAGGCCAAAAATCCGTGCGTTGGTGATCTTCATGATGGATCGATTCCATTCTCTGCCCAGGCGACCCGCATCTGTGTCCCCTGATTAGGCAGGCTCTCGACCTGAAATGACGCGCCCAACGCCTCGGCGCGTTCTCGCATAATGCTTAACCCCATGCGGTCCGGCTGGACCGCGGCAATATTAAAGCCCACACCATCGTCGCTCACGTAGAGCGTTATGCGGTTAGGGAGACAATCGAGATTGATGATAACGCTGCTGGCAGCTGCGTGCTTTTGAATGTTGTTGAGTGATTCTTGCAAGATGCGGTAGAAGGCGATCTGCACGTCAGAAGGCATGATACAGGACCCTGACAGAGAAAGGTCTACGTCGACTTTGGTACGGCTAGAGAAAGCGACGCTCAGGGATTCTACAATTTCGCCCAGAGGCTTCTCGGTCAGGGTTGCGGGACGTAGCTCCAGCAACAGGGTCCGCATTTCGGCCAATGCGCCACGCGTCAATTTGCGGACTTCCTCCAGCCCCTCCATCCCGGCTTCGGGCGATTGTTTCCAGGCATTGGGCAGCACATCGGCAATGATGCTGGCTGAAAAAAGTGTCTGCGTCACGGCATCGTGCAGTTCACGCGCCAATCGGCTGCGTTCCTCATCGGCTGCAGCAGCCTGGGCCCGCTTGTAGAGTCTGGCATTCTCCAAGGCGATGGCCGTGTGACTTGCAAATGCCTGGAGATAGGTGGTCTGGGCAGTGGAGTAAAAGGCAGGCCCCTCGTGCCCCATGCAGAGGATACCGATGAGCTGATTGTTGACAGTCAAGGGGAGGCCGAGCCATGAGCGACAGTAGGTGAGTAGCGTGGACATTCGTTCGCCGAACAGTTCTGTTAGCAGACGTTGCAAAGGGCCATCTATCCAGAGATCATCGATAATGATCGGCTCTGACTCCTGCAAGAGCGTCTGGCTGTTCATCAAGGGTTCTGCATCGTAACGCACCCCCACGGCCTCGTTCTGAGGTGTC
Organism: Chloroflexi bacterium TSY; assembly: GCA_019217005.1. The sequence continues at coordinate 24,620 of JAHBNG010000002.1, forward strand.
GGTCCGCGGTAAGCGAGCACTACCAGTTCATCCTCCTCCACACCCATCACCGCACTGCCCGAATAGGAGACCACGTGTTCAAGTTGATCCAGAATTAGGTTGAGCAGCAGATCCAACTCCAGCATGGCCGAGACATTGCGCGATACGTCCAGCAGGGCGGCAAGCTCGTGCGCACGACGGTCGGCCAGTTGACGCTGTTCTTGCTCCTGACCAAATAAGCGGGCATTTTCCAATGCGCCGGCAATCTGACCGGCAACGGTTTCGGCCAACCCCACGTCTCTATCAGAGAAAGTGTAGTGTCTTTGGTCCGATGCCACCGCCAATAGACCGATGGTTTTGCTGCGGACGGATAGAGGGATGAGCATCAGCGCGCTGATCTGAGGAAGCTGGATTAAATCGTCGACCAGCTCAGGACTAGCGTTTGCCAGTTGTGCCAGATCACTCTGTGACAGGATCAGACTACGGCCCTCGTTCAGCACTGCATGAATCGGAAAGCCAACGGATCCGCTAACTGCAGAGCCATTCTCTAGTAGAGCAGGGTTCGACGCATCAGAATTTAGGGCAACGGAATGAGTCAGAAAGTCATCCACAGTTCCGTTGCTTTGGTCGAGCCAGGTGAAAGGCTCGTCGGCATTCGTGTTGGTGGTAAAGACGGTCAGGTGGGTTTGGTTCTCGTTTAACAGACAAATGCTCGTGCTTGATGCAGCGAATAGATGGGTCAATGCTCCCATGACGATGGTCACAATTGTAGAGAAATCAGAGGCGGTCGCCACAGCATGGGCAATGGTGTTGAGCATGGAAAGCTCTTCAATACGACGGCTTAGGATACGGTTGGCATCCTGCAGGGCAATCTCTGCCAGCTTGCGGTCAGAGATGTCGGTGCTGGTCCCAATCAGGTGAGTCGGATTGCCATCATCGTCATAAACGGATGCGCCACTTACAAAGACCCAGTGTACAGAGCCATCCTTATGGTAGAGTCGAAGTTCGTTGGCGAGTTCAGGTTTTGTTTCATCGCGTCGGGCCTTTGCTGCTTCGATCATCTGTTGGCGGTCGTCGACGTGAATCAACTCGACCCAGCTTTGCAGCGTATTCGCAATTTCATTATCTGCATAGCCCAAATTGGCTTTCAGAATCGGGTCAATGTACACCTCGTCTGTGGTTAGGTTCCACTCCCAGATGCCAGTGCGGGATGCCTCGGTCGCCATCTCGTAGCGGTGTTTACTCTCGGCCAATTCTTGCTCGATCTCTATCCGTTCGGCTATCTCCTGTTGGAGTTTGGCATTGAGTCGCTGGACATCTTGCAGCGTGCTGGACAGTTCGGCTGTTTGTGCCTCGACACGTTCTTCGAGATGGTTGCGATAGGCCAGGAGTTCAGCGTCCAATCGTTTCCGCTCGGTAATATCGAGGATGAATGTCAAAAATTGCTTTGTTACACCGTAGGCATCCTGTTCTGAAACGGCTGACATCAGAACGTCTATGACTTCGCCACTTTTTTTGACCATCTGACACTCGACGTCTCGAACAGAGCCTGTTGCAAAGAGGGTGGGCAACACAGTATCAACGGCATGCTGGCGCGATGCATCGGTGAGAAAGTCAAGGCACAAGTGCCCTTGGACTTCCGCCGTCGTATATCCCATCACTGCAAACCAATAGTCGTTAACCGACTGAATCACGCCCGCGTCATCGAAGGCATGCATCATCACAGGTGTATGATTGTAGAGTGCTCGATAACGTTCTTCGCTTTCTTTAAGGGCCTGTTGAGCCTGCCGCCGCTTGGTCACATCACGACCGACACTCTGGATTTCAATGAGCTCTCCGGTATTGTTGTGGATGACGCGGTCAGTCCAATGGACCCAGCAGATCTGGTTATGCCGGTCAACGAGTCGATTCTCATAGGTGGCAACGGATAAATCGTCTACGAAGGTGGGCAATGCTTCCTGCGTGTCTTCGTGGTCTTCGGGGAGAATAAACTGGACGGGGTTTGTGCCGAGGAGTTCTTTGCGGGTCTTGCCAAAAAAGCGACAATAGGCTTGGTTGACGAACGTTAAATTGCCCTGTGGATCGGTGCGGCAGATCAGCTCTGTCTGGTCTTCCACGACGGTGCGGTAGCGTTCCTCTGCCTGCTGCCGCTGCACAATCTCTGCGCTTAACTGAGCTGTGCGCAGCTCTACCTGCTCCTCGAGCTGGGTTTGCAGACGATATAACTTTAGATGTGTATTGACACGCGCCAACACCTCTTCTGTTTTAAAGGGTTTGGCAATATAGTCGACCGCACCAATGGAAAATGCGTGAACCTTGTCGAAAACATCACCAATCGCGCTCAAGAAGATCACTGGGATATTGCGCGTGGTTTTGCCCTCTTTCAGCCGCCGACAGACATCGTATCCGGACATCTCCGGCATCATCACGTCCAGCAAAATCAGATCGGGCGGCTCTGCCAATGCCGCAGCAAGAGCCTGAGAGCCGCTCGTAGCGGGTCTAATTCGATGGCCGTGGTACTCTAAGATGCTGATGAGCAGCTGTACCCCGGTTGGCTCATCGTCCACAACCAAAATGCTGCCTGAGTACAAGGAATCGTGGATGGTGTCAGCATTCTGGGCGTCCATGATGCGCTCCAGTAAGAGTATACTATGTGGTTCATCCTCCATACCGTTTTCAATCGCGGTTTGGAAGGTGCGCGTGGCCAGCTTTTATTTCTGGCAACAACCTTAATACTTTACTTTCTGGTAAAGGCTTGAGTGACAAAGGGCAAACCGAAAGGGGCGGAAAAAAGAATCCACCCTGAAAAAACGGGATAAAATGTAAAAATAGTGCTCGGCTAGTTTAAGCAGCGGCATTGAGGCGGCGATGAGCGAGAACGCCTTTAGGGAAATGGTGTGAAACCGAGGCCTTTTTCCGAAAGTCAGGGTCGAGTTGGTCAGGAGTTGGAAAAAGAGCACTCGAGAGAACACGGCGCAGCCTGCCGGGAGTGGAGGCTCTCGATCCCAGTAGCCAGTCGGTATGGGAGGAAGAGAAGCGGCTAAATGGGAAAGAAGATTGCCAGCAAGCAGCCCCAGTTCAGGTAAGCGGAAACAAGCCTCATCGGCATGAACAAATTGACGATGTAAGCCAATCATCTGCTTGGAAGCCAAGGGGGGATGTTCAACAGGCCAGCGTTCCAGGTAGACAAGATAAATGGTTTCAGGCTGCAAAGTCATAACGGTCGCCAAAACCAAAGGTGTGTTGTAGGCCGGATCCTGAATGACGTAAATCGAGTAGGTACGGTTGGCTGTATCCACCTTGGTTGTTCTGGGGACGAGATTGTGCCATGCTTGATAGCAAATCAGGCGACCACTATAGAGAAAGCGATCAGACGAGTCCGGAGTTGTAGCCTCGAGTCGCTTTCCCTTATAGCTGCGAGAGAGCGGTCGCACAATATCACCATATTCAGGTGGTCTGCCTTTTTCTTTGCGTTTGGGTAACTCATTGCGGCGCGCTGTGCAGTTAATCGCTTCCCGCAGGACAAATCGGTCTATGCCGCTTTCTAGCATTTCTCTGATTGTAAACCCGGCATCGACCACCGCCACTTCGTCTGACTCCAGTGATTTCTTCGTCTCTTTCAGCAGCTTTTTCCGAAACTCACTTTCCTTTGTTCCAACCGTGCATCTCATGATTGCCTTGAGCAGTGGCACTCGCTTCCCGCCTATCTCCCCCCGAGCTTATCATCACTCCAAAGATGAGCGCGGGCAATGCCCGACGAGCCGTTGAGTTATAGAGTCGGTTCACTTTCCCTTGCAGCTTCGGTCGCCAGAACCCTGTGATATCTATGCTTTTCACTCGGTACCCTTCTAACTTTTTTGCCTCCCATTCCCCTTTCCACTTCTTCTTGCCACGACCCCAGCAGACTTGTGATATCCCATGATCCATATCGAAAGCTCCACCAGCTTCGCCGGAGCTCCTCATCTTCAAACCCGCTTTCTTTCAATGCGCTATGGATTGCTCCTCGACTTTTCAGAAACGACCCATTCAGCATTGCCCACATCAGACGCATTACATTTACGTTTGTTCCCATCGGCGTTACTTGCAATACATTCATCAGTACTGCTATAGTTATTTCTGGCGCGGTTAGCATTCCTTCCTCCTTTTTGGGTTCTCTACCTTTAGGATGAACTGCTAACCGCTTTTTGTCACATTTCTCACCTCATCTCTTTTCTTTTACCAGAAAGTAAAGTAATATTAACCTTAATATTGTACTCGGTCAACTATAAACCGGTACAATATTAGCGCGACTGAAGGCGCGGTCGCGGCCTCCGTCTCCTGTCCATTTCCACAAACGCCTCAGCTGCCTCTGGCGTTATGTTGTAGGTAAGCGTTTCCCCTTGCAATGGTTCCATGCGAGATGTGACTTCTGACCAATGGGCTTTTTTAACGAGTAGAAAGAGCAAACCTATCCCAGGCTTGATGTCGCGCGCACGACGCAGAAGCTCTCGATTATCAATGCCGCGATCAATCCGACCAAACGCCATCGCCATCACCAATGAGGCTGATAAAACCAGTGCTAGCGGTGCCATTGCCACATACAGGGCGGCGACCAGTCCCAACCAAATGCCAAGCATCGCCCCTTGTTCCGCGTTCGGCTCTACGGTCTGATGCATCTTGGTTGAGCCATCTTCCTGTCTGTAGACAACAACGGCGTCTTTTAGTTCGATCTCATTCTCATGCTTGAGTTGGTGGATAATCGCTAACGCGTCCATTGCAATATTCACGCTCGGATACTTCAACACGATGAAAGAGTGTCCCCAGTTGGTTCTTGGCATGGTTTCTCCTATTTACCTACGAATGATAGGCAACCAGATTTCAATCGAGATTTCCGGTGTTGGTTCTTCAATCACCTCGATATCGGTCGGTGCAAGTGTTGCTGGCGGAATGTTGGTTGGTGTCGATGTGTTAGTCGGAGTTGGCGTGGTAGTCAGAGTCGGTGTATTGGTCGGTGTAAGAGTTGCCGTGCTTGTTGGGGTTGCCGTTTCTTGCACTGGACAGACAAAAACTGCCATGCCGACGCTATCTTCGGCAAAAAAGGTCAGCTCGCCCGCCGTATCGGCAGTAAAACTTCCGTATGTCACAAAGCCTTGCTCTACCTCATGCACAAAATTGCCATCGATGAAGAAGCGATTGATGCGATCATCCACGTTATCGTCAATTTGCACGTAATCGATTTGGCATTCGGGATCCACCTGACCAAAGCTGGCTCCTTCTTGGTATAGAGTCACACCACCTTCCGGAATAAAATCGATGCTCCAAACTCTCTCATTGGTATTGGCTGTAAAGCTGGGCGGTGGCTCCGCACGATAATCACTGTTGGGTCTCTTGACCAGGAATTGGAGAGAGGCATCAATCTCAAATGTATCAGGTCCAGGCCCCAGATAGACTACGGTCGGGAGTGTTTGTGGCTCTTGAGCAACCGATTTGCCATGGACCGTCAGCCAGTCAGCCTGTAGAATGCCAGCCAAGCCAAACACGATGACCAACAACGCCAGCCACTCTCTATTTTTAGGCCATGTCATCGTTTCTGCCTCCATCCTCTGTCCCCTCATCCTCTGCGGTATCATCGTCTGTTTCGACCGACCCTTGATCATCTTGCAGAACCTGCGTCACATGCTGTTTGACCTCGTGTCCAATCTCCAAGAGGCCGACCTCTAGCGTGCGGAAGGCTTCCTGTATTTTGCTCTGCGTCTCAATCACAAACTTTTCTCCAATGATCGGCACAAACAGCAACGCGCCAACCACACCGACTGCTAGACCAAGCAGAAATCCAAATAACCCTCTCATTCGGGAACTCCTTTCTATGGTTTATCGAGAAGCGGTTCGACAAATGCCAGAATCTCGCTGACAACATCTTCGGTGGCGGCGGGAGATTTGACATCGCCCGCCAATACGTGATGACCTGGATCCTGGGTGTCGATGGACACCAGCTTTTTCTGGTTCGAGCCAAATTCGGCAAAGAACTCTTCCGTCTTCTGCGGATTGACGACGCTATCTAGAGGCGAATAGAGGACAAGCAACGGCTGGGTTAGCTCGTTAACGTTCGTTTTGCGCACCAACTTGACGGTTCCCATCATTGGCAGTAGCGCCTCTACGGGATAACGATAGGTCCAGTACATGGCGTATTCTCGGTTTAGTGGCTCTGAAGAGCGATAGCGTCCTAACACAAAGCGGGCAAGATTCTTGGCCCAAGGCCAAAGCAATAGCTCGCTGGCAAAGTCATTGGGAGAGGAAAATACCAGAATAGAATTGTCATCAATCTGCCCCGTAGATGCCAGGTAGGTAACGGCAGTAGCGCCCGTGGATGCAGCAATGACGATGAGTTTGTCCCCCAACTGCTCACCAATAGCCACCGCCTCCGCCGCGTCATTGAGCCAAGCATTGACGGAAGCCTCGGCCATCGCGTCATCGCTGCGTCCGTGCCCGGTGAGGCGGGTATAGAAGAGATTGGCGGTCAAATCCGCTGCAACCAAATCGCTAACGGGTGCGATCTCCTGGCGTGAGGACGAAAAACCATGGACATAGACGACGGCCACATCTGTCTTATCGCGTTGAGCAGGATCGGCCCAAAAGATTGTCTTTTCTGTATCCGGTCGGATGTCGGCGAACTGTGCCTCCGATTCTATCAAATAGGCATTCAAATCTTCCGGCAGTTGGACCGCATGAATGGCTGTATCGATGGGGACTCTGGGGCCAAGCAAGAACGGCACGACCAGGATAGCAATGACCGAGAGAATGAGTATACGCCGTCTGCTCATAAAGAGATCTCCTTCTGCATGTGAGATTAGAGATTGGGAGATTCGGTTCGTGTAATCTCGAATCTCCCAATCTCTAATCTCTAAACGCCAGGTTATTGGCGGCTTGTTCTTAAGTAGACATTATAGGTATTGAAAAGTAGGACACGGATTTTCAGGATGAATACGGATTCTCTCAGAGTCAATCCGTGAAATCTGTGTTCATCTGTGTCCCATATTCTGAATCCTAATAATCTCTAGTATGAATGATTGACCCGTTCTGAAACAGATGTACGTCGCGTTGAGGATATGGGATGGAAATCCCTTCTTCATCGAAGCGCAGCTTGATCTGCTCGATCAGGTCGCATTTCACACTCCAATGATCACTTGTGTTCGCAAACGGCCAGACGCCGATGTCAACACTGCTTGCTCCCAGCTCTTTCACGACAATTTTGGGAGCAGGATCGGCCAGGACACGCTCGTCGGCTTCGACTAACTGGGTCAGAATCTGTTTGGCCTTTTGCAGATCATCTTCATAGCCGATGCCAACAATCAGGTCAACGCGCAAGATGCCCATTCGGGAATAGTTGATGATTGCGTCGTCGCGAATCTTGGCGTTGGGCAACGTGACCATCTTCTGGTCGGCTTGTAGCAAGACCGTATTGAAAAGCTGAATTTCTTTGACGCGGCCCACGATGCCGTTTGTCTCAATCAACTCGTCAACCTCGTATGGTTTGAAGAGCATAAACAGTATCGTGGCGGCGAAGCTGCTCAGTGATTCCTGCAAAGCAATGCCAAGTAAGACGAGGATAACGCCCGCGGTTGTCACCAACGTTGCCACGGGGATACCAAGCACCGCCAGCGCAACCAGCCCCCCAAAGATCAGAATGCCGTTGTAAGCCAGCACCGTGAAGAGCGTGACTATGGACTCAGTCAGTGTCGTCTTGGTCAACGCCAAAGAGAGCGTCGATCTGGCAAATCGGGCCACTCGACGCCCAATCGCAAAAATGATCAACGCGATGATGATTCTGATGATGGCTGGTAGAACCGTTGTCTGAAAAAAACCATCAGTGATATTCATTTATATACTCAGTAGATCCAAATTTGGCGTTTTTGGCGATTTTCAGTCGAGATTGCAGGGATTTTGGAGTCATTTATTCAGATTTCGGTTACAGAAAACAACCCATTTCATATCTGAAAATCGCCCAAATCTAACGCAAAAACTAGATATCGACCGGCAAATTTGTATTTATGTCAACTGTTTAGCCAGAATTCTCTCTCAAAACCTGAAATTTGGATCTACTGATACTCACAGTAATGGCGACGCCAGTCGCGAGGCTGAGTCGCGAAGCCGCAAAAAGCTGTTACGACTGCGATATTCATCGAGCGTCCATTCCTCACAAGACTCAAGATCGTGGTAGAAAGCCTGCGTCAATTCTTGGGCCTTCTCGCTGTCATAGATCACAGCATTGACCTCATAATTCAGGCTGAAGCTGCGGATGTCCATGTTGGCGGTCCCCACTGTGCAGATAGTCGAGCCGATGTTGAGCGTTTTGGGATGAAAGTAGCCTTTCTGATAGAGAAAGATGCGGACGCCTGCGCGGGCCATGTCAGCAAAGTAGGTGTTGGCTGCCCAATACGGGATCGAATAGGTTGTGCCGCGCGGCGTAAACATCATCATCACCTCGACGCCAGAAAGCGCAGCGGCGCGTAATGCCTCGGAAATGCTCTCATCTGGAATGAAGAAGGGGGATTGTAGGTAGATCTTGTCGGTTGCCGAAAGCATCATCAAGAAGTAGAGCTGACGGATGGCTTCCCACTGCGAATCGGGGCCAGCCATTGTAATCTGCACTGGCAGAAAGCTCTCTACATCTGTAATCGGCGGGAAGTATCGAGAGTCGCACAGATTCTCTTTGGTTGTATTGTACCAACCGCCGACAAAGCTGCTGTTCAAGACGTAAGTCGCTTCGCCACGAATGCGGAGATGGGTATCTCGCCACAGATCAAAATGCTTGCCGCCGTCTAGTTGGTCCTTATCCAAATTTAGGCCACCGACATAACCGATCTGACCGTCAATGATGGCCACCTTGCGATGGCTGCGATAATTGAACGTGTGTATTTTGCCCAGGCGACGAAATTCCAGATAGGGATGGATGCGAACGCCCGCATCTTTCAGCGCGTTGAGATAGTCCCTACCTAATTGACCACCCGAAGCGTCGAAAAGACAGCGCACCTCAACGCCCGCGCGTGCACGCTCACAGAGTATCTCCTTTACCTGTTGCGTAAAGGCATCGTCGGTCCAGATATAGTATTCCAGGTGAATAAAGTGCTGAGCCTGGGCCAAGTCCTCCAGTAGACGAGGGTATTTTTCGGTTGCGTTCTGCAAAATGTCGACTTCGTTGTAGCCAGTGACCAACGAGTAGGCATTGTGCCGCACCAACTGCAGGAGCCGCTTCTTAAACGATTCTGGCTGTCGGTTGCGATTTTTTCAACATATTCATCCTGGCGGTCGAGCAGCGGTTTGAGAACCTCTCCCATCTCGTCCCCAATCTCCCGACGAAGCTGATCGCCCTGCTTGCTGAAGGCTTTCCAATCACGGCCGAAAAAGATATAGACCATCAGACCAACGAAGGGAAAGGCGTATAAGAGCAACAACCAGGCAAGTGTGGATTGGGGGCTGCGATTATCCAGTACGATAAATATGGTTACGCTGAGCACGTACAGCGCAAATGCGATTGTGAGTATAATGCCAAAGGTACTCATTTGGTAATTGGTTGTTGGTAATTGGTTGTTGGTTGCCCTATTAGTCGATACTAGCCGCTAGTCACCAGCTACCAACAACCACCCACTACTCTGCAAAGGCTGATGGGGCCAATTTTCGGGCCAACAGTTCGAGGTTTTGGACGAAGAGGCCCAGCCACATTCCGCCTATGACAAAGGCGATGATCTCCAGCCCCACGGTGTTGACGTAGCCAACCGCTGAAAAGATCAGTGTCCCAGCCAGCGCGATCGTGGTGATGAGAGACGTCGCATAAAACTCTTTGGAGAATTGGGGGATCAGCCAGCGGATGGCGGCCATGTACAAGAATAGAATGCCTGCCAGCGAATAGGCCGATAGGTTGTGGATGATGGAGAACAAGGGCGACACCCGTGACGGGAAAAGACCCACCAGCGCGGCCAGCACGCCCAACAAAATCAGACTGATCTGCCAGATGCGAAAAGAGCGAATCGACACCACTTGGTGGTTGAGGAGGATGTGAATATCTTTCATTAAGAACTGTTGCATCACGATTAGAAGCAAGCCGCCAAAGATGAGCGTTGCGTTGAATTGGCCCGCGGCATCGGCGTTTGAAAGAGGTGTCCCCAGATAACTAAATGAGACACGCCACCAGAGTGGATTCTCGTTCCCTGCCATACTGTTGTACATACCCACGCTCAACGTAATGACGATGAGGAGCAGGAGTTTGCGCAGACTAAATTGAAGCGCATCAGAAATGATCCAATTGGCCACCAACGCAGTAAATAGCCCCGTAAGAAAGACCCCTTGCAAGCGCGCAAGCTCCAGTTGTTTAAATGCGTCACTAATGAGATCCAATAGCACACCGATGCCCAAGGCAGTCACCACCAGATACGCCAGGGCAACGGGCACAACTCCCAACAGCCACGATCGCTGGTGCTCTGGAGCGACGCGCTCATTGGTGAAGCGGGTTCCCATTACGTACGCAATTCCACCTCCAATCAACCCAATGCCTAAGCTGAAGAGGTAAAAGATGGTACCGAACCCGCGGGGATCGTCAAGAAAGGGAACCGGATTGCGTGAGAGGTTCAGAAATAGAACCGTTATGCCAGCAATCAGACCAAGTGGTGTCGCAAAGCGCAATGCCCGTTGTCCCGCGTACTCCTCTGTGGATTGTGATTGTTTAGCAGAAACCTCTACGGATTGTGACTGTTCCACATAGTCGGCGATAGACTGCGATTGTTCTTGGATTGCTTGCATGAGATTCCTCTCGCTGTGAGATTGGAGATTGTTTGCAGATGATTTCTATATGGACCGCACCATCACATCGATCAGGGCAGTACTCACCAAAATGAGAATATCGTCCTGGTCTGGCTGAATGTCAACGCCATAGGTATCCTGGTGGGTGAACCATTGCTTTGATACGATGGCCACTTTGTGCTGGCCACGCCGAATCTCGTATTCGTAATTCAGTACATTGCCGCGTGTCACCAGTTCCGTCCTGTCAGCCATACGGATCGTAAACCGATCAGGTGTAGACGATGTGGGTGTTTGTGTAATGGTCACCGCTACTGCTTCATCTCGATAGATGTAAAACGCACCGCGGATAGCAACCATGCGTTCCCGAACATAAGCTTTCTCAATACCCTCCGTATCCTTAAAAGCCAACCGCTGCCGGACGCGTGCGGCTTTGCCGTCCATCCAAAAGAGTGACGTGCCCTCTTCATTTTCTATATAGTAGTCATCGCCGAATGCAATGAGTTTCTGCTTCATCCGGTAGCGCATTGTAGAAGGATAGCAAACATCATCTCTGATTGTGCGATATGGTAGCTTGGTCGGATATACGTTCGGTTGCTGTGTTATCGTGCGCCTCATCATTGCTTAAAGCGTCAAGACATTTCAGCAATCTTTCTGGTGGATCGCTTGTGTTGACATAGGCATCAGCTCCAGCATTGAGGGCAGCATGTTCTGTCTTGGCCTAGTCGCCAAGTGCAATGACTTTTGGCGGATCCAGCAATGCCTTGCAACGAGTCAGTAACTTTGCATCTGGTTGGCCGGGCAGCTTCCAATCGAGTAAGACAATATCCGGCTTTGCATTGTTGATCTGGATAAGCAGGTGCTCTGTATGCATGACTTCACCGGCCAGATCATATTGCGGCTGTTGCTCGAAAAAGAAGCGCAACGCGCTCAATACTTGGGATCTTGCAATGGCTAAGAGAATATACATACACCCCGTCCCACAAATGATTCCAGCAGCTTCTTTTCCAACAAACATAGTGTACATGCAAAATACTCCAGATACATCCCACATCTGGAGCATTCTCTTCTACAAAGTGGATAGTCTAATTTATGGCACAAGTGGATAGGGGAATACTACCCAGGTGGATAGTTTTCGAGGAAATTAAGTGAAGTCTAGGAGTCGTTGACATTTGACAGCCCTCTCGGGAGAAAGTTCCGCTCAACGCGACCAACTCTCTGAAGGCGCACGCTAAATGTCAACAGAACCTAGAAAGTAATTGGAAATGGGACACGGATTTTCACGAATGAACACGGATCAAATCCTAAAAATCCAGTCGATCCGTGTCCCAATATTTTTTTCGAACTCACTTAGGTGCGCCTGGCGCGGACAACCAGATTGCGCTGCATGGCAATACTCACCGCCTCGGTACGATTGACTGCACTGAGCTTGGAGAGGATGTTGCGAATATGGTGACGAATGGTATTGCGGCTCACCGTCATTTGCTCGGCGATTTCCACATTGGTCAACCCATCGACCAAATGATTGAGCACTTCCTGCTCGCGGAGGGTCAGGTCGTGGCCCACTCCTTTGGGTTGGCTGACGGTCTGCACCAGGGCTTGGGCTGCTTCCGGTGCCAGAGTCGAACGACCGCTATATGCTGAACGAATCGCATTTGCCAAGTCGCATGCTTCCACGTTCTTCAGCAGGTAGCTAATAGCGCCTGCTTGCAACGCCTGTTGTACCAGTTCTTCTTCGTGGAAGCTGGTCAGCGCAACGATCTGAATCGCAGGATACCGTTCATGGATCTTTTTGATGGCCGTAATGCCATCCATCTCAGGCATCACCAGATCCATCAGAACGACGTCAGGTTGGTGCTGGTTACACATGAGTAGCCCGCGTTCTCCATTAGATGCAGTGGCAACGACTTGAATATCGTCTGTCGTTTTGAGAATAAACTCCAGTCCATCCCGCACCACCGTGTGATCATCGACAATGAGAACACGGATGATATTTTTCTCGAGCGACTTCTCTTTTACAGCAACTTGGTCAAGGGGATCCCGCTCCAGAATGTTCATAGGTCTACTCCTTTGGGCGATAGACTACCTATACTCAGTAGATCCAAATTTGGCGTTTTTGGCGATTTTCAGTCGAGATTGCAGGGATTTTGGAGTCATTTATTCAGATTTCGGTTACAGAAAACAACCTATTTCATATCTGAAAATCGCCCAAATCTAACGCAAAAACTAGATATCGACCGGCAAATTTGTATTTATGTCAACTGTTTAGCCAGAATTCTCTCTCAAAACCTGAAATTTGGATCTACTGAGACTGATAAGGATTGGGTTCGGGGATATTACCTTAAAGATATCTTAAGGTCTTTGACCATTATAGACAATAACAATCCAATCGCCAAGAACAGAGCATACCTTTGACAAATACATGAGTGATCACTCGTAGTATTCTTCAGGTTTTCGGTTCGTTCACTGCAAGGCTATACGCAGTATCTTTGGGGCCGCCGCAGGTGAGCGTTGGAGAGCATGTCTCGGTGTTGTCACACGTAGAATTTTTGTTGTTCGTGCCGATCCGATGACTGTCTAAAACCATACTGCGGTTGTGATGAAAACATGGTTTTTCCGACAGCTCTACCAGATAAAGCAAGCCCATGTTTTCACACAGAGCTCGGTTTAGAGTTCGCACACAGCCATCGCAACACATTCATCCGCACGCAAATTCATGCAGTTGACGCCCTGAACGACGCCTTCTTTTGGAGGAACATCTGCAGCTTGGAAGCGAATCATCTTGCCCAATTGGGAAATCAAGAAGATATCGCTGTTGTCTGTAACGGTTGCAGCCCCAATCACTTTCTCTGCTTTCATTCCCACTTTGCCGCCCGCGCCGGGAGATTTATTTGCGTTGAAGCCTGACATCAAGCGAATCGTGCCTTTGCCTTCATTGGTTACGATGAAAGCGCCACCATCCGCCGGTGCTGCTGCAACACCGATGCTCTCGTCTTCACGGTCCACCCGCATGCCCAAACACCCACGAACAGGAACCTGTTTTTCCTGAAAGCGAATGGCTTTACCCAATCGCGTCATTAAGAAGAGATCGGCATCACCGGGTGTCCAACAAGCTGCCGCGGGAGGGCCACCTTCCTGTGGATTGTAGAGAACCGTTCCTTGTTGGAGACCGCCCCCCAAATAGCGAGCGGCGATTTTGCGTACTTGACCACGCTCACTGACGAGAGCCAGGTTGGAGCCCCCCTGATCGGCAAATGCGACGGCAAGGTGTTCATCCGGGCGCAGGGGGAGATCTGCCAAAATTGGCTCACCACGACCGCGGACTTCTGTGCTTGTGATGCTGAGGACGGGCAACCGAAAGGCGCGTGCCTGATTTGTCACAACAACCAAGCCAGCACTCTCATCCGCAACGACAACGAAGGCAGGTGGATCATCTTCTGCTGATTCTAGATCAAAAATACCCATCCCCCCACGACGCTGCCGAGGGTAGAAATGATGTCGCGTTCGTTTGGCGACCCCGCCCTTGCTGATGCTAATGACATTCATTGTCGTGGGCGGTTCGCTTGGCTCCAAAGGTGCTTCGCTGCGCGGTGCCCGTCGAGAACTTTGCGCCGCGCGCAGTTGCACTAGCTCGGCTTCCAGTGCTTCAATATATGCCACTACATTCGGAGCAGTTCCGCCCAAGTCGGGGCGTTGTTGTTCTGTTAGTTCAGTCATCTAGTCAACTCCTGTACACGACTTAATACAATTTTACTTTGGGCCTTCACGTTTTCTTAGATTCACGTGCTGGTCATCCCAACCTTCTGTGCATGATTCGTTACACGGCATCCATATACAGAAAATCTGCCACCTATTTCTGTACGATTCCTGAATACTCAGTAGATCCAAATTTGGCGTTTTTGACTATTTTCAGTCGGGAGAGAAGGGATTTTGGGGCCATTTTTTCAGATCTCAGTTGCCAAAAACAGCCAATTTCATATCTAGAAATCGCTTAAATTTTACGTAAATGCTAGGTATTGACTGGCAAATACGTATTTATGTCAACTAATTAGCCCAAATTCTCTCTCTAAACCTGAAATTTGGATCTACTGATACTACGTAAACAAAGAATTTTGGCATTTTGGCTCTCACCCCTGGCCCCTCTCCCAACCTGGGAGAGGGGAATCTGGCTCCCTTCCTCCACGAGTGGGGGAAGGGCTGGGGATGGGGGCGAACAGACCGCATAACTTACTTTGCGGAGTACTGAATCGTTCGTGATAGTGAACAAACAGGCTGCTTGTTCTACAATTGGACGAAACAAGAACTGACATCAATCTTACTTGGGCGGTAGGCTTTCTGCAATCCGCAAAATATCACGGGCATACTTTTTACGTGCTTCATCCAAATCATCCCAATTCTGACCACCGTTTAGGAAATTTCGTAATTTGTCAGGCCCCCAATTGTAGGCGATCAGCATCCACTCCTCCTGAACGTAGCCTTGTGCGGAAAAGATACTCCGCATGTGATCAAGGTAAGCAGCAGCCACAAGAACGTTGCTATAGCTATCGAAGGGATCGACGGCGTTGACTCGCGGCGCCCACTCTTTCCACGTTGTCGGTAGAATTTGCATGAGGCCCAGATCACCCCGACTTCCCAAGGCCAAGGGATCGAAACTGCTTTCCACATAGGCTTGCGCAGCCAAAATTCGCCAATCTAGTTCATATTCCCGACCAACAAGTTGAAAAAGTTCCTCGTAGGTCATTGTGGTGGAAGCAGTTGCCTCGGTCCTTGAATTGGTGGCGTTGTTATGAGAGATCTGTGATTCACCAACTTGACCATTTGTCGCTGAATTTGCTTGTGGATCGACAACGATGATTGTCTCAGTATTCCTATTCCCGCCGGGTGTATTGGGCGCAACATTATCGTCTCCAGGTTGTGTGATCATTTCTGGCTGTACGATGAGAACACCAGATGTTGTTTGCGGCGCTTGAATGTCTGAGGGCTGAATGACTCGATCTCCATCCTGAACCACGCCGGTTTGGACAGATTGTGGATGGTTTTCAGTGGTCGGGGCGTTGCGACGATCGTGCTCGGTTGAAGTCTGTTGGTTTTGTTGTTCACGATTGGTTTGGATTGTCTCCGAGCCTGGACCTGGCGGAGATCGTGATAGTGGACCGCCTGTTCCAAGCTGTGTATTCTCAGCAGGTTGACCATTTACTTGCTGACGCGATGTGCTGGTCGGAACCGGTTCCGCTACCTTTACAATGATTTCGAGAGCAGCTGGCGCAGCTTCGACGAGAGAGGATTGCCCTATCCGCTGGCCCAAATCCCGAGGCATGAGAGTCATCAAGGTAAAGAGTCCGGCAGTGCCAATCGCGAGGAGAATCAGTAGAATTGAGCTCGTTAAAAGCGTCACCAATCCAGGACCAATCAAAGGGGATGCCGTGAGTCGCCCATAGACGACGCGCTGCGCTTCTCGCTCTTGCCCAAATGAATATGGTTCAAATGAATCCTGTTTGTGTGAATGTTGTCCAAGTGAAGTTGTGGCGACAGTCCTCATCATGGCTTGGCCATTCTTGTTTGGTTTGCTTGTTTGGGCCACAACACGAAATAGCGATGATTTGCGAAATAAGCTGATGAAGGATGGTGCTTGGGTTGTGATGCGAAGCGGCAAATAGATCGTCTGTCCCGCCTCAACCGATACCATCGCACGTCCTCCTTGAGGGATATTTGTCTCCGGAAGTAGGAATTCAAACCAGTAGGTATGATGTTGATCAGTTGCATCTAGGCAGAATTCGGTCGTTACATTGCTCTGGTTGGTCAACGGGACCGATGTTGTCACTGAGCGCTCGTGCCAAGTGATATGTAACTGATTGGGGCGTGGCTTGGCAAGCGTAAAAGAATGAAATGGTTGGACGATTAGCTTTGCACCAAGTTGCGTTCGTCTTCCGACATAGTCGGGTGAGCGAATCACGATGGCGAACGGACGAGCACCGGCCTCTGTGGCTGCCAAACGCGGCGGAGACACAACCAGATCAAATTGCATTCTTTCTCCGGGTTGTAATCTGGTGTGTGTTGGTACGATGTCAACCCATTCAAGAGGAAGCCAACCTTCGATTCGCACGTTAAAGCTTGCGACCGACATTGTATTGTTAAGAACCGTAACATGAAATATTGCTATATCACCAGGCACAACATGGAGCAATCGTTGCTCGATGCTCCCCACAAACAGATCGTCCAGCTTATCTGGGATCGCTTGATCGACTGGAAGAGTGCTTCGTAAAAACTCGTTTTTTCCAGAATCGGTGATATACTCTGTTTCATTCTGCAAAGTGTGCGATGATTCCACATCGATGACAAACTCATCGGTTGGAGAGGCCATTGATGCATCAGTCGAGCGAATTTTCCCTTCTGTAGAGAACTCATCTGCGGAAGAAAACTCCGTCGGATTGGGCACGATGATCGATCGGTTGTCTACAATGAGTCTGTCATCGTCTCTTTCTTGGTTTTGGTCATATTCTTTCTCATCTGAGAGCTGGTTCGATTGTGGAAATGATTGCTCAGTGCTGCGTGGAGAGGTCTTACGATTTTTCACGATATGCTTTTTCAAAAAACTATGATGGCACGAATAACAAATTAGACTGCAAGGGTTAGTTCTTCGCTCTGCCGAGGATTATTCTATGCAGAGTCGAGGGGATGAGATGGTTGCAGCCAAATAAACATGAGAGCATTAGGAATTCTTAAGGTAGGATCGAAGTTTACACATTTTCTGTCAAATTTGGAAACAACAGGTAAAGATGTAGAATATTGCTCAAGATAAATTCTATATTCTCATCACAACCGCAATATAGGAGGATAGGAGAATGGTCAAAAGTCGAGAAATCCATTTGAAGCAGCGTCCTGTTGGTCTCCCCACAGAGAGCGATTTTGAGGTCATAACAGTTTCCTTGCCTGACCCCAGAGAGAACGAGATTCTTGTCCGCAATTGCTATATGTCTGTCGATCCCTATATGCGTGGATGCATGATCGATCGCAAAAGCTATACTCCCCCTTTCCAGATTGGCGAAGTGCTAGCCGGTGGTTGTGTAGGAGAGGTGATTCAGTCGAACAATCAAGATTTTTCTGAAGGCGACTATGTGACAAGTATGATGGGCTGGCGCGAATACTTTGTCAGCGAGGGGGATGGACTACGCAAAGTTGACCCGAATTTGGCATCGATCCAGTCATTTCTGGGTGCAATGGGGATGCCGGGCCAGACGGGTTACTTTGGATTGCTTGATATTGGAGAGCCACAGGAGGGTGAGACTGTTTTTGTATCGGCAGCGGCTGGTGCAGTTGGGTCCATTGTCTGTCAGATTGCAAAGATCAAAGGATGTCAGGTTGTAGGAAGTGCTGGTTCCGCAGCCAAAGTTGCCTGGTTGCGCGACGAAGTGGGAATCGATGCGGCGTTCAATTATAAAGAAGCTGATGATTTAACCAAAGAAGTCGCTCAGTACTGTCCCGATGGAATCGATATCTATTTTGAGAACGTTGGCGGGCAACATCTTGTGACCGCTTTGACTTTGATGAATAACCATGGTCGGATCCCTGTTTGTGGCATGATTTCTCAATACAATGCTACGGATCCAGTCCCAGGCCCGTCTAATTTGGGTACGATTATCGGCAAGCGAATCAAGATGCAGGGCTTTATCGTTAGTGATTATATGTCGCGCTCATCTGAATTTTACGCCGACATGAGCACTTGGACAAAGGAAGGGAAAATGCAGTGGCGCGAGACGATTCACGAGGGAATTGAACAGGCACCTGCGGCCTTTATTGGTCTCTTTTCCGGTGAAAACTTTGGGAAGATGTTGGTGAAGATTTAGGTGAGAGAGGATAAGGTTAAGGAAGAAGAGAAGAAGAAAGCTGGGGCTAAGAACCTATCCGAAAAGTGGTTGTGAATCCGACCAACTTCTCGAACGAGAATACCTCGTCACAGAACTTTTCGGATAAGCACTAAGGGAAGTTGTTTTGGGTTAGAATGAAGAAGGAGTAATCGTTATGAATGGAGCGCCTCCAATTCCTGTCATGATGCCTGAAGAAGAACGCGTTGAACGTCTGCGTGAGCAGTTGTCGAGTGAACACGGGATTGCGCCCCAAGATGTTGAAGTCATCCGAGCACCATTACGTATCTGTCCACTTGGAGCGCATATTGATCACCAATTGGGTGTTGTGACAGGTATGACAATTGATCAGTCTGTTTTGATGGCTTTTGCGCCAACGATGGACGACTTTGTTCATGTAAGGAGTCGGAATTTCGATCAATCAATTGCCTTTCGGATGGGAGATTTACCACCATATCAGCCAGGAGATTGGGGTAACTATCTGCGCGGGGCTGTCTTTGCGCTGCAGCAAGATTATGTACTGAATCATGGGATGGTCGCAGTGGTAGAGAGCGAAATGCCTGTGGGAGGATTGAGTTCGTCCGCAGCGGTGACTATTTCTTATTTATTGGCTCTAGAAGCGGTCAATCAAATCACATTATCCCCGCTTGACAACGTCTTGATGGTCAGCCGTACAGAGCAACAATATATTGGATTGAAAAATGGTATTCTCGATCAAACATCAATTTTGTTCAGCCAACCCAATTGCTTGACCCACATCGACTGTTTGGAGAATCAAGTGACCCAAATCGATTGCAACGCCCAAAGCGATCCTTATGAGATTCTTGTGGTCTATTCTGGTGTTAGTGAAAGCGGTGGGCTGATGGGAACTGGGTACAACAATCGCGTGGCGGAATGTCAAGAGGCAGCCAAGTATTTGTTGGACACTGCTGGGATTGAAGATGCCGAATCTCGGCTGTGCAATGTGGACGAGCAGATTTTCAAAGCAAATGGGCATCTACTGCCCCAGACACTGCACAAGCGGGCCGCGCACTTCTTTGGCGAAATGAATCGCGTGCGAGAAGGGACTGATGCTTGGCAAAAGGGCGAAATAAGTCGATTTGGTTCGCTCATGACAGCCTCGGGTGAAAGTTCTGTTCACTTGTATGAGTGTGGCTGTCCACAGCTGATCACGCTCTACAATATCTTGCGCGACACAGCCGGCGTTTACGGTGCTCGATTTAGCGGAGGTGGGTTCCGTGGGAATTGCATTGCGCTCATCGATCCTCAGGCGCGTGAAAGCATAGCAGAAGCAGTCCATACTCGCTACCCAACCGCGCATCCAGCAGAGGCCAAACGTTATAGTATTCACTTTTGTCAATCCGGTGGTTCTGCCACCATTATTAAATGAAACCAAGAAAGAAATCAGAAAGTAGGACACGGATTGACGCGGAACCACACGGATCAAATCCTGAAAATCCAATCAATCTGTGTCCAAAATTTTCTAGGAGTCGTTGACATTTGCCCACGTAGTGGGTGCGTAGCACCACAATCTCCTCAGAGAAATCATCATGTACAACGACCAACGCTCTGAGAGCGCACGCTAAATGTCAATAGAACCTAGAAGTACATCTGAAATCATAAATCGTAAATCAGTTGAGGTGTTTTCAATTGCAAGTAGTTATTTTGGCAGCCGGTAAGGGTACACGGCTGCATCCGGTTACAGAAACGCGATCCAAGGCAATGGCGCCAGTGGCCGGGAAACCCATGATTGGACGGGTGATGGATATGTTCACCACACAAGAGATTTCCAATTTCATCGTTATCATCAGCCCGGATGATCTGGAGATCCGCCATTATTTTGCTCAACAAGCATCCGCAAAAGGTATGATCCAATTTGTGGAGCAAACGGAACGGCTTGGTATGGCCAATGCGTTGGGGCTAGCTGCGGATCAAATTCGTGGTGATTTTATCTTATCTGCATGTGATAATTTGGTGCCAGCAAGCCACATTCACGATCTTCTAACCACATTTGACAAAGCCAAACTCTGCCAAACCAATTCCCGCGCTGTGCTCAGCTTAATGGGGATTGATCGTGCGAACGTGTCGAGTACTGGCGTAGTTAAACTACGCGATGGCGCTGTTTGGGGCATCGTCGAAAAACCAAAGCCAGAGGAGGCTCCGTCTAATATCTCTAGCCTCAGTAGATCCAAATTTCAGGTTTTGAGAGAGAATTCTGGCTAAACAGTTGACATAAATACAAATTTGCCGGTCGATATCTAGTTTTTGCGTTAGATTTGGGCGATTTTCAGATATGAAATAGGTTGTTTTCTGTAACCGAAATCTGAATAAATGACTCCAAAATCCCTGCAATCTCGACTGAAAATCGCCAAAAACGCCAAATTTGGATCTACTGAGCCTGCCACTTTACGTTTTCTCTCCAAGGATTTTGGACTTTCTGCCTTTGGTTCAATCCTCGTTGCGAGGTGAATATGAGCTTCAAGATGCAATCCAGATGCTGATCGCCGCCGAAGGACCGATTTCTGGTGTCTTCACACAGAACCGGCAACAATTAACAAATATACAGGATCTACTGCAGCTAAATTTACATTACCTACAGCGTCATGCAGACGCATGGCAGCAAAGACCTGCAAATATCTCTGAGGAAACAGAGCTGTTTATGCCTGTCTGTATGGATACGAACGATATCCAGATCGGGAAAAATTGTCGCATTGGTCCCAATGTTTACATTGAGCAAGGAGCCCGTATTGGGGAAGACGTTACCATACGTAACGCAGTTGTCTTGCGTAATGCTGTTGTTGATGCCCACTCTCATCTTGAGCAAACAATTGTTATATAGCCAGTAGACAGCAATCGTCAGGTTCCTTCGGCTTTGCGCAGAGCTTGTCTTGAGTCCTCAAAGGAACAAGCCTTCGCTTCATTCAAGAATGACCCGTTCGCGGTCTACTGATAATTCATATACAATGCAAACATTCTGGTCTCCCCAATGACCAGGAGGTGTGGTATACTATCCACGGCGCGACCAGTGGGCGCGCTTTTTGGTATTGAATCATCTGTTCGACTCGCCCATGAATGAATTTTGCAAACAGTGACGAAAAACAGTGACTCTCAGCCATATATTATTGGACTGACGGGAAATATTGCAACCGGTAAGAGTACGATTCTGGCTTACTTAGCCGCAAAAGGTGCACATGTGATCGATGCTGATAAATTGGCGCATGTTGCGATGTACCCTGATGGTCCCGCCTATCACTCAATTGTCGACGCCTTTGGTCGGGATATCCTGGATCAGAATGGGCAAATCGTTCGAGCTAAACTCGGTGCAATTGTCTTTCAAGATCCCGCGGCCTTGAAACGGCTGGAGAACATATCGCATCCGGCTGTCTATCAACTGGCGCAGCAAGAGATCGAACAGACTGAGGCGAATATTGTGATTCTAGAAGCTATCAAGTTATTAGATGGCGGTCAAACAATATCGCTCTGTGATGCAATTTGGGTTGTGACGGCAAGTGAGGATACCCAACTGCGACGTTTGCGCGAGCATCGGGGGATGGATGAGGAAACTGCACGAAGTCGGATGAGTGCTCAGTCGTCACAAGAAGAGAAGGTGAAACAGGCCGATCAAGTGATCAACAATGATGGAAATGAAGCCGAACTCTTCTCACAGCTAGATAATCTTTGGGCGGAATTGCAAAGAAATTGTGATGAAAGAACTCATTGATAGACGAGTGTGTACCACTAAGAACCTATCCGAAAAGTGGTTGTGAGTCCGACCAGCTTCTCGAGTGAGAATAGATCGTCACAGAACTTTTCGGATAAGCACTACTGTTTTGTCAGATAAGTTATGATACAGGTTGGTCATCAGAATCGGTATCCAAAACAGGATAGAAACGCTGGAACTTCTGGCGAGCGAGAGCGGGGGTAAATTGCCATTGAATGGTAGCGGATTGTTCATTGCGCTCGTTGACAAGAGCAAGGACAACAGTCTCAAGAAGCTCTTTGGAATCAATGCGGCGATCAAGAACTTGGCGAGTGATAACCGAGAGTTCAATTTCAACCATATTAAGCCAACTCCCGTTGACGGGGGTATAAACCATCTGAAAGTGCTGAGCCAGAGCGAAAGCTTCCTCAGGCGAAAAGATGGTGTAGAAGGAACTGGGTGAATGAATGTTGAGATTATCCTGAACAATCTGTAATGAATCGGCATCAGGATTGTGTTTCGTTTTGAGATCATGCATGAAGCGAGCATACTCTTGGCCTCTGCGCCGTTCGGTAATCTGAACAACCCGCTGTCCAGTGTGTGGCTGGTAAGCAATCAAGATGTAACAGATGCCCTTGCGTTCATAGTGATGATCATAGCGCCATTTCTTGCCTGGTTTCATCTCAATCGGCACGATTGTATCGCCCAAGAGCTGACAAGGTTTTTCATCGTAACACCCACCAGAGAGGATTCTTGGGGTCATAGGGCTGTGCATAGAGGTCCAAGATTTGTTCCATGTGCCACAAGTATGTAGGTGTTAACTTTCCGATACACCACTGCACCTTCAAATGGGGTTTCAGTTCGTTTTTTTCAGAATTTCACTCACGGTTTCATGCGAAATGTCTTCCACAAACTTTAACTCAACCGCTGTGGTTGCTAGCAGCCTTAAAGTCCATCGGCTTCGCCCATCTGGTCCTTTCGTACACGCTAGTGCCGTGATTTTGGCTCTGGCTTCGTTACTAATCTCGACTGGTCGTCCGCTTCTTGGCCTCTCTTCTAGGGCTTTGGTTAGCCCTTCCGTCACATATCTTTTGCGGATTCGCACCACCGTTGCTCGCGTCACTCCCACTCGTTCCATGATTTCTCTGTCTGTTTTTCCTCCATCTGACAAGAGCAGAATATGTGCCCTTCTTATCTTTCTTACGTTCTCTTTTCCTTTTGCCGTTATTCGCCTTAATTCATTTCTGTCTTTATCACTTAGTTTAACTTTATATACTTGCTTCATTTCTCTCTGCCTCCTCGTTTTTTTAGTCACTTTCTGGCAGAGTTTACCGTATTATAACTTATCTGACAAAACACTAGGAGCCGTTGACATTTGACAGCCCTCTCGAGAGAACGTACCGCCCAACGCGACCAAGTCTCTGAGGGCGCACTCTAAATGTCAACAGAACCTAAAGTGTGTAAACGAACATTGCTTAGTCAGAGAGCCGCTGCATTTACACACCTTGGGACACACTCACGATAGACTCTTCGCTTCACTCGAGAATGAGATCAATGAGTTCTTGCATCTTTGTTCCAAAGCAGTGGCAAGGCCATAAACAATATGGATTCTTTGAAAAAATTCTGGACGGACCATCCAGTGATATCGAATTGGCTGGTATTAGCAATTGGAATGGTCATTATTCTTTTCTTTAGCGCCCGACATGTTGGCTTTTTGCCGGGACAGTGGACCGCTCTTATTGGTGCGACCGTTGTATTGGCGGGATTATGCGCCTGGATCATCAGTTGGGAGTAAAGACATAAATGAGTAAACGAGATTATTATGAAGTTCTGGGTGTAGATCGAAATGTTGATGCGAACACGCTCAAGAGGTCTTTTCGCAAACTTGCCCAAAAATATCATCCAGATATCAATAAATCTCCAGAAGCAGAACCAAAATTCAAAGAAATTAACGAAGCGTATCAGGTTTTGAGCGATGACCAAAAGCGTGCGGCGTACGATCGTTTCGGTCATGCGGGTCTCGAAGGGATGGGTGGATTCAACGCTGATTTCGCTGGTGGTTTTGGCGATCTAGGCAGTATCTTTGAGGAATTCTTTTCTGGCTTTGCTGGAGGAGGCAGCAGTCGGGCACGACGCAATGCGCCGCGTCGTGGTGCCGACCTACGGGCTGACGTTACGCTGACGTTCGAAGAGGCTGCCTTTGGAACCGATTATACCCTGGAAGTGCCGCGCATGGAACTGTGTGATGTTTGTAATGGATCTGGCGCGGAACCTGGATCATCACCTGTGCAGTGCTCCACTTGTGGGGGGGCAGGTGAAGTACAGCGTCGTCAACAGAGCCCTCTCTTTGGTACAGTGGTGACTTCGAGCACATGCCCAACCTGTCAAGGTATGGGCGAAATTGTCTCGAATCCGTGTCGAAATTGTCATGGTCAGAAACGTGTCCGCAAAACGCGTAAGTTAAATGTCAACATTCCGGCTGGCGTGGATGATGGTACCCGAATTAAGTTATCGGGCGAGGGTGAACGAGGACAAAATGGTGGCCCGCCCGGCAGTTTATTCGTAGTCGTTGCTGTCGATGCACACCCAATCTTTGTACGCGACGGGTTTGACATTCACTTGGAATTGCCTTTAAGTATCACGCAAGCTGCTTTGGGCGCTGTGGTTAAGGTTCCAACATTGGATGGAGAAGAATTTGAGTTGGATATACCAAGCGGGACGCAGACAAGCAAGACTTTTCGTCAACGCAATATGGGTATTCCTCGTCTACAACGCAGTGGGCGAGGCGATATGCTGATTGCCGTGCGCGTTGTGACACCAACAAAGTTGGATGCCCATCAAAAAGAGCTTTTGCATGAGCTAGCAAATACATTTGATGAAGAGAACGTGGCTCCCCAGAAAGGATTGTTCGACCGGCTTTTTGGGAGTGATTAAGACTTGTCTACTGATCATCTACTCGAACTATCTGTTGTCGTCGATTCAGAGGCCGCCGAAGCGGTGAGCGAACTGTTTAACCGTTATAATGGCGGCTTTTATGATGACGATAGTGAAGAGGGTGAGGCCAGTGGTGGTGGAGCGGTTATCGAAGCAACTGGATTTGATGATTTCCAACAACCTCTCGACAATGAATTCCGCCTTGTCGTCAAAACTTATATTAAGCCTGGTGACCGTGGACGTCAGATTCAACGCCAGATTGAAGAAGGGCTTGGGCATCTCAGCCTGATCTACCCCATTCCAGAGCCACAGATTCGCCCCATTCGGGAAGAAGATTGGGCACATGCCTGGAAGAAATTCTACAAACCATTACGTGTCGGGCACCGCATTTTGTTGAAACCTGCTTGGGAAGAGATCGAGCCAGAATTGAACGACATTGTTATTGAGCTCGAGCCTGGTATGGCCTTTGGGACAGGAATGCACCCAACGACACGCCTCTGTCTGGCAGCCTTGGAAAAAACCGTTGCCTGCGGTGATTCATTGCTTGATGTTGGGACGGGAAGTGGCATCTTGTCTATTGCAGCCGCCAAGCTTGGGGCCACAACCATCGTCGCCACCGACATCGATCCGATCGCGATCCAGGTGGCTATAGAAAATGCGAAACTGAATCAGATTGAGGTCGGCGACAACGATGGCTGCACCATCAAATTAGGAAGCGTTCCCCAGAATTGTGCGGCTCGCTTTCAGATTGTTGTTGCTAACATCCTGGCCGAAGTGATCGTTAAACTCTTTGACGGCGAATTTGGCGAGGTGCCCCTACACGAGCCGTTGAAACCTGAGGGACATCTGATTTTGTCAGGGATTATTGAGGAAAAAGCTGAAATGGTCGTTGAAGCTGCAAAGCGGCATGGATTTGTTGTGGTTGAACGCTTACAAGAGACGGATTGGATCGCACTTGTTTGTCAAAGAGACGCGCATAGCTCGACAGTGTATCTTTAGTATCTTACCAACCAATTTCTTGCACATCGGGCAAGAAGTCGCTGAACGTGACAAGATGAACAAGATGATTGAGATGAATGGTTGTTCATCTCAATCATCTTGTTCTTTTAGTTCTGTCTCGTCCAAGTTAGGAATGGGAATTAAATAACTTGTGCTGGCCATTCTCGAGTGAATCGAAGAATCTATGCATGGGTGATTTAATTCCCATTCTTCAAAGATCAATTTCTTTTTCATCCTCTAGTGGTTGACTCCAGAACCAGCTGATCCCAATGATCACAACCAAGATTGCACCCAAGCTTAGAAACAATAGCTCATCGTAGATGCCGATATCTTCAATATTCCCAACTGCTCCGTGTAGATTTGTCGTTAAGAACCACATAGTTTGTTTCGTATTCCTTCACTCTGGTCAATTCGTTAGATTCTTTGCCATTTCAGGATGGGTTAGATAACTCATTAGCAATCCCACCACCCCACTCAAAAACGGGATACCAGCCCACATATGAATTTTCCACCACAATCCATGTGTAATGAGCAGCGTTGTCACATAGAATCCAACCATGACAAAAGGCACGAGAAATGCAAACTGACGGACTGATGTCAGTTTATTCATCGTCGGTTGAAGCGCCTGATAAAGCAACTCGGCCACAACACCGGTCAGAATCATTGCAGGTAAAGTAAATGGCGCATCGAGTGAATCCTGCATCACCATCACGAACATGATTGTGTATGGTATGGTGATAATAAAAATCAAGGTACCGCGAGGGAGACTCCAGCGCCGCATCATATACAGGAGCGCGCCCATTGTCAGTGCCGAGGGTGCCAAGGCGCTGAAGATTGCGGTTCTATTCTTCAAAAACTGATGCGTCATGCTCGTCGGTGGCTGAATGTAATCTTGAGGACGGGCCAGGGTCGCATATTGTAAAAAGAAGAACAAAATAGAGAGTAGAATCGTCATAGAAATCAGGGCGGGCCAGAAATTGCCCCACGTGATTTTGGCGCCCTCCGGTTCGCGACGTAACCAAGCCGCACGAGGAGGCGTTGTGGCAAAAAGGACTGCACCACAGGCTAGCAGTAAGTGTGTAGGACTGAGCAAGGCTTCGATATCTTCTTCGAACCCAAATGTCTCATGCCAGAGAAAATCTCCAAACCCACCCAGCGTGAAAAGCCCAATTCCAACAAGCCCCAAAAAGTAACCCCGTGGAAGTGCCTGCATTTAGCTGTGACCACGCGCAATGTTCCGTAGATGAGTCGCCGTTAAGAGCGTAGCAACTAGGAAAAAGCCGCCATAGAGTAACGTATGAAATGGAGTGAAGAAAGTCTCGATCAAGTTCGGAATGTTGTTG
The DNA here is from genome assembly GCA_019217005.1 of Chloroflexi bacterium TSY. Next base: position 52,207 of record JAHBNG010000002.1, read on the forward strand.
TGTGCCCAGCCATCAAAATAGAGATCCACCAAAAAGACACCGGACAAAACAGCAACTGCGAGGTCAAAACGAATGCTATCCCTCGGGTATCCGTGAATTCGCTGACGAGATGTGGGATTTTTTAGATCGATTATATTACTGGTTGCCATAAAAGCCTCCTTCTATACCGCACTAGCTTATAACTTTAAAATAAATTCGGCTGTTCTACTCCACTGAAATCGGTCAAAGGCGAAATCCACATGAAGCCGAGAAATCGGTCGATCGGACAATTTTCTGTCGAGAGACAATTGTCCGAAGTTAAAATGATGTGGCTATTATCATTGCGCCTTCATGCAAAAATTTCGGGGGTGGTTCAGAATTAGGTTTACACTTTTGATACATAGATAAAAATCTATATGAGGTCATTTTCTGCCTGAGCATGGCTCAAAGTAGAAAATATAAACATCTTTTCTCTTTGCAAAAATGTAAACCTAATTGTCCGCCTAAAATGAACCACCCCAAATTTCGCATGGTCAAAGTGTTGCATTGTACAATAATCGACTCAATGTTCATTGTCCAATTCATAACGGGAGAAAAGTGAGGATACTTTATGGATGAAGACAAACAGTTCGATACGGTTATCATTGGCGCAGGAAGCGCAGGGTCCATCCTGGCTGCTAGACTCACAGAAGATCTCAACCGTTCTGTTCTGCTGGTGGAAGCTGGTCCAGATTATCCAGATGTCGCATCACTGCCTGATGAAGTGAAACATGGGTATGGCGTCTCAAAAGGCGTGCGAGGATTTACATATCACGATTGGACCTACCAAGCGCAAGCAACCGAGACAGCAAAGGTTCTTCATATCCCGCGTGGCAAGATCACGGGCGGTTCCAGTGCTGTGAATGGTCAAATCTTTCTACGCGGCGAGCCAGACGATTTTGATCGTTGGGCAGCGATGGGTAATGACTTGTGGTCGTTTGAGCAAGTATTACCCTATTTCAAAAAGATCGAGAGAGATTTGGACTTCTCTGATGGATATCATGGCGTAGACGGTCCCACTCCTGTGCGCCGCTATCCGCGGGCAGAATGGTTGCCCGATCAGCTTGCTTACTATGAAGCCAGCCGAGCAATGGGATTCCCAGACTGTCCCGATCACAATCGCCCTTACACTACGGGGGTTGGTGCCGTACCCCTCAATTGCATTGACCGCATCCGCTATAGCACAGCCCTGACCTATTTAGCAGAGGCGCGCCAACGACCAAATCTGACCGTCAAAGCCAATGGTTTGGTTCATCGCATCCTGTTCGAAGGCAGACGGGCGAAGGGGATTACAGTCGCACAGGAAGGCTCGCTGGAAACCATCACAGCTGATGAGATCATTGTGAGTGCTGGCGCGCTAGGATCACCACAGCTGCTCATGCTCTCTGGTATAGGCCCAGCTGAGCATCTGCACACCTTGGACATTCCTGTGCTGGTCGATCTGCCCGGTGTAGGCCAAAACCTACGCGACCATCCCACCGTCAATATGCACTGGGCAATCCATGACGACGTTCTCCTCGAGCGTCCGCTCGAAGCACAGAAACCCTGGCATCAGGTGATTTTGCGTTATACGGCTCCTGGGTCCTCTCTAGTCAACGACATGATAATCTACTCAGGAGTGAACACCCACGACCGTATCTTTATCATGCGCCCAACTATCAATTTGGCCGAGAGTGCAGGGGAATTGCGGTTGCGTACATCCGACCCGACAGCGCCACCATATCTGAACTATCGCTACTTTTCTACACCGTTTGATCAAGAACGTCAACGAGCGGCCGTACACTTTTGTCACACCTTAACTGCTTATGATTCCTATGAGGCGATCATTGCATATCCAATTAAACCGATTGACGCAGATTTAGCCTCAGACAATGCATTGGACCACTGGATCCAGCGCGAAGCTGATACGGGGCATCACTCAGCCGGAACCTGCAAGATGGGCCCCACATCCGATCCGATGGCGGTTGTTGATCAGACACAGTAGATCCAAATTTCAGGTTTTGAGAGAGAATTCTGGCTAAACAGTTGACATAAATACAAATTTGCCGGTCGATATCTAGTTTTTGCGTTAGATTTGGGCGATTTTCAGATATGAAATAGGTTGTTTTCTGTAACCGAAATCTGAATAAATGACTCCAAAATCCCTGCAATCTCGACTGAAAATCGCCAAAAACGCCAAATTTGGATCTACTGAGACAGGCAAAGTTTACGGACTGGACAATTTGCGTGTAATTGATGCCTCGATCATGCCTGACTGTGTGCGTGCGTGCGAACATCAACTCTGCGGTGCTCATGATCGGAGAGCGGATTGCAGATTTTATTCGAGAAGGGATATAGAAAGCAAATTACTTGTCATAAACCCTTTCTGGGTTCATAATTGAACAATGCGTATCATTGCAGTCAAACCTATTCGCACCGAAGATGACTATGAAGCTGCGTTGGCAGAAATTGAATCTTTAATGGATAACGTAGAAGGCTCTCCCTTAATTTAATTCGCAAAATCGAGAGGACGACAGGAATCCCTGCCTCTGTTTTAATTCAGCCCTACGAATTAGCACTCGAAGTCGCTTAGTTTTGTTTAGTCAAGATTGGGCAAAGTGGGCCTATCTGGTTTAACGACTCGATGATCAACCCGCGTCCCATTTTCCATACTCAGTAGATCCAAATTTGGCGTTTTTGGCGATTTTCAGTCGAGATTGCAGGGATTTTGGAGTCATTTATTCAGATTTCGGTTACAGAAAACAACCTATTTCATATCTGAAAATCGCCCAAATCTAACGCAAAAACTAGATATCGACCGGCAAATTTGTATTTATGTCAACTGTTTAGCCAGAATTCTCTCTCAAAACCTGAAATTTGGATCTACTGAGACTGCGAAACTCATGAATGAAGGCGACAAGATTAGCCGCCGCTCCCTGAATAATGGCCTCACCCTTCTCTTTTGTAGAAAGAGTGGGCGCACCACTGACTCCGTGAGGTGTTGCGCTGCTGGTCCAGCGCACTAGCTTCATTGGTCCCCAGCCTTTGGTCAGATCAACGTAGAGGAATTTGGAATTCTCCTTTCCTGCCGCACCACCATAGTGATCCTCTGCTTTATCCATCTCCACTTGTTCTGGCTCAAGATAGAGATAAGCCGAGGTTTCCAATTCACCTGCGTGGGCAGCGCCACCACTACCAGAGTCACGCACCTTCTCAAACGCTTCAATTGCCAGGTTGGTCCACATTGTCGAAGCGACCAGTGCATCGGTCTCCAATGTGGCTCGGCGCGCAATGAACTCGCATAAATGCTCATTGGATCCATGTCCATCGATAATGATAATGCGGTCAAAACCAGCATGGGCGACGCTTTTGCAGACATCCAAACAATATTCGATGAAGTGTTGATATGTGACATGAATCGTGCCAGGAAAGTCGAGTGCATGTTCATTATATCCATAGGGGATGGTGGGCATGACCAACGTTTCGCGTGGCGCACGCTTTGCGGCCTCAAGGCAGACGCTGCGCGCCAGAAAGTTGTCGGTATCGAGCGGAAGATGGTGTCCATGTTGTTCTGTACTGCCGATCGGCAACAAGACAACCTTTTTGGCCTGAATTGCTTCGTTGATTTCTGGCCACGTCAAACGATCATAGAGTGTTTTGTCGAGAGAATCCATCATTTGGTTATTCCTTTTGAAGCAGTTTTTCAAGCTGTTTGTCAGAGAGTGCGCAAAAAAACTGCTGTGCTATTAACGAATGCATAACAATCAACGTAAATGGGGTATGACTGTTTCTGCAAAGAGTTGTGTGCCATCAGGAGCAGGCACGTCCGCAAAATGAACTGTAATCATGCTGGCACCCTGGTCAATGGCCGCAAGGAGTTGCTCTGTAATTTGCTCTGGGGTGCCAACTAACGTACCCTCTCCAACCGGTCGGACCTCTGGACTTTCGCGCAAACGTTGTATATCGCGCTCGGTTTCTGCGATGAGAATGCCGTTGTTGATCATTTGTACGATTTCATCATAGTTGCGGCCAACCGTACGACAATGATCTTTGAGCACCTCCTGCTTATGTGCATAGGTCCTTCGGTCAATGTAAATGTAGTTCCACCAATCAGCGTGTTGCGCCACAACGCGCAGCAGATATTTTTCACCGGCGCCACCGACCATCACGGGTGGAATCGGCTCGGGTTGAGGTTCACAGTAGGCATCATGAATTTGATAATGTTTGCCGGTGTAACTCGCTGGGGCTTCGGTCCACATTGTTCGAATGAGTTCGATTGCTTCTGCTAGTTGTGCGATCCGGATGCGTGCCGAGGGAAAAGGCCATCCGTAAGCCAAATATTCTTCTTCATTCCAACCTGCTCCAATCCCCAATATAACCCGTCCTGCAGAAATCGCCTGCATGGTCGCCGCCATCTTGGCAAGATGAGCAGGGTTGCGGAAGCTATTACAAAGCACAGCGTGTCCACATAGTTTATCTGGATAACGAGCCAAGGCATAGACGAGCAGGCTCCAGCCTTCGGCCACTTTGTTGTTTGTATACTGGACATGATCGGGAAGCCAAATTGAGTCGAATGGCTCCACAACTTGATCCAAATAGGGGAAGGTCTTTTCTATCAATCTAGACCACACATTAATGCCGATCGAGATGGACATATTTTATCTCCTTGTATAACGCACTCGCTCACAAATAAAAAATAAATTTGACCATTTTCAGTCGCATAAAATAGCCGAATTTATTTTAAATTTATGGCAGTGCTCAATATATATCATAATGTCATGGCGTCTAAAGCTTCAATCGTTCGCTTGATTCCCTCCTCAACAGAAATATGGGGAGTATATCCCAAATCGGTTCGTGCAGCGGAAATATCGTAAGTTTGTGTGCATGTGAGAACGGCAATGCTATACCGAGTGAGCAATGGTGTTCGATGGGTGATTGTGGCCCATTTCTCCATGAAGAGGGCAATTGTCTGTGCAACGGGTGTAGGGATGGTTGGTAAATTGGGTGAAAGGCCAACCTGTTGCAGCAACTCGCGAATGACTTTCCAGAGCAAGATATGTTCATCATTGGTAACAAAATAGGTGCGCCCGATGGCTGCTCTGATATCGAGACAAAGTCGAAGCGCCTGCACGACATTGTCAACATAGGTCAGATCGACCAAATTCTGTCCAGTGCCGAATTGAGGCAATCGTCCTTGACGCGCGGTTTTGATGAGACGCGGTAACAACGTGCGGTCGCCAGGCCCAAAGATCGCTTTGGGACGAATGATGACAGTTTGAAGACCACGTTCCGACGCTGCATTGACTCGATCTTCCGCTAGCTTCTTTGTCCAAGCATAGTCCGAAAGAAAGCGCGAAGCGTAAGGTTTTGTCTCGGTCACATTCTCATGGTCGTATCCATCAAAAATCACGCTGGGGGAGGAGATATGAATCAAACGTTGAACATTATGACGCAAACATCCCTCAATGATTGCCTCTGTGCCGCCAACATTGATTGCATAGAAATCGCTTGGTTTGCCCCAATCGGTTGACAATGCCCCTACATGATAGACGGCGTCCACTCGGGCACATGCTGCAGCAATCGTTTCTCGGTCGCGTAGATCGGATTTTATAGGCTGTGTACCAGCAGAAAGTAGCTCCTGAACATGAGCGAAATTTCTGCCGAGGATCTGAACGTGATGACCATCGGCCACCAACGCACGTGTTAGATGACTACCTAAAAAACCAGTTCCACCTGTGACAAGAATATTCATGAATCAAAGTAATTCATCCTTTATCATGGCTAAGCTCGACTTTGTACAATTTGGGCACATTAAAAAGTTAATAAAGAAGGAACAAAAGGGAAGCTGATGTAAGATAGGAGTGAGAAAACAACTATCAAAGAGAGGAGAGCCCAATGTTCCTTCCAGCAGAAATAATCCCGTTGTTCGAGAGCTTTCGCCCAGTCTTCACAGAACCGACGTACCAAAAGGCACTGGTCTTGGTGATAGGGACGGTGTTAACGAAGGGAAGACGAACGGTGACAGCGGCGTTGAGAGTGATGGGATTGGAGCAAGAGGGAGACTGGTCCAAGTATCACCATGTGCTGAATCGAGCGAAGTGGGATGGATTGATGTTGAGCTATATCTTACTGCACTTGATTGTGGATACGTTTGTGGTCATGGGAGCGCCAGTCGAGATAACGGTAGACGAGACGCTAGAAAGGCGCTGGGGTCCCAAGATCAGCAAACGAGGACACTGGCGAGATAGCCTGGCGTCAGGCCGGAAGATGAACGTAAGCACGAGCGGATTGCGGTGGCTGGTCTTCTGTGTGGTGGTCAAGTTGCCGTGGAGTGACCTCTACTGGTCGTTGCCCTTTCTGAGCGTCTTACTCACAACGCCGAAAGTCAGCGAAACGCTTAACAAGCGCCACCGGACAGTAGCGAAACGAACCATGCAGGTGGTGGCCTGGCTGCGTCGAGCTTTGCCAGGTCGAGAAATCAAGCTCATCGGCGATGGGGCTTACAGTGTGATCGAGTTGGGCTTGCGCTGTCAATCCCAAGGAGTCACCTTGATTGGGCCTCTGCGACTGGATGCGCGTCTCTTTGACTATCCACCCTCCCGTTTGAAACCTGACGGCACAAAACGACCTGGTCGTCCTCCTGTCGTTGGGCAGCGACTGCCCAATCTGGCAGATGTCGCCCTCTTCCAAACCACCTGTTGGCACCGCTGCCGCATTGACTGGTATGGTGGAGACTCTGAAGTCGTCGACTGGGCCACTGGCCTTGCCTTTTGGTACTCCACTGGCACTACCCCGCTCCTTCTGCGCTGGGTTTTAGTCCGCGATCCCAAAGGCCAAGCTGAGACCGTCGCTTACTTCTCCACCGACATTCATCAGGCTGCCCCCCACATCATCGCTGATTTCGTCAAACGCTGGTCCATTGAAGTCACTTTCGAGGAAGCCAGGCTCATCTCGGTGTCGAAACTCAGCGCCAGTGGAGTGACTTGGCCATTGAGCGCACTACTCCTGCTCTCTTTGGTCTTTTCAGCCTTGTCATTTTGATGGCTCATGCCTTCTCTCCTGATGGCTCTATCCCTTTGCCTCAAGCTGCTTGGTATCACAAGACTCACGCCTCCTTCCATGACCTCCTCTCTCTGGTTCGCCGCCGCTTATGGTCCCATTTCCTTTTCCAGACATCCCACATTTCACCTGCTCTTCGTTTATTCTCTCCCTCTCAGGTGAACACCTTACTTTCTGCTGTCTGTTATTAACTTTTTAATGGGGGTGGTTCATTTTAGGCGGACAATTAGGTTTATATTTTCTAATTTGAGCCATGCTCAGGCAGAAAATGACCTCATTGACCTCATATAGATTTTTGTCTATGTATCAAAAGTGTAAACCTAATTCTGAACCACCCCTTTTAATGTGCTCAAAACTTACAAAGTCAAGCTTAGAACCTATCCGAAAAGTGGCTGTGAGTCCAGCGAGCTTCTCGAGTAAGAATGCACCGTCACAGAACTTTTCGGATAAGCACTTAGCACACTATAAGGAAAATGTCAATACCCAAAATGAAGGGAAAAAGACAAAACGAAGCTAACATCAGCCAGGGAGGCAGAAGAATGTGATACGACAGATAAATTCGTCCATCAAACTGGCGATGCCGAACAGGCCCAGGAAAGAAGCCAACCGAGCAATCTAGTGCATTCGTGGTCGGAGTCCCGCCACACCAAACTTCATCCGCATTGCGAGAAGGCACCTGGGTCATCAAGCTGAGTGTCGAGGTCGCAAGAGCGCCTCAGGAATGACAACGATGAGTCCCGGCAGCGGCAGGTGATGTCAGAAAAAAGAATGTGAGTGGTGAAACTAAACGTTCACGGAGGCAGGTTGATAATCGCATTGGTTACGAATGAGGGCCCAGAGAATGCGCAAGAGCCTGCACATCAAGGCCCCAATGGCTTGCATTTTGGTCATAGGCGGCTCTTGTCGGCTGCACAGATGCTGATAGCGAGCCTGAAAAGCTTCATCCATTCGAAGGAGGTGTAGACAAGCAAAGTAAAGATAGGTTCTAAGGCGAGGCCGTCCCTTGTGAGACATGGGAGTACGCTGCCGATTCATTTGTCCAGATTGCTTCGGCGTTGGCACCATTCCCGCCAGTTTGACGAGTTGGTTGCCATTGCGAAAGTGGTCTGGATTGCCGATTTCGGCAACGATTAAGGCCGTCGTGACTTCGCCAAGACCGATGGATAGCAGATTGCTGGCATAAGGAAGTTGGTGGAAAAGCTCGAGTATCTGTGCTTCGATTCGCTCCTGTTGCTGGTGCAGATTCGCCACCCGCTCCTGTTGGATGCGCAGAAGTTCCTGAAGTGCGCCACCATCTTTGACACCGATTGACTCAGGAGCCGCTTCATAGAGTTCTCTCACTTTACTGACTTGCAAGCGGCTTCCATCATAATCAGTGCGCACTTTGGCCAGGAACTCTTCCCATGTGTGAGAGGCGATTCCGGCTGGGTTCGCATGATTTTTCAGCACCGCCCTTATCGCTTTACTATCGATATCTTTGCAGATCTGACTCGCTTCTGGGAAGAGACGCTCCGCATACTGCCGCAAGATCGTCTTCTCTTTCGTCAGACTCTGACCCAGTCGATAGTGGGCTTGGCTGTAGTTGCGTAACTCGGCATACACACCTTCTTGCTGTTGCGTCTCCGTATACTGACCGTTCCGCAGCACGTGTGCTATCGTCAGCGCATCCCTATCGTCGTCCTTGGCAAAGTCTAACTGCGTTGCACTTCGACTTTGCTTGACTGCGAATGGGTTCACCAGCCTATATGGGATTCCTGCTTCCGATAGGTACCTTACCAACCATTGCCAGTAATCGTTTGTTGGCTCCAGTCCGATTATCACTTTTGGGCTGCTTGACTCTTCATCGATTCCTAGCCACCCGACCAACTTGGCATACGACTCCCGGCTATTCCCGAACGCATGTCTGCCTTTTATCTGGAATTGCCTATCCATTTTCAGCGCCACATTGCGCTTTTTGCCTATGTCTGCTCCGACTAACAACTCGAATTGTTCGACATATGCTATTCTTCGTGTTAATGTGCTTTTCATAGAGCTTCCTTTCGTCGGTTCTTTTCTTCTTGCTTCCTTTTGCTGACTTTAGGTTACTCTATTTTTCCCTATTTCTTAGGCTAAACCAAAAAAATAAATAATTATACGCGAACGAGAGAATGGAGAGGGGGAATAAGGACAAACCATTTTTCTAAACCAGGTAAACGTTGGAAGCGTTGTTCCAAACGGTCCATCTCTTTCTGAGTGAGTTTGACGCCGGTCTCATAAAGAGTGGAATTCAGGTGAACGAAGGGTTGTAGTTGGTTAAAGCGAAAAGAACGGGCAAAATTGAGAACGGTCTCAAGAGAATCGAGAAGAGAACCGTTCCAGTGTTTTTCAAGATGGCCCCAAACCCGTTCGATGGGGTTGTATTTACTGTGATAAGGAGGGTAGCAGGCGAGCTGAATAGAGAGACGATACATAAACTGAGTCCGACGGGTATGATTTTCGGGACCATTGTCCTGATTGATCACGAGGGTCTTGACGTGAGGAAAGTGTTCACGTACGCTTTCCCAAAAATCAATCAGGCAGTCGACAATACAGTCACTCGTCACTTTCGACTGAGTCAAGTAAAGAAAGAGTTCCTTGGTTGAAGGGAGGTAAATGCCAAAAGGAGTGACTTTCTCGGTCTTCTTATCTTGAAAGTCATGATCGAGCGCTTTGACAACCACTCGACTTATCCCTTCTCTCGAGAAACGGTCAAGTAAAATCGTCGCTTTGGCATCCCAAGAGAGGCGCAGAACCGTCTCGTCTGCATCCGCTTCTTGATTGATCTGATGAATTCTATCAAAGATCGCATCGGTCTCTGGGATCTTTTTCACTGGTTGACTTTTTTTGACCCGGTTTGAGCCATAGCCTAACTCATTGAGCTTCAAGCGGATGGCCTCTTCGCCAGGCAATTCCTCATCTGTGTATCCTTTCTGCTCGATGAGCTGGGTACGCATTTCGGCGGCGGTTAGTCGAGTGTACAATTGGGGGTCGAAAGGTGGGATCGGTCTGGCTGAATTGATCGGCGATTTCAACCATATCGGCCAGTAAAGTGGGGATATGGTCTTCGGCTTTTGCGACCACGTCGGTGGCTTTGGTCGACATAACAGAAGCCGCCTTCTAGTTCTTCCAGGGCTTTGGCTATCGTCGCCCGATTCCAGCCCAACTCTCGTTCTGCTTTCGTCGGACTCCCTTCGCATATCGTTTTGACCGTTTGGGCCATGAAGTGCCTTCTTTCGTATCCACTTAACATGGCCTTCATCTCTTTCAAGACTTCAACCATTTCTGGCGAGATTGTCATTTTTGCTCCTTTTGGAGAGCTAGTTTAACACCTTCTCGCGTATATTTTATTTTTTGGATTGGCCTTATACTAGAATGACAGACTTGGCAACTCGCTCAAAAAATGAAAGACACACCAATTTGATAATTTGATATAATGGTTGCATATCCGTGAAATCTGAGGTATACTACTATCACTCCTGGGAATTGATATGCATGACGAAACAGAATCAATATACTTACCCAGATAAATTTTGTCCCATCTCTGCCCTGAAAAACATGAGACATTATAAGGATTCAAAGTATCTCTCTGAGAAATTGCACAATCGTCAGGCAGAAATGTTCAATCCTTATAAACTCTATGGTATAAAATTTTTCTGGAAGTCTATATGCCTCCGTAGCTCAGTGGATTAGAGCACCGGTTTCCGGGGCCGGGTGTCACAGGTTCGAATCCTGTCGGGGGTACAGGATGGTTTGTAAATAGTGATTTGCATGAATATTCTTACTGATTATGCAAATCATACCGGATTGGTGGCAAAATACAAAGAGCCTAATCAGTTCGCAACTGAAGCCACAGCAGAGGGAGAAGCATTGCAATGAAGACGACTGGCACTGTTCCCCATGGCCGAGCGCGCGATTGGAGAAAATCTACCCCTGGCAATACGCCAACACCATAAAGGATATAAGCAAAAAGGCCAACAATCATTGCCCAGAGCATGTGGCGCACCAAATCATCCCGTGGCATGATGCGAACTTGAAGGATGAGCAGTAGACTCAGAGTCACAGCAATTGTGAGCACGGCCATCAGAAGGGTGTACAAATCAACACGCGCCATGAGTTGACCCGACTGTGGATCACCCGTCAAAGATGGGGGGATTGGGCTCGAAATGGGGTTCGTTGTTGTTGCCTGCTCCGTGCCACTCACGACAACCGCCCCGGTTGGAGTAGGAGCAACCTCTGCAACCTGTGTTCCACTGCCTTCAATCTCTATTGCGAGAGACTCGCTGGCAGCTATCTCTTCGCCACTTCCACTTTGCGCCGCAATTTCTACCAATCCGCTGCGTTCTGGATCTAAGTCGTAATATGCGACACCATTTCGTGTTGGGATTGACTCAGTCACTTGTGCATCTTCATCACCATAACTCAATATGAATTCAACGCTTGTTCCATCTGGTACCTGATGCCCATTATGATCCAGAATTGGCCCGACCTGAGCTCGTATGGATGAACCAACGATCTTGGGTGGCCCTTCCTCTACCCCTAGATCTGATAACAAGGGCACAGCAATCTCCCTATCTACTATAATTTTCAGATCGAGTGTGCGGGCTGGGTCAGGCAATAGACGCTCGGTTAGGTTGTTGAAACGCGTTCCGGCAACATTGACCGGTGCGGCACCAAAGGGTGTATATGCATTGAACAGGGCACGCACAGCATTGTCAAGAAAAGGTCGTGTCTTGCTGTAGACACCAAGATAGGCATGCAAACGGCTGACCTCCGTTGCATCGAGAAACGTTGGTGCATTCAATCCAAGTACGATAATTCGCTTGTTGCGCAGTTGATCTCCGCGCTGCTTTAAGAATCGTTTCACGACATTGCTATTTTGCCCATTCGCCTCATTCACATCGAGCATCACAAAGATGATCCAGGTTGCCTTATCGAGTAGCGCATCGAGTCTGGCAATCGTTTCTGGCAGTTGTGTCGGGATAGGAGTCGGGGTGACGGTTGGGGCTACAGTGGGAACCAATGTCGGAACCGGGGTTGGAGTTGTCGTTTCAGGTGATGTGCTCCCCTCTATGTTATCTGATGATTGTGCAGATCTGCTATTATCGCCTTCTCCCTCAGATTCAAACACTTCAATTTCGGACGGTGTCAGAGCTTCTGTTATCGTTGTTGTACCTGTCAACGCAATCGCAACGGAACTATCGATTATCGTCTGATTTTCTGAATCTAGGGCCGAGTCACTCGGGACGATTGGTAACATCTCGGCCAGTTCACCAAAGGTCAAGCTTGTTGTTTGGCCCTCTGTAATCTGACCGGTTTTATCCACCCCATACAGGCTTTGCATTACATTGGCTAGCGTATCTGGTCCTACTGTGACTTCAAGACTACACTCATTGCACTCACGTAGAAAGCGACTATCCGTGAAAATAAGTAGATGATCGTCTTTGCCGGGACCAGGTGCAAATGGTTCAGATTGTTCAGTTAGATCTGGATATAGAATTGTTAAGGATTCACGCGCAACCTGCTGCATTGTTGTGTTGGCTATTCCAAGTTGTTCTGCGCTAAATGCATCTAGAGCCGACTCATGTACCAACACATTGGATAGTGGGACCACTTCTGTCAACGTAACGTGATACGTTTCAGAAATCACAGCGGACGCAATATTGAAGAGATCGGTCTGTATGCTGAGCGCTTCATTCTCTCCAATGTTGTTCTCTGTCGTCTCTGCTGAAGCGTTGTCCGTTGTAGTTGATGTTTGCAGACTATTTGTGATCGCTGAAGAAGCAGTTAAATTTGCCGTTGCTTGTTCGAGTAACTCATCCATTGTCAAAATGTCTGGCCCATACAGCTCTATCTTATAGCGTAAAATACGACGCACGGATTCATCAACTTGGAGAGCAAAATTAGCATCCGACAAATAACTATCCTGGAAAAATTTTATTGTTTCAACAATATTCTGTCTTTCTGAATTCCAATCATCATTCAGAGCATAGCGAGATAAATAGAGCAGATCATGATCAGCATTGAACGCATCGTGAGCAATTTGATTTTGTGGGAAATCAGTCAGAGTCGGATCATAATAGCGACGGATGGCTGGTGCACCTAGTTCATTGCTCATGACAAGACCGCGTTCTCGCCAAGTTAAAAACTGCTCGTCTTCTAACAAGATGCTGAGCCGAGGTGCCAGGCTGAGTGGAGTGGCCCGTTCAGTTATTGGTCCTTGTAAGCTACTAAAACGCATGTGGCTCGACATCAACCCATCTGCAGAAGCAATATCACCATTTGAGTCAATAATGAGCGAATTTTGTCGCATGGCATCTGCAAAGGGGCGTAAATCCACCTGTTTCAGTTCTTGCTCGCTGCTTTGAATCGTTGCGACTGCATCTTCTGGGAGACGGTCACTGTCACCTTGTCCAGGAAAATGACGCACAATTGACAAGACACGTCCCTCGCTGCCTTCATGAATACCAGATATGTACTTTTGACCCATTTGGCTTACCCAATAGGGATCTCCCCCAAATGAATAGATGCTTAATCGGCCAATAACATCAGCTCGTGGTTGGTCAATTACATCGAGATTTGGTCCTAATAACATATTGATACCCACAGCAGCCAACTCTCGACCTACGATCTTTCCAATATCGCGTGATAGTTCTGGATTCCAAGTCGCCCCAATGGCTAGCTGTGTAGGCAATTTTGTGAACCCTTGACGCAAGGATGTTTTGGGAAAACTATCGCCGGCCTGTTCGACACCAATGAGCATCGGCAAATTGAGTGGCTGTAAAAGCGGAGAAATTGGTTCAAGGGCAGTGATGAGGGACGGAGCAGTGATGGATACAGTAGACGTAATCGATAGTGTGTTCGTGATCAGTTCTGTTTCGACTGCGTTTGTCGAGTCTATGGCATTGTTATTTTGATCGGCATTCTTTGGGTTGGTGCTATTTTCGTTGGTTGTTGACATGGCAAGTTGAAGAGCCTCTGCTTGTTCAACGAGCGACGGCAGGTCAATCAACGATCTTTCCGTTGCGTCCTCTGTATCCAAACTGACAGAATGAAGTGCATCTTCTTTAGATAGGATAAGACCATAGGCAAGTGCTTGTAATTGATTGGTCAAAATCGCAACATCAGTCGGCGTATTCGCAGTCTTCTCATTTGTAAAATTATGATTGCGGGCACTAATGACGACGCCGCCGATTCGGTAATTATGAATGAGTTTAGCAATATCACTGCCGGCATCAACGTTGGAGCCTTCGAATGTAATGACAAAAAGTTGCCCTACCTTATCTGCTATGCTCATTTGGGCCAAATACTCTTCAATGCGTGTTTCGATGACGCGTGCCTTTTGTGCGCTTAAGTCGATGTCTAAGAGCATTGGGTCACCTAATTCCACACTATTCCTGTTCTGGATAGACGACGTCTCAGTTTGTTCGGCATTTTGATTCGGAAGCAGCTGAATAGGTGTGGGAGTTGTTTGTTGTGCCTTCGTTGCAACAGGGAAAAAAGGCACAATTACAAGTATAATTGCGAGAAGCACCCGAACGATTCGAAATAGGGTCAGATTATATTGTGAGTTCATACAGTCAATCAATTATGGCCAAATCTTAGGTTCTCCTTGAGTTCTGCTAAGAAACTAAGGATTGAATAACGTGTGCATGTCATTTTTACGCTTGGTGCCATTCTACGAGCGAGAGCGGTATATTCAGACGAGTGGCGAATGCGGGGATATAATTCCAATGAACCCATCTGGTATATGTATCGTGTCAAACGTTTCTACTATAAAAACGATAATACTAGTATATCCGTACCAGTAATCAGCGTCAACTCTGTGTAAGTCTTGCACGGCGCAGACCAAAATTTTGCTGTCAGGTCAATCGCTGCGAAAGAAACCATAAATGTGTCCGCGAATTGTGGTGCATCATCCTGCACCTAGTGTAACTCTTTGATAAAATTACCGATTTGCAGATTTGTGTTATACTGCGGTTATGATCAGCATTCCGTTTCGATGAGCCATAACAAAATCAGAAGGATACACTCATTAAAGTCGATTAAATATACAACACGATTATAAAAGAGTGCCACTTAAACCACAGCAATTGCCATCGCGTCTCTTCGTTGTACTCGGTTGAAACACGTTTTTTGTGGGAAGAACTGTATGAAAACGATACTCGATTTGAATCAAGAACCCGGAATTGCTAGATAAACGACGGGAACACTCTGCGCAAACACGTCTATTTTGGAGAGCATGATGGGCAATTCAGCCAATAATCCAGAAAATGAGTTAACTCGACCCATTACACGATTAAGAATTAGGCAAGACACAGATGAAGAATTAAGCTCTTTGACATCAGACTCCACAGCAACTCAATATTATAGAGAATCAGAAGGCACAATACCAGTTGACATAAAATCGCCTGGCAAAACCCAGACGGATATTGCTCCAGAAATTTCCCCTCAAGGTACCTCATTTTTGCGAAGTTTTGTAGGAGAAACTCTGCAAATTGTTGTTCCTGCGCTGCTATTGGCCTTCATCATCCATATTTTTTTGGCACAGGCAACGGTTGTCTATGGACGTAGCATGGAACCCAGCCTTATCGAGTCACAGCGTCTAATTATCGACAAACTGAGTTATCGTTTTAGAACACCGCAACGGAATGATATTGTCGTACTTAATATTCCAACGATGAATGAGTTATTGGTCAAGCGTATTGTTGGGCTTCCCGGCGAAACAATCGAGATTCGTAATGGAATTGTTTACATTAATAACGAATCTCTGGATGAGTCGTATCCACACTATACGTTGATTCAAGATATGGAACCAGTTTTGCTCGGACCACTCAATTACTTTGTCTTGGGTGACAATCGAGAAAACAGTAACGATAGCCGGGCCTTCGGTGCAATTCGGTATGAATATATTGTTGGGCGTGTATGGCTGCGTTATTGGCCATTGCACCAAATACAGAGATTTTAATTTTACCTATGAATTCACGTAGATGGAACAATGTGACCAAGATCGTTGTCAGCTCTATTCTGGCGCTTCTCGCCATTGGGCTATTGTTCACGTTTCGCATTATGATAACGCCAACGATTGTCGCCTTTTTGTTGGCCTTTATCCTAAGCTATCCGGTCAATTGGATTCAGCGGCGAACTGGATGGGCACGAGGAGCCACTGTTGCATTAATTTATATTGCCCTCATTGGCCTCATCGCATTAACGCCAGCACTATTTTGGTCGCGCGCACTTGCGCTGGTCGATTCTCTTCTCGCAACATTAGAAGAGCTTGTCACTGAACTCGAAAATCCAGCCAGCGCGTTTCAGCAACTAACATTTGGTGCATTCGAAATCCCCATCGATGGTTTGTTACAAAATGCCGGTGATCTGCTCGCCAATGTTCTTTCTGCTTTGCCTACGAATACCTTCACCATGGTCCGCGGTGTCACGACAGGCGTTCTGACCGTTGTTTATGTTCTCGTGCTCAACTTCTGGCTTCTCAAAGATCTCTATAAATTCCAGCGCTTCGTCTTTGAGCAGATTCCAACTGATTATCAAGAAGATGTTCGTCATTTGGGAAAATCTCTCAGCGAAATCTGGGATGCGTTTTTGCGCGGCCAACTCGTACTTGGCTTTGTTGTTGGTATAGTTACCTGGCTTGCATTACGAATTGTCGGGATGCCGAATGCCGGAGGACTTGCTCTTCTGGCGGGTGTTATGGAATTTCTACCATCCGTTGGTCCTGGGTTCAGCGCTGTGATTGGCACAGCCGTTGCATTCTTTAGCCGCTCTACTTGGCTCGGAATTGAGGGATTCTGGTTTGCAGTTGTCGTTGTAACCATCTATTCGGTTATCGCACAAGTGGAGACGATTCATCTAATTCCTCGATTGGTTGGTCGCCGCGTACAGCTACATCCAGCAGTTACGTTTGTTGGCATTATTAGTGGCGCAATAGTCTTTGGTGTTTTAGGAGTGCTGTTGGCTACCCCCGTTCTCGCAAGCGCGCGCGTCATCCTTTCCTATATTTACTGTAAACTTGTTGACATCGAACCGTTTGAAGAGACTGAGACGATGCAGAGTTCCGTGCGCATTCGGGGACTCGTAGCAGGACGCAAGATAGATGCCGTTGTCTTCGATTTGGATGGCACGTTGGCGGAGCTAGATTTGGGTTTACTTGACATCGTAGTTGCTCGTCTGCGATGGATGGATCCCGTCATTGACGAAGAGCGAAGGCGTCGTATTGTACGCCGATTCATGATCATGCTGGAGGGACCAATTCATTTTCTGGTTACTCAATTACGTCGACTTCAACTCCAAGAGGATTTTGAACGTATACGTCCAATCCTAAATATGTTGCGTGGCTATGCGGCACCAGAGCACTTGCTCCCGCGGTCAGACTCCTCCGATGTCATCCATGAGTTGGATCCACATTATAAGCTTGCTCTGATTTCGACTCGTAGTCGACAGACGGTCGAACTATTTTTAGATAAATCAGGCTTGGGCAATGGGCTCTTTGCGAGCGTGATTACGCGTGAGGATGTACGAAATCTCTTACCACACAGCGAAGGATTGTTATTAGCTGCTGGACAGATGAATCTCGATCCGAATCACCTCCTTGTTGTAAGCGACACAGACATTAACCTCCGCTCTGGGCGTGCCACGGAAATGGCAACGGCGGGGGCACTCTGGGGGCTGGGCAAGAGACAAGATCTGGAAGATGCTGACCTGTTGCTTGAATCTCCCGCGGACTTGTGTGAGTATCTATGATATGCAATAAGGGATGAGATTCTGCGCTCAAAAGATCAGGCTCTTTGAGGTTTTGTGGAGTAAACGTTGGATGGTTTGTTGGTTTGCAAGTTTGTTCACCAATCATCTAACCAACAAACCAACTGACAACCACATAATTCCTCAGACACAGTAGATCCAAATTTCAGGTTTTGAGAGAGAATTCTGGCTAAACAGTTGACATAAATACAAATTTGCCGGTCGATATCTAGTTTTTGCGTTAGATTTGGGCGATTTTCAGATATGAAATAGGTTGTTTTCTGTAACCGAAATCTGAATAAATGACTCCAAAATCCCTGCAATCTCGACTGAAAATAGCCAAAAACGCCAAATTTGGATCTACTGAGACAACCAAAAATCATTCAATCGCTTAATAATCCGCAAACGAACCATCATCCTCGTGCCAGAACATTCCTCGTAGCCGAAAGGTCTCATCCCGAATCGCTTCGAGAGCATCATCATCCATATCCACCCCAAGTCCAGAACCTCTCGGTAGTTCGATAAATCCGTCTTTGAAGACAAGCGGTGACCTGAACAACCCTTCACCACGCTTATGTCCTCCTTCACAAATTAACAGATTGGGGATCGTTGCCATAACATGGACCGATGCGGCAACCCCAACAGGTCCAGCTGCATTGTGAGGAGCAATGGCCATATTATGAACTTCTGCCATCGCCGAGATCTTTTTCAACTCGAGCATCCCGCCGCAATGACGGATGTCGGGTTGCAAGATGGCACACATCTCGCGTTCAATGATCTCGCGGAACCCCCAACGCGTCAGATGGCGTTCACCAGTTGCGATTGGAACCGTCGTTGACCGTGAAAGTGCGAACAATGGCTCATTATTTTCGGGATGACACGGTTCTTCCACAAAGAGCAGTCGCAATGGTTCCAATTCCTTGATCACAATAGCCGCCATTGCTGGGCTCAAACGTCGATGCAGATCAACCGCAATATCAACCTCGTTGCCCACGGCTTCACGTACGGTTGCCACGCGAGCAATCATCATATCAACCGCTTTGGCCGTATCCACAAAGCGGACAGGTGTCGGGGTAACAACCATTTTCACCGCTCTAAAACCACGTGCAACGGCTTGGCGTGCGCGATCGGCGCATTCAGCAGGCGTTGTTCCGCCAATACCCGTATAGACCCGAATACGATTGCGCACTGATCCCCCCAAAAGCTTCCAACCCGGCATCCCCGTTACTTTACCAAAAACATCCCACATTGCCATCTCAATCCCGCTGAGCGCACCGACGATAATGGGCATACTTCGGCTGTAGCTCGAACGATACATGGCTTGCCAGTGTTCTTCGATTTGTAGCGGATCTCTACCGATCAAATACTCAGCAACGTCATCGACCGCTTGAGCCACCAAACGCCAATGTTCGTAATTCATCGGTTCACCATATCCGATCAGGCCTTCATCGGTGAACATCTTCAAAATCATTGCACGACCCTGTATTGGAATTGTCTCAAATCCAGTAATTTTCATGACTTCATCTTTCAACTATTCATCGCTCATCAGACGAAATTGTGCAAATACAATCTTGATCCACCACTGAAAACATTGATTTGCACAATTTTCTTAGATGAGCCAATATTCATTTGATTCATTTATACTCAGTGGACCACAATCAGGTCATTCCTGAGTGTCACAAAGTATATAATACCCATTTACAACACCCCAAAGGAGCGCAAGCAATGAGCAATTTAAAAAAACGAAAATTAGGCCGCACAGATGCAATGGTGACTCAACCAGGGTTAGGCGGTGCCCCATTGGGTGATTTATTTACGGCGCTGCGTGAGGAACAAGCACAACAGATCCTGCAAACGGCTTGGGATGGTGGCGTACGCTATTTCGATACCTCTCCTTTCTATGGCTATGGAAAAAGCGAACATCGGATGGGTCACTTTCTGCGGCAACAGCCCCGAGACGAGTTTGTGATCTCGACCAAAGTGGGCCGTGTATTTAGGGCACCCCACAACCTGGAGACCTTTGATCCAGACATGTGGGTGGGGGGATTGCCCTTTGAGTTTGATTGCGATTACAGCTACGATGGCATTATGCGATCATACGAAGACAGCCTACAGCGACTCAGCTTGCCCTCTGTGGATCTGTTGTTCATTCACGATCTTGACTTCTGGTTTCATGAGACTGAATCTCGAGTGAGCGCTTACCTGGCCCAACTCTTCACAAGCGGTTGGCGTGCCTTGGATGAACTCCGTTCGAGTGGTGCCATCAAAGGGGTCGGCGCAGGAATCAATGAACTGGGCATGATTCCTCGTTTCCTGGATTTGGTCGATCTCGATATGTTTCTGGTGGCAGGCGAGTACAATTTACTTGTTCAAAGAATGTTGGATGCCGAGTTCCCGCTCTGTGCCGAACGGGGGATTGAGGTGATCATCGGCGCGGTCTTTGCGTCGGGCATTCTAGCGACGGGAGCTGTGGAAGGAGCTCACTTTGCATATGCACCTGCTTCGGAAGAAGTATTGGAAAAGACCCGCCGTATTGAGGCTGTTTGTGCCCGTTACCAGACGCCACTTCCCGCTGCCGCCATGCAGTTTCTACTCGCACATCCCATCGTGGCCACAATCATCCCTGGCGCAATTGCACCGGAACACATTCAATCAAACATCGCGTTGATCCAGCATGATATTCCTGCTGAATTCTGGTCCGATTTAAAAAGTGAGGGGCTTTTGCGTGAGGATGCGCCGACGCCCTAATCCAGGAGTGCGCAAGGCTGCGTAGTAGATGCAAAGTGTCCGCTGAAACGGGGAACTCGCTCAGGCATGGTTTGACTGCAAGTCGATGCTGATTTGTACGAAGGGAATTTTCTATTTTCCTGCAATTGGTTCCATCAATCTTGACCCAAGTTGTAAACGTGTACGCAAAACGAGACTTTTGTGGCATTCGTATAGATATACCTGTCGTGGTATTTCGGTCTTGATGTGCCCACTCCCAAGGAAAACTCAATCATGCATAATAGACGGTGTTCTATTCATCTTCTTCTCGCTTGTTCGATGAGTTGGCCATTTCCGATTTTGCGCATTCTGTTCATCTCCGTTTGGCTGATTATGTTTCCCTCAACGGTTCTAGCTGATGAGAAACCGTCCATTGATGCAGATCAAGAGCCCTTGATTCCGGATGACATTGTGTCATCGATACCGGTAGACCTTGAACAGCCATTCTCAATCGAGACGACAGATTATAAGGTTACACCCATCTATTTTGTACCAAATGATGTCACTCCCCATGCGACAGCTCTTCAATATATAAATAATCAGATGGGGTTGATTCAGCGCTGGTACCCTCCCTCCAGTGAAACGAATTGGGGCTATTGTCTATGGGGCACCGTATTTGCGGATCTCAATACCCTGGGATATTCAAGCCAGCCAAATCGGATTCGGGCGGTCTTTTTCCACAATGAAGGCATCGGAGGTGTAGCGCTTGGGTCTGGTGACCCGGATCCCAGGTTTCTATTTGGCCTCAATCCCCTTGATATTTTTAGTGATTGTCGAAGGCCGGGTTGCGGTTATCAGGTAAATACCGGTGGAACCGCACATGAACTAGGTCACGCGCTGAACTTACCTCATACGGAAGATGACTTAAATGGGTCTCCCTTAAAATCGCTTATGGGTGTCGGCTTTTATCAATATCCCAGAGTGACTCTCGTCAACACAACCAATAATCCAGAACGAGATACACTATTGGCATCTCCTTTCCTCAACACAACTCTGCTGCTCAAGAATAGCGGATTTGAAGATTGTGCAGCCGACTGGAGTCTGGAACATGGCGGCTACTCCTGTACATCATCTAGCCACTCGGGTCTGAGTGCTTTGGTTCTTCAGCATGCTGAACAGAATCGCATCAGTCAAACAGTCGACGTCGAAGCTGGACAAACGTATGACTTATCCGGCTGGTTTCACAGTCTCAGTAGATCCAAATTTGGCGTTTTTGGCTATTTTCAGTCGAGATTGCAGGGATTTTGGAGTCATTTATTCAGATTTCGGTTACAGAAAACAACCTATTTCATATCTGAAAATCGCCCAAATCTAACGCAAAAACTAGATATCGACCGGCAAATTTGTATTTATGTCAACTGTTTAGCCAGAATTCTCTCTCAAAACCTGAAATTTGGATCTACTGAGTCTGCAACCCCTGACAAGCAACAACGTACAGATCGAAGTCATTGCTCTCTCCAACAGCGCCACAGTGCTGGGCTCCTTTCCAGTGGAGAATCTGACTGACATCGCACTTGGTGTCTGGCAGCGTTTTGGTCAGAGCATGACAATGCCTATCGATACACAGAAAGCACGTGTCCAGATTACGACGCAAGGGTTGACATCTAAAGTTATGTTCGATAACTTGCTCCTGGAACGAGCGCAAGGTTGGCCACGCCCTCCACTCCCCATATCTCAGTTGGATGGCCATGAGTTTAGGACCCTTCAGCCCACTTTGGCTTGGTCCGATATTAGCAACGCAACAGCCTTTCGTCTTCAGATTGCCACCGATCAGTCCTTTACCAAACCGATCAAGAATATCAAAGTATCTTCATTGACCTATACAGTGCCAAATGGGTTGGTCTATGATACGCGCTATTTCTGGCGCGTGCGCGCCATCAATGGAGTTGGGGGTGGTGGCTGGTCACACGTCTTTAGCTTTATCCTTCGTCAGCCCCCAAACCATTACGGCAGTGAATTCGAGTCTCATTCGCTTGAACCGCTTTGGTCTTGGGTGCGTGAAGACTCTTCTCGTTGGCAATTTGATGGGCCGCTGAATCGCCGCCGCAATGGCTATTTGGGCATCAGCACCCAGGCAGGTGACCTCCGCAATAGTAACAACGCGAAAAATCTGCTATTGCGTCCAAGTCCATCAGGCGATTTTGAGATGATGACGACAGTTAATTTTTGGGGTGTGCCCAATTCAAATGCACAACAGGGTGGCCTGTTGCTTTACCAAGACGATGACAACTATATGAAGTTGATGCGGATCTACGATCAGGGGCACAAGCTGGAATTTCTAGCAGAGAACAGCGGCTTGCTGATCGAGAAAGTAGACATTGCCCAGGCTGATCCATTACCCATCAAACTCGTGCGCATAGGAGACACCTATAGCGCTTTTTATAGTGTCGACGGACTCACTTGGCATAAATTGGGGCAGACAGTATCCGCCTCCTGGCCTCAGCCTTACATGGGCGTTACTGCCTATGATGTTGCCAGTCCAACCTCCGTCACCGCTTATTTTGACTGGTTCCGAGTTCAACGTCCCTGCTACACCTTAGCGGTCGACACATGGCCGTTCAATGGTGGAACAGCGACTGTGCAGACCGACAACCTTTGCGGAACTAATCGATACTATCCTGATTCAACCTTGACCATTCAAGCCACCCCTGCGATTGGATATGAATTTAGTGGCTGGACCGGAAGCGTATCAGGCACAACAAATCCTGCCGTGATTACTCTTAATCAACACTCCAGGATCACGGCCAATTTTAAGCTGATTGAATACAGAGTGAATGCGATCACGAATCCACCAGAGGGAGGCTCCATCATCCGCACACCCGATCAGTCGACTTATCACTACGGAGATCTGATGACTCTGACCGCTATAGCCACAACCGGATGGGACTTTATTGGCTGGAGTGGTGATATCACAGGCAATGGGCTTGAGCAGACTCTCACTGTGACTGCCAATCACGACGTACTGGCGAACTTTGTACCCGTGCAGTACACAGTAAACGCCACGGCCAAGCCGCCGGAGGGCGGTTCGATCAGCTACACACCCGACCAGTCAGCTTATCACCACGGAGATCAGATTACCCTGACTGCTGTACCGTCTAGCGGATGGAGCTTCACTGGCTGGAGCGGGGATGTTACAGGCAATGCGCTTGAGCAGACTCTCAAGGTAACCGGCAACCACAGCATACAGGCGAACTTTGCGCCCGTGCAGTACACAATAAACACCACGGCCAACCCGCCGAAGGGTGGCTCCATCATCCACACACCGAACCAGTCGACGTATCATCACGGAGATCTGGTTACCCTGATTGCTGTACCGTCAAGCGGATGGAGTTTCACTGGTTGGAGTGGAGACATCACAGGCAATGGGCTTGAGCAGATTCTCAAGGTAACCGGAAACCACAGCGTACAAGCGAACTTTGCACCCGTGCAGTACACAATAAACACCACGGCCAACCCGCCGAAGGGTGGCTCCATCATCCACACACCGAACCAATCGACGTATCATCACGGAGATCAGATTACCCTGACTGCTGTACCGTCAAGCGGCTGGAGCTTCACTGGCTGGAGCGGGGATGTCGCGGGCAATGGGCTTGAGCAGACTCTCACTGTGACTGCCAATCACGACGTACAGGCGAACTTTGTGCCGATACAGTATAAAGTAAACGCCACGGCCAAGCCGTCCGAGGGTGGCACGATCAGCTACACGCCTGACCAGTCGGCTTATCACCATGGAGATCAGATTACCCTGACTGCTGTACCGTCAAGCGGCTGGAGCTTCACTGGCTGGAGTGGAGACATCACGAGCAATGCGCTCGAGCAGACTCTCAAGGTAACCGGAAACCACAGCGTACAGGCGAACTTTGTGCCGATACAGTACACAGTAAACGCCACGGCCAAGCCGTCCGAGGGCGGTTCGATCAGCTACACGCCTGACCAGTCGGCTTATCACCACGGAGATCTGGTTAGCCTGACTGCTGTACCGTCAAGCGGGTGGAGCTTCACTGGCTGGAGCGGGGATGTCACGGGCAATGGGCTTGAACAGACCCTCACGGTAACGGGCAACCACATCATACAGGCCAACTTTGTGTCAACACAGTACACCGTAAATGCTACGGCTAACCCGCCAGAGGGCGGCTCCATCATCCACACACCCAACCAGTCGACGTATCACCACGGAGATCTGATTACCCTGACTGCTGTGACGGCAACCGGCTGGAGCTTCACTGGCTGGAGTGGAGACATCACGGGCAATGGGCTTGAGCAGACTCTCACTGTGACTGGCAATCACGACATACAAGCAAACTTTGTACAAATCCAGTACTTGGTGAATGCAAAGATCAATCCCCCAGAGGGCGGTTCCATCATCCGCACGCCTGACCAGTCGATTTATCACCAGGGAGATCTGATTACCCTGACTGCTGTACCTTCAAGCGGATGGAGCTTCACTGGCTGGAGTGGTGATATCACAGGCAATGCGCTTGCTCAAACGCTGACTGTGGCTAACAATCATGTTTTTACAGCCACCTTCGCGCAACATACCTACTCACTAACGTTGCAGATTGAGGATGGCTCTGGTGCCAGCCAGGGAGGTGCAGTTTTGCCCACACCGACTGGGCCCTATAGCCACGGCCAAGAGGTCACGCTGCAGGCAATCCCGGAACTAGGGTGGCGCTTCGTCAAGTGGTCCGGTGACCTCTTACAGGGGGAATCGTTACGAGAGCCAACGTTGACCGTGACCATTACAGAAGATGCTTCGTATATTGCCCATTTTGCGCCAGACGGGCAGTCATTGAGGCTATACTTGCCCTGGATACGGAGATAGCGACGTTTTTGATCGAATTTACTCACAATAGCGAAAACAAATAGAAGTCGTACGTTGCGGAGAAGGCGTTCTCTATTACACGCAGTAGACATAATCCTGCACTTCTCAGTCAAAACAGACTCGAGCGTGCCAAATGGTCCGAGATTCTCTACTGCGTCTTTTTTCGCCATTTGAACGCTCTACCTCTGAGAAATCCTACTGCGTGTAATCTCTAACGCCGCATGTATTGTGTTCTACTTTATCGTCGAATCAACGGCAGATAGAAATCTTCCTGGGTGGACACGCTCGTTATGGATAATGTCACCGGAATCACGCGTTGACTATCTGCTGCTTGAAGCGTAACGTTTCCACTGTGTTCCCCAATGCTTAAACTTGTCGCCTCAATCGCGATCGTCAGCTCACTTGCTGTACGACCAGATTGAGGCGAAAGCGATATCCAACCAACATCTGACGTTCCAGTCCACTCAAGTTCTGAGGTTGAACTGCTAATGATGAACAGCTCAGTTGGCTCAGGATTTGCTGCACCTTCAATCAAATCAAAGTCGAGACGGCTGGTGCTGACCAGAAGGGTGGCAGATTGCGGTTTGGAGGCTCCATCAGTGGGCGAGCTGCCGTTTGCAGCTTCTGCACCATCCAAGACGCCATCTCCATCACTATCTGGATCGCCAGGATCGGTCCCAAGGGCCACTTCAGAGGCTGTAATCAAGCCATCTTGATCAGGATCCTCATTGACGTCCCCTTCATTCCACCATTCTAGCTCATCATATTGTTGCTCGATCACGTCGGCCAGTCCGTCGTTGTCGAAATCGGCGAGCACTTGTACGGTGATACCAACGCTGACCGTCAGGTTCGCGCTGTCAATGGCGGTAAGCTCCAAAGCGTGAAGACCGGTTGTCAGCGTGACAGACAGCGCTTCGCCATTGCCTAAAGCTCCATCCCGATCAGAACGCCACCGCAGCAAGTTGCCTGTTAGTGTTCCATCTTCAGGATCAAATGCCGCACCTCGTAAGCTGATCGGCTGCGACTGGACGAGCGCAGAACCATGCATTGGTGTTAGAACCGTTGCCCAGAGAGGCGGTTTGTTGCCAACTGTAAATGGCGCATCGCTCCGGTCGGATCCTATGTGGAAACCGTCGGTTGCTTCTACCTCAATTACGCTATTCTGCCCACCCGGGAGCGTCGAGAGTGATGCGTTCAAATTCGTATTGGTGGTTGCTGGCGTCAAAGTGTGCCATGTTGTGCCGCCATCGGGTGAATAGCGGACAGCATAGGTCAATGAATCACCATCTGCATCGCTCCCCGTCCAGGAAATGGAAATCGTCTCATCGGGGCCAAATGCACCACCGCTTGGCGAGACAACTTTCACAGAAGGCGCTGCGTCGCTCACGGATGCGCGCCAAAGGCGTTGATTACCACGCCAGATTTCTGCTGCGGTCGCACTATCTGGGAAGGGTTGGACGACAGCAAAAGATGAATTCTCGGTTGTTACGATCATGTCATGATTATCCCAATCAAACTCCTCAAAGGTGATTGGAATGCCGTACTCTGCCACAAGTACATTCCCTGCCCAAATACGGAGTCTCCAGTCACTCTCATCTTGGGTTGGTGTTTGGGTGAGACCATCACTGAGATATGAGTGATTCACCTGTAATTCGCCGTTGGCTGTAGTTGATCCGGCAAGATAGAGTAATTGATCGGCGCTGGCAGTCGAAATTTGCTCTGATAGTAAATCGCGAAACAGCTTGTAGAGTTCGTAATACTCAAAGGGTTCAAAGAAGCTGTCTTCGACAGGTGACTGCTCAGTTCCCCACATGATCGACAACATCTCATCACCTGGCACCACGCGATCGCCCACTAGATCGTAGCCAGCCGGGATGTAGGTAATCTTTTCGTTGACCGTGTGTGTGCCGGCGTTGCGATTGGGTGAAAAGTATTTGA
This sequence comes from Chloroflexi bacterium TSY, assembly GCA_019217005.1. The sequence goes on from JAHBNG010000002.1 coordinate 79,556, forward strand.
CCAACCCGGCACTATGGCCAAATTCCTGCCCCAGGACGGTTGTGTTTGAAATATCCGACCAAATCTCATAACCAGGCTTGTTGCAGCCACCATTTTTTGTGAAGCAACGGCCTTGGCCTGGTCCCATGAAGGCGTTGACGCCTTCCAAGAACCAGAGAGCAGAGAAGCGAGCAGGGACGCTGGCTGTCTTGTTGAAGTCTTGCATATAACTGCCAGGGATATTCCACTGCAAGACTTTTCCATTTGCACCCCGTTTCTGCTTGTCCGATACTGGTTCGCCGCTATCATGCTTCTGATTGCGATTGTTGTCGCGGAAGCTGCGGATCAGATCGCCAGGACCTAACTTCGAGAGATCGGTGGAAATTGTGATGTCTCCCGTATTGGGATCCCAATCCTCAAATTCCATCACATAGCGGGCCAGATCGTTCTGGTCAATCAAGCCATTGCGATTTTCATCCAGTGGGCGGTCGAACTTGCGTGGTAGCCAGCCACCACCGGAGAAGAAACGACCTGGTACCGTCCGCGTTAGAATTTGGGCACCGCCGCGACAGACCTGAACGCTGCCGTTACTTGGCACAACTGTATCACTGCCGCAAAGAACACCACCCGATCCGTAGATGGCCACGAGTGCTGGATCATAGTCAAGTTGGACGGTTGTCCCGCTGGCATCAGAGTCGCCTTCGTTGTCGTAATCGAAGAAGAGCAAGACAATATCGCCAGGCGTGATGAGACCATTGCCGTCAGCGTCGTAGATTAATCTGGAATCGGCTGAGATTTTCAGGCTGGGAGCTGCTGTGCCGCTGGAGATTGTGACCGTCGGGCTGCTGTGTTCATGCCTATGGTTCTGCCCGTGAATCCCATCCAGCTCCAGCGGCGGAAGATGGCGCAGCGCAATGGAGGTTTTGACTGCATTCAAATCGACCTGGATCGCTGTGGTGGCATCCGGCGAACCAGATTGGGATGAGCTATTAATCTGTAGATCAAACGTCATTTGCGAGACACCCGACGGAAAGTTCGAAGGCGGGCGCAGACGAGCAAAGACCTTTTTACGACCGCGATCACCTGCTTTTACCGTACCTAGATCCCACGTAACTGTGTTCGTGTCGATGGTGGCACCCTGCATATCGATCTCCTGGGCACGGACAATCGCCTGACCATTGGGATCTTCTTGCCAAAAATCCCAGGTATAACCCGTGCCGCAGAGTGACGAGCGTGCCCCACCCGTCGTGCCATCACAGATGGGATAATCACGCATGGTGAATTGGATCCCATTCTCGCTGCCCAGGCTACCCCAACCATCGCGAACTGGATAGGTACGAGCCAAGGCGGCTAATTGACGTTGCAGGAAACCTAACTGAGACATGGTTGCATTGGGTAGATCCGGGACCGAGGCATGGATCCGGAAATCGGCTGTGCGGTTAAAAATGTAGGCACCTAGCTCGCGACTCAGAATCGTCACAAATCTAGTCGAAAACCCTGCGCCGATGATGTGCCGACCGGCCGGAATCTCGCTGCCAGGGATGAGAAAATCGATGCTGCCATTCTCGGTTGGATCCTTCTCCGAATTGCAGAACCAACCGTTGTTGGGAATGTCTCCTTGCTCCAAAAAAGCAATGAATGTGCGTGGTGTATTGCTGCCCTGTCGCAGAAGCTGAATTGCGGCCCGATTCAAAAATGCACAGCTTCCATCTGAGGCATTTGTACCCAAAAAGAGACGAACCACCGTCGTCTTCTCTGCCACACGCGGATATTGCGGCATTCCCTGGTGCACTTCCCAGTCGATGAGGCGCAAACCACCTGCGATAAGGGTAAAGTCGGGGCCACTTCCCATGCCACCTGTTGTGCGTACCTGAATCGCGCCGCTTGTGGCATCATCGGGGACAATCACATCCATCCGATTGTAGGTAGTATTCGAGATATTCAGAGATTGCCACTCGCTGTCACCAAACTTCACATCCGGGAAACCGGTTGACTGAAGATTTGTTCCTTGAAGCTGCACAGGGATACCAACGACACCAGACGCGGGATCGATGCTCGTGATTTGGGGAATTGGAGAAAACTCGTCTGTGCTGGTAGCGGCGCTGTCGCTTGTGCGAATACGAATCGGTCCCTTGACTGCTTGTGGCGGAACTCGGACTACCAATCTGTCATCCCTGACGCTGATCACATTGGCGCTAACCGAGAGATTGTTTCCTTTGCGGGAGAAGAATACCTGCGTGCCGGGTTCAAAGTCCGTTCCGTTGATCGTGACTTGGGTGTTGGCGACGCCGGATGTAGGCGTAAAACTGTCAATGGTGGGCGCGGGCTGACCCAGCGGTTCACCGAGTGGATCGCGCAGGAACAATCCTCCATTGATGGTTATGCCAGACGCACTAAATCCAGTTGCACCAAACCAAACGCCCCCGTTGCGGTCGGAGACAATAGCCCTGACTCGTTCATTTCGCAAGCCAGAGTTGCCCGGACGGTATTTCGTCCATGACGAACCATTAAAGCGCACAGCACCCTCATTCGTTCCAACCCAAAGTGTGCCATTTGGTTGGACATTAAGAGCATTAACACCGGAGTTAGGCAATCGACTACTCTCATCGGTCCAGCTTGCTCCATCAAAAGAGGCCAGTGAATTTTCCATACCGGCCCAGAGTAGACCAGTTGCGTCAACTGTTAAGGCTGTGATCGCGTTTTCTGGCAGCCCGTCAGCTGTGGTAAAAGTTTGCCAAACAGAGCCATTGTAGCGCGCCAGCCCATTTGCTGTGCCGACCCAGATGGTTCCCATGCTATCGACTGCCAAGGCTTGTACATTGTTTGTGGAGAGCACTGTGGAATCGTCAAAGGTGGCCCAACTCGTTGCGTCTGGATCAAAGACGCTCACGCCGGCGGATCCAGTGCCGACCCAGATTCGTCCCTGGTCATCCTGCACCAGAGCCGTGACATCATCGGCGGCGAGACCCGAGTTGGCACGATTCATGGTCTGCCACGTGCCGTTCACGTGACGATACACCCCATTTGCGCCTGTACCAACCCAGATATTGCCTGCTGAGGATGTGGGGAGAGACGATGAAATGAGCGCCGTGACGTTGATTGATGACTGTTCTGTGGCAAATGCTGTCCCGTTGAATATTTGGAGCGAGTTGGGTGTGCCAAGCCAAATCTCGCCCGTCAAACTCAGGAACGAGTTCCCCTCTGTTGGCCATTGCTGCCAGGTGAGAGCAAAGCTGCTGACACCTGTATCTGTACCAAACCAGACGCGATCCAGCTTGGCCGCTACTGCATGAACATTCAGGTTGAGTAGCCCGTCCGCCGTTTTGTAGACCGCCCAGTAACAGACATCGTCAATCCAAGTGCAGACATAGACGCCGCCAGGATCAGAGTTATCGAACCTTTGGGTGGCAATCCAAATGCGTCCATTTGCGTCGGCGGCAACATCTGTCACCGTGTCATTTGCTAGCGTTGAATTGTCGGAATCGAAGTGATACCATTGATTCTCAGATATGTTATAGACACAAACGCCATCTCCTGGATCCGAGCGTTGTTCAATTGGGTCAATTAGTTCATCGATACCAAACCAAACACGCCCACCGACTTCGTCAATGGCAATTGATTTGGCCTGTGCAATTTCGCGACAGACTGAAACGTTAAAACGGTCAAAATTGGTCCATTCGGTTGTGCCGAACGGTGGGTTGTGAACTCGCGTGATGCCAACACGATGTGCAATCCAGATATCGCCATTATTGGCAACGGCAATGTCATCAATCCAGTTACTCGGTAAGTCCGAATTCGATTGATTGGTGGTGCTACAGCTCAATCCGTCTGGGAAAATGAGCGCACACTGCGCAAAGCCACTGCCAGACGTTCCAAAGACCACTGTGAAGAGAGGCGATGCGTTAAAGGCAATGGCTGTTACATTGTTGTTGGGCAGACCCGAGCTAGTTGTATACTTGGTCCATTCATTAGTGCTGGGTGCATAGAGATTCGCGCCATTCGCTGTACCGATCCAGACGCTTGATCCGCTGGTTGCCAACGTTTGAATCGAGTTGCTCGCCAACTGCCCTCCGCTACTCGCAACAGTATGACGTCTCCAGACTGCCCCATCGAAGACGGCGATGCCGCTACCATCGGTACCAATCCAAACGCGGTCATCAGCGTCAATAGCAACAGCAGTCACCTCGACATTGGACGGAAAGTTTGGTGTGCCAGCCGCAAAATTTTGCCAAATTCCCGTCTCAACATCTGGATCGGATGCCTGCAACTCAGTTGCGTAGAGTGGGGACGAATTTTGAATAAGTAGATAGAATGCGCTGGCCAGAATAAAGATGAGAGAGTTGGGCTTCATCCGTAAACGTCTATCAGATGAAATTATGGGAGCGGTTCGTGAATTGGGGAACATAGGGTGTTGTCTTCCATTCGAGCTATAATAGCTGCCCCACGCCAAACGTTAACATAAAGAGCAAGCTTGTGAGTGCCATCTGTTTGAGATACGGATCCAGATCGTTTGCAGGTGCGCGCCAAACTGCAATCCCATTGCGAGCCAACAGTGGAAGGGTAATGATAAAGAGGAATTGCCACGGAGTACGATAATGGATGATCACGTAGAGTAGGGCACAGACAATGCCACCAATTAGGAGAACCCAATGATAGAAAGCGGCATTGCGACGACCAATGCGCACAGGAATTGAGCGTTTCCCTGCCAAGCGATCCGATTCGATGTCGCGGACATTATTGACGTTTAGTACGGCAACGGCAAAGAGACCTGAGCTCGTTGCGGGCAATAGAATGTCAGGCGAAAGGGAAAGGGTTTGTAAAAAATAGGTTCCAGCAACTCCCAACCAACCGAAGAAGAGCAACACTGAGAGATCGCCCAAACCGACATATCCATAGGGTTGAGTACCTGCAGTATACGTGACGGCTGCCCAGATTGCCGCCCCGCCTAGCGCGAGAAAGAGTAACACAAAGGGCAGTTGGGCAAACCCCAATGATAGCCAAACAAGCAGAATCCCACTAACAATTGCGAGAACAGCCATGATGATGATGGCGCGTCGCATCGTTGCGCGAGAAATACGTCCAGATTGTACCGCACGAGATGGACCTTGCCGTTTGGCGTGATCGGCCCCATGAACGCTATCGCCGTAATCGTTGGCCAAGTTAGAAAGTATTTGGAGCAGAATCGTTGTGATAACGCAAAGCAGCGTGATTGGTCCACTAAAAGCTCCATAAGCCGCTGCCAGAAATGCACCCATGCCGATGCTGGCAAGCGCCAAGGGCAATGTTCGTGGTCGTGCCGCAGTGATCCAGATTTGTGTATTCGTCAGTTGAGTTGTCATCCGCTGAAGGTGAATGTTTAAGGTAATAATTCCGCAATTGCAATCCCGCTTTCGCCCGCCACGCTGTAAAGAAGATAGGTGCGGTCTTCTTCTCGAAAAATGCAAGGATCCCGAAGTTGGTGTGCTGGTTCGTGGATTGCGCCACGCTGAGACGGTTCGAGGGGCAGATTTGCTCCCTCGTAGTCTGTTTCGGATTCTAATATTACGATTGGTTCAGTGGTTGTCCAATCCAGCCACTTTTCGGTCAACATCACTTGTGACATCAGAATTCGCTCCGGACAGTCCCCTGCCCGTGAGTAAAAAATCGAAAGAATATCACCATCTAGCTTGAGGGCAGCATGGCGCATTGATTCATCAAAGAGAAAGGGTCCCAGTTCGAACTCCGTCAAACCATTCTGAGAACGAAAGAAAATTCCCGGCATCCCCATTGCGTAGACAGCGTCCCGCCATTGGAAGACTCGAAAGTAACTTGGCCCGAAATGCTCTGTCCCTGAGACAAACTGAAGGCCATCACGCGACGTTGCAACAAGGCTACGTTGACCATGTAACATCGGATAGAGTTGTGCGACAGGCGTTTGAGACGCTTCTTCATCGGATAGGAGTGGCCCGTGATAGTACATCACAATCTGCTGTTTTTCATGATCAACGTGGACATCAGGCGAAGCAATGTGATCATGGCAGGGTGTCTTTTCCAATGCGAGCGTACCTGGTCCATAAATTATCCACGGACCCTCGAGCTGGTCGGCATAGGCCAAACGGATAAATTTACCTTGGTGGTGAGCAAAATAGAGGTAATAGTTGCCCAACGGATTCGGAAGCCAGTCTGGAACGCGAATTAGCGAGGGTCCATTGATGTTGGTGCCAATGGATGGATCCAGCTCTGGTGTGATGATGGGGTTTTTGCTGAAGCGTCGTACGTTCATATGGCAGAGGCCGTTTTTACTCCAAAACCTTGAGCAGTTCTAAAGGAGCGTTCATTTCGGTCAGCCAGCCAACTATTTTCCCGTGTAAATCTTCTACAACCCCGGGATAATCGAACGCGACATTTTGTGCTGCATTGGGGTCGGCTTCAAGATCGTAGAGTTCGCGTGCCCGGTTATGCCCGATTGGCGTATAGGCCCAACGATTGGTGTAGAGCATGGGAGTCATAACGTTTTCTGGTATGGCGCCCTCTTTGATTCTTAAATATGAGGCTGTCACAATAAAGTCATGGAGCGGTTCTTGCTCTTCGCCCCGCAGCATTGGGGCGAAAGAACGACCATGAAATGGCTCGTCTGGTATCAGAGTCAGGCCGCCAAGATCGAGCAAAGTTGGCAAAATATCGACTGGCTGGAGAAGAGCGTCTACTGTGGTTCCACCTTGGAGTCCAGGTGCAGAAACCATAAAAGGAATATGTGCAATCTCTGGATAGAGTGGCCAGAAACGATCATCATCCGTGTTGATGTTAGATTTACCAGTAGAGTTGTGCTCACCCAGCGCCATCCCGTGATCAGACATGAAGACCACAATCGAGTTCTGCCAAAGGTCGAGGTCATCGATCTTCTGCAAAATACGGCCAATCCAACGATCCACCAACTCGGCTTCTGCACAATAGTGAGCACGCAGATTGCGCAGTTCGGCCGACGTCAAATCATCCGCCTTACCATAGTTGGGATGAATCATGGGGATCCCATCATAATCGGGATCGTAACGTTTGACCATATATTCTGGCGGATCCCAAGGCTCGTGCGGATCGAAAAAATCGACCCACAAAAAGAAAGGATCCTGCCGGTAATTCTCCTCTAACCACTCGACTGCAAGTGCTGCCGTGCGGGGTGGAAAGGTGTCTGCTTCGCTTTTCCAATAGCGATTGGTCCACTTATGTAAATCCGGCAGATTACGGTCTTGAAAGTGATGGCCCGTGCGGGTCTTTTCTGGCGGCATAGTCTCTTCAATCATGTGATTCATGCGCAAGAAGTAGGTATCCCCTTCCTGCCCACGTAATGTATAAGCCCCGTCAAAGCCCTCGAAAAAGCCGGCCCTCATCAGATGGGGACAGTCACCCAGAAGTTGAGAGACATAACCTGCTTGGCGCAATAGAATCGGAATATGGTTTGGGCTGCTGATACGCCGATCTTGCCACGGATACCAGGGCCAACCGTAACGTCCAGTTGTGAAATCAGTCCGGTGGGGAATCGTGGGAAAGCTACTGGTATAGAGTCGATCCAGGCTGATTGACTGCTGGGCAAAATGGTCCAATTCTGGCGTGCGTACGGGCATGTCGGCTCGAGCAAAAAGGTTGTCGTAGCGATACGTATCTGCAATGATGACAATGATGTTCATCGGTTCCTCCTTAAGGCGAATCCAAAGAGATATTGCTCACGAAGTGGGTACTTCGCTCTTCACAGATTGACAGGATGAACGGGAATGTGTCCCAACGTGTGTAAATGCAGCGGTTCTCTGACTGAGCAGTGTTCATTTACACACTTTGTGGTACACGCTCGAATGAAACAGAATGAGAAGAGAGACTATCAGCTCAATCCGGTCCATCTGTGGAGCGTCATAGAGCGCGTTCTAAAAGTCATTCTGAGGAGGCTTTGGGACGAAGAATCCCTAGTTCAAAGTGCAAAAAGATGATTCTTCGCTCCGTTCCTCCACTCAGATTGACACACTCTTAGAAATCGGAGTGGCTTAGTCCTGACTTAAATGCCCCAATCGAGCGGCTTGAGCTTGGGCTTGGAGCGTCAACTCGGTTGCATAGAAACAATGTTCTTGGTTCATTGCCGTATCGGTGCGATTGACGATATCATCGAGCAAGAGGCGGCCATAGGGTAGTTCAACATCTTGGCAATCAATATACCGAGTTTCTTTGTTATCGACCAGGAAAAAGTGATCGGTGCCGGGCCGTCCCGCAATATCGATATTCTTGCGTACCTCGATAAAGCCTTCTGTTCCAATAACGGTCAACCGAGTGTCCCCCCAAGTATCCAAGCCGTCTGGTGTGTACCAATCAACCCGGAAATACCCAGCACAATGTTCTCCTCGGATCATGACATCCCCAAAGTCCTCGAATTCGGGATATTGAGGATGGTGATAGTTGGCAACTTGAGAAGCGACAATTTCAACCTCTTTGGCACCAGTAAAGGCCAGAAATTGGTCAAACTGATGGGATCCAACGTCCGTGATGATACCACCGTATTTATCCCGCTGGACAAACCAGTCTGGTCGGTCATGAAAGCGTGGTCTGTGTGGCCCAAGACCCACGGTTTGAACGACATGACCGATGACGCCTGCCTGCACCATTTCGGCGGCTTTATGTGTGGCGCGATTCTCGAAACGCTCACTATAGTCGATAGAATAGATACGACCTGTCTCGGCGACCACCTGGCGTAGCTCGGCTAGTTGGTCCAGCGAGGTCGCACCGGGCTTGTCACTCATGACATCTTTGCCATGTCGCATTGCTTCGATACTAATCGGGGCACGATCACACAGAATGGCAGATGTGATGATCAGATCAATCGATTCATCTTCCAGAATTTCTTCTTTGCTGCCGGCTACTTTCACTTGGGGATAATATTCGCTATAGGCATTGAGCAAATTCTCTTCTGGTGCATAAACTGCCGCCAGCTCTGCTCCAGCCTCTAAGAGCAAAGAGGTTTGGCCATAAATGTGAAAATGATTGATACCAATTGCCGCAAAGCGAACTTTCGGTTGCACTGTCATTGTTCTCCCTCGTTCTCCCTTTTTCCTAATAGTGACGGGTGTGTACCACAAAGTGTGTAAACGGAGCAGGCACTCTGACTGAGCAGTCTGCATTTACACACTTTGGGACACACTGTCATAGTGACGCCACTTAAACTTCGAACAACCGGCCTGTTTTTATCGGGGGACGATTGTCCGAAGTTTAAATGATGTGGCTATAACTGCTGATCCGAAACGTTCTGTGCCGATGCATTCGCACTCGAGAAGCTGGTTAAACTCACAACCATTTTTCGGATAGGTTCTTACTCGATCTTCCTAAGTTACGGGTTATTGATTATACTATTATACACCTTTACCTTGATAGTTCCCCAGAATAGTTTGGAGCCTCAGTAAATCCAAATTTCAGGTTTTGAGAGAGAATTCTGGCTAAACAGTTGACATAAATACAAATTTGCCGGTCGATATCTAGTTTTTGCGTTAGATTTGGGCGATTTTCAGATATGAAATAGGTTGTTTTCTGTAACCGAAATCTGAATAAATGACTCCAAAATCCCTGCAATCTCGACTGAAAATCGCCAAAAACGCCAAATTTGGATCTACTGAGCCTTGGGCATCGTGTTGCCAACTGGTGAACGAATCGCTTGTTTGTTCAGCGTACGAACGAATAGACGCTGGCATCTGGCCGACACGATGACTGACGCCGAAGGATCTATATATGTCAGATACAATCTCAGTTCTGATCGTCGATGATCACCCTATCGTACGCCAGGGTATGCAGATGCTGCTTGATGTCCAGGAAGGGATCGAGGTGATTGGGATGGTCGAAAATGGAACGGCGTCCGTTCAATTTGTGGCCGAAACGCCACCAGATGTGGTGCTCATGGACATCAATATGCCTGGAGTGAGTGGCATTGAGGCGACGCGCAAAATTCGCAACCTCAGTCCACATACGCAAGTGATCATTTTGACAAGCCACCACGAGGATTCGATGGTTTTCCCTGCCATTAAGGCAGGCGCTCTAAGCTACTTGCTCAAATCGGCATCGCCGGAGGAAGTTGTCGATGCGATCCGTGCCGCTGCGCTCGGAGAAGCGCGGCTACATCCACGCATCGCCAAGAAGCTCATGAGCGAAGTGGCTGGCACCCGTCCATCGATGGAGACATTGACTGAACGAGAGTTAGAGGTTCTCAAAGAGATCGCACAAGGACGCGACAACCGCACCATTGCCGGAAATCTAATCGTCAGTGAAAAGACAGTTAAAACCCATGTCAGCAATATCCTCAGTAAGCTCCATCTAGCGGATCGAACCCAAGCTGCGATCTATGCCTTACGGGAAGGAGTTGTTCCACTTGAGAGCAGTGATGGACATTGAGGTGATTCTGGCTTGGCCAGATTAGGAGGTTATGTGGTAGAAAAGCAGTACCTCGTTATTGGTGTTGGTCGCTTTGGCTCGGCTCTTGCCAGCACGCTTTATGAACAGGGTCACGAAGTAGTAGCCGTAGACAAAGACGAAGAGGCCATCGAAGATATCATGAACATGGTGACCCATGCCGTGATCGCAGATGCCACAGACGAAAAAGTATTAGAGCAACTGGGATGCAGCAGCTTTGATACCGTGATCGTTGCAATCGGCGACAATCTGGAGGCCAATATTTTGGCGACTGTTGCGGCAAAGACAATCGGTGCCAAAGAAGTCATCAGCAAAGCCAAAGACGATATGGCCGCCCGCATTCTGACACGCGTTGGCGCAGACAAAGTTGTGCGGCCTGAGCACGACATGGGTGTCCGTCTTGCTCAACAGCTCAGTTCGCCACAAGTGTTGGAAACATTAGGGCTTGGAGAACAACATAGCGTATTAGAAGTCGAAGCAGAGCTTGTTGGCACGCTTCAGGAACTTCAGCTGCCCAGACGGTTCGGTATCCAGGCAATTGCTGTAGATCGTCGTGGTGAGATCACGGTTGGTCCGGCTGCTGATTTTTTCTTAAGCACGGGGGACAAGCTTTTGCTCTTAGGCGAAAACATTGCGATCCAAAAATTACGCGATTACTTCAGTGAGATAGAAAAATAGGACTCAACAGGAACTCAAGGGGTTGACAGAAAAAAGCCCGCTCGTCGGTCACTTCTCCGGAGTGACACGGGTGTATTGTTTACTTACATCGACACCTCTACTATTTATTTACATCGCGACCTCCCTCCTCTGAGAGAACCCCTTGCAAAAGGGGGCACGATGTAGGTAAACAGCCCAGGTGTCGATGTAATAAAATAGTACAGACATGGGTCCACCGATGCGGCTCAGTCACTCCAAAGAAGTGACCGACGGTTGTCAACCCTGAGTTCCGAAAGAACCAAAAATAGCTTACACATCATACGAAGGAACCCAATAGTCCATGTTGTATCCGCAAACTGAGAAGCAAAGAAAGTTCGTTTCCCTTGCCACAGAACTGTCAGTTCACTGGTCAAAACGAGCGGCTAAGTACGATCAGGCTGGCTCCTTTCCATACGAAAACTATGCGGAAGCACGTACCGCTCAGCTACCATCACTGATCATTCCCGAAGAATATGGTGGATGGGGTGCAAGCCTGTTAGATAGCGTGATGACAATCGAGGCATTGGCCATCGGCGATGGCAGTACGGCTCTTGGCCTCACCATGCATATTCAAACAATGGGAGCCGTCGCAGAGAATCGTAATTGGCCTTCAGAACTCTTTGCCTACATCTGCCACGAAGCGGTTACAAAGGGGGCGCTGGTAAATTCTGTGGCCACTGAACCAGAATTAGGAAGCCCGAGCCGGGGAGGATTGCCCAAAACGACAGCAACGCCTCTCTATCAATCCGATAGTAGTCAACCCACGGCTTGGCTTCTCAATGGTCATAAGACGTGGGCGACCATGTTTCCTGCACTCGATTACATGATCATCCCTGCCGCTCTCCAGGACAACAGCAACGCTGTGGCACGGTTCGTTGTGGCAACTGATAGAGCAGACGGTGGACAAATCGAGATCATTGACAACTTCGATGTATTGGGAATGCGCGCAACCGCAAGCCACGACATCTTGCTCAAAGATGTCCGTGTACCAAACGGGAATATGATCAGCCGCAGCAATAGTGCTGCACCGACTCGAGGTGGCTGTGTCAACTCCTGGTTTATGCTTGGGCTAAGTGCTGTCTATCTTGGGGTGGCAATTGCTGCCCATCGTGCAGCAATTGCCTATGCCAAAGAACGAATCCCAACGGCATTGGGCAAACCAATTGCAGAGGTAGAAGGGGTTCAACGTCGTCTAGGAGAGGCTGAATTGTTGCTCCGTCAGGCACGCGTATTGCTCTACCAAGCGGCTGATATGTGGAGCCATTATCCAGATCAGCGTCAGGAGATGACGGCGTCCATTGCAACAGCCAAATATACGGCGACAAACAACGCAATAGCAGCCGTTGACCACTGCATGCGCGTGGCGGGTGGTGCAAGCATGATGAAGGCACTTCCCCTCGAACGCTATTACCGCGATGTGCGAGGTGGACTCAGCCATCCGATGAATGACGATTTGGCGTTGGTCACACTGGGGAAACTGGCAATTGAGCAGTTAAGGGAGTGAAGCGCATCCGAATAATTAATAATTAAGAATTCAATATGACATTGTGACCATAGTACTATATACCTCACTATGCGGACATGATAGAATAAACAGTTAGGTACGAGCTTAAGCTGTTTATCTCATTGACGCAATCATTCATGTCCGAACAGCGAGCAAATCCATCACAACAAACTTCCCCTGCAATCAATCATGAATCTGATGTTACGCGACATAGACACCCCGAGCTGTCTGCAGCAGAATCTCTTAACAATACACAATCAGCTCCGCGCAAAACACCGGAGCTTGATGAAGATACGCCTGATGCTCGTCAACATAGACATCTGACTTTACCCATAGCAGAATCTCTTGACAATCTACATTTGGGTTCATCGCCAACGCCGACACTCAACAAAAATGAGATACTTCCATATGTTTTCCTCGCTGCCATTCTTTCTGCTTTAGGGTTCAGCTTAATCAACGGCATCATCTTATATTCCATGCGCCCAATGGAGGTACCTGCAATTGTGCTGCATCCGCCCCCCTCACCAGCTCCAACGGCAACGAGTCTGCCAACAGCGACACCTGCACCAATTACAGTCTTTCTGAGTGGTGCAGTCAAAAGCCCTCAGAATTACACGCTTCCGGCGGGATCACGTGTGGGCGATTTATTGGCAATAGCTGGTGGTCTACTGGCAGAAGCCGACATCGCGCAGGTGAATCAAGCCCAGTTGCTTGTTGATGGTGTGCAGGTACATGTCCCTTTTCCAGTTCCGACAGATGCGGAAATTATTTCTTCTCAACCGCCAGCAGGTGTTTCCGGCGGAACACAACTGCTGAACAATGTTGGCTCAGCGTCCAACACTTCAGGGGTGGATGGTCGGATCAATCTCAATACAGCCACCCTAGAAGAGCTCATGACGCTATCTGGGATTGGCAAAACCAAGGCCGAAAGCATTATTGCCAGCCGCCCATATGCATCGGTTGATGAATTAGACAAGGCGAATGGTGTTGGTGCCAAAACAGTGGATAGTCTGCGCGATCTGGTGACGGTTGAGTAAGGCGATTTGAGAGAAAAAGCGATCCACGGATTGACTAAATTTATAGGATTATAATCAGTAGATAAACATGCGGTGAGCCAACACAACAGGGGATGAAAAATGTGTTAAAGTGTGGTGGCAGCCGCCGAACAGAAATCGGGAAAGGTCCGTGGTCAAGTAAAGAACGCTCAGTAGCTAGATTGGTGTACACCGACGCACCACGGGATGTGGACGTTCCTCGGGACGAAACACGCAGGGCAGACTGTGCTCACAATCGGGTACACATAAGCGGCTGCGAAAGGAAAGGAAGATGGAAGTGATGTTTCCGAAGTGCAGCGGCCTGGATGTTCACAAGCGGATGGTAGTGGCGTGTGTGGTAGATGAATCAGGAGGATGGAGCAGGTGCGCAAGCGATTTGGGACAACGACGGTCGAGTTGGAGGGGTTGAGGTCGTGGCTGTCGTCGTATGGGATCACGCATGTGGCGATGGAGAGTACGGGAGTGTATTGGAAACCGATCTACAATGTGTTGCATGAGCATTTTGAGGTCTGGATTGTGAATGCCCGCCATCTGGCACAGGTGCCTGGTCGCAAGACGGATGAGAGCGATGCGGCCTGGATCACGAAACTGATGAGTTATGGACTGCTGGAGCGCAGTTTCATTCCAGATGTGGAGCAAAGGGACTTGCGAGACCTGACGCGCTATCGGACGCGTCTCTTGCAAGAGAAGAGTGCGGCAGTCAATCGCCTGCATAAGGTGTTGGAAGATGCCAACGTCAAGTTGGGATCGGTGGTCACGAGCATCCAAGGTGTATCGGCACGCCAGATGATCGAGGCCCTGATTGCAGATGAGATGGACCCAGAAGCCATGGCTGACTTGGCACAAAAGCGGCTGCGGGCCAAGATTCCCCAGTTGGTTGATGCGTTGACGGGACTGGTCCGTCCTCATCATCGTTTTATGCTGCAAGAAGTTCTGCATCATCTCGATCACCTGAATGTACGCATTGATGCCCTCAATCAACAGATTGGGGTCCTCATGGCTCCGCATGCTGACCTCATCGCACGCCTAGATGCCATTCCCGGTGTGGGGCGAGTCGTCGCCGAGATAATTCTGGCGGAGATCGGTCCCTCGGTCGAAAGCTGGCCCTCAGCTAAGAAACTGGCCTCCTGGGCTTGTGTCTGTCCTGGCAACAACGAATCGGCGGGCAAATGCAAGAGTGGTCGCCGACGAAAGGGCCAGAAATGGTTAGTCACCGCCCTCGTTGAAGCGGCTTGGGCCGCCTCTCGCACCAAGGACACCTATCTCGCCGCACAGTTCCACCGTCTCAAGGCACGACGCGGAGCCAAGCGGGCAGCTATTGCCGTGGCCCATTCCATCTTGACCATCGTCTATCATCTCATCGACAAGCCCGATGCCGTCTTTGAAGAACTCGGCGGCGACTTCTTTCTCAAACGACGCAAGGAGCATGCACAAGCCGGCGCACTCAAAACCCTCGAGTCCCTCGGCTTCAAGGTTTTCTTGGCACCGACCGCCTAAGTACGGTGCTCACTACAACTGATTTGCGTTGGGCACAGGCAACGACGCCACCCACTCTGGCGGGTCAACTTGGACCCGCTTCTTATTCAACGCGGCCTTTAACCCCTCTCTCTCTTCTCTTGCTGCCCTTTTTTTCAGGGCAGACCGCAGCGCGGAGTGAGCATTCTCTAATGCGAACGGGACTGGCGTTAGAGATTACACGCAGTAGGATTTCTCAGAGGTAGAGCGTTCAAATGGCGAAAAAAGACGCAGTAGAGAATCTCGGACCATTTGGCCCGCTCGAGTCTGTTTTGACTGAGAAGTGCAGGATTATGTCTACTGCGTGTAATAGAGAACGCCTCCTCCTCTGTAGTCTACTGATACTGAAATCAGTGTCAAAACTGAAGTTCTGGGATTAGGGATCGGGGACCAGGGAAAGCAAGTCCCCGATCCCTAATCCCTCTAAAACTCCGGCTCATGTTGAACAGAGTATAGATTGACCAAATTACTTCACTTCAAAGATTGCTTCGACCTCAACAGCAAAATTACCCGGAATCGTCATGCCAACGGCGCTGCGTGCATGACGGCCTGCCAAGCCAAAAACTTCGATAAAGAGATCGCTGCAACCATGGATCACGCCTGGAGTGTTGTTGAAATCTGGTGCTACATTGACCATGCCCAACACTTTCACGACGCGCACCACATTGTCGAGACTACCAACGACGTTGTAGACGGCCTCCAGGCAAGCAAGCCCTGATAATTTTGCGGCTTCATAGCCTTTGTCCACATCCAGATCTTGTCCAACCTTACCTACAATCTCCTGACCATGCCAACGTGAGACTTGGCCTGACGTATAAACTAGATTACCCGTACGGACTGCGTGCATCAGGCGACCTGCGTCGAGTTCAATGGTCTCTAACGTGTAACCCATCTCATTGAGTTTTGCGGCATACGACATCGTTTGGCTCCTTTTCATTTATCTTTACTTTCTGGTAAAGGCTTGAGTGACAAAGGGCAAACCGAAAGGGGCGGAAAAAAGAATCCACCCTGAAAAAACGGGATAAAATGTAAAAATAGTGCTCGGCTAGTTTAAGCAGCGGCATTGAGGCGGCGATGAGCGAGAACGCCTTTAGGGAAATGGTGTGAAACCGAGGCCTTTTTCCGAAAGTCAGGGTCGAGTTGGTCAGGAGTTGGAAAAAGAGCACTCGAGAGAACACGGCGCAGCCTGCCGGGAGTGGCTTGAGGCTCTCGAGCCCAGTAGCCAGTCGGTATGGGAGGAAGAGAAGCGGCTAAATGGGAAAGAAGATTGCCAGCCAGCAGCCCCAGTTCAGGTAAGCGGAAACAAGCCTCATCGGCATGAACAAATTGACGATGTAAGCCAATCATCTGCTTGGAAGCCAAGGGGGGATGTTCAACAGGCCAGCGTTCCAGGTAGACAAGATAAATGGTTTCAGGCTGCAAAGTCATAACGGTCGCCAAAACCAAAGGTGTGTTGTAGGCCGGATCCTGAATGACGTAAATCGAGTAGGTACGGTTGGCTGTATCCACCTTGGTTGTTCTGGGGACGAGATTGTGCCATGCTTGATAGCAAATCAGGCGACCACTATAGAGAAAGCGACCAGACGAGTCCGGAGTTGTAGCCTCGAGTCGCTTTCCTTATAGCTGCGAGAGAGCGGACGCACAATATCACCATATTCAGGTGGTCTGCCTTTTTCTTTGCGTTTGGGGAACTCATTGCGGCGCACTGTGCAGTTAATGGCTTCCCGCAGGACAAATCGGTCTATGCCGCTTTCTAGCATTTCTCTGATTGTAAACCCGGCATCGACCACCGCCACTTCGTCTGACTCCAGTGATTTCTTCGTCTCTGTCAGCAGCTTTTTCCGAAACTCACTTTCCTTTGTTCCAACCGTGCATCTCATGATTGCCTTGAGCAGTGGCACTCGCTTCCCGCCTATCTCCCCCCGAGCTTATCATCACTCCAAAGATGAGCGCGGGCAATGCCCGACGAGCCGTTGAGTTATAGAGTCGGTTCACTTTCCCCTTGCAGCTTCGGTCGCCAGAACCCTGTGATATCTATGCTTTTCACTCGGTACCCTTCTAACTTTTTTGCCTCCCATTCCCCTTGCCACGACCCCAGCAGACTTGTGATATCCCATGATCCATATCGAAAGCTCCACCAGCTTCGCCGGAGCTCCTCATCTTCAAACCCGCTTTCTTTCAATGCGCTATGGATTGCTCCTCGACTTTTCAGAAACGACCCATTCAGCATTGCCCACATCAGACGCATTACATTTACGTTTGTTCCCATCGGCGTTACTTGCAATACATTCATCAGTACTGCTATAGTTATTTCTGGCGCGGTTAGCATTCCTTCCTCCTTTTTGGGTTCTCTACCTTTAGGATGAACTGCTAACCGCTTTTTGTCACATTTCTCATCTCTTTTCTTTTACCAGAAAGTAAAGTTTATTCATGTTTGGGGTATAGTAAGAATAAGTATCGATTCATATTATATACTGCTCTAGCACTCAGAGTCTAGATATTGCTTATGGCTAATAAAATCACAAGATGATTATTGACGTTCACACCCATACACCTCAATTTAAAGAACCCGTTCCACCTGAGCAAGTGTCAATGCAGGATGCGTGGCGTCCCGACCGACCCGTGAAAGCCAGCACATGTTGGCAGGATTATCTTGATGCACAGGGACCGGCAGACAAGTCCATTGTCTTTCAAATTGCTTGGAATCCAGGAGAATCCATAGACCGCTTGAGTGGTGCTCCTGCTGGTGACGATAGTTGGTACGATGGAAACCTCAATGATGCAACGGCTACGTTTGTGCAAGCCCACCCAAAACGACTAATCGGCTTCATGACGCTTCACCCCTATGATGTCGACTGTTTGGATGAACTCGAACGCTGCCGCACGGATCTCCGCCTACAGGGGATCAAGCTGGGTGCCAACTATCAAAACTTTGACCCCTTGGAATCTCGCGCACTTGCCATCTACGAACAAGCCCAAAAGCATGAGCTGCCCGTTCTCTTTCACCAGGGCACCTCGCCTGTACGTGCGGCCCCGATTCGCTTGGCTCATCCTTTATTGATGGACGAAATTGCCATTCGGTTTCCCGACTTGAAGATCGTTATGGCACACTTGGGACATCCCTGGCAGGTTGAGACTTGTGTCGTGATTCGCAAGCATCCTCATGTCTATGCGGACTTGAGCGGAAACTTTTATCGTCCCTACTCATTTTGGGAGCAGATGATCAAGGCAACTGAATGGGGTGTCCTAGACAAAATCCTGCTTGGCTCTGATTTTCCGATTACAACCGTGCAGGAGACCATCGGTGCGCTGCGCAATGTTAATCACGTGGTCGAAGGCACAAATCTGCCAAGGGTACCAGAGGAAAAAATCGAAGCCATTATCCATCGGGAGTCGCTTTCGCTATTGGGGATTCATTCGCGTGATGCCAAGGAACCTCTTCTCGATGCGTGATGCGTATGGCGTGCCTGCACACAAGTAGGTTTTCAACTGGCGGAACGCTTTACTTTATACCAAAAAGCTGTTGAGGATGTATCAATTGAACGAACCCCAATGGTTACTATGGGCAAAAAAACTACACGAGATCGCCCAAAATGGCCTTCATTACACTAAGGATGTATATGACCGTGAACGTTTTGAAACGGTGCGAGACGTGGCGGTTGAGATCATGGCTCATCACGCTGACATAGAGCCAGATTATGTGAGCAATCTCTTTGCCAACGAAGTCGGTCACGCCACGCCCAAAGTAGATGTACGCGGCGTAGCCTTCCGGAACGACAAGATTCTATTGGTCAAGGAGCGATCAGATGGTCTGTGGACGCTGCCTGGTGGTTGGGCAGATGTCAATGAAGCGCCCAGCGTGGCCATCGAGCGTGAAATATTCGAGGAGTCTGGCTTTCAGGTGAAGGCAGTGAAGCTACTGGCACTCTATGATCGCAGCAAACATCCCCATCCACCCCATCCGTTTCATATCTACAAAGCGTGTTTTCTCTGTGAGATTACTGGAGGGGAGGCAAGTACCAGTCACGAAACGTCAGATGTTGGCTTTTTCGCTGAGAATCAACTACCTCCCTTGTCAATTGGGCGGGTCACAAGCGGACAAATTGAACGCTTTTTCGAGCATTATCGGGATCCTGATTTAGCAACCGATTTTGATTAGATCTGGCGAGAAAGCACTATGATTTTCCTGAAAGAGGTCACGAGTTTGAGTACTGTTGCGTTTCATATGTGAGACACTTCCGCAGATCATTGAACGAGAACCGTAATCTTCTCGCGGAGATTGAGCGCCTGATGAAATCCGTCCCCTCCTTGCAGACAAAGAGTATGCACTCCCGGCGTTAAGTGAAGAACTGCCTCACTTTGACCCAACAAAAAATGTCGATGATTTTGATCCATCGGAATATAGTCACCTACACCGACACACGGAGTATCGATCATAATGTGAAAGTGTCCCGCATCTTCTTGAACAGAACCAGCCGGCTCAATTAGAAAATTTTCTGCGCCCATTTTGATTGTCACCGTCTCGGTGACGGTTGTGCCATCCAGCGGCTCTATGAAAAAGATGCGGGGCTCATCACGCATGTCAGCTTGCTTCACCGTAATGGTGATTATATGTGTCAAGTCGAGCGCCGTATGAACCCCATTGCCCACCTGCAAACAAAGAGTGTGTTCGCCCGGTGTGAGAGTGAGGGTTGCCTCTGTCTGACCTCCGCCAAAGTGTCGATGTTGGGCATCATTTGGAATCAGTTCACCTGGTGTGACGCACGGGGCATTAATCATAATGTGAAAATGTCCTGCTCCTTCTTTGGGTGGACCAGCAGGCTCAATCAGGAAATTTTCAGATCCCATCGTCACGGAGAAAGTTTCCGTTACAACGGCACCCGTCTTTGGCGTGCGAAAAAACACTTGCGGAATGGACGTCGTTTCAGTTTCCTTGCCATAGAAGAGCGGCAAGAATAAGCTCGTTAGTTGACCGTCACCACCAGACTGGATCGGTGGAGTTGCCGTGACAGTCAGTTGTGGAGTTGCTGTAGATGTTGGCAGAGGCGTCGCTGTAGGAGTTGGAGGCAAAACTACGGTCAATCCTTCGGGATCACGGTAGAGGCGTTCCGCTGGGATCTGTGTCCGAGCCAGACCAGGACCGCTCCACATAAGTTCAAGTAGGGCGAAGTCGCCTTCACCATGTGTGTATTCAAGCTGAATTGGGTGCAACCCAGCTTGTAAGTTGAGATTGCCTGTTGCTTCGGGAGAATCAGCATGCATCCCACCCTGCATGACGATTTGCTGATCCCCAATCAAAAAGCGGCTAGCCGAATCAGAGCATAGATAAAATGTGTAGTCACCTGTCTCAGGTATTTCAAGATACCCCGTGAAGCGCAACGTATAGTTAGTCTCTCGCTGGCGGACAGATAGATCAAGATTTTCGACGGATCCTGTTTTCACTGCCGTTTGACTCTCTAAAGTGCCATCAAGTTCATAGTAAGCGTACTCTAGCCCTCGAATTGCTGTCATTGCATTGGCAACCGACCGTAAATCTAATACAACAACTTGAATCAGTGTGAATGTTGTGAGCACAAGAATGACAGAGAGAATATCCTTGACCATGATGGGTGAACATTCTCGCCATATCGATAGGTCAATCTTTGTCCAGTAAAAGTTGGATACCAAAATTTATTCCCCTTCCAATGATACAATGGCCAGGCTCATGTAGACAAGTGGGTGAAGGAGCGCCGGTCACTGTTCAAGAGTAGAGTCGCTTGTGCAACAATCCCCTAAAAAATGACCGACATTCTTGTGTTTCAGGATGCTCTTCAACGAAAGTACTTCACCTGTTTCATCTATGAGCCATCGTATCGTATCCAGTAGGAGTTTACATTCCGTATGGATGACTGGATATGTCTCATCACCAAAGCGATCTGTCTATGGTCATGCACCGCCTTCTATACTCAATAGACCGCAGTGGAGTTGCCATGTATGGTGTACTGTTTTATTACATCGACACCTGCGTTGTTTCCCTACATCGCGACCTCTAAATGGCGTGTGGCTCTCCTGTATCGGGGCCATTGGGTGGACACGATGTCAGTAAATAGTAGAGGTGTCGATGTAAGTAAACAATACATATGGCGCGCCATGCATGGCGACTCCACGTTGCGGTCTGCCCTGAAAAAAAGGGCAGCAAGAGAAGAGAGAGAGGGGTTAAAGGCCGCGTTGAATAAGAAGCGGGTCCAAGTTGACCCGCCAGAGTGGGTGGCGTCGTTGCCTGTGCCCAACGCAAATCAGTTGTAGTGAGCACCGTACTTAGGCGGTCGGTGCCAAGAAAACCTTGAAGCCGAGGGACTCGAGGGTTTTGAGTGCGCCGGCTTGTGCATGCTCCTTGCGTCGTTTGAGAAAGAAGTCGCCGCCGAGTTCTTCAAAGACGGCATCGGGCTTGTCGATGAGATGATAGACGATGGTCAAGATGGAATGGGCCACGGCAATAGCTGCCCGCTTGGCTCCGCGTCGTGCCTTGAGACGGTGGAACTGTGCGGCGAGATAGGTGTCCTTGGTGCGAGAGGCGGCCCAAGCCGCTTCAACGAGGGCGGTGACTAACCATTTCTGGCCCTTTCGTCGGCGACCACTCTTGCATTTGCCCGCCGATTCGTTGTTGCCAGGACAGACACAAGCCCAGGAGGCCAGTTTCTTAGCTGAGGGCCAGCTTTCGACCGAGGGACCGATCTCCGCCAGAATTATCTCGGCGACGACTCGCCCCACACCGGGAATGGCATCTAGGCGTGCGATGAGGTCAGCATGCGGAGCCATGAGGACCCCAATCTGTTGATTGAGGGCATCAATGCGTACATTCAGGTGATCGAGATGATGCAGAACTTCTTGCAGCATAAAACGATGATGAGGACGGACCAGTCCCGTCAACGCATCAACCAACTGGGAATCTTGGCCCGCAGCCGCTTTTGTGCCAAGTCAGCCATGGCTTCTGGGTCCATCTCATCTGCAATCAGGGCCTCGATCATCTGGCGTGCCGATACACCTTGGATGCTCGTGACCACCGATCCCAACTTGACGTTGGCATCTTCCAACACCTTATGCAGGCGATTGACTGCCGCACTCTTCTCTTGCAAGAGACGCGTCCGATAGCGCGTCAGGTCTCGCAAGTCCCTTTGCTCCACATCTGGAATGAAACTGCGCTCCAGCAGTCCATAACTCATCAGTTTCGTGATCCAGGCCGCATCGCTCTCATCCGTCTTGCGACCAGGCACCTGTGCCAGATGGCGGGCATTCACAATCCAGACCTCAAAATGCTCATGCAACACATTGTAGATCGGTTTCCAATACACTCCCGTACTCTCCATCGCCACATGCGTGATCCCATACGACGACAGCCACGACCTCAACCCCTCCAACTCGACCGTCGTTGTCCCAAATCGCTTGCACCTGCTCCATCCTCCTGATTCATCTACCACACACGCCACTACCATCCGCTTGTGAACATCCAGGCCGCTGCACTTCGGAAACATCACTTCCATCTTCCTTTCCTTTCGCAGCCGCTTATGTGTACCCGATTGTGAGCACAGTCTGCCCTGCGTGTTTCGTCCCGAGGAACGTCCACATCCCGTGGTGCGTCGGTGTACACCAATCTAGCTACTGAGCGTTCTTTACTTGACCACGGACCTTTCCCGATTTCTGTTCGGCGGCTGCCACCACACTTTAACACATTTTTCATCCCCTGTTGTGTTGGCTCACCGCATGTTTATCTACTGATACTAAGCACTGGGGATGGTTCATGATACCCTAAGAGATGGGTTGGCAAACACTCCGCTTCTCAAATTGTCAATCACCGCAGCATCCCCCGTGCCTGAATCGGCCAAATTGACTCAACAATCCCGTTGCGAACTCCATACAGATTATCGTGGAGAAAAACCGTGCTGTCCCCATAGCCCGCAATAAAATCAAAGGTATCGCCAATCTTGATTGACTCATTCGGCTGCTCCAATATCACGACACCGTGTTCAGCAGAGGCGGACATCCGTTCGACAGGAGGAAAATTTACACCTTCGGGCTGACCATGAGCAACGGGGAGTGTCTTGAATCCGGCATCAAGAATGACGCGGTTGGGTGCTGGTCGGCTGGTCACCATCGTGCGAACATGGAGCGACGGTTGTGAGATCACACCCCAGCTTTTGTAGCGCGCATCGCACAGAATCGCGCCACCAGCCTGAATCTCCGTAATCACGCCCAAGAAAGGCGTCACGTTGGATGTACCGCTGCCTCCGCCGGAAACGATCTCAACAGACAACCCATCCTCTTTACACATCTCAACGCTCTCGCCCAAAAGAGCCATTGATTCTTCGATGCCTTTACGTCTTATGTCAGGATCTGGATTCGCTAGGACATGGCCTTCCCAGCTCATCAGTCCCACATAACGTAGCCCTTCTGTTTGAGCGACTTGACGTGACAACTCTAGTGTAGGCTTGCCTGGCGCAACACCAGCGCGGTTCATGCCGCTATTTACATCCACCACCACGCTAATTTCAACTCCTGCTTTCGTGGCCGCAGCGCCCAATGCAGCCACATTGTCGGCATTGTCGACAGAGACTTTGACATCTGCCCGCCGACAGAGGTTGACCAGTCGTCTAATCTTGTGTGGTCCGACAATTTGATTGGCAATTAAAATATCCTCGATCCCTGACGCAACCATCACCTCTGCTTCGCCCAATTTGGCACAAGTAACACCAATTGCACCTGCTGCAACGGTCTTATGCATAATTGCCGGTATTTTGATGCCCTTGGTATGCGGGCGCCAATTGATACTCGCTGTTTTAAAATGATCAGCCAGTCGCGAAATGTTTGCTTCCAAAACATCAAGATCGATCCAGAGAAAGGGGGTGTCAAGATCGGTTTTTGCAAGTCCGATTTCAGTCATTAGTTTTCGTCTCCTTAAAAGATGTGGATAGTTAATGGATCATCTACACGCTGTTACCAACATGTCCAGCCGCCATCGACTAAAATATTTTGTCCCGTGATATAGCTGCCTGCGTCGCTAGCCAATAAGGCCAATCCAAAAAATAAAATATACGCGAGA
Organism: Chloroflexi bacterium TSY; assembly: GCA_019217005.1. The sequence goes on from JAHBNG010000002.1 coordinate 103,791, forward strand.
AGGGGTGGTTCAGAATTAGGTTTACACTTTTGATACATAGATAAAAATCTATATGAGGTCATTTTCTGCCTGAGCATGGCTCAAAGTAGAAAATATAAACATCTTTTCTCTTTGCAAAAATGTAAACCTAATTGTCCGCCTAAAATGAACCACCCCCGCGAGAAGGTGTTAAACTAGCTCTCCAAAAGGAGCAAAAATGACAATCTCGCCAGAAATGGTTGAAGTCTTGAAAGAGACGAAGGCCATGTTAAGTGGATACGAAAGAAGGCACTTCATGGCCCAAACGGTCAAAACGATATGCGAAGGGAGTCCGACGATAGCCAAAGCCCTGGAAGAACTAGAAGGCGGCTTCTGTTATGTCGACCAAAGCCACCGACGTGGTCGCAAAAGCCGAAGACCATATCCCCACTTTACTGGCCGATATGGTTGAAATCGCCGATCAATTCAGCCAGACCGATCCCACCTTTCGACCCCCAATTGTACACTCGACTAACCGCCGCCGAAATGCGTACCCAGCTCATCGAGCAGAAAGGATACACAGATGAGGAATTGCCTGGCGAAGAGGCCATCCGCTTGAAGCTCAATGAGTTAGGCTATGGCTCAAACCGGGTCAAAAAAAGTCAACCAGTGAAAAAGATCCCAGAGACCGATGCGATCTTTGATAGAATTCATCAGATCAATCAAGAAGCGGATGCAGACGAGACGGTTCTGCGCCTCTCTTGGGATGCCAAAGCGACGATTTTACTTGACCGTTTCTCGAGAGAAGGGATAAGTCGAGTGGTTGTCAAAGCGCTCGATCATGACTTTCAAGATAAGAAGACCGAGAAAGTCACTCCTTTTGGCATTTACCTCCCTTCAACCAAGGAACTCTTTCTTTACTTGACTCAGTCGAAAGTGACGAGTGACTTTTGTCGACTGCCTGATTGATTTTGGGAAAGCGTACGTGAACACTTTCCTCACGTCAAGACCCTCGTGATCAATCAGGACAATGGTCCCGAAAATCATACCCGTCGGACTCAGTTTATGTATCGTCTCACTCAGTTTGTTGAGCACTATCGTCTCTCTATTCAGCTCGCCTGCTACCCTCCTTATCACAGTAAATACAACCCCATCGAACGGGTTTGGGGCCATCTTGAAAAACACTGGAACGGTTCTCTTCTCGATTCTCTTGAGACCGTTCTCAATTTTGCCCGTTCTTTTCGCTTTAACCAACTACAACCCTTCGTTCACCTGAATTCCACTCTTTATGAGACCGGCGTCAAACTCACTCAGAAAGAGATGGACCGTTTGGCACAACGCTTCCAACGTTTACCTGGTTTAGAAAAATGGTTTGTCCTTATTCCCCCTCTCCATTCTCTCGTTCGCGTATAATTATTTTTTTGGTTTAGCCTAAAACAGTCAGTCCCTTCAACTCATGAGGCAACCCCATGCGTTTCATGGGAACCTTCTGTTCTAAGCGGCCTATAAATTCCGGCATCTCATCTTTGACCTTTTGAGTTGGAAATGGTCCGGGAGAAACTGCATTGACGCGTACATCATCTTTCGCCCAATACGCGGCCAGGTGACGCGTGAGATGGATAATGCCACCCTTGAGTCCATGATAGTTTGGCGGACTGTTGGAAGGCAGAGCTTCGTATGCATCGGGATAACTGGCCACCACGCCATACATGCTCCCAATATTGATGATCGAGCCTGGTGCATTGCGCTGCCTCAAGTGATGAACGACTTCGCGCGCCAACAAAAAGTAGGCCGTAACACCGGTGTGATAGGCACGATCAAAATCCTCCGCAGTTGCATCATCGATATCAGGTGCCGTTCCCCCATAGGCATTGTTGACAAGGATATCGACTTGCCCTAAGCGTTCAACCACTCGCTGTACAAATTGGGGAATTGTATCGGTTTCATCTTGGCTAAATCCGATACCGATATGCTTCGCTCCTGGTAAAGTTTTCGCAAAGTCTGCCGCCTGCTCAGCCGAACGACTCGTCACGGCTAACGTGGCCCCAGCTTCAGCTAGTGCCCGGCTCATCGCGCTTCCCAACCAGCCAGACGCGCCAGTCACAATCGCCACTTTCCCGCTCAAATTCATCAGATCTTGGACAGTTGGTTCAATGTTCGTCACTGTTTTCTCCCATCGATTTATCGGTTAGACTTGGTAGATATCTAGAGCAAGTAGTATAGTTATGTACGAATCACGCGAGACGCAACACGCTACGAATGGTGGTATAGCATAAATTGTGTAAATTGCGGATCTCAGTCAGAGACAAATCGAATTTACACACAATTTGGCATACCACCCTACGAATCACTTAGAACCTATCCGAAAAGTGGTTGTGAGTCCGACCAGTTTCTCGAACAAGAATAAGTGAAGCCGAGAAAGTATTTGGACACAGATTGATTGGATTTTCAGGATTTTATCCGTGTGTATCTGTGAAAATCCGTGTCCTATTTCTAATCTCTTTCTAGACTTTACTTATATCGCCACAGAACTTTTCGGATAAATACTTAGGGAGTATAAACGCCGATGAATGACAAAGCAAGTGTGTCAGAACAAATATTGAGCGAAGAAGATGTACAGGCATTCCATCAAAATGGATATGTAGTTGCACGGGGTCTTTGGACTCCCAGAGAAGCGGTAGTGTGGAAAGATATATTAAAAAGACGACTGGCGGAGGAAGGGATGCTGAATGAACCGTCGGGCGTTCGGGTATGGATGGCTGACGCGATGGATCCGGTGACGCAACGAGAAGTGACGAATCAACGCCTGCTTGCCTGTCTACAGCAACTGATCGGTCCTCACGTAGAATTCTTAAGCGTCAAGGCTGTCTTCAAAGATCATGACACAGACTTTGCCTCGCCGTGGCATCAGGATTGGTTCTATTGGCAAGGCGCGACCAAAATCTCTGCCTGGATTGCGCTGGACGATGCAGTGCCGGAGAATGTTTGTCTTCAAATCGTGCCGGGCCGCCATCGTCGTGTCTTTGAGAAAAAGGAAGTCGATGATGGCAAAGGATTTGGTCATCGTGTGGATGAACAAGATTTGGCAGGTTTATCCGTCGAGACCGTTCCGGTTCAACGTGGAGATACCATTTTCTTCCATGATTTGGCCATGCATGGTTCGCATCCCAACACCAGCGGAACTGACCGGTGGTCGGCCATTGCAACCTATCGCGATGGCTCACAGCTAGATAGCTCGACCGTCTGGAAAGCCTCGATTGTTATGAGCGGAGAGTGTGTCAATGTATCGCAAGCTGGATGATGTCTCCCTCAAATCGGGAGAACGGGTAGAAGCAGGTGTTGTCAAGGGACCAGATTTGGTCTGGGCAGATAGAATCGTGCCACTACTCTCGCACAAGGGAGATCCCTGGAACTGGCAAAACAAACAAGTGCTCAAGCGCGACTTATCGCTTGACGCCCTTTTTTATCTCCTTCATCGGGATGGTGCACCCTTCGCCAATATCATGACCATCGAAGTGGCTGGTGTTGGGATATTTGGACATGTCTGGACCCAACCAGCGGATCGACAACAGAGGGCGTCGTCCAGCCTGATGGCCCTTCAAATGGCAGATTTTCATCAGCGAGGCGGCCAAGCGCTCTTCCTTGGAACAGGGTATGAATCGGTTGCATTTAAAATGTATGAAAGATTTGGCTTCCGCAGCGTCGAACCTCAGAGTGGCTATATGTCCTATTATGCCGGTCTGCAAGAAGCTTTTGAGAATCGTTATTTCGCTCAAAGCCGCGCGCATGTCGTCCCCTTAGATTGGTGTCACTGGCCTTCAGCGGTTGCACTTTTTCTGGGAGATTGGTCCGGTCTTATACGCTGTGCGCCCCTACAGTTGATCGGTCGACAATCAAGCGAAGCTGCATTTTTGCCCCTTCTCATCGCAGCAGAAGAGAGGAATCACTCGCCTCAAGCAATGGTCTTGCAGCAGCCGAGAACAAACGCTGTCGTCGGCTTTACCACCTGGACCTGGCATCCAATTTGGCCGGAAACCTGTCTTTTCGATATTTACTGTCATCCACAATATTGGGATCAAGCAGGCATGTTGCTAGATGCACTTCAACTGCCTGATGCCGATCGGCACGTTGCGTATGGAGACCCAAGCTGTCCCGACAAACATCAACTACTGATACATGCTGGTTTTGGGCAGGTTACTCGATTACCTGAACGTCTCTCTGTCGATGTTGCAAAGACCAATTGGATAGATACTATTGTGTTTGAACGGAGTGGTTTGGGCTCTTAGGAATGAGAATTAAATTTAGTAAGTTGCGCATGTCATTCTCGAGTGAAACGAAGAATCTATGTGCAACTTATTGAATTTTCGCTCCTTCGTGCGTATCCAAAAGGTGACTGTACAATCTTGTTCGAGAAGCTGGTCGGACTCACAACCACTTTTCGGATAGGTTCTCATGGTGACTGGGCTCTATGCGAGCTCTGTTACCACCTCTGTTGCCGTGCGCGTCGGTTGTATTGCTGTTTCCTTCACGATACGTCCATCGCGTAAGTTCAGTACCCGATCTGCTTGACTCGCCATGCGTAGATCGTGCGTCGTCAAGAGTACGCCATGATCGCCATCATTCGTGAGTACACGGAGTCGAGCCATAATCTGACGGGCTGCTGATGTATCCAAATTGGCGGTTGGTTCGTCAGCCAGAATCAGGGGCGGTTTGGCAGACAAGGCGCGTGCAATGGCCACCAACTGTTGTTGTCCACCGGATAGTTCCGGCGGGTACCGATAAGCCAGTTCGGTCAAAGCAAGTTCAACCATCACCTCTTGCGCACGCTGATGTGCATCAAATGGCGGATTCAGCATCAGGCGCAAGGGGAGACCGATGTTATCGCGTACAGTAAATCCAGGGAATAGATTGTAAGTTTGGTAAATGAAACCAATAGCTCGACTGCGCAGATCGGTAACGCCGTCGGGGCTGAGATCCGTTAAGCGTTGCCCCATCAATGTGATCGTACCGTAGTCTCAGTAGATCCAAATTTCAGGTTTAGAGAGAGAATTCTGGCTAAACAGTTGACATAAATACAAATTTGCCGGTCGATATCTAGTTTTTGCGTTAGATTTGGGCGATTTTCAGATATGAAATAGGTTGTTTTCTGTAACCGAAATCTGAATAAATGACTCCAAAATCCCTGCAATCTCGACTGAAAATAGCCAAAAACGCCAAATTTGGATCTACTGAGTCTGGTTCATCAAGACCCGCTAACAGACTCAGCAGCGTCGTCTTCCCACTACCAGTCGGACCGACAAGCGCCACCATTTCACCTGCTCGGATCGTCAAATCAATCCGAGCAACCGCCTGAATTTGTCCCCCTCCCGCCTGATAGCTTTTTGATAAGCCGTCTGCATGTACCAATAGATTCGATCTGTCCATAAAAAAAGTCTCCGCCATTATTTGTGTGGTGATTGTGAAATCGACTTTCTAAATTGTGGCCTCGTAACCAGAACCGGCCAATCGTTCTCCTACCCAACCGCCAACCAAAACGCCGATAACGGTTGGGATGCCAATCCAGAACCAATATGAGTTGAGCCAATGTTGACCAAGGATCAAAGTCGGCCGCAGGTCTGCCGCATTGTGGAAAATTACCGATGGAATTGTGAAGCAGAACATACCCCACCAGCGTGCCGTAACACCGCTCGTCATAAATGGCGTGAGTAAACCAGTCAGAAAGCCACCAACACTGCCTGCCACCCAAGCCAGCAAAATAGGTACAAGCATCAAGAGTGGTGTCAGAATAGCGGCAAAAAACCCTGTACCAACTATCTCTGCCACCCAGAGTCGATCCGCTCGCCAAATTGCATTGATTCCTGCTCCAGAGCTGACTTGCAAATAGAAGATGAGCGCAGAGAGCAACGCATAGACAACCGCAATACGTGCCGCCACACGACCACCCAATGCCCAACCATATGTGATAGAATTCATCCTTTCCTCCAAATCATCTATTCGTCTGGCGCAACACAAGTCGGGGCCCACCACCAACTGCGTCAGCAATTATCTGTAAAATTGGTCGAATGATGGGCAAGCGCATCATCCCGCCGACAAGCGCCCATCCCAGGTGGATGTGTTCCAGTGCTCGCGCCACCGCCCCGATTCCCTCTTCGATCACCAACTCATCTCTCGTTTGACCTTCACCAAGTGACCAGGTCCCCACTTCATACGTAATGCGGTTCAAATCGCGCGATGGGTGCTCCTCCGCTGCCACGATCTTTAGACCGATAGGAGCGTGCGCCAGAAACCAGCGTCCAACGGTGGAACAAGGCCCGCAACCAGCGGCAACATAGAGCCGCGCTGGTGGAATTCCTGGATTGATCCATGGGCACCAGCGTGGTCGCCAAGCCTGAACTGACTTTCGATACAGATCCCATTGTGGACCGAAGCGGACAGACTGCATCGAGAGGATCGGCGGTTTGTCTGTCTGATTCGTGGGGTGGTTCATTTTAGCTGGATAGATAGGTTTACACTTTTAGAAACAGAAAGAACGTTTATATTCTCTGATTTCGCCGGTTCTCAGAGAGAAAACGGTCTCATATAGATTTTTGTCTATATATCAAAAGTGTAAACCTAATTTTGAACCACCCCTGATTCGTTATTTGTTATTTGTGGATTCATCGTTTATCAACTCCTTTGTTGATAATGTAACTCACATCCAACTGTTATCGAACAACATGCCGCAACGACTGTCGCATGACAATCCACAACACGGGCAACGCACCAATCCATGCAGAGATCAATGCAGCTAAGACGTCAATTAAGACTAGCCCAACTGCTGCAGGCCAGTTTGTGTGTGCCCCGACAAACGCTTTGTTGAGCAATGCCATGAGTCCGCCAAGAGAACCGCTGCCTAATGCAACAATTGCATACTCTGCCAGGATCATATATCGAATGCGCCCGCGACGTGCTCCCAGGCCGAAAGCGCAGCCACCGCCAGAACTAAGACCGCACCCGTTGCCAAAATCAGGCTGGCCACCCAGATCGGAAATCCAACAGTATCTGGACTGGAAAGCCAGGAGAGGCTCACTAATCCGACGCCATAGGCACCAGACGTTAACGCAAGCACCATTCCGGCAGTGTGATTGGGATGACGTCCCAAGCCTTCGATCGCCAGTGTCCAAAGCGGCGCATCATGTCGCGTTGGTAACCGCTGGTAGAGGGTTGTCAACATCCAAGCACTGCCTGTTAAAAGCGCAGCCAACACAAAAGTGATCAGGCCCAGTTGGATGGCGACCCGCAAGTGTACCGTCGATAATGCCGCCACAAAGGTGAGGATAAAGGCAAAGAGCGTACCATAAAGGGACGATTTTATCAGACTGTGGGTGTCTTTGGACTCTTCTCGGATGGTTGGGCCATTGGAAATCGACGGAATCTCTATAATCATTGCAGCCAATCCGAGAAAGAGGACAGCAGCGAACAAACCTGTTCCCCCGCTTACCACCAGACTCTGCGGATTGAACCAATGTGTGTTTGCGTCGAGCAGGAAAAACTGACTCATCGCTGGCCAACTGGCCCAAGAGATGACCAGACCAAGCACAAAGCCAACGCCATTGCCAAAGAGACCCATCATTATCGCCTCTACACTCAATAGCAGCGTCACTTCGCTACGCCTAAGACCTAAGTCGCGCAGAAGTGCTAGTTCCGGTTTACGGCGCTCGAGGCTGGCCAAATAGAGATTGGTCATGGCTAAGCAACCAATGAGCAATGTGACCATCCCAACGCCGATAAAGAAACCACCTATGCTGATCCAGCCTTCATGATAGGGCGAGAGCGGAATCAACCAACCAGGAGGAATCGACCATTGCATCTTGGAGTCTGCAGTGGTGACGCCTTCCGATAACTCTTCAAAAAAGAGCGCGAGGTTCGTCCATGCTGTTAATGCCGCCACGCCTGGAGCAAGGCCCGCCAATGCCAGTAGCCCTAATTGCCATTCGCGTTGAGCCACAGAGAGAAAATAGATGGGGGCAATCCGCCAAAATCTTGCCCATCTCTGAACAAAGAGCGTCATGAATGACCTCCCATCTCTGTTGCAGTCGGTTGTATCACCCGCTCTTCGATCCGGTCCAGCCAAGCCAAGTCCGCTTCTACATGTAAGATGGCACCTTCAATCAAAGCGGACGTAACAGAGTCTTCCTCGATCTCTGCTTTAACAAGCGCTTGTTCTAGTTCTCTTAGCTGCTGCAAATAGACTTCACGCTGTTGCCATAACAAAGCATTCAGTTGATCATGGCGATCGAGCACATTCGTCAGCGTGATTGTCTTGAGATAGAAATCATCCTTTAGCTTACGATTGCTGTGCAAAGGGGACGCCAACCACGTGGCGAGTTCCTCCTGACCAACATCTGTCAAGCGAAAGCTTTTACGGTCTGATGAGTCATCAGGTTCGTGGTTCGCGTCTGGTTCGATCAGGCCATCTCGTTCCAAAAAACGTAGGTTATTATAGACTCAGTAGATCCAAATTTGGCGTTTTTGGCGATTTTCAGTCGAGATTGCAGGGATTTTGGAGTCATTTATTCAGATTTCGGTTACAGAAAACAACCTATTTCATATCTGAAAATCGCCCAAATCTAACGCAAAAACTAGATATCGACCGGCAAATTTGTATTTATGTCAACTGTTTAGCCAGAATTCTCTCTCAAAACCTGAAATTTGGATCTACTGAGACTTGCGCCTGTTGCAATGGCCACAATGCACCAATCGCTTCGTCAAACCGTTTTTTTAGTTCATAGCCGTGACTCGGTTCTTCCGCTAGCAGTGCCAGCAGGGTGTGTTTGATACTCATAATGAATACTAACTATAGTTAATAACTATGGTTAGTATACTGAATAACAAATTATTTGTCAAGTCAATAGTGAAAATCGTCACAAGTGGTTTGGGCTGCTAAGATACTTTGATTCAGTGCAATGAGGCAAGTGGGCGAACGCGAAATTTGTCTGCTTCTAACACGACAAATGATCCAGACAAATAATTGGATTGATGTTGGAGCAAGTAACGTAAGCGAGAAATCTTGAGATCATCCTCAGCAGCATCAAACCGCAATAATATAATCCCATACGCAGGTCGAAGCAGCCGATAGACCAACTCACCGAAATCCTTGTCTTCCGTGAGAAGAAATCGTTGCTCAGAAAAAGCTCGTTCCAGAACTTCGTCATCCGAAGCTCCACGCATAACTTCTAAAACATAAAGAACATCATGCCCATCGCTTCGTAGGGCTTTCACAAGCTCGGTGTCGCAACATTCATCAACTAAAAATTTCACAAATGAGTTCCATCGACAAAGATAATTTCCTCTTGTGCCATATAATCAGCGGCATAACCTGCGGCAGCATAGATATCATCTAAGGCAAGATGGGGATGCTGCTGAATAATCTGACTTGGCGTCATACTAGCAGCCAGTTTGCGCAGAATATGCTCAACAGTAATACGAGTACCTTTAATGACTGGCTTACCAAACATGACCTTTGGATTTATTTCTATCCGATCGTGAGTTAGCATTTTCCAAACTCCAAACTCAAATATACGAGCAATCCCTACTCCTTGAAGAAAATCGACTTTGATTTTTGTAATCATAAACGATTTGAGCTAGTTTACAAATTATGCATTCCACATCAAATCCCTCAGCCTACACACTGCTAACCGTGTTTCTCAGATTTTACCTAGCTTGTGCTACACTAGACTCTACTGTTTTGTCAGATAAGTTATAATACGGTAAACTCTGCCAGAAAGTGACTAAAAAAACGAGGAGGCAGAGAGAAATGAAGCAAGTATATAAAGTTAAACTAAGTGATAAAGACAGAAATGAATTAAGGCGAATAACGGCAAAAGGAAAAGAGAACGTAAGAAAGATAAGAAGGGCACATATTCTGCTCTTGTCAGATGGAGGAAAAACAGACAGAGAAATCATGGAACGAGTGGGAGTGACGCGAGCAACGGTGGTGCGAATCCGCAAAAGATATGTGACGGAAGGGCTAACCAAAGCCCTAGAAGAGAGGCCAAGAAGCGGACGACCAGTCGAGATTAGTAACGAAGCCAGAGCCAAAATCACGGCACTAGCGTGTACGAAAGGACCAGATGGGCGAAGCCGATGGACTTTAAGGCTGCTAGCAACCACAGCGGTTGAGTTAAAGTTTGTGGAAGACATTTCGCATGAAACCGTGAGTGAAATTCTGAAAAAAAACGAACTGAAACCCCATTTGAAGGTGCAGTGGTGTATCGGAAAGTTAACACCTACATACTTGTGGCACATGGAACAAATCTTGGACCTCTATGCACAGCCCTATGACCCCAAGAATCCTCTCTGGTGTTACGATGAAAAAACCTTGTCAGCTCTTGGGCGATACAATCGTGCCGATTGAGATGAAACCAGGCAAGAAATGGCGCTATGATCATCACTATGAACGCAAGGGCATCTGTTACATCTTGATTGCTTACCAGCCACACACTGGACAGCGGGTTGTTCAGATTACCGAACGGCGCAGAGGCCAAGAGTATGCTCGCTTCATGCATGATCTCAAAACGAAACACAATCCTGATGCCGATTCATTACAGATTGTTCAGGATAATCTCAACATTCATTCACCCAGTTCCTTCTACACCATCTTTTCGCCTGAGGAAGCTTTCGCTCTGGCTCAGCACTTTCAGATGGTTTATACCCCCCGTCAACGGGAGTTGGCTTAATATGGTTGAAATTGAACTCTCGGTTATCACTCGCCAAGTTCTTGATCGCCGCATTGATTCCAAAGAGCTTCTTGAGACTGTTGTCCTTGCTCTTGTCAACGAGCGCAATGAACAATCCGCTACCATTCAATGGCAATTTACCCCCGCTCTCGCTCGCCAGAAGTTCCAGCGTTTCTATCCTGTTTTGGATACCGATTCTGATGACCAACCTGTATCATAACTTATCTGACAAAACACTAGTGCTTATCCGAAAAGTTCTGTGACAATCCATTCTCGCTTGAGTCGTTGGGCGGACTCACACCACTTTTCGGATGGGCTCATACCCAGAGAGCCGGCAAATGGCACTGCAGCTGAATCGCAACCGGCAAATCCAGCTCTACAAATCTCAGAACAAATTCCATGTCAAACCACTCACGCTCCGAACACCAACAGACCAATCGCCTTGTCCACGAAACGTCGCCTTATCTCTTGCAACACGCCCATAATCCAGTCGATTGGTATCCTTGGGGTGAAGAAGCACTAGAGAAGGCGCGTCGCGAAGACAAAGCCATTTTTCTGAGCATTGGCTATAGCCCCTGTCATTGGTGTCACGTCATGGAGCGCGAGAGCTTTGAAGACGAAGAGACTGCGGCATTGATGAATCAGCTCTTTGTAAACATCAAGGTGGATCGCGAAGAGCGCCCAGATCTGGACTCTATCTATATGGAAGCGGTACAAGCCATGACCAACAGTGGCGGTTGGCCCATGAGCGTCTGGTTAACGCCCGAAGGCAAACCCTTTCATGGTGGCACCTATTATCCGCCAGAGCCTCGTTACGGGATGCCAAGTTTCCAGCAGGTGCTGGAATCCGTAGCAAGAGCCTATGAGAACCAGCGTGACGATGTTGCCAAGCAAGCTCAACGATTGACGGATGTGATCGCTCGCACAGCATTGCTCGAAGCAAGTGACCAGAGATTGACCATCGGCATTTTGGACGAAGCTGTTCAAACCCTAAGGCAATATTTTGATGAGTACGACGGCGGTTTTGGACAGCATCCCAAATTTCCACAGCCCATGACGCTCGACTTTGCTATGAGCCAGTATGCTCGTACACAAGATCCAGAAACGCTCTACATCGCCGAACTAACGCTGGAAAAGATGGCGCTTGGTGGCATCTACGACCAACTAGGTGGTGGGTTTCATCGCTATAGCGTAGATGCGGTCTGGTTGGTGCCGCATTTTGAGAAAATGCTCTATGACAATAGTCAGCTGCTACGCTCCTATCTACAGGCTTGGCAACTGACAGACAAACCGCTCTATCGACGCATTGTGAATGAAACCATCGATTATATTTTACGCGAAATGTGGTCGCCAGAAGGTGGATTTTATAGTACACAGGATGCCGACAGCGAAGGTGAGGAGGGTAAGTTTTTTGTCTGGTCTGTTGATGAAATTGAGACCATTCTTGGAGCTGAAAAAGCCCGCATCTTTTGTGCCTATTATGGCGTATCGCAACGCGGAAACTTTGAAGGCCACAATATTCTCAACGTCAATATGACTGTAGAAGATGTTGCTCGTCGCTTTGGGATCGAGGAAGAAGTTGTGATTGCAACAATTGCAGACGGCAAGACAAAATTATTTAACGAGCGCGAAAAGCGCATCAAACCAGGACGTGATGACAAAATCCTCACCGAGTGGAATGGGCTAATGATTCATGCGATGGCAGAATGCGGCGCTGTGCTCAACCGGGATGATGCACTACATGCAGCTCGCAGCGCAGCCAACTTTATCCTGTCACAGATGCGCCAGCCTATTGGGTTGCTTTATCGTAGCTATAAAGATGGGCAGGCTCGCCTCAACGCGTATTTGGAAGACTATGCCGCCCTGATTCGTTCGCTCATTGCGCTCTATGAAGCCACTTTTGAACCGCGTTGGCTTGACGAAGCGATTCGCTTGGCTCAGCTGATGATTCAACAATTTGGTGACGATGAACGCACAGGCTTTTTCCAGACGGGAATTGAACATGAAGCGCTCGTTGTTCGGCGGAAGGACTTTATCGACAATGCAATTCCCAGCGGCAACTCGATGGCGGCTGAAGCATTGCTTCGCTTATCTGTCTTGACTGGAAACGATACGTATCGAGAGCGAGCCGTTGGTATATTATGCGTGATGAAAGATGCCATGGCAAGTCAACCAACTGGCTTTGGCCGTATGTTGAGCGCTCTGAATACCTATCTTTCACCGAGCCAGGAAGTAGTGATTATCGGTGATCCGGCGGACGCGAAGACAGAGGCCCTTCTGGCGGAAGTACGTAAATGATATTTACCCAATACAGTTCTGGCCCTGATGTCTCCTGGTGAAGAGAGCGCATTCCCTCTATTGGAGAATCGTGTGCAAATCGACGAAAAGCCAACCGCTTATGTCTGTGAGAATTATGCCTGCAAACTCCCGGTCACAACTCCGGAAGAATTGAGGAGAGCAATAGATGGCTGATTCGGGCGGTATCTCAGATCGTGTGTAAATTTGCTTGTTCTCTGAGGACCAAGTGGCTTTTAGTGCTTATCCGAAAAGTTCTGTGCCCAAGCATTCGGCTCGAGAGGCTGGTTGGACTCACAACCACTTTTCGGATAGGTTCTTAGGCCATTCCAGAGAAATAAATCCCTGATTTGCCAAGTCGATTTCTCTGGAATGGCTTGCGCTTTTCCAGATCAAATTCGGGATTTTAATTGTTGGAAAAGCCTTACACTTTACTTTCTGGTAAAGGCTTGAGTGACAAAGGGCAAACCGAAAGGGGCGGAAAAAAGAATCCACCCTGAAAAAACGGGATAAAATGTAAAAATAGTGCTCGGCTAGTTTAAGCAGCGGCATTGAGGCGGCGATGAGCGAGAACGCCTTTAGGGAAATGGTGTGAAACCGAGGCCTTTTTCCGAAAGTCAGGGTCGAGTTGGTCAGGAGTTGGAAAAAGAGCACTCGAGAGAACACGGCGCAGCCTGCCGGGAGTGGATTGAGGCTCTCGATCCCAGTAGCCAGTCGGTATGGGAGGAAGAGAAGCGGCTAAATGGGGAAGAAGATTGCCAGCAAGCAGCCCCAGTTCAGGTAAGCGGAAACAAGCCTCATCGGCATGAACAAATTGACGATGTAAGCCAATCATCTGCTTGGAAGCCAAGGGGGGATGTTCAACAGGCCAGCGTTCCAGGTAGACAAGATAAATGGTTTCAGGCTGCAAAGTCATAACGGTCGCCAAAACCAAAGGTGTGTTGTAGGCCGGATCCTGAATGACGTAAATCGAGTAGGTACGGTTGGCTGTATCCACCTTGGTTGTTCTGGGGACGAGATTGTGCCATGCTTGATAGCAAATCAGGCGACCACTATAGAGAAAGCGACCAGACGAGTCCGGAGTTGTAGCCTCGAGTCGCTTTCCCTTATAGCTGCGAGAGAGCGGTCGCACAATATCACCATATTCAGGTGGTCTGCCTTTTTCTTTGCGTTTGGGTAACTCATTGCGGCGCGCTGTGCAGTTAATCGCTTCCCGCAGGACAAATCGGTCTATGCCGCTTTCTAGCATTTCTCTGATTGTAAACCCGGCATCGACCACCGCCACTTCGTCTGACTCCAGTGATTTCTTCGTCTCTTTCAGCAGCTTTTTCCGAAACTCACTTTCCTTTGTTCCAACCGTGCATCTCATGATTGCCTTGAGCAGTGGCACTCGCTTCCCGCCTATCTCCCCCGAGCTTATCATCACTCCAAAGATGAGCGCGGGCAATGCCCGACGAGCCGTTGAGTTATAGAGTCGGTTCACTTTCCCTTGCAGCTTCGGTCGCCAGAACCCTGTGATATCTATGCTTTTCACTCGGTACCCTTCTAACTTTTTTGCCTCCCATTCCCCTTTCCACTTCTTCTTGCCACGACCCCAGCAGACTTGTGATATCCCATGATCCATATCGAAAGCTCCACCAGCTTCGCCGGAGCTCCTCATCTTCAAACCCGCTTTCTTTCAATGCGCTATGGATTGCTCCTCGACTTTTCAGAAACGACCCATTCAGCATTGCCCACATCAGACGCATTACATTTACGTTTGTTCCCATCGGCGTTACTTGCAATACATTCATCAGTACTGCTATAGTTATTTCTGGCGCGGTTAGCATTCCTTCCTCCTTTTTGGGTTCTCTACCTTTAGGATGAACTGCTAACCGCTTTTTGTCACATTTCTCATCTCTTTTCTTTTACCAGAAAGTAAAGTTATAGAGTTGTTCCGAAATAACGATATGAACATCGATGACCGCATTCCGGGAATGGACCAGGACTTGTTGCGGTCGAGAGAGTTTGCTTGGTCCATTCTCGGAATGCTCTGCCTGCTTATTGCGGAACAACTCTTATGGTATTTAATCTCTTCCAGGAAGATGGAGCAATGAAAACGATTATTCCCGGTCAGATTTTACTTTAGCAACGGACCAATGGTGGATTCTGGACTATGAGGCGGGAAACAGCGAGGTACTAATGTTCTTCACCATCTAAACAAAGGTGTGTGCCATAAAGTGTGCAAATGAAGCAGGTTCTCTGACCAAGCAGTGTCTATTTACACATTTAGAAACACGTTGTCCTAAACAATTACTGTAGCATGTCAGCTATCAGCTTGACACGTTTAAGCAGCTTGTTTCGACAGGGAAGTGCCGAGCTGATGGCTGACTAGCTGAATGCTTACTAATTACTTTACGATTATATAAGGTCTTTCGTTGATCTACTCGACGATATGTCTGCTCCTTTCTTTCGGCAAAATGCGACTATCACACGATGTAAATGCTCAAACCTGCCGAAATCTTGAACACAGTATGTTTTGGGAATTCATAGACCAATGATCACAGCAGACGAGTTCTGCCAAATCGCGTTGGCATTACCAGAGGCAGTCGAACGAGAAACGTGGGGACACCCAACCTTTCGGGTTCGAGACAAAATTTTTGCATCATTGTCGAATAGTGGAGTTGATGCAAGCGTCAAAACATCTCTTGATCAACAAGAAGAATTGATGGCAATGGCTCCTGAGATCTTCGGCGTTGCCCAATATACCGGTCGCTATGGATGGGTCAGCGTTAAGCTGTCGGTTATCGACCTGACGTTGATGCAAGAGTTAGTTGTCGAGGCGTGGCGGCGGACTGCGCCAAAGCGTCTTGTTACAGCATATAATGAGAGGGGACATGGAACCACCGATTCGGCATATTCCTGACCATCTTCTAGATCGCTACACGATGAATGGATGCGTTCAAGTTTTGGATAGCTATTGCGATGATTCGCGCATGGAACCCCTTGTTTACTCTGATGAGGAAATTAATAAGCGGCTGGCACAGGTAGCTGCTGGCGAACTTGGACATTATCGTGGCATCGACACTTGGGTGTACGAAGCACTTACTCGACATCCGATTGATAACCTACGTGTCTCCATCATGGGCTCTGCCGATCAAGGATTTGGCCCGTGGTATGAATGTGTTTGTCTCCATTTTGGTGGTCAGCCCATCACGATTGAGTACAATTCCATTCAATTTCAAGATTCGCGCTTCGTGGCCTTGACTCCGGATGAATATGCAGAAAATCCTCAGACATTTGATGCTGCTTTCTCCATCTCTTCCTTTGAGCATGATGGCTTAGGGCGTTATGGGGATCCAATGAATCCGGATGGTGACCTTGAAGCCATGCAGCGGATGAAATCCATGCTCAAGCCCGGTGGAGTTCTTTATCTTTCTGTCCCGTTAGGAGTCGACAAAGTGGTGTTCAATGAGCATCGCATCTATGGTCGGCTGCGTCTGCCGCGGTTGTTGGAAGGATGGACAATGATCGATTCTGTTGGCTATGACGAAGCGTTTCTGGATCGAGATACGGGATATGGCTGGGAACCTCGTCGTGGATTTGTTAATGGAGAATATACGAGCGACGAATTGCTCCACCCTGAGTATCCTGAGTATGGGCCGATATTGATTTTGCGAAATGATTGATGGGTATCGTTTCGCTGAACTCCGGTTTTCATACAGAGCAGAAGATAAAGGAGGCTTTCTTTGACCGATAAAAACATCATGTTTCTGATCGCCGACGATTGGAGCCCAATGGCACGCTGTTATGGCAATTATATTGTTCAAACACCACGCATTGATGATTTCGCCAACCGCAGCGTTGTCTTCGATTCCGCATTTTGTACGAGTCCTTCCTGTGCTGTGAGCCGCGCTTGCATCCTGAGTGGGTATCACAGCCATACGCATGGGCAATATGGTCATTGTCACGGAATCCAAGGTTTTTCCACGCACAACTGGATCACATCTACCCCCCAAGCGTTAGGGGCTGCGGGTTATGCAACTGCCTGTATTGGCAAAAAGCATGTTGAACCTGCCAGCGTCTATCCTTTTGATTACGAACCCAAGGTCAACCCACGTAGCACAGCCGATATGGCTGACTGCGCACGGACCTTTTTACAAGAAAACAGGGAGAGACCCTTCTACCTGCACGTTGGCTTCATTGATACACATCGTGCGCCTGGGGGCTTTGGCAACGAAAAACAATACCGGACTGTGCCAGATATCATCTACAGTCCAGACGATGTCATTGTGCCGCCTTTTTTGCCCGATTTGCCAGAAGTACGTGCGGACCTGGCCGACTATTACCAGGCCGTTTCCCGTTTCGATCATGGTGTGGGGCTCCTGTTGGATGTATTGGAAGAGTCCGGGCGAGCGGATGAAACGCTTGTCATTCTCACAACCGATCACGCAATGCCCTTTCCGGGTGCCAAAGCATCTTTTTTCGACAGCGGCCATCGTTGCCCCTTGATTGCCTATCAACCAGGTTTGAAAGAAGGGGGTATGCACAATCAGGCGCTGGTGGCGCACACGGATATTCGCCCAACAATTCACGAGTGGTGCGGTCTTTCTGCGCCTGATGATTTGCCAGGTCGTTCTTGGTTGTCTATTTTGGAGAGAGCTGAACCAGACGGTTGGGATGAGGTTTATTTCTCCCACTGTTTTCACGAAGTTGTTGATTACAATCCCTACCGCGTTCTACGTGGGCGACGCTATAAATATGTGCAGAATCTGGCTTACGGACATGTCGCACCTTTACCGACAGACCTCTATCGTTCTCCCACTTGGAGTGCTGTCCGTGAAACCGGAACATCACACATGGGCGCACGGGGGACACATCACATGCGGCAACGTGCACCTCAAGAGCTATATGATCTAGCCGTCGATCCCACTGAATCTACCAACCGTATTGATGATCCCGCGCTTCAGACGGTTGCCCAAAAGATGCGAAGCAAGCTCTACGCATTCCGTGCCGAAACGCATGATCCCTGGCTCGAGATCGATTTCCAATCTGGGTGGATGGGCGAAGATCCGGAAAATGAGTATAGTTTCTCAAAAAATATCAAGAGATGAACAAAACGACAAGAAAAACAATCGTAATCGGCGCTGGCATGGCGGGTATCGCCGCCGCACGCACGCTTCACGATGCGGGGTACTCCGTCAAGATTCTAGAAGCGCGTGAGCGCATTGGTGGACGTACGCATACAGATCGGTCTCTCGGTCCCACCATCGATCTGGGTGCTTCTTGGATTCATGGGCATATTGGCAATCCGCTGACGCCTTTGGCGAAACAAGCTGGGGTGGAGATGAAATATACGGATTTCATCAATCAGTGGGGGACCAGCATTATGGCATTCGATGCCGATGGTAATCCCCTAGAGATAAATGAATATACTGAGGGACTTCAAGCGTTTGCCGGTGCCGAAACCCATCTCTTTGGCTCAATTTTACACCGTGTTCCGGATACCAACGTACGCTCCGTTGCTGATCTCTATCGTCACGGCCTGCCGGGAACTGAATCGATGACACCGACCCAACAAAAGGGCTTCTACTATACTTCAGTGATCTGCGCCCAATACAGTGACGCCGCCGATATCGATGAGATTGATTGGTGGCTCAGCGATGCCTATGTGAGCCTACCGGGGGGCGATATGTTGCTCTATGGCGGAGGGTATAATGCCATTACAGACCATTTGGCTGAGGGGCTTGAGATCGAAAACGGTGTGATTGTGGAGGAAATTGCGCATAGTGACGATGGAGCCACATTAACCCTGAATCGATCCGATGGGCAAAGCCAAGAATCCTGCGATTGTGTAATTGTTACGGTTCCGTTGGGTGTGCTAAAAGCCGATTCTATTCGCTTTACACCGGAACTCCCCCGGGAAAAGCAAGAGGCCATTCGACGGATCGGGATGGGCAATTATGAGAAGTTGGCGTTGCGTTTTCCGCGCTGTTTTTGGCCAACTGAGCCACAGCGTTTCCATTACTTGACCGACCAGTCACCGGAATTGTGGACCTCGTGGCTCAATAACGCCCACTTTACGGGAGAGCCGATTCTGGTTGCCTACCATTCAGGAAGTCGTGCCCAAGCGATCAATCTGCTAAGCGATGATGCATTGATCGAAGAGGCGCTGGCTGTCCTCTCCAGGATCTTTGGTCCCACGCTCAATGAGGCCGAGATTCCTGCCCCAACTAGCTACTTACGGACCGGATGGGAAAACGATCCGTTCGCGCAAGGAAGCTACTCCTTTTCAAAAGTTAGTGGGCGTCCAGATGATCGTGGGATCCTTGCGCAGCCTGTTGGTGGGCGACTCTTTTTCGCTGGCGAGGCGACACACCCCCATTACTTTGCCACGGTCCACGGTGCCTATGAGACGGGCATTCGAGCGGCTCATGAAGTACAGAATCGATAAGGGAGAAGCCAGTATGTTTCGACGTTTACTTGGGATTTTATATCTGATTCGAGCTCTAACACCTTTTGTCGTCATTGCTGCGATTGCCATTGGCGGTGTATATATCATCAATGAACTACAGACGACTCTAGCTCCGCCGATTCAGGAATTGGGGAACGCTGTGAACGAACTGGAGACCGAGGCGAGAGCCATTCAAGGGGAATTGAAGCAGGTTTCACAGGATCTGACCAAAGTGGCTGACACGTTAGAAGACTTTACTGAAATACCTGATCTGATTCCGAATATCCCAAGCTCAATTAACATGCCCCGACTGGATATTCCCAATGTAAATGTGCCTTTGCCCCAACCCGAAGTAAAATTTACTGAAATCGATTTGGGTGTAACAAAAATTGATTATCCAAGCGACATCGATTTCAGCAATTCCACCTTTAACATGGATATTCCAGCAATTCCACCATTTGAGGTCCCTGTACCAGGTTTAGGAGAATTGGACGATCGGTTGGGTCAGGCCCTAAAGCCCGTCACTTCTATTTTTGCGGAATTCAACAAAGTTTTTGCTGGAGCGAATCGTCTCAAATCAGAACTGGAAAAAGCTGCCGAGAGTGCGAATAAAATTGTCTCGCAAGGTGAAGTGCTGCTGACCAGCATACAAGAAATACTTGCCAAGCAGAGAGGTAGACTCATGTTTGCACTGGTGTTGTTGGTCCTGTTATCGGCAAACTATTTTCTTTTGCCCGCAATAAACGATTTTCGTAAAGGTCTGTTGCTCCTACGCGGCTTACCCGCGCATTACACAGAAAGCAGGGCGCTATGATGCAACGCCTACTTGGATTCTTGTTTGTTGTTCGAGGTCTGACCCCTGCGCTTATACTCTTAATCGTCGTTTGGGCAACAGCTTCACTCTTCAATGATTTTCGCGTCGTTTTGGTGCCGCAGTTGGAGGCAATCCAGACCGAGCTTGATAACCTGCAAAATGCCTATACAGAGGTAGAAGAGCAATGGGGAACAATTCAGACCGATATCACAAAGTTGAGTTCACAATTTCAACGCTTCCGGGTGCCAAATCTGTTGCCAGATCTACCGAACAAACTGTCGATTCAACTTGATATTCCCGATCCCTCACTGCCTGTTCCATCGGGTGTCGACGTGCGATGGAGCTCCGTGAATGTTACGTTCTCAGAACGAGTCAGGATCAAGGTGGATTGCGGCCCCTTTGATTTTTTATGTGATGGGTGGAATTGGATCACAAGGGAAACGACCAAATCGGTCAGATATCCAAGCAACCTGACTGTAAGTACCTCAAATGTCAGTGTGCAAATTCCGAATGTTAATCTTGACCTACCCATAGACTCGCTCAAAGAACCGCTGGAACCATTGGAAGGAATATTTAGCAGCATCCAAGATGTATTTGACGCGTTTGACGAAATCTTTGCTAGCCTCAGTAGATCCAAATTTGGCGTTTTTGGCTATTTTCAGTCGAGATTGCAGGGATTTTGGAGTCATTTATTCAGATTTCGGTTACAGAAAACAACCTATTTCATATCTGAAAATCGCCCAAATCTAACGCAAAAACTAGATATCGACCGGCAAATTTGTATTTATGTCAACTGTTTAGCCAGAATTCTCTCTCAAAACCTGAAATTTGGATCTACTGAGCCTAGAAAAGTTGAAGGCGCAAGCACAGGGTATCCCTGACCGTTTGCAAACAGTTGTATCGATGGCGGACAATGTGCTGACTCTACTCGCAAATACGGTGAACCGATTCGGCGGGTGGTTGATTTTAGCTCTGATGATCATCATACCTTTTATTGTCGTGAGCCTGCTCATGACAATGTTTGGGGATCTGGCGCATGGCCTGCGATTGCTTTTTGGTTTGAGCAAACGTATTTGACTGACTTGGTCAAATGCGATAAGAATAACGTTGTTTGATATTGCTCTTGTACTGATGTAGAATGCATTTGGGTATAAAACCACATCTTTGTAAATGATCCCGCCTTTAAGACTACGCCTCAACAGATTCCTTGGGATGAATTTATGTTGGCGATGATTGAGTTTGATTTTGCATATGCGGTTATCAGGCGTCCTACATAGAGTAGGGAGAATTGTTGTCAATTGCACGAGGGTCATCAAATCTTCAAGATTCCCAAATGACAATACGAATTTTCGTCTATGGTACATTACGGCCACCACAGCATCATATTCCGACTGTTGACACGCGATTTCACGTCAATATTGCACAATATCTCATTGAACATGTGCCCGCGGTGCTCCCTAATGCCGTCTTATATGATCTTGGCTCGTATCCAGCTGCGATTCCAGGGGATCAGACGATCCACGGAACGTTGCTAACGCTAAAGATGGAAGCCCTCACCATCACGGACCGCATTGAAGGTCATCCAACTTTCTACCAGCGCTCTCTGGTGACTGTAAACACCAAGCGCGAGAGTGTCGAAGCCTGGGTTTATTGGGCACCTCAAGCGATTGTACAAGACCGTCCGCTCATCCAAAGCGGTGATTGGTTTCGACGTGAGCAAATCACCTATGATTTAGGAAGGAATCGATCGACATTGAGTCACTCAGAAAACTCCTCAAATGGAGTGTTGCGCCAAATCATCGAACGAATTGCTCGGACAGACTGCTCCTGGATGAGTACAGTGCGGCCCGATGGTCGTGCCCATAGCGCCCCCGTCTGGCATGTCTGGCATCAGGGGTGTGCTTATGTTGTCGCTCAGCCCATTGCTGTTAAAGTGAAGAATCTTGCTCAAAATCCGAGCGTTGTCCTGACCCTTCCCGATCCCCATGATGTGGTCATTGTAGAAGGATGGGCCATTGAGACTCCAACCAAGCGCTCTCTTCTCCAGCCCCTCTTTTTGGAGAAATATCAGTGGGATATTGGTGTCGACGCATCCTATACATCTATCATCGAAATCACTCCTCTCAAGCTTATTGCATGGGGGACAGAAGGTGCAGATGGTGCGCGACGGTGGGGTGGCGATGAGATTCACGCGATTTACGATTCTTGATTTACGATCGAGATACCTATCAAAGAAATGAGATGGTTCAAATTAGCAATTCGCGCCATTACAATTGAATGCGGAGCCAGCATTCTCTATTACACGCAGTAGGCCAAAAAAGGGGTAAAATAGCCCTAGGAGGCCAAAATGAACCAAGAATTTAGCGCCGCAGTAACAGGATTCTGTGCCCATGTGAGAATGCTTTCTCCGCAAAGCGAAACTGTAAAACATTACGAAAGTGACCTAAATCAATTTGGCCAGGTGATAGAAAAAAGGCCAAGAGAGATAGGTCGCCAAGAGATAACGACGTTTGTAACGGCGCAACTCGAAGCGGGGATGAGCAGTGCGACGGTCAATCGCAGAGTGGCAACGTTGAGCCGATTTTCGACTACTTGGCGGATGAGGCAGAAGACGAAAGCTGGTCAAACCCGGTGGTGTGGCGTCTACACCGACTGGATACAGGTTGCCATCTTCCCAGAGATATAGCGGAACGCATCGTCCGCCAGTTATGGGGGAGCGTGAGTCAAGGTCAGATAAGAGACCAAGTGATGTTGGCCTTGATGCTCGACGTTGGCCTGCGGGTGGGCGAAGTGTCGAAACTAGAGATGGGCGATATTGAAGCTGCCATAAATCCGGACGAACTGTGGTCACTGCGCGTACGCGGCAAAGGGAACAAAGAGCGTCGAGTCTGGTTGACGCCAGAAACCACAGCGCTGTTGGTGAGCTATATGGATGAGCGTCCTGATGCAGTCGATAGCCATCTGTTTCTGACTCGTCGTCACAAAGGCATCAGTGTCCGCGGAATCCAGGAGCGCCTCGATTATTACCGTCAGCAAGCCGGACTCTCCGAGAACGAGGTCTCCTGTCATCGCCTGCGCCATACCTTCGCCAGACGAATGGCAGAGTCGCGTATGCCACTGCCTAGTCTCTCTCATTGGTTGGGTCACAGTCAATTGAAAACGACCCAGATTTACATCGATGGTGCCAATCCTGATATGCGAGCCGACTATGAAGCTGCTATGGAGCAGTTGTCTCGCCAAGCCGCATGCTCGGATATTGAAGGAACGACATCTGCAATAGAGACAGAGAATACTGTGCCTTCTGAACATCGCACAGTGGAGCCAGCTGTTGGCATCTGTTTGTCTGCTGATGAGATCCGTCAACGTCTCACCTCATTGCCGCTCTGGCTTCATCAACCCATCATCTCATTACTTCTCCACCAGCAATTACGCTGGAAAGCCCTCTATCGGCGGGAACGAGCCCTTCAGTGGCTTGGCGAACTCCAACGCGGTTGGCAATGGATGCTCGACCAGCGCATGCTCTCCAGCTTATCCGAACTAAGACGGCGCGATCTCCAAGACTACATCACCCACCTATGTGACTTAGAGTATTCCGTCCATACCATCAATCATTTTATTTGTACCCTCAAGTGTTTTCTGCATTTTGCTGAAGAATGTGGCCAGTCGATCGCTCCGGCTTTATATCGCATTCAACGTCTCAAACGACCCACTACCTTACCTCGTCCGTTGCGCCAGCATGAATTTGCTCAACTTGAACAGTTCGTCTTAAACTCAACGGCTCAGAGCCTTTCTCCTTCCGACCTCCTTGACCGTGCTTGGTTTCTTATTCTGGTTGATGCTGGGCTACGTATGGGCGAAGTGCAAGCTCTGCTCGTTTCTGACTGGAATTCGGATACACAGACTCTGCTCGTTCGAGATGCCAAATCCCATCGTGACCGTCGGTTGCCTGTTACCCAACGCACTGCTCTTGCCATCGATGCCCATCTGCAACATCGCACCGATGACCTGGCTACTCATTCCCCGCTTTTACTACGCGATGGCTTACCTCTTCGAGCCAATTATGTGCGCAACCATCTTCATGCCTTTGCCACCCGTTTGCTCAACAGTGGCCTTATGCCCATCACTACCTTGCAGAAACTCATGGGGCACACTCATATCGATACCACCATGCTTTATGCACAGCTCTACGATGAAACCATTCAGCAGCATTATTTAGCCGCTATGGCTTCACATTCTGTTTACGCTATCCCTGAACCTGACCCCGCTATTTGGGGTCCCACTTTGGAGAATGCCTTTGAATCAACTTTTCAATAGCAACCACTTTAACTTTTATGTCTACTGCGTGTAATCTCTAACGCCTACTCCGCAGGGAATTGTAACGAACAGTTCGGCCAAAATGAACCACGTCAAAGAAATCAATGACACAAAACGGATGAACTAGGTGGTACCCCAAGTTGTGTAACAATCCGCTTTTCTCTGAGAGATTAGGTAGCATTTACACAATCTGTGGTACACCGACCGTAATATTCGGAGGAACCACCGTGCAGTCGGAACAAAATAGTCGCAGCATTACTTTCTTCAATGAACCTCATGTCTCTGGATTTACCCACCGCGCCTTCACCAAGGCAATGGGTTTTGGTGATGAAGAGATGCAGAAACCAGTGATCGGCATCTGCAACACCTATAGTGAAATCAACAATTGCAACAGTCATCTGCGGGAAGTGGCCGAAGCTGTGAAGCGTGGCGTTTGGCAAGCGGGTGGATTTCCCCTGGAATTTCCCACAATTTCTTTGGGCGAAATCTATCTCAGTCCCACTTCGATGCTCTATCGCAATTTGGCGGCGATGGATACAGAGGAGATGATTCGCGGGAATCCGATCGATGGTGTGGTTCTGCTGGTAAACTGCGACAAAACTGTCCCCGCGGCCTTGATGGGGGCTTGTAGCGCTGACCTGCCTGCCATCATGCTATCGGGTGGGCCAGCTCTCTCGGGTAATTTTCGCGGCCAGATGTTGGGCGCTTGTACAGACTGTCGTCGTATGACAGCAGAGTGGCAAGCCGGCACCATTGATACTGAGACTTACAAACATATTGAGGAGAGCGTCTTTCGCAGTCACGGACATTGTATGGTGATGGGAACGGCCTCGACCATGAATTCGATGATGGAGGCACTTGGTATTGCGTTACCGGGCAATGGTGCGACGCCCGCTTCGGATGCGCGCCGCCTGCGGCTGGCCCAACAGGCCGGGCGACGCATCGTAGAGATGGCTGCGGAAGATCTGCGTCCTTCCAAGATCATTTCGCGTGAAGCAATCGAAAATGCTATCGCCCTTGTCTGTGCGCTTGGTGGCAGCACAAACGCTGTTGTCCATTTGCCCGCCATTGCCGGGCGATTGGGCATCGAGTTGCCCCTATCGATCTGGGATGAGATCAGCCGTCGCACACCCTTGATTGCCAATATGCGACCGAGCGGTCAATATCAGATGGAGGATCTCTTCTTCGCAGGCGGCATTCCCGCTGTGCTGAAAGAGCTGCTACCATTGCTTCATGGCGATGCCTTGACCGTCACCGGGCGTACCTTGGCAGAGAATGTGGAGCATGCCGAAAATTACAACTCTGATGTGATTTATCCCCTTGCCGAACCGCTTAAGCCAGAGGGCGGCTTGTCGATTCTCACTGGCAACCTGGCGCCCGACGGCGCCGTGATCAAGCATTCAGCTGCATCACCCGATCTGCTCCAGCATCGAGGTCGTGCGATTGTCTTTCGCAATTTTGATGATGTGCGCGTTCGGATCAATGATCCAGATCTGGATGTGACGCCAGATGATGTGTTGGTCTTACAAAATTCAGGACCTGTGGGTGGGCCAGGAATGCCAGAGATTGGAATTCTGCCAATTCCTGAAAAGCTGCTGAAAGAAGGCGTGCGGGACATGGTGCGGATCTCGGATGCCCGCATGAGCGGCACGGCCTATGGCACAATTGTGCTTCACGTGGCGCCGGAGAGTGCAATCGGCGGCCCATTGGCTTTGGTACGTGATGGCGACGAGGTAGAGCTCGACTTTGCCAACCGACGACTGCATTTACACGTCAGCGACGAGGAATTGGCCCAGCGACGGGCGGAATGGCAGCCGCCCCAACCAGCCTTCGGCCGTGGCTATGGGCAACTCTATTTACAGCACGTGACCCAGGCACCACAAGGTGCGGATTTCGATTTTCTGGCGGGGAATGATCCTGTGCGGGTGACTTTGCAGCCAAAGTTTTAAATTAAAATCTATCTGGATGAAACGTTATTGAGGAGGCCATGATGCATTACGAGACCTTACGCGACGGCTTTCAGATTCCCAAGATCGGGCTAGGTACATGGACCATTGGTGGTGAATCATCTCCTGACTATTCGCAGGATGACGCGCTTGTTGATCAACTCCAAAGTATTATCTCAATGGGCTACACGCATTTGGATACAGCGGAGATGTACGCCGCTAATCACACGGAGGAATTGGTTGGGCGAGCGATTGCAGACTTTGATCGTGACGAACTGTTTGTGACAACAAAGGTCTGGCGAACGAATCTAGCCTACGATAATGTACATCGAGCCTTGGATGCCAGTTTGCGACGCTTGGGAACTGATTATGTGGACCTTTATCTGATCCATTGGCCTGAACCGTCGATTCCTTTGTCGGAAACGTTTCGTGCCCTGAACGAAGCAGCAGCAGATGGCCGAGTGCGAAGAGTTGGTGTAAGCAACTTCGATGTATCGCTCTTAAAACAGTCGATGGAATTGTGTGAAACGCCGATTATGACCAATCAAGTGCGCTATAATCTGCATCATCGTCAGCCCGAAAAGAATGGCGTGTTGGAATTCTGCCAGCAGAATGGCATTGTCTTGACCGCTTACTGCCCGTTAAAGGATGGTGTCCTCTCAAATAAAACAGTTGTAGATATCGCGCGCAAAGTCGATGCCACGCCGGGGCAAGTTGCCATCCAGTGGCTCACCAGGCAGCCAGGGGTGATTACGATACCCAAATCGCTCAACAAGCAGCATCTCCAAGAGAATCTGGATGCATTGGAGCTTGCGTTTTCAGAAGAAGAGATCACACAGTTAGCACGGTCATAGAAATAACAAGGAAATTTCGTCAATGAACATCACACTATCATTGCCCCAATGGGCTGTCGATAAACTTGCAGCTTTACCCAAAGTCATGCCATCGATTGAAGAACGCATGGCAACCGTGATCGAATTTTCGCGATTGAACTTTGAACATGGCACGGGTGGTCCATTTGCGGCGGGTGTCTTTGAACGTGATACAGGTAAGCTCGTCGTCATTGGCGTGAATCGCGTCGTGCCCTCCAACTGCTCTTCTGCCCATGCCGAGATAATGACGCTCTCACTCGCTCAGAACCGATTGGGAACATATGATCTGGGTGGTGCAGACCTGCCTGCACATCAATTGGTCGTCAACTGGCGTCCCTGTGCCATGTGCTATGGAGCCGTGATCTGGTCTGGTGTGCGGTCGTTAGTTATTGCTGGAAGCGGTTCTGAATTGGAAGAACTGACCGGCTTTGATGAAGGGCCGATTCACCCCGATTGGGTGCACGAACTCCAGAAGCGGGGGATTGATGTGACTGAAAATGTCTTACATGACGAGGCATGTCAAGTCTTCCGGGCCTTTGGCGAAAGTGACAGTCCAGTTTATAACGCTCGATTGGGGTATTGATCAGTCACACTGCTCAGTGTTATAATTTCAATCTTCAAGATCCTTTACCCATTTACCCAATTTGTGAAGCTTGTCATCAGCCTGTGAAAGTTGTCGTTCACAGGCGGGATGTTTTGCAACAAATTATTGGGACTCATCTAAGAAAATTGTGCAAAGTGACGTTCTTGCCAGAGCGATAAGATAACACTTGCACAATTGCGTCTGATGAGTGATGATTGGGAGTATATCATGCGTAAAGTGATTTTGGTCCTTATTTCCCTCTTACTGTTTGTCAGTTTCAGTGCATGTACAAATTCCTCGGATCAAGATTCCTCCGGTCTACAGGGCAATCTTCTTGTATGGCACAATTGGCCAAATCCTGAGTCGACCCTGATCACCGAGTTGGTTGAACGGTTTGAATCAGCTCATCCTGGTGTGACAGTGGTTGTCGAATATGTTTCGAGCCGCGATCTGGATCAACGTTATATGACAAGCGTCAGCTCAGGGCTTGGACCGGATGTGATTATTGGCCCAGAGCTCTTCTTGATTCGTGATTTGGTCGATGCCGATCTTCTGCTTGACTTATCCACAAAGGATTTACATACAGACAATCTGCTGTCGCAAGCTGTCGATGCTTTGTGGTTAGATGATACCCTATACGGGATCCCCTTCGCAGCTTACACGAGTGTCCTCTATTACAACAAGGAGCTAGTCGAGACTCCAGCCAGAACGTTGTCCGAGCTGATAACCGAATCACAAAGCGGACAGATCGTTGCCCTGCCCATTGATTTCTATCATGCTTACTGGGGCATACGAACTCACGGGGGCGAGGTTCTGAATGAGGCTGGTCAGGTCGTGGTGGACGATGGTCTCGTTGCCTGGTTGAATTGGCTCAACTCGGCACAAGCCGAACCGACCATCATCCTCAACAATGTTTATGATGATCTGTTTGAGTCTTTTACCTCTGGCGAGGTCGCCTATTTCGTGGGAAATTCGTCCGATCTACCCGATCTACGTGCCGAGATGGGTGAAGATGTCGTGGGGGTTGGGCTGTTGCCAAAAAGGGACGAGAATCCTTCTGGTTCATTTTTGGAAATCGAAACGATTACGATTAATAAGCGCACAGCAGTACCCGATCTAGCTCTTGCATTGGCGGAGTTTTTTGTAACGCCGGGGCATCAACGCCAAATCGCTTTGAGTGACTATGGACTGATTCCGCTCGACCAGCGCGTTCGTTTTGATAGACGGCTTTCTCCTAGCACCTCCATGATGGTGCGGCAAAGTAGGGAGGCTGTCATTATCCCACTGGCCCATGTTGAGACCGAAGATATTTTGCGCCAAGTGGGTACCGATTTATATATTCGTGTGCTAGAGGGGGTTGTGGAACCAGAAGAAGGTGCGCAAGAATTAGTTGAGCGTGTCGCAAATACCGAAGAGGTTGATCTGTCGCACATTTTGGAGACAGAATTTCATCAAATTGAGAGTAGCACTGAACAGACTGCGAGTCTTCATTTGCTCCGAGACGTCTATCACAAAGTCGTTGTTTACCTTGAACGCACTGTGGTCCAGCGGACAGGTCATCGCTATTGTCCTCGTCGTTCTCGCCGCTGCTTTCTTAACCCGTTTGTTTCGTCAGTTCATGGGGAAACAATTTTCACACCCAAATGAACTGCAATCAAAATCCAGGAATTATTCACTCGGTCAGACTCTTCTTTCCATCCTCTATTCAATCTTTTTTCCAATCCTCGGGCTTGCTTTCAACGCGCTTGCCCGATGGTTTTTCGGGTCGGCTGGTTATATTGATGGGTTGTTGATTAGCTTTACTTGGGTTCTGTCACTCATCCTCACTTTTCAGTTGCTCGTCGGCATATTTTATCTGATCTTTACGCCGGAAACAGTCAAAAAATACCAATCTCGGCTTCTGGTTCCAATTCTGATCGTTGTCATTTTTCTCGGATTCTTAAATCAATTAGCAAATGTACGCTTAATCGCAGAAATCGTTTTGACGAACTTGTTCAACAGTCCGCTCACGATTCGCGCCCTCTTTGTCGCAACTGTTGGTCTCTACCTCTGGACAGTAGCAACCAATGGGGTCCAAGATCTTGTTTACTCATTATTGATTCGATATACCAACTTAGATCCAGGTGGGACAAAAGCAACATTGACGCTTGTGCGCTATATTCTGCTTCTCGTCGGCATCGGGTTGGCGTTTAGTCAATTTGAACTCGACTCAACGGTGATCGCTGCGATTACGGGCGGGTTATCTGTTGGAATCGGCTTTGGACTGCGCGAGATCCTAAGTAATTTCATCAGCGGTATCTTATTGCTTTTTGAACGCTCACTACATCCAGGCGATGTGATCGAAGTTGATAATGAGCTGAGCGTTGTTGAAGAGTTCAGCATCCGGGCCACCACAGTACGGACAAAAGATAACGTTGAACTCATTATCCCCAACCAAACGTTTTTGACCTCTTCGTTCAAAACCTATACAGGAACCGATCGACATGTCCGGCTGAAGATGATATTGCGCACAGATTGCAATATTGAACCCACCCAAGTTATCAAACTCATTATTCAAGCGGCACAGAATCACCCCGATATCCTCTCAGAACCAGCATCATCTGTCTTTTTACTTGAGTATGGTGACAATGTTGCTACGTTCCAGCTCAATTTTTGGGTCGACAACCCGCTGGACTATGAACGGATCAAGAGCGAATTGAAAGTCCAACTATGGGATATCCTATCGGAACATAATGTTGCGTTGCCTTTCCCTGAAATTGAGCTGCATTTCCCCAAACAGGTCGTTGTGGCATCAGAGCAGACTCCGTTGATGGCACCTGCGGGATGAGTGAAAAGCAGTAACAGTCACTGACAGTGGTTCCGCAGTTGATGTGCTTCAACAAACTTCGCTGCCGCTCGTTTCGCCAAGCGACTGTACCGTCTATGTGCAGCGGCAAATTATCTGCTCAAACAGCACTCCTAACTCGATGAATCTTTGATGTTGTCAACTGAATCTTGAGCTGCATCAGCGACCTCATCACTTGTTGAATCGATCGAATTTGCCGCATCGTTCGCCACCTCTTCAACAGCATCGTTGGCGTTGGTCGATTCGGCAATAGCCTCTGCGACATCCTTGGCCGAACTCAATGCCTCTTCTGCCGTACCCTTAGCGGAATCGAGAGCTTCTGTCGTAGACGCAACCGCGCTGGCAGCAACATCCTTGGCCGAGTTGGCTACATCTTCTGCGACATCCTTGGCTGAACTCAATGCCTCTTCCGCCGTACCCTTAGCGGAATCGAGAGCTTCTGTCGTAGACGCAACCGCGCTGGCAGCAACATCCTTGGCCGAGTTGGCCACATCTTCAGCAACATCCTTGGCTGAACTCAATGCCTCTTCTGCCGTACCCTTAGCGGAATCGAGTGCTTCTGTCGTAGACGCAACCGCGCTGGCAGCAACATCCTTGGCCGAGTTGGCCACATCTTCAGCAACATCCTTGGCCGAACTCAATGCCTCTTCTGCCGTACCCTTAGCGGAATCGAGTGCTTCTGTCGTAGACGCAACCGCGCTGGCAGCAACATCCTTGGCCGAGTTGGCCACATCTTCCGCGACATCCTTAGCCGAACTCAATGCCTCTTCTGCCGTACCCTTGGCGGAATCGAGTGCTTCTGTCGCAGAAGAAACCGCGCTGGCAGCAACATCCTTGGCCGAATTCAATGCCTCTTTCGTCGCATCTTTAGCAGAATCGACCATCTCTTCTGCGACATCTTTGGCTGTGCTGACAACTTCCTCAGCTGTTTCGCTCGCACTATCGATCGTATCCTTTGCTCTATTTACCACAGCATCTACCGTGTCTTTGGTTGAATCGGTCGAGCCACCAAAGAGCTTCTTGATTCCATTGAACAGACCTTTTAGCATTTTGCGTTTCTCCTATTTTCTAGTACGTGTCACGCTTCCAAGAGGGGACGAATTAGTGAGTCACTGACATTTGTTGGCACCGACGATCTCTTACCAAGCACAAAATGGTTCGAAGACCAACGGCGATGAACGCTCAGCAGTCCATCTCTCAACAAAAATATCATTGTCAAACGCAACCAAAGCCCCGTCTGGCTGATAATTCCTTGGTGCTAATTGTCAATAAATCGACAGTGTGTCCCAAAGTGTGTAAATGGAAACCGCTTAGTCAGAGAACCTGCTCCATTTACACACTTTGTGGTACACACTCATAAATTTCGAATACGAGCGGGCGTGAATGCTAGGGTTAGGTTGTGGGTCTGCGGACACACTTATTGTATCTCACCAGGAGAACAATCGCAAGAGGCTATCTTTTCTCGCTAGAAATGACCATGAACAAACTCATGGATAGATTCTGTGCTTCAGTTGAGAATACTATCGATGAGTTCATTCATCATAACTCCTTATCGTAATCCGGTCATATTGCGCGCAATGACCATACGCTGGATCTCGCTGGTCCCCTCATAGATCTCGGTGATCTTGGCGTCGCGAAAATATCGTTCTAATGGCATTTCTTTGCTATATCCCATGCCGCCATGAAGTTGAATGGCCTGAGTGGTCACCCACATGGCCGTTTCGCTGGCAAAGAGCTTCGCCATGCTCGACTCCATTGTATAGCGTGCGCCTGTTTTCGCCGCCGCAATTTTCGCTAATGCAGCTTGGTAAATCAACAAGCGACTTGCTTCGACACGACATTTCATGTCTGCTAGCTTCTGTTGAATCATCTGGAATTGTCCAATCTTGCTTCCAAATGCTTCACGTTCTTGGGAATAAGCGATGCTTGCTTCCATTGCTGCTTCTGCGATGCCCAATGCTTGCGCTGCAATGCCAATGCGCCCGGCATCGAGTACGGTCATCGCAATCTTGAATCCTTCCCCTTCTTCACCAAGGCGATTTCCCACTGGACATTTGTAGTTCTCCAGAATGATTTCACTAGTAGCGCTCGCACGGATCCCCAGCTTCGGCTCAGTTTTGCCAAGAGTAAAGCCGGGATTTGTAGTGTCGATCAGGAAGGCTGTAACGCCATTGTGCTTGCGCTCAGGTTGGGTCATTGTAAAGAGGACAATGTAATCCGCAAACGGTGCTGATGTCACCCATGATTTACGTCCGGTAATAAGGTAGTGATCGCCTTGGCGCTCAGCTCGACTACGCATGGTTCCAGCATCGCTACCGCTCATTGGTTCAGTGAGACTGTAGGCCCCAATGGCTTCGCCCGACGCCACCGGCACAAGAAATTCCTGTTTCTGTTCCTCTGTGCCGAACTTTTGCAGACCGTGAGCATAGAGGGAGTTATTGACAGACATAATCGTTCCGTGGCTGGCATCAGCTTTGCAGACCTCGATCATTGCTAGTGCATATGCCAGCGCATCCATCCCAGCACCACCATACTCCTCTGGCACTTCAATGCCCATAAAACCCAGTTGACCCATCTGACGAATTGTCTCTAGGGGGAATTCGCCTGTTTCATCATGGTGGGCTGCAATGGGCGCAATCTTGTCTTGGGCAAAGTCATGCGCTGCCTCTTGGATCATCTTGTGTTCATCGGTTATGAAATCGAACATGATATTCCTCTTTTCGGAAAGATTCTAAATCGCTTCAATGCCTAGCTTGGTCGCGGCGTCGGTCAACTGCTGCCACGTCGTTTCATCAATTGGAATGCCGCGACGCTTGCGCTCTGCTGCTGTCCGTCTTTCAGGATCACCAGGGATGAGCACCTCGTCAACCCCTGGTGTAGTGGGCGTTGTTCGTATCTTTGCTGTTAAGGCTGCACTATCGGCCAAGAATTCTCCGAGCGGGCGAAAAGCATCGACTGCCAGAACGATGAAAAGCACGCCATTCGTTGTGCCATATGTTGGTAAGGATGCGGTGCCAGATCCAGTCAGAATGCCGCCGAGTAGATCCATCAACAGCGCGAGACCATATCCCTTGTGATCAGCCGCAGGTAGCAACATACCATCTGCATAGAGATCGTTGGGGTCGGTACTCGGTTGGCCATTGACATCCAGGATACGGCCCGCTGGCAAAGATTTGCCAGCATTGCGCGCCACGCGCACTTTCCCTTCGGCCACAACACTGGTGGCAAAGTCGAGCAGAATTGGCTCCCCATCTGCTTGGGGAACTGCCGCCGCCAGTGGATTCGTACTGAAGCGACGCGCCACGCCCCCAAAAGGGGTGACCAAGCCACCAGGTCGACTACCGCAGCAGAAGGCCAGACCGATCAGATTCTCCACTGCTGCCAGCTCTACCCATTCACCGAGTCGTCCTACATGCTGAGTGTTATAGAGTCCGGTTGCAGCCAAAGCATGTTCATGCGCTTTCTGAATCGTATGCTCCATGGCGATCTTTGCCGCCACTTGACCGAAGGCGCTCTGTGCATTCATATTGGTGACAGCACCAGTGGATGTGTCAATGACGGGTGTCGCTGCTGGATCGAGCGTTCCCGCCTCGATGTAGTCCAAATACTGCATCGCGCGAATCACGCCATGAGAATCATGACCTGCTAGATTGGCTTGAACGAGAGAAGAAGCGACAATATCGGCGTGGTTGATGGGGGTGTTGGCGGCCTGAAAGATAGCGGAGGTAAATTGCTCCAGGTCAAGGTGATTGATGACGTGCAAAAGACACTCCTGAATCTGATGATGTTGGGTGTAGATTTGAAGGATAGCCTTGTTCAATCAAAAACGCAGTCTCTAATCTGGCAAACGTAAGAGATCGTCCACCATAATGGGCTGTCCTGTTGCAATTGATTCATTTGCGGCTATGCCAAGCAGAATGGAAGCTACACCATCAATATGCGAGGCAGCGCGTTTGAATGGATCGGCAGGCGGATTCGGAGAGAAAATTTGCTCTAACATCACAGGATCTGCCCCACCGTGACCACCGGTGGCTTCTGGAATTCCTGCTTCATAGGGTTTGCCAAACATTGGGTAGACGCGGATCTGCTTGCCACCAAAACGCTTGTGGATATCGGCCCACTCTGCTTTGTCATCAGGTGTCATGGTCTCTTCTTGACCCGCAATAAACTGCTTGCCGATTGCCTCAACCAGATCGATCTCCATGCGTCTTTGATCACCCGTAATGGCAATGCGATATCCCTCCCAAGGACTGTAGGCCAAGAGTGAGTAGGTCAGCAGTACACCGTTGCGATAGCGAGCAATTACACTCATTGTATCTTCAGCCGAAATGTTATCGCCAAAGACGTTGCGATCTCGAATATAACCGGTTTCTTTTTCTGCATTGAGGTAAAGCGCCTCGAGCTTCTCATGGCCATCCAATCGCAACGCAAACGGGTCATCCGCGGCAGCAGATTCACCAGTATACCGTTCGTAGGGATAGCTCTCGCCACGGGCTGCTGCGTTTTCACGACCATAAAAGCGCAGATCGCCCAGTGCAAAGACTTGCTGCGGATACGAGTCGAGCCACCAATTGATGAGATCAAAATGATGGGTCGCTTTGTGGACGAGCAATCCGCCTGATTTGTCCTTTTCGCGATGCCAACGTCGGAAATAATCGGCGCCGTGGGATGTATCAAGAACCCAGTAAAAGTTGACGTGCAGTGGGCGCCCCACAACGCCTTTCATGAGCAACTCTCGGGCGCGGGTTGCAATAGGTGCATAGCGATAATTGAAGGTCACGCGTAGATGACGTCCGGTCTGTGCGATGGCATCAAAGATCGCATTCGCTTTGGGTGCATCCGTCGTCATTGGTTTTTCGCAAATGGCATCGCAGCCTAGTTCCATCGCACGGATGATATACTTGTGATGCGTCGAGTCCATCGTCGTGACAATCACCACATCCGGTTTGGTTTCTGCTATCATCTGGTCAAAGTTGTCAGCGTGGTAGGTCGCAATTGGTGCCAGATCCCGTTGTTCGGCTAACTGCTCATTGTACCACTCCATCCGTGTTTGGCTCAGATCGCAGAAGCCAACAAGCTCACTGTGTTCGGCATATGTGTTGGTCAAAGCTTCAACATACATCGCAGCGCGCCCGCCCGTGCCGACCAGGGCATAACGTTTTCGGTTGTTCATAATGGCTTTACTTCGTTATCTTTGTTGTACCAGACATAGACAATCAGCCCGACAACGATTGGTATTCCAGCCATGACGGTTGGCCTACTCGCGAGTCGCCACAGCGAAGATTCTTCATCACTCATTTCCGTCAGAATCCCCAATTCCCGCTGTGCAGATTGTTGTTGATGGGCACGTTCTAAAGCCTGTTGGAGATGGGCACGAAATTGCGGTTCTGGTTCCACGGGCGAGACTGTCTCGGCCACATCTTCGGCTAGTTCTGCGAAAGGTGCTAATTTGGGTGACAAAGCAGAAATCGCTTCAGTCAGATTTGTACAATCGGTCTGCTCGATCGGTGTCGTCAGATATGAGGATTGAAGTTTGGAATTGACCGATTGATATCGATATCCTTGCCGTCCCAATGACGGGTGACGCGGCTCCATCTTATTGGGCTTTGATGGATTCTGATCGAATGTATTCTGTTTAGTGTTATCAAGAG
This sequence comes from Chloroflexi bacterium TSY, assembly GCA_019217005.1. Next base: position 140,220 of record JAHBNG010000002.1, read on the forward strand.
AGAAGGATTTTTCAGTCGATGATTGCTGTGACAAACGTCTAAAATGCCCCTCTAAAACATCTTCAGCCTCCAAAAATTCACCATTCCCCAAATAGATTCCAGGTGGTGTTTCCTCTTCTCTTTGATAGAACCATTCCAGCGTTACCCATGATAGTTCAGGGAGAGAGAGTTCTGACAAAGAAAATTCGGGGAGAGAAAACTCTGGTAAGGAAAATTCAGGCAATATGTTCATAGTTTTACCATTCACGAGATTCAAGATCTTTGCGAAGTGCAGCTAATGTACGAAAGTAAAGCGATTTGATTGCACTCTCACTCTTATCCATGAGTTGTCCGATCTCTAGATTGGACAAGCGGCTTCCAAACTTATAAAGTAAGAGATTGCGTCGCTCTTGGGGGAGGCGTTCGATTGCTGACCAAAGTGCAGAATGATTCTCGGCGCGCTCTACTGCCTTTTCGGGTGTTTCGTTGTGGCTGTGTGACCAAATCCGATCCAACGACAAGAAGCGTCGACGACTATGATCACGATGCCAATTTGCCACTAGATTGTGCGCAATACGAAAAAGCCAAGCTGAAAACGGCAATCCACGATCTTCATAACTATGTAATTTGTCTAGGGCCTTGTAGAACGTACGGGCCGTTAAATCTTCGGTGTCATGAACGTTTCCCACTCGATTATAGATGTAGGAATAGATTCGGTCGACATATCGTTCATAGAGAATACCAAAGGCTTGTGGCTCTTCTTTGGCCAAGGCAACGATGCTAGACTCTTCGTCAAATTCAGTTAGAACAGACGATTCGCTTTGCGCGGTCAGCTGATCATCGTTCTTCTGGTACTCCTCTAATTGGTCAGGTTCAATTCGATCTGATAATTGTGTTGCCGACGAGACTGATTTAGACGTAACGGCGACTAAAGTAGATGATTGCTGCTCATGCTCATTGTTGTTCGCATTGCTAGTGCTACTGCTCTGTTCGATACTGCTTCCTCTATTGTTTCCACCACTATTTCCACCAAAGAAATCTGATAGAATTTGTTCAAGCGCCGATGCCCCCTGTCGTATCATTGGTGACACCTTCTAAAATCTTTTAGCATTTATCTCTGCCTCTCTATAGAGCAATAAATTATCGTTTGTTAACCATTAATTATTCAATACAAACCGCCAAAATAATTAACAGTGAATACCAAATAGTTAATAATTAATCGTTCGTCACGTATGTTTAAGCGGTTATAATATTTTTATTATACTTTACTTTCTGGTAAAAGAAAAGAGATGAGGTGAGAAATGTGACAAAAAGCGGTTAGCGTTTCATCCTAAAGGTAGCGAAACCAAAAAGGAGGAAGGAATGCTAACCGCGCCAGAAATAACTATAGCAGTACTGATGAATGTATTGCAAGTAACGCCGGTGGGAACAAACGTAAATGTAATGCGTCTGATGTGGGCGATGATGAATGGGTCGTTTCTGAAAAGTCGAGGAGCAATCCATAGTGGATTGAGTGAAAGCGGGTTTGAAGATGAGGAGCTCCGGCGAAGCTGGTGGAGCTTTCGATATGGATCATGGGATATTGCAAGCCTGCTCTCATCGTGGCAAGAAGAAGTGGAGTGGAAAGGGAATGGAGGCAAAAAAGTTAGAAGGATACCGAGTGAAAAGCATAGATATCACAGGGTTCTGGCGACCGAAGCTGCAAGGGAAAGTGAACCGACTCTATAACTCAACGGCTCGTCGGGCATTGCCCGCTCATCTTTGGAGTGATGATAAGCTCGGGGAGATAGGCGGGAAACGAGTGCCACTGCTCAAGGCAATCATGAGATGCGAGGTAGGCACAAAGGAAGTGAGTTTCGGAAAAAGCTGCTGAAAGAGACCAAGAAATCACTGGAGTCAGACGAAGTGGCGGTGGTCGATGCCGGGTTTACAATCAGAGAAATGCTAGAAAGCGACGTCGACCGATTTGTCCTTCGGGAAGCGATTAACTGCACAGCGCGCCGCAATGAGTTACCCGAACGTAAGGAAAAGGCAGACCACCCGAATATGGTGATATTGTGCGTCCGCTCTCTCGATGCTATAGGGAAAGCGACTCGAGGCCACAACTCCAGACTCGTTTGGTCAATTTGTCTATAGTGGTCGCCTGATTCGCTATCAAGCATGGCACAATCTCGTCCCCAGGACAACCAAGGTGGATACAGCCAACCGCACCTATTCGATTTACGTCTTTCAGGATCCTGCTTATCACACACCTTTGGTTCTGGCGACCGTCATGGCTTTACAAGCTGAAACCATTTATCTTTTCTCTCTGGAGCGCTGGCCTGTTGAACATCCCCCCTTGGCTTCCAAGCAGATGATTGGCTTACATCGTCAATTTGTTCATGCCGATGAGGCTTGTTTCCGCTTACCTGAACTGGGGCTGCTGGCTGGCAATCTTCTTTCCCATTTAGCCGCTTCTCTTCCTCCCATACCGACTGGCTACTGGGATCGAGAGCCTCAATCCACTCCCGGCAGGCTGCGCCGCGTTCTCTCGAGTGCTCTTTTTCCAACTCCCGACCAACTCGACCCTGACTTTCGGAAAAAGGCCTCGGTTTCACACCATTTCCCTAAAGGCGTTCTCGCTCATCGCCGCCTCAATGCCGCTGCTTAAACTAGCCGAGCACTATTTTTACATTTTATCCCGTTTTTTCAGGGTGGATTCTTTTTTCCGCCCCTTTCGGTTTGCCCTTTGTCACTCAAGCCTTTACCAGAAAGTAAAGTTATACTCTCTTTTACAAATTATGGGCATTCTTAAGAGCCTCAAAGGTCTATTTCACATTAAGGAATGAGCATTAAATAAGTTGTGCATGTCATTCTCGAGTGAAGCGCAGAATCTATGCCCAAGTTATTTAATTCCGATTCCTAAAGGCGAGAATGCGTATCTACCTTAATCATATTACGAGCGGCGCCATAAAGGGACATTTTGACCCGTGTAAATCGTGTTCTGTTGTGCTACTGCAGAGTACATATTGAAAACACGAGATGTATAATCGAGTCGCGAATTTTTTCTTCGTTTATCTCAGCAACTTGTGCAAACTTTTATTTTGACCAGAAAGAAAATAGCGCATTCGCACAATTGCGTTTGATGGACATTGTTGCATTTTATTCGACAAGAGAGACGCTGATAAAATCTAACGCAAATTTATTGATTTATCTGTTAACCATATGCTATACTTCACAAATTCACCTGTACGAATCAAAAAATATCATTACTATCAGTAGACCGCAATCGCTAGATTCTTCACTTCGTTGGTGCGATGCACCCACTACGAGAACGGAATGACATGATTGCGATCGACTGACTATATCTTGTCAGAGAAGGACTGTATCGTTTCTCTCGGAGCGTGTTTTAAGAGATACAAGGTAGGGGGCATACTGTGCGGGTAAGCTGTCTTCAGGAAAATTTGGCCAAAGGGCTTGCGATCGTTGGACGTGCCGTCTCTTCACGAAGTACTTTGCCGGTGCTTGGGAACATTCTGCTTGAAGCCAAAGACAATCATTTACGATTGGCTGCGACAAACCTGGAAATCGGTGTGAATTGCTGGATTGGTGCCAAGGTTGAGGACGAGGGTGCGATCACCGTGCCCGCACGGTTGTTAACCGAATTTGTCAACAGCTTGCCTGCTGAAACAATTGATATGGAGTTGGCCGTTCGAACCCAGACGCTTCACCTACAATGCGCTCGCTATGAAGCCAATATGAAGGGAATTGATGCCGTCGACTTTCCAATTATTCCCAGCATGAGCGGTGAACAAGAGGAAAATACCAACAGACTTCTAGATGGAAGTTATATTTCGTTAGAGACGGAGGGTTTGCACAAGATGATCGACCATGTGATCTTTGCCGCCTCCACAAATGAAAACCAACCGACCTTTACCGGTGTGGAAGTTCACTTTAATCAGAATACCCTCAAAATGGCCGCAACCGATGGTTTCCGGCTTAGTGTTCGGTCGGTTATGCTGAACCGGGAGAACGGTCATGACGAATCCAAAGCGACTTTTGAAGATGAGTTAACAGTGCTTGTTCCCGCCAAGAGCTTAAGCGAGTTGTCGCGCATTATGGCAGATGCTGATGACCAACAACCGATTGAAGCACTTGTCACAGAGGCACGAAATCAGGTTCTCTTTCACATTTGGGGTAAAGGGAGCGACGTACGTGGTAGTTTTGAACGCGTCGAACTTGTTAGCCAACTGATTGATGCACGTTTCCCCGATTATGATCCCCTGATTCCAAAAAGCCATTCAACTCGGACCGTTGTCGATACAGCTTCCTTGCTCAAGGCTGTTCGTGTCTCGGCCCTGTTTGCGCGGGACAATTCGAACACTGTCTATGTTGGAATAGAGCCTCCGAATGACGAACACAGTGGTCAGATGCGCTTGACTGCAACAAGCACTGAAATGGGCGATAACGTCAATGAACTTGATGCACTTGTCGAAGGTGAAGAATTGGAGATAGCCTTCGACGCCTCCTATTTGATTGACGTTTTGAGCCGAATCGATGAGCCACAGATTGTACTAGAAACGACCCAAGCATCACGACCAGGGACATTGCGCCCAGTTGGTATGGGCGAAGATGAGTTTTTGCACGTCGTGATGCCAATGCATCCACCACGGTAATCCCATTCTATTTCGATTCCTCAATTTGCATCTCTGTCGCCGATACCCATCTCTTGATTTGTGTCGGAGTCACCGTTGACATCCCCTTCAGGGGGCCCTCTTTTTTGAATGAAGCGATGACCTATGCCCCAAAATCAAGTATGAAGCAAAATTCACCGACAAGAAAAACTATCCGCTCCCGTATGAAATCAGTTGCCGTAATGTTTTGACGCATCGATCAACTTTTAATGTTCAATGGAGATCAGGGTGAGTGTCACATACAACCAAGTGATAGAAGATTTACGATCATCTTATGATCAGATGGCTGTCGAACGTGATCAGAAGGGGAAGTCGATATGGAAAATCGAGGAGCGTGCCCGTTTTCTCAATTTGTTGCAAATTGAGAGCAAGCAGACACTATTGGAAATCGGTGCCGGGACGGGGCAGGACAGCCTGTTTTTCCTGCAAAATGGCCTGGATGTAGTTGCCACAGATCTCTCACCAGAAATGGTCCGACATTGTCGGGAGAAAGGGCTGACAGCCTATGTGGCGGATTTTGCCAATTTGAACTTTTCTGGTCAATCTTTTGATGCCGTTTATGCCCTGAACTGTTTGCTACATGTACCTAAAAAAGAGCTACCCAACATCTTAACGATCATTCGCGATCAAATGAAACCCAACGGGCTTTTCTATCTAGGCCTCTACGGAGGGGTTGATCACGAAGGAATTTATGAAGCCGATCATCACAAACCAAAACGCTTCTTTGCGCGCTATTTGGATGGGCAAATCCAGGCGGTTGTGACACAAGTTTTTACCTTACTTGACTTTCATCGCGTCTTGCTGCATGATGGGCAGGAAGGACATTTTCAGTCCATCACGTTGAGACGCAAAGATCCGTAACCGCAAGCACAACACGCATTCTTAAACCTACCTCTATGCTTCATGCCGTGCTTTCTCATATCTGGAATCGATTACAAGGCCTGATTCAATGGCATCTGCTTTGGTTGATTCACGATAAATTCATGATTGGTGTAGCTGGCGTCGTGCTTGATGATCAACAGCGTGTCTTGCTATTGAAGCATCGTTATCGTCCAGCTGGTCAAGAGTGGGGGTTGCCCAGCGGATATGCCAACAAGAATGAACCGCTTGAAGAAACATTGGGACGTGAAGTTTGGGAAGAGGTGAGGTGCAAAGTGGCTGTGACTGACCTATTGCAGGTTGTGAGTGGATATCGATTACGATTGGAAGTCTTTTTCGTGGCGCGTTTTGTCGGCGGTACACCAACTGTCGACCAGAAAGAGGTATTGGAGGCCGATTTTTTCCCAATCGAGGAGTTGCCAGACGAACTACCGATCTGGCACAAAAAAATGATTGAGCAAGCACTGGCGAAGGAATCCATAAGTGAGAGTCATTACAGGGTCAGCCAAAGGGCGTAAGTTAAAATCAGTACCCGGCGATTCGACTCGCCCAATCACAGACCGCGCCAAGGAAGCACTCTTTAGCATCCTGGGTGAATGGATTGCAGGCAGCCGTGTCCTTGATCTATTCGGTGGTACTGGTTCCATTGGGATCGAGGCCCTCAGTCGCGGGGGCCGAAGAGGTTCGCTTTATCGATCTGAATCGACGTGCAGCGCAAACGATTTTGGCGAATCTGCATCACTGCCAACTCGCAGACCGTGCAATTGTTGAATGCAAGGACAGCTTCAGCGTATTAGAGCGATATGACGGCGATCCATTTGAGCTGATCTATGTGGCTCCACCCCAATATCGAAAACTCTGGCGCAAAGCACTTCTCGCAATCGATCAACGCTCAACTCTATTAACGGACGACGGGATGGTGATCATCCAGATCCATCCACGTGAAGATGAACCAGTTGAACTTCGTTCTCTAGTCGAATTTGATCGCCGCCGCTATGGTTCTGTTCTGCTAATCTTCTATGAATTGTCAGATGGAAACTGAATGCTGCCAAAAACGAAACTCATCCGACTCTCTTACCTACAATTTGAATGCTTGTTTTTTCTTGCGCGCTAATCACCGCCCGCATGACTACGGCACTCAGAACAAGCATCCCGCCTACAGATGCGAAGATACCGGGCATCTCCCCGATTACAAGAAAAACCCAGACTGGATTGAGAACTGGCTCCAACATTACGATCAGCGTTGATTCGAGCGCTTCTAGGTGCTTGATGGCGAAGGAATAGAGGATAAACGATAGACCAATCTGAAAGATGCCTAAGAAGACGATGTAGCCAACGTTGGCTGGGGTAAAAGTCTCTTGAATAAGCCAGGGCAGACCAATAAAGATCGCAAAAAGATTACCTAATAGTACTGTATTCGCTGGTGTACCAGTTTTTTGACGCCGCATACAGAGAATCATCACGGCCATAGAGATGCCAGCAAGTATCCCCAAGATGTTCCCCCGTACGCCATCAAGCGTTAAATCATCTCCCAGAAAAAGAAACATGCCAGTAAAAATGAAAATCATGGCAATCAAATCCGCACGCTTGGGTTTTTCTCCCAAAAACCAATAGCCAAACAAAACCAGATAGACTGGTGATGTGAAGGAGAGGAAGATCACATTGGCTGCTGCCGTCAGCTTTGTACCAGCGATAAAGAATAGATTGCTTCCAAGATAGGCCAATGCACCAACCACTTGGTCGCGTGTCCATGTACGCGGGAAACTACGCAGGTAGATCAGGAGAACAGCGAACGCCACAGCGCCACGTGCGCTTAAGATCGATGGGGCTTCCCACGAGATGAGCTTAACAAAGAGTCCGCTTGAGCTCCAGAGAGTTGCTGTTAGAATCAGAAGAAGAATTGCCCGTTGGCGCATAGACGAATATACCTTCGCTCATCAGACGAATTTGTGCAAACGGATAGTTGTATCCCCAACAAACACAGAGGCTTGTGCAATTTTCTTATATGAACCGTAAGCCCTATTGCTCTTTCTCTAATATCTGCTCGACGACCGACTTCATGTCAGGACCGATGATGTCAGGCTTCTTCTGCAGTGGTCCAAGTACCATACCTGGACGAGCTACAAATGCGCCCGCACAGCCCACCTGCATGGCGCCCGCAATGTCCCAATCATGCGCTGCCACCAGGCGGATCCCATTTGGTTCCACGCCGAGCTCTTTGGCGGCATGAAGATATGGCTCTGGCGCAGGTTTGAACTTACGTGTGGGATCGACTGAGATCAGTTGCTCAAAGTAGTTCGTTAAACCGGCATTTTCCATTTGTGCCTCAAGCACATGGGGCGGCGAATTGGTGAGGGTCGCCATGCGCAAACCAGCCTCTTGAAGGCAGGCCAAACTAGCCGGTACTTCTGGATGTGGCGGAAGCGCTCGCACTGTTCCTAAGATTTTCTGCTTATCATCAGACGTTAGTTCTACTCTATGGCGCATTGCCGTCATTTCCAGGGCATCTCCTGCAATTGTGCCAAAATCATGATAGTTGCCGGTGAGCGTGGCGACCAGCGCCGAACGCAATACTTGCGCAAACCATTGTGGCATCACCGTGGCGCTACCAAAGACGCGCGCAAAATGAGGGTCCAATGCATGCAGGTCTAAAAGTGTTTCATTTACATCAAATAAGATGACTCGTGGCATATTTTCTCCTGTGGCTGATAGGGGCGTCAGCAATTGACAATTGTTCGTTGACCATTGACAATTCGTTAGGCGCTTACGGGACCAATATCGACAAAGAATTGTGGATGTTGAAAATGTGTAAATAGCAAAGCTGAACTCAAGCAAAAGGTTACGGAAAGCCTGATGAACGGCAGAAAAGAGTTCATCCAAAAGCGAAGGGTCTTTGGGCTTTGGACCTCGCTTGGTTTTACCTGCACCAGCAAGAACAGGCTTGATGATATGGTCCCGCAAAACAATCAAAGCTGAAATAGCCTGAAGGCCATCAGGCGTGGGCGAATATTTGCGGGAGTTACCGATGCGAGTGACAAGGTTCTTAGCTCGCAGCTTCTTCAAACCATAGGCAGCCTGACGGGGTGAATAATCAGGAAAAAGGTGAGCAAAGCGCTCTTTGACTTGGTTAGCTAGTTGAGAAGCTGTAAAGCCAGTAGGTGCGGGTGCCAAAGCAAGAACGGAACTGAGTACAGCTCGGATTCGAGGTTGGTCAAGATGAATGCCAGCGAGTTTGGATGCACCAAGAGATGCTGGCTCAGGAAGAGAATCAAGCAATCCATCGTCAATAAAGGCGGCATCAATCGCCTGAATGGTGTTGAGAAAATGAGTCAGGGCTGGTTTTAGGTAATCAAGGATCTCGCCGAAGTATTTCAAAGAGCGCCGTAGCGGTAGCCGTTTCACATTGTGAGCAATGACCTCGATATGGAGTGTGTTCTCGCCTTTGGTGTACATTTTGAGCGTCAGTGAACTGAAATGCACTTTAAAGATTGTCAAATCGTCCATAGGTTTCTCGATAACACATTCTAAACGGGGTGTTTTTTTCCCTCTGCGCCAGTGAGGACGTCCTCTTGTACCGAAGATGGTTTTGACCGTTTTGATATCCATTCTAGAACGCATATGGTCGATAACACTATCGAAAATCTGTTCCATTTGAGGTCCTCGGTTAAATATCAAATTTCGACTCAGTTCTGTTTGATAGACAGAGTAATTGTATTTGAATCTCGTTGCTCTTTGGTCTTCTAATGAGAGCGCAAAATGAAGGCAAGTTGAGTAAATCCAACGGTCGCAAACCTGGCCCAATTGCCCTATCGCACTCGCTGAGCACAAGGTATCTGCTATTTCGGCCAACCCATCTGGATCTGAAATGTTGGCAAAACTATTGCTTTCCTTCTCCAAGGTAATATCGACTTTCTGGGCTTGACGAGCTACATACTCATGCCCGTTCAAGAATATCTGCGCCCCAAACGGGGGATGTGGGCTGAGTCGGATCGTGATATGGCCCCACGACGGGTCCATGATATGAAACCAGTACTGCTTGACAAAAGGATACTTCTTTTCTAAATGAATTCTCTTCTTATCCTTACTTTCTTTGACATGCCACGTCGGTGCACTAAATTTACTCACCAAGATCGCAAATACACCCACAAACGCTGGATCGTCTGGGATATAGGTCTCGGCAAGCTCATGTTTGCGTACACCACTTTCACAATCAATGACTGGTATCCCTTCCGCCTCCGCATACGCCCGCAACCGACGCGCATACTCACGCGCAAATCGCATCAGCCTCGCCGTATTCAGCCCGTCATCCGACCCTTGCCAACTGCGCCACCAGACTCGAAACCCGCCGCCGTTTTGACCCATCGACCAATAGGCATTCAGCACGATTCGATCGACACAATCATATTGCCCCTCTATGTACTCGGCATATGTTTCGCTAAACTCATCGACCGGCGGGCGGATTTCTGTCTTGACTACCATGACCCCTTCTCCTTTGCTTTTGCTGGCTTCACTTGACCTGCACTTCGTATCGGAGAAATGCACTTCGTGTCAACTGTCCCGTAGGGACCCCTTTTTTTGAGCGTAGTCTCGAAAAAATGCTAGGTTCTTATTGTATCATTTGTCCCGAAATGAAAACACTATCTATATCTAGTGAGGTTGCACCTCAGATCCACAAGCAGTTACGGAGTAAATTATCGTGATTACACACTCCAGAGCTATTCGATGGTTGCTTCAGCTGGACCGCCCCGTTCCCGAGCGAACTGAAGAAGAATTGACAGCCGAGATGTACGCCAACTATCGGTGGAACTTTACTGCCAATCTGCTAGACGCTTCCTTTTTTTGGCTTGGCATGAGCTTTGTCTCCGCTGCAACCATCATGCCGCTCTTTGTGAGCAAGGTGACCAGTAATACATTTGTAATCGCACTAGTCGCGATCATCGGTCAGTCTAGCTGGTATCTTCCCCAATTATTCACAGCAAGCGCCATTGAACGGGTTGCTCGCAAAAAACCGTTCGTCGCCAACCTTGGCCTCCTGGCCGAGCGCTTGCCTCTGTGGATTCTTCCCGTGGCGGCCATGTTTGCTCTCAGCAATCCGACAATTGCACTGGTGGTCTTTTTTATGGCGTACGCCTGGCATGGTTTAGGAGCAGGCGCAATTGCGCCCGCTTGGTCTGAAATGCTAGCCCGCTGCTTTCCTGTCAACCGCCGTGGACGCTTTTTTGGTCTTGCATCATTCATTGGTACCGGTACCGGTGCACTCGGCGCACTCTTCAGCGGCTGGCTACTGGACACATATCCCTTTCCCACCAATTTCGTCTATGTTTTTCTGTTGGCCGCCGTGATCGTTGTGTTCAGCTGGTTTTTCCTCGCAATGGTGCGAGAACCTGTTAAACGTGTTTCTCCTGAAATTTTGGCTTCCCGCGGTCGTTCGTACCAAAAGATCCTGCATATTCTGCAGGGCGATACCAATTTTCGCCATTTTTTGCTTGCTCTCCTGCTCAAGAATCTGAGCTGGATGGGACTGGGATTTTTGACTGTTGCGGCAATTTTCAATTGGCAGATTGCCGATGGTATGGCTGCCCAATTCGGTGCGGTGATGTTGGTTGGTCAAACTGTTGGGAACCTGCTTGTTGGACTGTTGGCAGACCGATATGGCCATAAGCAGTCGCTCGAGATCGGTGCTGGAGCAACGGCAATTGCCTTTCTATTGGCCTGGGCAGCGCCGGTTGCAGCTTGGTACTATGCCGTCTTCTTTCTACTCGGCGTTGGAGAAGGCATTGGCATCGTCTCCGGCGTATTGATTCCTCTGGAATTTACGCATCCAGAACATCGTCCAACCTATGTTGGACTGGCAAATACGACCAGTGGCGTCGGCAAAGTCTTGGCGCCAGCAATAGGAGGCTTGCTCGCATTTTATAGCTATGAATGGCTGTTCGCCCTCTCTGGGATCATTGGAATCCTAGCGCTTTTAATGCTCCGATTCATTGTTCAAGAGCCGCGAAAGCAAAGCGAGCTTTTCGAGGCAAATGTCGCTGGAGCAGCACTTTAAGAATGAGACTCAGTATACCTTTCATTTATCGTGGGTTAAGGTAAACCTGTATTGCTCCCGCTTCAAAAATCTGAGGCCAATTCGACACCTCTGCCAACACTTCTGCCACACCTGGGACATGATAGATGGCCCACGTATGCCACGTATTGTCTACAACAACGAAATGCGCGTGTTCTATCCTGGGCTGAATCGTAAATCTTTCAGATGGGATGTTGGATGGCAGGTGAGGAGTTGCAATCCCTCTAACTGCGGCAATCATTTGAAAGTCAGCAACCTGAGCATCAATGGCCCAAGCAATGCCTGGCGAGGCGATGATTAGATCGGTCGATGCAGTATGTTCATTGATGTATGCTACCACCTGACGAGCATCAACAGGGTTCAGCAAAAATGGATCGATCTCTGTGTGATATCGGTTTTGGCTTTGTGCAACCAGATCGGCTGTCGAAACAAGAAATGGCCCCCCGACTATCCCAATCAAACTGAGGCCGATAGTCATTTTCGCCAAAAATCGAAACCAGAACTGAGACTTTATCCTTTCAAAAAGACCGCCATTGCGCGCAATGATCTGGTTGACAATTCTGTTGAGGGTTTTCCATGCAAAAGGGAGACCGGTATAAAATAACGAAGCAACGCCAAGACTAACAAGTGGCAAGAGCGGAATCATGTAGTAAAAGCTTAAACTATAAAGTGCTTCGCTGCGGCCCAAGATGAGGATCGGCATCAAGAAAAGCAAAAGGAGCACGAGCTGAAGACTAATTGGACGTAGAAGAAACATCCCCACAAGCGCCAGGCCAATCCATTGATCTTGCGTCGTCAGCACCATATAATTTCGTCCAAGTTGCAGAATTTGTTGTGAGATCGAAGTGCTTGTTAGCCGACTTGTTGTATAGTGTAAATCAAAGAGAAAAGCATCTGGTGTTCGAAAGAAGGCGAGAGCTGCATAGAGACTGAAAGGGACGAACATCAACGGGGTGGACCAGAGTAGATGGTGCGGCACACAAGTCACCACAATTAAAGTCACCGGAACAATCAACAGAAACATCCATAAGTCAGATAGACCACCAACACCAATCGTCAAGGCCGTGAACGCTAGCCAACGAAACGAACGGCTATTGGCTCCGTTCACAAAAAATTGCTTCCGATTCCGTTGATATTGGTGCTGTTGAGAACTCTTCGGGGGAATGATAGCCGCGTCATAATTGTTTACATATTGATAGAGTCCCAAATAGACCAAAACGACTATTGGTGCAAGCAGATTGTAACTAAAGCCAAAGCGGCTGTAGAGTACAGCACGGGGGTAAAGAGCGAGCAACAGCGCGGCAAATAGCGCCAACAACTGTAGACGCGTTGTGATACGCACAACGACATAAAGCAGTCCAACGGTGATGACGCCCAATGTTCCACTCAACGCACGTAAGACATTGATATCTGCCTGCCAAATTCGAAACGCCCAGGACAATAAGTGTTCAAACAGAGGAAGCTTAGCAAAGAGCAACGTAGATTCTGTGACAACCATGTATTGGATATGACCGCGAGCCAAATGCTTGGCAATCTCTACATGTGTCCCTTCATCGGCATACCAGCCCAGACTGTTCTCCACACCTCCCAAACGCAGATAGGCGGCGAGAATCAGAACAAAAAGAATTGTGATCAGTTCAAACAATTTGTGCATTCATGAACCTCGGCTATCGCTCCAACCCATTGGAGAACAACGACCTGTTTGTTCACCATTGTCAACGAATAGACAATGCCATCTATTGGCCACATCATTTAAACGTCGGACAATTGTCTCTCGATAGAAAACGGTTCTATTGTCCGAAATTTAAGTGGCGTTTCTATAATTGTAGAACAAACAGCCTGTTTGTTCAGTGTCACCAACGAATATAGATGTTCAGATAATGTTTTTCCACGCAAAACAGTAGATTGTCAGCATTGCAGCCGGTCAGCCAGAGAGCTGACTAGCTGACCGGCTGCAATGCCATCAACGACAGGAAAAGTTTTTCCTGAAAGGCTATAGATGATGCCATATCGCTGAAGTTGCCCGCCATCGATTGATGGCATCGTAATGTCAACGCCACGCCAAATAGGCTTCGTTCCATCACCGCTCCTTTTGGCAGATGAATCAGACTCTGGTATAGTTGAATAATGAACTGTATGATTTACCCAATTCATCATGATCATCTTTGTCTATGCACCGATCCCGCGCACGTCCTGAGCAGTTGTCGGCTCGATTACGACACCCACTAGCAGAGTGATACACTGCCCTGACGCACAAAACCAAGCGTGGAATCGATTCCACGCTTTTTTTGTGGAAACAACTCAAACAACATCAGGAGAAACTGAATGAGCAAAGAACTTGAAGAAGGTCGTACTATAAATCTTGACTTTGACAAACTCCAAAAAGCCGCTAATACTGGTGCCTTAGTGATGCCGGTTGTGGTCCAAGATGTAGATAGCAAAGAAGTCCTGATTGTAGCCTACGTCAATCAAGCCGCCTTAGACCATACTCTCTCTCACGGCATGGCCACCTTTTGGAGCACATCGCGCAACGAACTGTGGATCAAAGGAGCAACATCGGGCGATACATTAGAAATCGTCGAAGTGCGCGTCAATTGTGAACAAAATTCGCTTCTTTATCTTGTACGTTTGCAAGGCCAAGGCGCATGCCATACCAAGAACGCTACCGGCACGGCGCGGCTGAGTTGCTACTATCGCCGCATCCAGAATGACAAATTAACACCCATCAATGGACTTGCCTAACCAACAAACCAACCAACCAACTCTATGCCGAGCTCTCGTAAATCGTAAATCCCAAATCGTAAATTGTAAATCCCTACCAGAAGGCACAACCAAATGAGCAAACTCATCCTTGGCATCCCAAAAGGAAGCCTACAAGAATCAACAATTAGTCTATTCGCCCGAGCAGGCTACAAGATCTCTGTCCGCAGTCGTTCCTACGCACCCACGATTGACGATCCTGAAATCGAATGCTTAATGTTTCGTGCTCAGGAAATGGCGCGCTATGTCGAACGGGGCGTTATGGACGTGGGCCTCACAGGCAACGACTGGATTTTGGAAAACGAAGCCGATGTCGTCCATGTCGAAAATCTTGTCTACAGCAAACAGTCCTCCAAACCATATCGCTGGGTTGTGGCTGTACCCGAAGAATCAAATATTCATAGCGTGCAGGATTTGGAAGGCAAACACATTGCCACCGAATTGGTTCAAGCCACCAAACGCTATTTGGCACAACATGGGGTATCCGCTCATGTGGAATATTCCTGGGGTGCCACCGAAATTAAAGCGCCGCTGCTTGTAGACGCAATCGTCGAGGGCACAGAAACAGGGTCTACACTGCGGGCCAACGGTCTACGGATCATGGATACCGTCGCCGAATCAACAGCTAAGCTAATTGCAAACCATACCGCTTGGGCTGATTCCTGGAAGCGAGAGAAGATAGGTATCTTGGCAACACTGTTGAAAGGTGCTCTCGAAGCTGAGGCCAAAGTGGGCGTCAAAATGAATGTACCCAAAACTAGCCTAGAAGCTGTAACCGGGCAACTCCCCTCCCTGCACACGCCAACCATTTCCCAGCAGGTGGACGCTGATTGGGCTGCCATCGAAATCGTCACAGACAAAACAACCGTCCGTGACCTGATTCCGAAACTCAAAAAAGCCAGCGCAGAGGGAATCGTCGAATATCCGTTGAACAAGGTAGTTTATTAGGAACTCGATAGTTGTGAAATGAATATTTTCCAAATTTGACAAAAGAGACAAAAGTCATCTCAATAGATTGCATCAAGAAAAAAGTGCGAAAAAGGAGCCATCAAGATGCAATTGCCGATAGTGAATGTAGCGCCACTGGTCAGGGAGCATAGCGAAACCTTTCGTTCAGTATTTGCCAATCGTAAACAGTTTCGCCACTTTGAAAACTATCTGACGGGTCTGATGGTCTTGGACAACAAAAGCATGGCAAATATTGCCCGCTGCATTCTAGATAGTGCAGATAAGACGAATATATCACGGTATTTGAGTGAAGCTCCTTGGCGAGCCGAAAAACTCAATGATGAGCGTATAGGTTACATGAAGTCAGAGACAGCACAATACCAACGTTCAGAGTCAGAATCGGTATTAGCGATTGACGATACACTATGTGAACACGTGGGAAGTCTGTTCGAGTATATCGATACACACTACAATCATAGCAATGGTCAGCATCCACTGGCTCATAACTTAGTCACAAGTCACTATGTCAGTGGCGCTGTTCGTTTTCCGGTCGATGCAAGTATCTACCGACGGTACGAAAGTTTACCGACTGGGAAGCATTTGTGGAAAACCATTTCCCAGTGACTGAGATTCCCAAGAAAAAGAAAGAACGAACCGCTTTTCATAAACGAGTGGATAGCCACCTATTAACTGACCCCGCCTTTCGAGGGCTAGACGAAGCGTTTAAGACCAAGATAACCATTGCCAGTGAACTGGTTGAAAAAGCTGTTGAACGAACCCTTATCTTTGGTTGGGCTCTCTTCGATGGTTGGTATCTCGCTCCAGATCTTCTAGCTGTACTCGATCGTCTGAATAAAGATTGGATCAGCATCTTGAAGTGCAATCGCAATCTGGAGACAAATAGCTTTCGTTTGCGAGATGAAGACGGTCAGCCGATAACTTTCGAGGGCCACATATTAAAGTCAAAGAGTTGGTCCCCTACATCCCCCAGAATGCCTACAAACCTGTCACCATTGATGGTCGTACTTACTATACCTTTACCATGACTGTGCGTATCCCTTCTATCGGCAAGGTACGCATCGTGATTAGTTTTGATAATCCTGAATTGCAAGGCAATTAGGCCGTTTTAGTGACCAATCGCACTGATTGTAATGCCAAACGCATTCTCTCGATTTACCTGCTTCGTTGGCCTATCGAGACGGTTTATCAGGATGGTAAACAACTGCTTGGCCTTGATGAATATTGCATGCGAACTGCCCACGCCTTTCAAAAACATTGGTCTCTGGTCTTCGTGGCTTATTCTCTCTTGCACCTTGATTGTTTGGGACCATCATTGGCTAAAACTCAATTCTCGCCCAGCAAATCCCTTGGTGAGACTACTCGGCAGCAAGCTCAGTCACTAATTCAAGATCTCATCTTGACTGCACATCATGCCTTGAATGACGGACAGGAGATTGCAGAGGTCTTCGCTACCCTTTTCGCCAAACAGCAGGCCTGCTCTGCTTAATTTTGACTTTGTCAAATCCGGCACCTGCTCAAAATACAACTATCGAGTTAGGAATAGAAACGGACACACTATCCGTTTCCCAATAGACATAATATGGATTGAAAATAGGACACGGATTTTCAGGATGAACACAGATTCTCTCAAAGTAAATCCGTGAAATCTGTGTTCATCCGTGTCCCAAATTCTTTATCCTTATAATCTCTAATCTTGAGTCCCTAATCCCCAACTAAGAACCTATCCGAAAAGTGGTTGTGAGTCTGACTAACTTCTCGAGCACGAATGGTTCGTCACAGAACTTTTCGGATAAGCACTAAAAGGAGCAACCATGCAATTCGATCTCTTAATCAAAGGTGGAGAAGTGATTGATCCCGGTGGATCAAATGGGTTACAGAACGGCCAACTGGATGTGGTCATCCGACGGAACCGCATCGCCGCAGTCGATCGAGATATCCCTGTCGAGTCAGCCGTGCGCGTGATTGATGCAACCGGTCAATATGTGCTTCCCGGTCTCGTCGATCTCCACACACATGTCTATCACGGCGCAACTTGCTATGGCATCCGTGCCGATCCAATCGCAGCCCGCAGCGGTGTCACCACCTGGCTTGATGTCGGGTCATCCGGGGCCTATAACTTCCCCGGCTTTCGCGAATTCATCGTGCGTCCAGCCGACGCGCGAATCTATGCCCTGCTCAACATTTCGTCCATTGGCTTAACCGCTTGGAGTTGGGAACACGCCAACCTCAACTATTGTGACATCGATCTCTGTTGCCAGCTAACCGATCTACACCGCGACCTGATTTTAGGCATCAAGGTTCGTATCGACCGCAACACCACCAGCGGGAATGGCGTTGAACCCCTGCGTCGCGCCCGAGAAGCCGCCGCACGCTGCGGACTACCCATGATGGTCCACATCGGCATCGGGCCCCCCACACTCTTCGAAGTCTTGGAGCTCTTACGCCCTGGTGATGTCTTGACCCACTGCTTTACCGGTGGCGATATGCGTCTGATCGACCAGGCAGGCACACTCCACGAAGCAGCCAAACGCGCCTGGGATATGGGCGTCGTTATGGATATCGGACATGGTGCTGGTTCCTTCTCGTTCGAAACCGCGGAAGCGCTGGTCAGCGAAGGACATCCGCCGGACGTGATCTCCTCCGACATTCACCAATTCAGCGTCCATGGCCCACTCTTCGACCTACCTACCTGTATGAGCAAATTCTTGGCACTTGGCATGTCGCTTCCCGACGTGGTGCGTGCCGCCACCCTGCGCCCGGCAGAAGTGATGGGGATGGAGAAAGAGGTCGGAACTTTGCAACCTGGCGCGTTGGCCGACATTGGCCTCTTTCGCATGGCCAAGGGTAAGTTCACATTCTATGATGTTCATATGAATGAGCGCGAAGGCAGCGAACTGCTCTACAACACCCTCACAATCGTCAACGGGCGCGAGATGCAACCAGCCAATGACGACCCACCAGCACCGTGGGCCCAGCCAACGGAAGCGCAATGCGGGTTGGTTGACTGTGGGCACACGCCGACGGCGTTTGTGGCTCAGGCGCAGTAAACAAGCGTCTAACAAGTCTCCTGACTACCACACACCGTCAATGTCAGCGAGTGTTGCAGAGGTTGCCCCATTATCACTCACCCTCAAACGTCAAACCTGTGCGACGCTCGGCAGTGCATCCCTACAAATCAATCGCCTTGCCTAATTTTGTCAAGCACAGTATGGAGCCAACAAATGAACCACAACCGCATCTACCACAACCCACGCTGCAGCAAAAGCCGCGCAACGTTGCAGCTCTTGGAAGAACGGAGCGCAGAGGTCGAGGTGGTCGAATACCTCAAGACACCGCCGATGAAAGAGGAATTGGACGCGATCTGTATGGCGTTGGATCTTGAACCCTTGGCCTTGATTCGGACCAAGGAGACTCTTTTTCAAGATCTAGGGCTCTCGGCCGATGATCAGCGGAGCCGAGATGAATGGCTGGCTCTCATGGTAGAGAATCCTCAATTGATCGAGCGCCCGATCGTTGTCTACAACGGCAAAGTTGCATTGGGACGTCCTCCCGAAAATGTATTGGACATACTAACTTAAGATCGTCAGCGCAACGAACCGGATTTCAAGAACCTTCATTGACAATTGAGCGTCGGCTATTGACTATTGACACATTGTCCGCATCGTTTTCATCGCAACCGCACTGTAGCTCATCGGATAGGCGACGATCAGGTTTTATAGAGATCAAATAGAGACTTTATCAGATATACTATCCCCCACTGCATAAGAGATTTCAGTTCTTATCCAAATCCGCTGAAACACGAGGAAAAACGACAGATTTCGTCATGTATCCTCGTCTGAAGCAACAAAGAAACCTTTATTTGTAAGCATTCAGCGAGTCAGCCATCAGCTCGGTACTTCCCTGTACTGTTTTATGAGATCGACACCTGAGCTGCTCGGTTTGTTCGCGACCCCCCATTTGGCCTGCGACTCTCCTGAAGCAGCGCATGCAGGGGGTCGCGATGAAGCCGATTTCTAGAGGTGTCGATGTCATAGAACAATACACTTCCCTGTCGAGACAAGCTGCTTAAACGTGTCAAGCTGATAGCTGACATGCTGATAAGCTGAACTGCTACCTTTATTTTAACGACAAAGCCTTAGAGACAAGGAGTCAATCCTCAATGAGCAATCAATTCAAATTCAAATCTTGGCCCACTGAAGTTAAGACGATCACCCAGAAGTTTGGCGCGCGCCCAGAGGTATACACCAAATTCGGCTTTCCAGGTCATGAAGGCATCGACTTTGCCGCAAAGGTTGGCAGCAAGATCTTTGCTGTGGCCTCCGGTACGGTTAGTCAGGTCTTTGAAGACGATGGGCATCACAATTATGGAACTCATGTGCGTGTGCAGCACGATGATGGCTACGAAACGGTCTATGCGCACTTACATGAGGCCAAAGTCGACGTCAATCAACGAGTGGAGTCTGGTCAGATTGTCGGGATCGGTGGGGAGACGGGCAACACGGAAGGTGCCCATCTGCACTTGACGCTCAAACATCCTCAAGGAGACCATCACCGCTATCCGAGAAACGTCATTGACCCAACACCATTCGTGATGCCCTTGATTGAAACAAATTGGAACGACGCTACCTACTTGCATGATAAAGTGCCCGATGGTACAGTCATGCAGGCTAGTGAACCCTTTACCCAGATTTGGACAATGCGCAATTCTGGTTCCAGCACCTGGGGTCCGGGTTATACCGTGATGCGGATTGGTGGCGACGCAATGGGCTCTCCAGCACAGGTGCCGTTGCCACCTGCACCACCCAACGCCGATGTCCCCATCTCCATTCTTTTCCATGCCCCAACTCGTTCGGGTACCTATCGCAGCACTTGGCAACCCTGCGATGCAGACGGCACGCTCTTTGGCGATCCGATCTGGGTCGAGATCGAGGTCGCTACTGGTCAAACAACCGCCACCCCGGCGAGCTTGAGCAACTTTATTCGGCCCAGCGGCACCCGCTTTTTGCGCAATGGCGTTGACTTCCGCTTCTATGGCGTGAATTTGCGGGGTCTGGCCCACTATGGTCAACGCTCATCCGATCCATTGAAATTTTCACAACCGGGCCATCGTGAATCACAACTGCGTGCGGCCTACAATGTGGGTGCACGAGTCGCTCGTCTTTTCCTCGCCGACAAGGATGCCACGTTTGATCAGATTGAGGAAAGGCTGCGCGAAGTGTTACAGATTGTGAAGACAAACTTTCCCGATATGTATTTGCTCCCTGCGTTTACCAATCTGTATAAGGATGTGCCCTCCTATCCCAAAGGGGATGAGAATAGTTTTTATCGTAACGGCGGACGCGATTTGCTCAATCCTGACTTTTTTGCTGGTGGATATGAGAATCATTATCTGCCCTTCGTCAAGCAAATTGTGACTGCTTTTCGCGATGAACCCAATATCTTTGCTTGGGAGATCGGCAACGAACTAAAGCTTGATCGCGCCAACCTGACGGATCCCGCTGACCAGCGTCCCTGGGACTTTATCCGGTTTAACTTACAGGTGGCCGCAGAGATCAAACGGCTGGACCCCAATCATATGGTTACCACTGGCATGAAGAGCACACACCATGCCTGGTTGCACACGCCGGAGTTACAGGATGCGCTCTACAAAACGCCCAACATCGACTTCATCACGATTCACTCCTATGAAGGTAAATTTGACCATGATGGTGACCGGCGCGTCTGGGACGATGTGGGCGTGGCGGCACGGCTAGACAAGCCCTTCATCGTGGAGGAAGCCGGATTCGACATCGACGTTCACCCTGGCCGAGTAGCCAAACACCGTGACCATCTAGAAAAATGGTTGGATAAGGGGACGCGGGGTTATATGACCTGGGGATTTATCCATGAACACGCTATCGGGGACGGCGACAACGATGTGGGCGTGGGATCAAACCATGCCGATTTTGATGCCCTGAATGGATTATTCAGCACCTTTGCCAATCAGTTTAACGCAGCCAACCTTGGCATTACGCCTCACACCTCTCCGCTGCCCCAAGTCGTTCCCAGCCCGATGCCTTCGGCGAGCAGTGTTAGCATCGTGGGTTTCGACTTTTTGGGCTATCAGCAGACATTCTTGGGTCACCCAGACAAGCAGAAGCCCATCAACGACGCTATCGATTTTGGTGTAACAATCGAGCCAGCGCATGTTTCTGCAAATGAGAGCTACTGGCGCGTAGTTGGCATCCACCATTTGGAGCCTGTTGAAAACAAAGGCAAGCACAACATCTATGTAGATGTGCTCGATGAATCTGGACAGCGGGCAGATGATAAACAACTGCAGGTCGAGTGGGGCTGGGAAGGTCAGCAAGCTGACCAGCAATCACCTCCCAAGAAGTTTGACAAACCAGTAAACGAACCGGGAACCAATCTAGACCTGGCCAAAGGACCGCGCGTCTGGCTACGCATCGGTGGAGATGGCCGCCCAAGCGATGTGGCCAAACACTTCCACACGGAACGTCCGGATGAACCGGGTCCGAACGGCGAAACCTGGAATTCGATTGGTCACCATTCCTTCTACGTTGTCTTCCAGCGTGCAAAGAAAGAAATGGATGATCAGGGTCCATCTGACGGTCGTCAAAATGGCAGGATCGTGATCGGAGACCCAATTACGCCACCACCAGACGGATCAACCGACCTACCCCCCATCCTGCCGCACGAACCATTGACGCCCGGCGTCTCACATGTGGTTACGCGTGAAAAGCTGGGGATCGACGCCAACGAATCAATCAATCCGGCCACGGGCGCCATATCGGCAAGATTGGATAACCGTCACCTCTTTGCCGAAACGGGTGTGGGTTGGGTGCGTCTCAACTTTATCATTGGCCCCTGGAGCCACCCGGATGACACAACGCGCCATTCCGGGCGTACCTGGGTCGAGACCTATCGCACCATCATCGAGAACTTGAAAGCGCAGGGTATACGCATCTATGGGCTGATTAGTGGACAGGCCATGCGCAACGATCCAGGTGATCAGTTCCGTCATGATCCAAGCAACAGCGCATCCAACGAGTGGATCCGGAGCTATGCCAGCACGTTTGTCGAGATTGCCAAGCTCTTTCGGAATGATGTGGAATACTTTGAGACCTTTAACGAGCCAGATGATTGGCACCATCAAGATAGAAACTGGGTGACCCCAAAATGGTTTGCCATTATGCTCCAGGAAGTTCACAATCAGGTGCGCAACACACCCGAGATTCGAGACATCAAGATTATTTCGGGGCCGCTACAGGGTCTAGAGAATAATGGTAACGCGGGGGCAGAATATCTACGCCTCACGTACGAAGCAGGCAAAGAATTCTTCGATTGGGGAGGCTCGAGGCCTTTTCCATTTGATGGCGTTGGCTATCATCTTTATATTGCACAAAATCCACCGATTCCAGCAGTCGGGATTCCAACGCAGTACAACGAATATATGAACAAGGTGCGTGAGGTGATACAGAATGCGGAAGGTCGTTCGAAACCGATCTATTTGTCTGAGGTAGGTTGGCGCAGCAATATTGGGGACGAGAAACAAGCCGACTGCATGCGTATCGGGATGCAGAGCGTCCTACAGGATCCCTCTGTGGGGCTTGGCTTCTGGTTTAGCACGCAGGACTGGGCGTCAGATCTCTGGGGGCTCTATCGCGAATCGGGTCTCAATCAAACTGATCGCAAACCTACACACGGAGCCTTTACCCAGATCTGTCAACAGCCGGCGATGGTTCCAGTCGCTACATTGGGTGAATCAGTCGATACGCCTTTCGCAGGCGTTGATGAAGCCACATTTGTCCGAGAGACTGATCCCATCACCGATGGCACCGTCTTGCAACCGGGGACACCGTTCACAAAGAGTTGGGTGCTGCGCAATTCCGGCACAACGCGGTGGGGGTCTAACTACAAGCTGGCTCTCGTGGCAGATGAAAGTTTGGGGGTTTCAGCACCAGCCCACGTGCAAGCACCGGTCTGTGAACCGGGCAATGAGGTAACGCTGTCGGTTCCATTTGTGACCCCTGCCGTTCCTGGGCCACATCGAAGTACGTGGCGCATGGTGAACCCAGCCGGTGAACCCTTTGGCGAACACGTTTGGACCGAGATCGTTGTGACACCAGCTGCAGCGATGCCCAGTATGAGCGCTCCACCACCTGTGGTTGCTGCAAGTGCTCCCGTCGCCAGTGAGCCTCTTCACGCATCTCTCCCGCCACAGCTTGCATCTCCACAGCCGATTCAGCCCGAGCAGATGGGGGGCAAAACACTCAAGGAATACGATCCTGATCTCTACAAGGCCTGGAGCGAACATATCAAACAAGGCTTCCAGAACAATGGCGTTATGTTCAACCGCGTGTTAGATGGCTTCATGACCCCGTACTACACAGCCGTCTGGATGTACCGCATTCTTTTTGCCGTGGGTATTTTGGCCTTTCTGGCTGCAATTGTGCTGGCCATGGTGCTCCCTCCGGGTCAATCTGTGGGAACCGCTGCTCTCTTTGGCGGATTAAGCGCCGCGTCTTTTGTCGCTTATTTCCTGAGCCGACCCCTGCAGGCATTGGAGGAAAATCTCCAGTTCATCACGTGGCTTGGCATCGTCTACAACACCTACTGGACTCGGGTCACCTATGCAATGGACCAAGATACCTTCCACAAGCAGATCGAAGACGCCAACAACGATGCAATCAAGTCGATCAAAGAGATGTTGGATAAGCACGCCGTGCATAGCTCGAAACGACCGGGGCTGCGGTAGAAAGGATATTGAAGATCTACTGGCTCTTTGGGAATCCATGTAGTTGACAAAGGCAAGGAAGATCAGCGCCGGTTGAGCGACGAAGTTGTATCGAAACCAAAGCGGGTCTACCACATGAGATCCTGTTGAGCCGATCTACTTAGTGGGTGCGACGCTTGCTCGTGTCAGCGAGCGTCGCACAGGTCTCCTCACCTCACACGGAACCCTTAAACGCCAAACCTGTGCGTCGCAGTTAACCAGAAGCCTCTATTCGAGGCCTGAAGTTGAACGGACCAACTATTCTCAGTAGATCCAAATTTGGCGTTTTTGGCGATTTTCAGTCGAGATTGCAGGGATTTTGGAGTCATTTATTCAGATTTCGGTTACAGAAAACAACCTATTTCATATCTGAAAATCGCCCAAATCTAACGCAAAAACTAGATATCGACCGGCAAATTTGTATTTATGTCAACTGTTTAGCCAGAATTCTCTCTCAAAACCTGAAATTTGGATCTACTGAGTCTCTCTTTAACAGCTTTTCGCGGGTTTTGGGTGTACTGTTGGCGCGGAAAAATTGCTCCATCACTGGATGTATTTCACGTTGGGAGTGAGTTTTCAAAGCAAAGTTCGCGCCAAGCCTGTCATTCTCAGTCATCACGGAGCCGAAAATTGCTTCGATGCGCAAATCGACACAATCCGATCTTTGCAGTCGAGAAAGGCGAAGAATCCCACGTTCCGAGACAACTGCACTCGGCCTCCCTGCTGAGTCGCCTGTGATACAGGTACCGCTTGGAATCAGGGATTCTTCGCTCCTGTCTATAGAATTAATAAGGCCAACCATGCTTGTGCGTGGAACAAAATTGATTCCCCACCTTGGCTGCAAAGAACCAGGCCTGCGACGAACCCGAAGGTGACACTTTCGCACAAAGCGAGTCGGAAATTCAGCCCGACCGCCCGTTGGAACATGAAGTGACTGTCACCTACTTGTTCAGAGCGTGTTTTAAAAGTCATTCTGAGGAGGCTTTGGGACGAAGAATCCCACGTTCCAAGCCCAAAAAGAAGATTCTTCGCTCCGTTCCTACGCTCAGAATGACACGCTACGGCACTTTTAAAACACCTTCTCAGACGCGTGAACTGCACTGACGCAAGACCGACTTGACCAGTTTCTGGCCCAACTCGTATCGGCCTGCTGCTTTCACGCACTCAGTATGACACCTTCGAATCGTTCTACAATTGCAGTCTCCGTAAGCCATCACACCAGAGTAAGATTTTAGACCAAACTGGGAGAAAATGGTCTTAGGGCATCCGCCGAAAAATATGCTGGAGCTGCTACGCGCCCACCAGTTCCAGCGCATCCAGCAAGCTCCGTTCAATCAGATCCATCATCTCATCAATATCCGACTTCTCGGCAATCAAGGCGGGCGCAACCGCAAACCAATTGGGATCGATGCGCATGATCAGTCCGTTGTTGAGCGCGGTTTCTTTGAGAGCCGTGCCCAGTCCGGGGAAGGGTCCGGATCCGTTGCCATTGTTGCGCATCAGTTCCACGCCGCGGAACATCCCTTTGCCACGTACGTCCCGCACCACGCCGTAGCGCTTGAGTCCCTCTAGTTTGCCCGCCAAATAGTCGCCTGTCTCGCGCCCTTTGGCAAGTAGATCCTGCTCCACCAGTTCATCAATCAGGGCACAGCCGACCGCCGCCGCCAGCGGATTGCCGGCAAATGTGTGGCTGTGGGCAAAATTCAGATCGGCGTCAGCCGGACCCACAAATGCTTCGCCCAGCTTTTCACGCACCATCATTGCCCCCAATGGAATGACGCCGCTGGAAAGACCTTTCCCGCCACAGATGATGTCGGGCGTGACGCCAAAGGGGTTTGGGCCGCAAACATCTGACCCGTACGTCCAAACCCGGTGATGATCTCATCGTAGATCAAAAGCACGTTGTACCGGTCGCAGATGTCGCGGATGATCTGAAAGTATTCATCGGTTGGCGTAATGGTGCCACCAGTGTTGCCAATTGGCTCCAGCGCGACCGCTGCCACAGTATCGGGATCTTCGTGAATGATCACATCTTCGATCATCTGGGCACAGAAGCGGTTGCATTCTTCCCAAGACGAAAAGCGGTCGCGATAATAAGTTGGCGGAAAGACCTTCACAAAGCCATTGGCCTGCGGTTCGAACGGCGTTTTGCGTTTCCCCGTGCCGCCCAGAGACATTGCGCCCATCGTCCCGCCATGATAGCTCTGGTAGCGAGAAATAAACTTGTACTTGCCGGGCTGTCCGCTCTGCTTGAAATATTGGCGCACAAATTTGATGGTCGCCTCAATCGACTCCGAGCCACCGCTGTAGAGTTTGACAAAGTTGAGATCTTCGGGTGTGATGGTCCCCAGTTTCTCAATCAGATTGAGCGTCACGTCCGAGAGGCCATGCAGTGGTGGCGCAAAGGTCATGATCTCCATTTGCTTGCGCATGGCCTCCAACAGACGCGGATGTCCATGACCCAGCCCAGCCACAAAGATGCCCCCAATCGCGTCAAAGTAGCGTTTCCCCTCCACATCCCAATAGTAGAGACCCTGCGCGCGTTCCACAATCAGTGGATTCTTGAGGAAAGTTTCTAAGGGCGTGTAGCCGATCGACGTTCGTTTGAGTAGTTCGCGTTGACGTTCTGTTAGTTTCATGTGTTTTTCCTACGAGATATATCGTCTAGCCATATGCGGGGGGAGGATGAACACCTAGTTGAGACATCAGTTTATCTAGGCTAACTTTGCGAAGCTGGGATAACTCTATCAAACACCTCAGTCGTTCTGCATCAGTACTTTCAACTATTTCAAGTGGATCTAAAACACTCGAATCACCTGTCCCCGTTCCGCCTCAAGACGTCTTTCAACGTCCGCAATCGTCACCGGATTATCCGGCCATTCTTCGGGTGGGACATGCGACAGGCGTAACAGAAGGCGTGCTAATTGCCCGATATATTCCTTCAGTTCGCGTATGTTGACCTTGTCCAGCGTATCGCCCGGCTCGTGATGAAAATCGGCATCTGGGTGACGAGAGTGAAAGCGCCAACGCCAGAGATGGGCGGCATCGAGACCAGCCCGCAAAAAGGGGAAATGGTCCGATGATGTATCAAGCTGTGCCATAACGTGGCATACTAAGCCATCCTGCATCGTATCCAACTGCCGCTGTACGAGATGGTGCAGGTGGGGGAAAGCGAGGACGATGCCCTTCATGTGACCAGTGGCAAGTTCATCTAAGTTGATCACCAATCGAGGCGGTGTCTCCGGTCCATAATGCTGTTCAACATAGGCAGACGCCCCTTGTAGTTGCTGCTCTTCGGCACTAAAAGTCACAAACCGAATCGAACGGCCCGGCCCAACACCAATTTCTTGTTGCAATTGAGACAGGACGCGGGCGGTTTCCAATGTCACAATGATACTGGTCGTGTTGTCATTGCCGCCAGGGGCATCATAGACCGTGTCGTGATGACCGCCTATCACCAGATGTTCATTTGACCAACGCGTACCGGGCAGTTCTGCGGCCACATTCCAGGAAGGGGCTTGATAAAATCGACTCTCGACGTCGAGCCGCAGACTCTTTCCAGAATCAGCCGCACGACGCAGACGCGCACCAATCTCGCGCGAGACAGCCACTGTGGGCAATGGATGCTCTTGAATGGCCGACTCGCGCCAATCTCCGGGGTTGTGATACTCGACGCGCCCCCCTTCCTTGCGGTCAACAACCACTGCTGCCGCCGCGCCACGCTCGGCTAACCTGTTCAGCCGTTCTGCATGGGGGATGGGCGGCGTAAAGGGTTCAAATCCCAGCGTCATGATCGCGACTGCACCGATCAATCGCTCTTGCACAGCTTCCAAATTATGAGGCGTGCCATAGCCCACATCAACGAGCGGGGCCTCCAGTTGGAAGGCAGGACACCTGTTGAAAGGCAAGATGGGGATCGGCAACCCTTCTTCGACAAGCAGAGCACGATGTTGCTCTAGCTTCCAAGTATCCAAGATATATTCTTCCAAAGCTGCGTTCTCTAATCCAACTGCCACTAGCTGGTGACAAATGTAATCAACTGTCCGTCGTTCTGCTTCTGATGAAGACCAGCGGGGACCAATGTGATCACAAAGTTCAATGAGATGTTCGCGGATCGAGGAGCCTGTCCAGGCTTCCCCCATGATCCAGCGGTCGAGCGTATGCCAGTTTAGGTTCATGGTATTCGTCCAAACTCTACTATAGATGTTCAGCTAATGTTTTTCCACGCGAAACAGAAGCTTGTCAGCTCGTCAGCCAGAGAGCTGACGAGCTGACTGGCTAAAATGCCATCAACGACAGGAAATTCTTTTTCTGAAAGGCTATAACTTATCTCAGACTCAGTAGATCCAAATTTCAGGTTTTGAGAGAGAATTCTGGCTAAACAGTTGACATAAATACAAATTTGCCGGTCGATATCTAGTTTTTGCGTTAGATTTGGGCGATTTTCAGGGGTGGTTCATTTTAGGCGGACAATTAGGTTTACATTTTTGCAAAGAGAAAAGATGTTTATATTTTCTAATTTGAGCCATGCTCAGGCAGAAAATGACCTCATATAGATTTTTGTCTATGTATCAAAAGTGTAAACCTAATTCTGAACCACCCCGATTTTCAGATATGAAATAGGTTGTTTTCTGTAACCGAAATCTGAATAAATGACTCCAAAATCCCTGCAATCTCGACTGAAAATAGCCAAAAACGCCAAATTTGGATCTACTGAGTCTGTCAATCTAAGTATGGTTCTACAATCTGCTGGGTTTCTCTGCTGCCTAAAACTGGCACAATCTCTAGAGTAACCCCAAAATCGCGCCACATCAGAATCCATTCCTGAAACAATTTTAAATCGTCACATTCCATCAGTTGAAAGCAACGACTGAAATTTGGTTCAACCCAACTGTCAATATATTTTAAACCGTCCGGCAACATGCGGCCTTCATTTCGGACCTGTTTATAGATCGGGACCATATCGTTATCTTTGAATCGTTCAATGACCATGAACAGCATTTGCAATTTAATCCTTATGATGTGGAACACGGAAAGACATGAACAGGACGCCGATTTTTGCGGATGAAAGCGGACAAAAATCCTGAAAATCCGATCAATCCGTGTCCAAATACTTTTCGGGTTTCTCCATTAGAGCCAACTAATGGCCATTGAATCTTCCGTGCAATAAGCTGACAACACTTTGTTGATCCCGCGCGCAATGTTATTGCAATCTTCAGGTGCAAACCATTGGTTCAAATAAATGATCACACCTCGGTTGAAGAGGTCATCGGCAACTGGGCAGTCACCTCGTTGATACTCAACGTGACCGCCACGCTCGCGATAAACAGCCTGGTCAAAGGGACGGTCGGTAGAAGTCGTGCCACTCTTCAACGTAATGGGAAACATGTCGCTATAGAGGTGCCAATCTGGCCGCGGTTCTGATCCGCGCGTGCTGCAGGGGATCCCCTCCGCCTGGAGTGCCGCAACAATTTTCTGGCTCAAATCCAACGTTTGGGGGAAGAAACGCAGTAAATAGCCAATCTCGCCATTGGGATCGTTGAGCAATTGAGGCTTGATCTCTCGATAGCTCTTGAGTTGCTGTAGAATTTGCATCTTGACGTTGTGAAAGCGTTCGACAACTGCATTGAGCTTGCCCAACTGAACCACATCAACCGCTGCTTCTAATTCCGACATGCGGTAGTTTGTGCCGTTGAAGAGTTCACCTTCATAGCGCGGTGGGGCAAAGCGGTCGGGACGCCAAAGGCCGCCAGCTTCAGCAAACTGATTGGCTCGCTCCCACAGACGTTGCTCATGGGTCAAGAGCAGACCACCCTCGCCTCCACCGATAATTTTATACGCAGAGATACTGAAACAGCCCAAATTGCCAAACGTACCCACATAGCGCCCACGATATTTCGCACCTGGTGATTGCGCGCAATCTTCGATGACGCTCAGATCGTGTTTGTGTGCGATCTCCAAAATTGGATCCATATCGCAGACGCTGCCCATTACGTGCGTCGGTGCAATCGCCAAGGATTCGTTGACATCGCAAAAGACTGGGACGCCTTTGGATTGAACCACCGCCGCGGCCGTTGCGTAGAAACCAATTGCGGGCACGATCACCTCTGATCCTGGTCCCACACCTGCGGCAACGAAGGCA
The DNA here is from genome assembly GCA_019217005.1 of Chloroflexi bacterium TSY. The sequence continues at coordinate 170,465 of JAHBNG010000002.1, forward strand.
CAGTGGAGAGCTGCGGTGCCGGAGCTAACACTAAGTGCATATTCTGTACCAAAGAGCTTGCGTGCAAGCTGCTCAAATGCTTCTCCTTTTGTCTTTGCGGGATATGCCGTTGCATAGCGTGCAAGATTTGGCCCGGGCCCAAGATCATCGTCGGAGATTGCAGCGCGGATACGCGCTTGGGCAGACGAAGAAAAGCCGAACCGTTCGGCAAGGGACATAAACTCCTCGACACCAAGTTTTGGTTGGCTTTGACCGACAAATTGCTCAACAGCCTTCCTCCCGCCCTCTTGGGCGAGTTGCTCTTTTGGTGCCACTATTGTTGACATGATTATTTTGATCCCTATTTAATTCGGAACAAATTGTGGTTGACCAATCGACTCGGTGGCTCGCTTTTGTCGACTCTCCTCATAAAAGTCTAAATATGTCATCAAGCGCACACCCTTTTCCTGAGCATAAGATAGAATTGCCTCCGTTGTGCGCATCTCGGGATCGGCGCGGGTGCTGCTCCAATCATGTTGGCAATGAGAGAAGACCTTGTCTTCATTGGCGGCTCGATCGATGTATGGCTTGACCGACTCCACATAGCCATCCAGATCCTCCCAGCCCAATACCTCATCTCGAATCACACAGTCATGCCAGCCATGAATAGGTACTTCCAACATGTCGGGAAAGCCCAATGCGTCGTACCAGTAGGGTTGCAGATCCATGTCAACTGGATGCCAGTCGCGCTCGTTGCGGCCATCGGTGCGGGTCAAGCGGATGCCTTCTTCGTGCAGAATTTGGAGCAGGTCGGGGCGGTCGCGCAGGCCACGATAGTAACACCAGGGACCGGTTAACCCGATACAGTCGGCATCGAGATGCTGTTTGAGCAGATGATTGGTCTTGCGCACTTCATCCCGCGTCTCATCGGGTGTGACCCCGCGTACCACGCGAATCGACTTGCCGTCGTCCATGTAGACCGTTTTGAGAAGCTGGTGGGAATAGGTGTGCTGTTGTAGGTCGATGAGTGGATCGTCTCTGATGGCCTGAAAGTGAGGAACGCAGCGCTCCAAGGTTTGCCCCACAATAAAGAAAGTAGTTGGCACATTGAGCCGACTGTGAAGCGCTTGTGCCGTCGTCAGAAAATGCTCGGTGATGCCACCTTCCTCGCTACGCCACTCCACGTCGTAGCCGATTAACATGGTTCCAGGCATAATCATTGCTCCTGTGTAATGAAAAGTATACCCCTGCACGAGATTGTTTTCTATACGGTCTTCAATCCTGGTTTCGTGTTCGAGATTGCTCTGTCAAAGTGCGGTGCCAGCGTCACATCATTACCACAAAAGATCTTAACAGATGTAGCCACCACCTCCCTTATCTGGTACCCATGAACCATCTGGTCGACGTATCCATTCATCCCAATAGCCACCCCTAATAAGCCCGCGTTGACCGACAAAGTCTACCCAATCCACGCCTCATCGTGCTTTGTGCCGAGGCGTGGAATTGATGAGAAGTTAAATGTATTCGATCTGATTCAACATGTCTTCGGCAGTATATACAGCGTGCATCAGCGTAAGCCAATTGACCCACTCACCAATATAGTGAATACTTTGCTGTCCAAACACAATCCCCTCATGTGCAACTCCACTAGCGGCGAGCTGCAAAAAATCGGTGTCGTAGGTGCAGAAAACTCGCCCCTGTTCTGCTGCATTTTGTAGATGATTTATGTCATCCTCCCCGAGAAGCCCTAAATCACGTGCAGTCACAACATCAATTCCACGCAGTTTGAGTTGGCGCGCTACCTCCACTGGAACATTTTCGTCAAGATAGAAGCGAAGATCTGTCACTGGTTCGTTCTTCCTTGGCAGTGCGAGCTGTTGTAATCTGATGCCGGATATCTTCATCTAGTTCAATTTTATGCTCATAGTAGTATGCAAGAGCCGCATAAACTTGAGCAAGTGAAATTTCATAATCAGATGAAATTTCATTAACTGTTCGTTTATGAAAAAGATGAGCCATTACCAAATCTGTGACGCGTAGCCCGGTTCCTAAAATACAAGGTCTACCCCCTCGAATTTCTGGATTCTTTACGATCAAATCTATGCTTTGTACCACGTTCATTTGAGACCCTCACTTACCAATCTACCATAGCAATCAGGTGAGACAGATTATACCATATCGCTGCTATGAAACAGATGCTTATACGCGATTTGATCCAACTCCCCTCCTACATCTGCTTTGTACGTTCATTATAACATTCCAGCCCGCGTTATGCACCTGACCCGCGCTTTGCATAAATCTCCCTTTTGCGTATCAGAGAGAAAAGCCATCCACAGTAGACGAGACTGCGCAGGGCGGTTTGGCGTTGATTCGCTTGGTTGCTCAGAGATAGGCTTCAGCTTTGTTTGGGCGGTTTTGCCTGCCTTTTTCGCGTGGCGGTAACCCTGTATGGGTAATAATAATATGGGGAGATTTGGAGAGAAGCGTCAAATCTTACGTATACGACGGGGTATGAGCCCGAGAGATTACTTCCCATAGCCCATGCGTAACCCTTCGACGAAGTAAGGTTGAAAGATCAGATACAGAATCAGCAAAGGCAATACTGTCAAGACTGACCCCGCCATCACCAAGCCGTAATTGACGCCGAATTCACTCTGGAGGCCAGCCAATCCAACCACTAGCGTACGCTGGGTGGCGTCACGCAAAACGACCAACGGCCAAAGGAAATCATTCCAGGCGTTGATGAGAGTGAAGATGCCGAGCGCAGCCATGCCTGGTGTGGAGAGGGGAACGACGATAGACCAGAAGATGCGCAGTTCTCGCGCCCCATCGATCTTTGCTACTTCCAGCAATTCAGTGGGCAGGCTGCTGATAAATTGACGCATCAAAAAAATACCGAAGGCGGAGGCAAGCCCCGGGATAATCAACGCGCCGGGCGAGTCAAACAGGCCAAGCAGGTTAACGATTTGAAAGGCTGGGATGAGCGTCACGGCACGGGGCATCATCATGGTGGAGAGCATGAGAGCAAAGAGAATGTCGCGCCCGTAAAAGCTCTTCTTGGCAAAGATGTAGCCGGAGAGCGTATTCAGCAGTAGACTGCCCACGACAATTGCACTGGTAATGAAGGCTGTGTTGAAAAACCAGCGCATAAAGAGACCACCCTGAAACTGAAATAAAACCTCGAAGTAATTATCAAGCGTGGGGTTATCAGGGATCAACGTAGGCGGATAGGACATCATCGTGAACGACCGCGTGAACGATGTGGAGAACATAAAGAGGAAGGGTACGACCGTTGCCACCGAGATCGCCATCATCAGCGCATAGAAGATCAACTGCCATGCCAATTTTGAACGAGTTGATTGGATTCCACCAAAGGTTGCCGACATGTTTAATACTCAATATCACTACGGAAAAAGCGTAACTGAATCAATGAAAGCACCAAAATCATCAACAAAAGCACCACACCCATCGTGCTGGCGAAGCCCACATTGTCTGCATCGAATGCCTGTTGATAGACGTACCAACTGACGGTAGATGTACGCCAGGCAGGGCCACCACGGGTCAAGACGTAGATGGCGTCAAAGAGCTGAAAGTTGAAGATCGTGGCCATAATGAAGCAAAACCCCAGCGCTGGTCGCAGTAATGGGATCGTGATGCTGAAAATGATGCGGAGCACGTGGGCACCATCGATGCGTGCTGCCTCATATTGTTCCTTGGGGATGGTCTGGAGGGAAGCGAATAAGATGATGACATAGAAGCCAAAGCCACGCCAGATCTCCATCATGACGATGGAGGGGATAGCCCAATTCGGATCCCCCAACCAATCAATGGGCGAGATGCCAACCCAGCCCAGAATGTGATTCAGCGGACCAAAATCACGGTTGACAATATAGGCCCAAATGTTGGCCGCAATCACCACGGGCGTGATCAGGGGGAAGTAGACAGTCCCGCGGAAAAAACCCTGCATACGGGTTAGCTGAAACATGATGATGGCCACAACGAGCGCAAGAACGATGACGGTCGGCACAGTCATCACGGCGTAAAGCGCAGTATTCTTAATCGTCATGATGAAAATGGGATGCTGAGCCGCTTTCACATAGTTGTCCAGGCCAACGAAGGTGCGGCCGCCCAACATGCCGCCTCTGTTAAGAGAGTAGTAGATGCTCCAGACCATTGGCACAATGGAGAACCCAAAGATGATCAGCATACTCAGTAGATCCAAATTTGGCGTTTTTGGCGATTTTCAGTCGAGATTGCAGGGATTTTGGAGTCATTTATTCAGATTTCGGTTACAGAAAACAACCTATTTCATATCTGAAAATCGCCCAAATCTAACGCAAAAACTAGATATCGACCGGCAAATTTGTATTTATGTCAACTGTTTAGCCAGAATTCTCTCTCAAAACCTGAAATTTGGCTCTACTGATACTGGGAAAAAGCAGCATGTACCAGTAGAGAGACTCGCGCACCTTGCGCAAAATCTGCTTTCGTCTATGTGATGTTTCGCTTGACTGTGCAATAGGTTGTGCGGTGGCAGTGGCACTCAAAATAATTCTCCAAAAGTTGCAAAGTTGCATGGTGGCAAAGTGTCTTGCGTTACGACCTTGCAACCCTGCAACTTTGCTATTTTCTATTGACCATCCAGAATTGGGTTCACCGTCGCTTCCAAATCGGCCATTGCTTGTTCGGCCGTTTTCAATCCGCTCATGATGGCTTCGGCTTCCTGCACCATGGCATTGCTTGCCTCACGCCAGCGAATGCTGATCTGGGTGCCAACGCCCCACCCTTCGCCAAGCCAGGAGACGACTTCAGAGACAACAGGGTCGGCGTCGGGCAGAGGTTCGATGCCCTTTTTGAGAGGCAGCAGGTCGACACCCTTCTGTACATATTCAACCTGCATCTCATCCGTTGACAGATAATCGAGGAAGTCGTAGGCGGCCTGTTTATCCTTCGACGCCTCGGCGATGAACATGAAGCCAATGTTGGCCCAGCTTGCATTCTTGCCGTCTTCGGTGGAGCATGGGAATCGCTGCCAATTCGATATCAGGCGCTTCCGGTCGCCACGCGGCTTTCACCCGCCACGTCTCCGACCACTTCATGCCGACCTTGCCCTCGACCGCCAAGGCGTTGTTCTGGTCGTCCGAGAAACCTAATGGTGTGGTGGATTTGTCGGTCCAACCAATGTCCTCATAAAGCATCTTGAAGGCCGCAATGCCGCCTTCGGTGTTGCAGGCAACCGACATAAGATCGTCGCTCAGCAGCTTGGTGCCTCCAGTGGCCAGAAGTGGTATCCCAATAATCCAACTCCCCCAGCCAAGGACGAAGGGGGCTGCGCCATAGATACCGGCTTCTACATCGGTCAATTCGGCAGCAGCAGCGCGAAATTCCTCCCAATTGGTGGGGACGCTCAGCCCCTTCTCATTGAAGAGGTTCATGTTACACAACCACATTTCTGCCACGCCCAAAAAGGGTGCGCCCCAGGTGCCGACTTTGTAGGTAACGCCTGCCCAGCCGGCCGATGTGTACTGCTCCTCCCAATCCTTGATGTGGTCATTGATGTCGGCGATCTGCCCCTGGTTGACATACTTGGGATACCATTCATCCGGCAGATAGAAGACATCGGGCGGGGAGCCAGCCGCAAAAGCCGCAGTATATTGCTCGTCCACGCTGGCCCACGGAATGACCTGATGCTCAACCGTGATACCCGGGTTCTCGTCCATGAATTTTTCGAGCAGTGGTGTCCACAACTCGACTTCATTTTCACTGTGAGGCGACTTCCAGTAAAGAACCTGAGCCGTCTCAGCAGCTGCTTCACCTTCTCCACCAGAAGGTTGTACCGCAGGCACACAGCCTGCCAGCGTGACGAGCCCGAACGCTGTACCCATGGCGGCAGATTGCTGGAGGAATCGTCGTCGTGAAAGTTTATGTTGCGAACCGTTCTGTGACATCTTCATCTCCTTTTGAGCATTAAGATTGAATGATAGAGGTAATAGGTTTGTAAGGGGTAAAGAGAGTAAAGGAATTATATGCTGAATAGGCTTGCTCGTCAACAGCAAGTTCATTTAAGGAATGGATCAACGCATAGAGTTGGTGATCTGGAGCCAGTCGTGCGACCAGGTGACGACCAATAAAGCCAGTGGCTCCTGTGATCAGAATGCGCACCCGAATCTACTCCTCGATCCACAAGGCGCGTACAGGAGAGGCACAGGCATCCTTGATTTTGAGGGGTAATGCGACCAACTTTCCACGTCCATTCCGCACTTGGTCCATATTGACCAGCGGGGCCAACAGCAAAATGTCACCCTGAAAAAACTTGGGAAAGAAGTTCTGCGGATTGTGGGGACTATCGTAGCGCGGCGTATCTGCCCCCAACAGTGTAATCTGCCGCTCCAGTATCCAATCGATACTCTCCGCCAGAAAGTAGGGCGGATCGCTCACATAGTTGGGTGCGTGCCATTGCTTGTCCCACCCTGTGCCGATGAGGAGCGCGTCCCCGGCTTGAAGTTCGATATTCTGTTCAGCCAACGCTTTCTCCAAGTCGGCAACGCTGATGGCCTCATTGGCCTTCTTTGGTATCCAAAATGCCACCGCGTCAACCATAAAACAGCGATCCAGCGGCAACTGATCGATGGACATACGGCTGCGATCCAGATGTGCCGCCGTCTCCAAATAAGTTGCGCTCTGGACGGCCATGGAGACCATCTGCGAATAGACTCAGTAGATCCAAATTTCAGGTTTTGAGAGAGAATTCTGGCTAAACAGTTGACATAAATACAAATTTGCCGGTCGATATCTAGTTTTTGCGTTAGATTTGGGCGATTTTCAGATATGAAATAGGTTGTTTTCTGTAACCGAAATCTGAATAAATGACTCCAAAATCCCTGCAATCTCGACTGAAAATCGCCAAAAACGCCAAATTTGGATCTACTGAGACTGGATAGTCGAGCCAATCTGGTGGTGGAATCTGCTCAATCTGTGGCGCGGGATATGGGTCTCCATAGGACCACATACCATCCTCAATTGGTCCGCTGATGTCGATGATCTGCATTGTTTGGTTCCTTCTTTGATTCAAGAGTATTTTGCCAATCGCAAAACCTCACATGCCTTTGCCCAAGCAGTCGCAGGGTCTTCGCAGCTTTCTGCCGTGCCGATCTGCCCTTCCCATGCCCACACGTAAAGTGCGTCTGGCTGTTTGCGCACCAAGACTTCGCCCTGATCGAAAATTCGCTGTTCACGTCCGCTGTGTGCGCGCCAACATTCGAGCCACTCGTGATGAATTTTCCCATTTTGTTTGGCGACCGTATCCATCCTCTCGACGATCTGGCCCATCTCCTCTAGGTCGCGATCATTGTTCGTCCAGTAAATGTCTGTGCCAATATTATCGAGCGACGAAATCTGGGCTGTGGACGCCCACATGGCTTCGTCGTGGGGCATGAGACAGCAGGAGGTTTCGAGGTGAGGGTAATTCGTTTTACAGTAATCGGCCATCGTGCGGACATAATCAATCACGCATTGTTGACGAAATGCCTCTCGCCGTTCGTCGGATGCTTTGGAAAGATCCCCACCTTTTTCGTCCATGAACTTGGCGCGGCAGGATAAACAGTAACAATCGCGGAGGGGTGTTGGTTCGTCTACAAAGTACCCCTCATACCCGGCCTCAGCCACGATGTCGATCATCTCTTGAATCCGCGCCACAGCAACAGGATTGGTGTAACAGCCTGCCGGACGATGTGAGCCATCGATCCCAACTTGAAAGCAATCTGGATGGCTCAGCAAAAAATGACTTGAGCGACCACCGCCAAAGAGGTTGAGGGCACCCCAAAAGATGGCAAGTGGTCGAATTCCTGCTTCTTTGGCCAATGTGGGTCCAAATTTGATCTTGCCCGGAAAGTAGATAAAGTCATTCTCCTGCATGCAAATGAACACATCATCTAGTTGCAACTCGCTCATCGCCTGAAAATCTGTTGCCAAATGCTTTGGATTGTGGTGCCCCATATAGGATACGCCGGTTTTCATGGCTCTCTGCTCCCGATGCTATATCTGATTCAAGTGAATCCTTTTCCCCTGGTCTAAGCTCAGGTCAATGGCGTGACCTATTTGAACCGCCTCAACCATCTCCTCTGTGGGCACCGGATTGCCCTCGCCGCGCAGGCATGGCAGAATGCGCTTCATCCCCTCATGATAACAGTCGCTGATGTCAAGCGTGACACTCTGTAGACCCTCACGACCCAACGCTGTCGCCCGGAATGCATATTTGGCATCGACCGTAAGTTCGAGCGTCGCCGTGGTTCCGTCATGCCAAGCGCAGACCGCCACAACTGTTCCATTGCCCGCCTCATCTACGCCTGGACCCTCGATTGCTTCAACCCACTGAACGCCCGTGCCTTGGGTCATCAGCATTAGTTCAATGCTATGAATGGCGTAAAAAATGGAACCACCATACGGGTTGCGGCGGCTGGCTGGCCCAGTATAGATTCCGGCACGGACACCGCCCAGTTGTGCCGCAGCCTGTAGAAAACTTTGCGTATCCCGGCTGAAGCGAACTGTCGAAAAGGAGCTGAAAGGCGTGCCAGATTCTTGGGCAAGTTTGACAATGGCTCGGGCATCATCAGGTTCGGTCGCCAGCGGTTTGTCGACAAAGGTTGGGATTCCCGCCTGAAGGTAGGGTCGAACCAACTCTAAATGGCGTCCACCATGACGTGTTACACAGAAGACAGCATCGACACTATTGAGCATGTCCGTGGGATCCGCCACAATCTCTGCGATTTGACCATGCTGGGCAACCTGCTGCGTCCGTTCCACATCCTGACCCCAAATCGCAACCACTTGTGCCTCTGCGTCCGCTTGATAGCTGGGGTGGTCGGGTAGGTTCAGTATCTCAGAAAAGCGTTCTGCATGGCTATTGTCCGAGCCAAGTATACCGATCTTGAGCATATTGTTACTTCGTCTCCTTCTTTGCAGATTCAAGGCCGTCCAAATATCCGGTCTCATTCAGCGTTCCAACCATCCAGTTGCTGTCAAAGAACTCTCCATGCAAAACGATGCGGAGAGAGCAGTTTGACATGCGAAATGGATAATCTGTTTGTGGAATATTGAGCACATAGCGCAAGAATGTCCCGATAATTGCACCGTGAGAGACAATGACCACTCGCTCCCCGGTGTGGCGCTGACCAATGTCGCTAAACACTCCAACGGCTCGATCTAGTAGTTGCAGCGTACTCTCTCCGCCTGGAAAAGCAAAGTCTGGTGCCCATCGGTTGACGTCATCGGCGAAGAACTCGGGGAGTTTTTCCTTGGCTTCTGCTTCTGTCAGACCTTCTCTGACACCACCGCACCGCTCTCGCAGACGCTGATCCGTGATGATCCGATGCCCCGTGACGGTTGAAATCTGTTGGGCCGTGTCATAGGTGCGAGCGAGATCGCTGGCATAGAGTGTGGTAAAGGAAACTTTTTCCAATCGATCCGCCGCGGCCTTTGCTTGGGTGATGCCTAACGGGGTCAGTTGGCTATTGAGATGCCCTTGCCAACGCCCCTCTGCATTCCAATCAGTTTGACCGTGGCGGACCAGGTAGAGTTCGGTTTGAGTCACGAATGTTCTCCTTGTTGAAAATGATTGGTTGGAAAAACATGTTGCATGGTGAACGGGTTGCGTATTGCGTGATACTGGTCGAGAAGCCGGTTGTGCTAGAGAAATCTGTTCTGGCGTTTTGGGTGGTTCTAGTACTATGCCTTATTATTCTCCCCGTGATGATCCACACGGGGCGGCAACTCAACGCTCTTCAATTCACGCACCAATTCGATGAGACCTTCAATCGCTGCTTCCAAGAATTGCTCGCCCTTCTCTTGGGTAGCCCGTGCTGCATCCCCTTTGACTCCGGTTTTGGAGATGGTACTCCACCAGGGCATCAAGTTGGCATTCGATGCATCCCCCCGCTTTCCGGCTAGAAGATCCGTTTGGAAACTTGGCGGAACCTCCGCCCGTTCGTTCACGGCTTTCTCCATTTGTACAAGATCGGGCTGTAGCGCGAGATAGAGTGCCGTTTCATATTCACCCGCGTGACCGACTCCGCCAAAATCTGACTCGCGCACCGTTTTGCCGACCTCACGTACTTTGCGCACGGCCCAATGATTGACTGTTGCGCAGAGAACGCTTCCCTCCGTCTCCACATTGGTCAGCCGCGCGGCCATATCCAAAGGTGACGTGTTGCTGCCATGCCCGTTGACAATCAAGATGCGTGTGAAGCCATGATGGGCCAAGCTCAGGCAGACATCTTTGACATAGTTGATAAAGGTATCCCAACTGATGGTAATGGTACCCGGAAAATCCATGTGGTGCGGACTATAACCGTGGGTCACGGCTGGAATCAGGACGGCTTCAGTTGGAATGCGCGAGACGGCTCGTTCGCAGATCTCTGTGCAAAGCCGTACATCGACATCAATTGGCAAGTGATGGCCGTGATCCTCATAGGTGGCCACAGGTATAACAGCAACCCGCCCTTGGCGGACGACTTCATCACATTCGGGCCACGTCATTTCAGCGTAGCGATATTTCATTGCCATCTCCTTTCTCTTTGTTAGAAGGGATATTGTTCTGGTGCATCGCCAGATTTCTCTACTAATGTAGGTTCACTCATATTGGAATCTATTGGATCAATTCGTTCCAACCTGACATCAAAGAGCCAGCTAGCGCCAAGATCATAGAGGTAGGTCATTGATGCACCGCTCGAGAGTGGTAAATCGCCGACACGCACTTCGGTGGTAAACGGCTCTTCCTCCATGTATGGATGACGAACCCTTTCGTTAATCCCAAACCGACTTTGGAAGATAAACTCATGGAGATGGTCATGGTTGAATTCATAAGCGTCAAGAATGGCGCGACTCAAGTCCTCCAACATCTTCGTTGCTGGAATCGCGATCTTGCGCCATAGATGTTCGCTCAACGAAACCTGAAACAGATAAACCCCATCCTCAAAATCATGTCCAGGAATAACAAGATTGTTGTGCCATTGAGGAAAGTAGGGTTGAAATTTGGATTGTAATTGACCTGGTGGGACTAAACTGGGCGGGTCAAGCACCGCTCTAGTTTCAAGAATATCGGCAAGGTGTTGAAGAAGCAATTGAAGGGTGGCATCACCCAGCGGAGTGCGTTCTATAGAAGCAATGGGCCAACTTTTTCTCTCCGCTAAAGGCGCTCTTTGGACGATCGCAAACCCAAACAACTCCATCAATGCAAGGTTGCGCAACCCAGGAAAATAACGTAGAGAATGTTCATCTTCAGTGTTGGGCACTATCCGTTTGCCCTGCTTCGGTACCTTTTCAAAAAATCCCTTCCATCCACTGAGGGGTCCAAAAAAGTCGAATAAATTACCATTTTCTCCTAGTATTTCAGGGTGCCCGCGCAGTATCCAACTCTCTAGCAAAGTAAAGTAGCGTTCAGTTGGATTCAATGTTGCCCAAGAATTGTAGACGACAGAGTCTAGAATTAATCTTGGTTTTTTGCGAGTGCTGTTCACATAAGTAAGCCCAGACGCGCGTGACAACAAAAATAGTCCCTCAAGATGGGGATAGGATTTTAGAGTAGGCCGTTGAAGAGTCTGTACGTGTGGATTGGTCATTCGTTCATTGAGCGGTGCCAGTAGTTTTAACGGGAGCAGATGAGTTCCTGTCAATGGCACATCAACCTCTCGAATAAAATCCAGCAGTGTAGCAAAATCTAGCAGAATCGCTCCTGGTACTTCTTCTTCAATTGTCGTTTCGTGTAAGAACCTTTTTTGGTCAGCAGTTAGCTCTTGGAGGTTTTCTAAGATCATATTATTCTAAGACTCAGTAGATCCAAATTTCAGGTTTTGAGAGAGAATTCTGGCTAAACAGTTGACATAAATACAAATTTGCCGGTCGATATCTAGTTTTTGCGTTAGATTTGGGCGATTTTCAGATATGAAATAGGTTGTTTTCTGTAACCGAAATCTGAATAAATGACTCCAAAATCCCTGCAATCTCGACTGAAAATAGCCAAAAACGCCAAATTTGGATCTACTGAGACTCTTGCTCCGCATTTTCGTCAATTACCCAATCCAACTGGTAATCTAACAACGTAGCGTCAAGGGGACGTCCAGCCTCATCCCAACCCATCATCTGATAGTAGGTGCGTATGCTGGCAGCAAAGCGCTCTCGATCCAAAGTGAGACCGTGCCACCGTTCGCCGGGCATCTGGATCGGCTCATCGAAGAAGCGCGCAGGCAGGGTATCGTCTTGTGCCGTTAGCCCTTCGCGGTCGTTGTAGACGCGCATCAGATGCAATCGTCGCTCACCCATGCGCATGAGTTCATAGGATGATGCGTTCCAGCCAGTTATAGCATTCAGCATCTCCGCCATCTCATGTAGGGTAAAGATACGGGTTGGGGCAATGGCAAAGATGCAGAAATCGAGTGCATCTGCTGCTGACCAGAGCGTCATGAGCGCCTTGAATGTTCGAACCTTCTCGTTGCTCAACTCTTCCATCGGGATGCGATCTAAAATTCCAATCGTTCGTGAACTATCTAGCGTATGTTCCCACCCGACTTGTGTATCAAAATCCCAATCATGTTCACAAATATCGTAACGCGGTCCAATGGGCGCAGTTGCATAGCCAAGCGCTAAATTTGTCTGCGTACGTGGCTCGAAGCAGACCATCTCCAAGCCCTTTACGTGTAGAGCGTAGCCTTCGGCGCCATGCCCAATCCGGTTGGCTGCTCGGTAGGCACCTTCTGCCAACAGATCGCCAAATCCTTCACGATGAGCGATCTGGCGAATCACTGTCAGGACTGCGCTAGCTTCACCAAAACGGAGCGGCACACCAGTCACGTCCTGGGTTAAAATGCCTTCTTCTATGCATTCCATCGCCATCGAAAGCGTAAAGCCCAAGGAAGTTGGATCCAGCCCCAACTCGTTACAAAGCACATTTGCCTGAAAGATAGTCTCAAGATCCGCAATACCCAGATTCGGACCCAATGCCCCCCGCAATCTCCTGATGAATCGCCCCTGCGCGCACATCATACGTCTCATCTATCCCTGCTGAGTTGACACCCCCCTCAGCCTTAGCCTCAGCCTTCTCCTCCCTCTCCTTCCCATTCTCAACGCCAAAGAACTTAATGCAATTGTTGGGACACCCTGGGCAGTTCCCCTCATGCAGATAGTAGTCCATAAAGGCATCAGCAGCATAGTGATCGGCGGCTTCAAATGTAGCATCGCGATAGTTGTGTGTACAGAGGGCCGCATCGAGTCCATGAAGATGCACCCAAGCAGAAAAGCCTGGCGGTTCAAGTTGCCAACGCGTAAGGTCGTTCGCCTTCATTCGGGCGCGATAATGCTCTGTCAACCTAATGCAAGTGGCAGGATCGGCAACTGACGGACGATGCTCACCTCTGATCACGATCCCCTTTAGCTTCTTGGAGCCCATCACTGCACCCATTCCCATGCGCGCGGCTTGGTAGCTGCGCTCCGTCACGATGCTGGCAAAACGCACCAGGTTCTCTCCCGCTGGACCGATGACCGCTGTATGAATCGCATCTCCGAACTGTGCCTCCAACTGATCAACCGTTTGCGAGACAGGAAGTCCCCACAGTGTGTTAGCATCGTGGAAAGAAACTGCGCCATTTTCAACAAGTACGACCGTTGGGCGCTCCGCCACACCCCGAATGATGATGCTGTCGACACCACTGCCTTTTAGCGCAATGCCAAATGGACCCTCGCCACACGTCTCTCCAATGCCACCAGTTAGTGGACTCTTGGCCGCAGCTGAGTAACGTGCTAGCCCCGCATAAGGATGTCCAGCGATCACGCTGGAGGTCAAAATAAGCAGATTTGTGGGATCGAACGCATCGATCCCAGCCGAACACTCACGGAGTAAATAATAGGTCGCCAACAATCCGCCTCCGCCATAGATACGCCAGAAGCGATCGTCGGGTTTCTCAATCCATGATAGATGAGCGTTCAGGTCAATATGTAGGACTTTTCCGTGGTATCCGTAGCGTTGTGTCATTCAAGTTGCCTCTCTCAAAGCATACGCTTCTCTTACCAACGCCGTTCGTGTTGGACCAGGACGTTCGTCTTTGAGCTGAGTATAGATCTCAATATATCGAGTACGTATATTGGTCAATTCCTGACTATGATACGTTTCATTCATCCATGTCAACTCGTCTGGTTTCCATAGCTGGATGATTTCAGATGATACAAACTTGACGTAATCAGGATATTCTAAATTCGAGCTATGCCACATCTCATATTCAGCTTGTTCGATTCCGAGCACATAGGGGATCAAATAGAGATTCATTAACATGGTCTGCCGAAGCTTCAAAGTGGCGGCGTCGTAATTTCCATTTTGGTAAAGCGCCAACGTCCAACACAAATATTGTTCAGGATCTCCAATATCATCTGGGAACGTCTTCTCGAACCACGTAAAGGAACGTAAGGCACCTTTTTTATCACCCTTCAGTAAATAGAGCGGACCAAGTAAATATCGTTTGCCAGCTCCATCCATGATCGCACCGAACTGTTTTTGTTCTTTGCGCAAAGCGTTTTCATATCGTTTGATTGTGGCTTGTATCTTCTTGGAATCTTTGGGGAAATTAGACATCATGCCTCCTTCACAAGGATCGACATCTTTCTTTGCTTGTCAAATTTAATATCATCCTACTAAACAGAATATAGTGTGTCAAACCTTTGGATTCTTTCCGGTATATTTCAGGTCGGGGCAGGATCAAAAGAATGCGTTTGACCCACCTACAACGCATTCTCGCCCAAACTGATCTACATCTCCATAAACCCATGACCCGATACCCTTGACGCTGTGTTCGTTACATGGCACAATTGTTCTAACATTCTTTCGATTTGTATCGCTGAGCGCGGGATAAAGAAATGAAACCAATGATCAAAAATGAAAAGGACATTCTGACGCCTACGGTTGCTGCACCATCTGACGGTGTACCTCCCGAAATAGTTGACAAATACTATTACGGTCATCGTATCGCAGTCTCCTATGACGATGCGGGCAAGCCAATCTATTCACAAATACCATTGAAACAGGAAGACTTCCTGGATCCTGAAGAAGGAGATCACTTTGTGCAAGGGACGCGTCATGAGCAGGATGTTGATGACATCAAGAGCATTTTTCGCTATATCCATCAGAACAATTCTAGTATGAAGGTCTACAGCGATTTGAAGATCGATTGGGGAATTGTGGAGTTGTCGAATCCGGCCCCCGATGTCTCCGTGATACCCAATGTTATTGACCCAAACGAACCGCGCAGCTCCTTTTTTGTCCCAGATGAAGGAACACGGCCTCAATTTGTGCTAGAAATGGTTTCCCCACGGTATGTCAAACCTGACTACGAAGACAAAGTAAATATCTATCAACAGGCTGGAGTTGAAGAATATATCATCGTCGATTCTGGTTTGCGGCCTTGGCGAGATACAATTCAGTATACTGTCCGCGGCTATCGCTTACAAGGGGGACAGTATTTAGAAATTCAACCAAATGCTCAAGGCTGGATCTACAGCGCTATCAATGATGTGTGGGTGGGCACGACCGAGGCACACGATCGGTTTCTCGTGATAGATCCCCAGACAGATGAAGAGATATTGTCGGACGAACAACGCGCTCAGGCAGAAGCATCTGCCCGCATCGAGGCAGAGGAACGTGCAGAAGAAGCAGAGGAACGTGCCCAAGCAGAAGCATCTGCCCGCATTCAGGCAGAGGAACGTGCGGCGGAAGCAGAGGAACGTGCCCAAACAGAAGCTCTAGCTCGCACACAGTCCGAACAGAGGCGACGAGAAGCTGAGGCCGAACTAGCGCGTCTGCGAGAACAACTTAGCCAGGGTGGTTTATCGGATCAGTCATAAAGCCAATTCAAACAATATATTATCAAAGAATCCGTAGAGTTTCCACGATTACTCTACAAACAAAGCACATTGGGTGTTTATGAGTTCAAGTGCAAGGAGAAATCTAGCTCCCCAGCGGCGGCGATTGCCGATGCCACTCCGTCGCCTGCTCATAAGCATGACCAACCTGGCAAAGCAAAGCTTCCTCGAAATGCCGTCCCACGAGCTGAAGACTCAAGGGCATCCCCTCCGCATCAAATCCGCAAGGCATCGATAGCGTCGGATTGCGGCTGAAGTTAAATGGATAGGTGAAGCGGGCACGTGCATAATCATCTTCCATAATGGGTTCGCCGATCTCATCCATCGGAGGCGCGACTGTTGGCATGGTGGGACACACAATCAGATCAACCTCCTCAAAGATCGCTCGCAACTGACCGGAGAAATTTTCGCGCACAGTATGAGCCTTGGCGTAATCTTGCCCTCGATATTGAGCGCCCTTTTCCAATAGTTGACGAAATGGACCATACTCCTCTGCCCGGACGGGAAACATCTCTTCATGGGCAGAGGCGGCATCGGAAAAACAGATTGTGTTCCAAATATCAGCGGCATCGTTGACAAGGGGAACGGAAACTTCGATCAACTCTGCGCCCAAACCCTCCAAAATCGGCAACGCCTCTTTTACCCCCTTGCTGACCTCTGAATGAACTTCCTCGGTGATAAACGCCTCATTGACTCCGATGCGAATGCCTCGAATCTCTTGTCCCAGCAATGCTTGGATGTCGGGAACAGGGCCACGATGTGAGGTTGGATCGAGTGGATCAAATCCAGCGATTGCTTCGAGCATTACCGCTGCATCCGCCACGCTGCGCGTCAAAGGACCAACGTTGTCAAGCGATTCAGCCAGGGGGAAAACACCGTAGCGACTCACGCGTCCATAGGTCGGTTTCAATCCGACCACGCCATTGGCAGCTGCCGGAAAGCGAATGGATCCACCAGTGTCTGTTCCCAACGCGCCAAAACAGAGACCTGTTGCTGGCGCTACCCCAGACCCGCTAGACGAAACACCGGGCCAGCGGTTTTCACCCCAAGGGTTGGTCGGAATCGGACGATAGGGGTGATGCCATCGGTAGGCAAACTCGGTCATGTGCAGCTTTCCGAGAAGAATCGTCCCAATCTCTGCCAGCTTACGGACAACTGTTGCATCCTCATCAGGAATCCAATCTTCGAACATTTGCGAGCCACATGTCGTGCGGATTCCTTTTGTGAAGCAGAGATCTTTGACAGCGATCGGAATGCCATGCAACGGACCACGGTGGCTTCCTTGCATTATCTCAGTTTCAGCGGTCTTCGCATTTGCAAGTGCTTGGTCAGACAACACGGTTACGTAGCAATGTAACCGATCGTCAAGTAATTCGATTCGTTCTAAAATACTGTTCGTTAGTTCAACTGGCGAAAGCTCCTTCGTCTCGATGCGGCGTGCAACATCGATGAGCGTATTCATTGCAAGCTCTGACATAAATAGACCTTTTGTTCCATCGACATGAACCTAATTCCTTCTTACACATAAGGGTTGTCTGAGAAATTGTGTGGTTTTCAGTTGGTTTGTTGGTTAGATGGTTGGTGAACAAACGAGCAAACCAACAAACTATCCAACGTTTACCCCACAAAATCTCAAAGAACCCACATAAGGAAATGTGCAAAAGAGACAAATCACCCTGTTACCCTTTCATCATGCCGGTGCATTCCCCCAATCAGGCACATCGAGCAATTCTCCATCGCGCAAAGCCGACTTGTGAGCCATCACGCCCACCGCCATATAGCGAACGGCCTCCCAAACGTTGATGGCTGGCGTGCGATTGTGTGCGACGGCGTCGACAAACTCGTGAGCAAGGTATGCATGGGAGCCACCATGACCACCATAAAAATCTGACGTTTTGCTGACGTTGCGAAAAGCTTCCACCACATCCGGTGGCAATGGATCGCGCATCTCTTCCACAGTTAGGTGAGTTCGCTCTTTGTTGGTCAGCCATGTGTCGTTCTCGAAGCTGCCTTCTGTGCCATAGACCCGGAAGATCTCCCGCTCAGTGTGGCCAATCTCGCGAAATTCGCAGATGCGCATGGTCGCGCCATTGCTCATGTAAAAGAGACCCGTTTCATTGCTAAATGCACCACCGTTTTCGATGAAGAATGAATCATTGTCCCGATTTGCGTAGCCCCAAGCGCTCACTTTGACAGCATGTGCGTTCATGACGCTGATGGGGCCACACGTCGAGTGGGTGGGATAGTGCATGGGGCCATCTTTGACGCCGCGTGCTTTGTATTGTTCACGCATCGCTACCCATTCTTGTCCGGCTTGGCTCGCGAGTCGGCGTTTCATGACCTCGCGCAGATTGGTATGTCCATCAACATCGTGGAAGTATTCACCTTCACTGTAGACAAAGTTGCCAAATGCACCATCCTGCGCCTGACGACGACAGTACATCGCTTGAGGTCGGTAGTAGGTTGTTTCACCCAGCATATAGTGCATCCCCGTACGCCGACAGGTTTCGACCAGCTTGTCACACCACTCGAGCGTTTCGTCACCATCGGGGATTGTAATGATGGGAACGGCGCTGTAGACATGTTTGTCTGCTTCCATCGCTTGGATGCACTGAGGTGCGTGTAACCAGGGTTGGGTGATAATGACTAAAGCATCCAGATCACTCTGGCAAATCTCGTCCAAGGAATTGTATACGTCCTGTCGGTTGAACTTGACCTGCCATGATTCTTTGTTTGTAAAAGCTGCCACACGGTCTGGTTCTCGGTCACATAATGCAATTCGGTCGACAAGTGGATGGCTCATAAAGAGATCGGCAAAGGCTCGCCCAAAGGAGCCAAGCCCGACAAGTCCTAGACTGATACCCATTTCTTAATCCTCTATGAATTTTCTATTCGATCCTGCTTATGTTTCCATTCAGTGATTTGGCGCCGTTCATGATCAAAGTTTGTTCCAATGAGGGTGATCTTCTTGCCGCGTAGGCGATATTTCTTAGCATATGCTTTGTCCATGGTCTGTTGCAGAGCGGTTGAGGCAGAATCGATTCCGCCATCGTTCAATACCCCACTGCATATCCATCCCGACGCGGATCAGACCCACCAATCAAGGCGTTGGAGCCAGGATGAATCATAATCATTTGCGCACTACCTGGTCCCCCCCAATCGTCCAGGATTTCCAATTCATGCCCCTTGTCTCTGAGCCCAGCACGCACTGATTCGGGAAAACGACTCTCCAATTGCAACACGTCTTCGCAAGTATGCGGAATGGTCGACTCCATTGGGTTCTGCAAGCTACGCCAACGGGGTGCTTCAACCGCTTCCTGCGGGTTCATTCCAAAATCGACGACGTGGGTAATCAGCTGTAAGTTTGTTTGCACTTGCGTATCGGCACCGGGCGTGCCACAGATGAGAAACGGCTTATCGTCCCTGGTTACAATGACTGGATTCATGGTGTGGCGCACTCGCTTGCCCGGCATTAGGCAGTTGGGATGATCCGCCTCTAAGTGCCAGTAGGTCATGCGATTGTTGAGCAAGATGCCCGTCTCACCCGCAATGAGGCTTGAACCAAAACCTGATTGAATGCTCTGGAGGATACAGACGGCATTGCCCTGACGGTCAGCAGTGCAGAAACAAGTGGTATCTTCGAATTGTTTGGGTCCACCGGGTGGGACATCGTCTGCTGCTCGATCAAGATCAATGCGTTCTGTTCGCGTTGCTGCATATTCTTTGGAGAGCAGTCCCTCAATTGGCACATCTACCCAGTCGGGATCGGCCATATATTTCTCTCGGTCAGCAAAGGCGAGCTTCTTGGCCTCAACCATCAAGTGGACACTCTCTGCTGTGTTGCAGCCCAGCGCTTGTAAATCAAAGCGCTCGACCATGTTGAGTTCCTGTAACAGAATATGGCCACTGGAATTGGGCGGCATCTCGTAAACGTCGTAGCCACGATAATTAGTCTGAATCGGATCGGCCCAATGGGCGTGGTAGCCAGCCAGATCCTTGGCGGTCAACAATCCTCCATAGGCCTCGTTGAATTCTACCAATGCCTGGGCCATTTCACCTTCATATAAGATGGTGCGCCCCTCGGCTGCAATGCGGCGGTAGGTGGTGCCCAAGTTCTTGTTGATGAGCAACTCGCCTGGGACAATTGCGGCGCCCTCATTTGTAAAGATGGCTCGGGTATGAGGATCATCTGCAAACCGGGGCAGTTCATCTGCTATGGAGGCGGCTAGTTTATGACTGAGTGGAAACCCATCTTCACAGAGAGAAATGGCGGGTGCAAAGACCTGGTCCAATGGCAACTGCCCATACCGCTCATGGGCCAACAGCCAGCCGTCGACCAATCCTGGCACAGAGACGCTGCGGATCCCTTTCATGGGAATGCCACCCTCCGCCAGATAGAGTTCACGGGTGGCCGCGAGTGGGGCAGGTCCAGTCGCATTGACGGTGCTGATTGTATCGGATACAACGTCATAGATAAGGATAAACCCATTCCCACCTACGCCGGATCCTTGCGGCTCGACGACGCCGAGGGCGGCTGCAGTAGCAATTGCGGCGTCCACCGCGTTGCCGCCGACCATCAATGTTTGAATACCAGCCTGGGAAGCGAGCGCATGTCCCGACGTGACCATACCGTTGCGGCCCATGGCGGGAGGACGAAATGCTTGGGAGGTACGACCATGAGGTGATTGCATCAGACTATTCTCCTATTCGTTCGACGATCTGATAATTCCCATACTCATCCACAGAACAAGCCATCATTGGAGGAATCACCACAGTTGTATCTGCTTCCTCAATGACAGCTGGGCCAGACAATGCCAATCCGGATCCGACCGCATGACCATCGTAGATTGTGGCAGTATGTATTCCAGCTTCGAGAAAATCGACTTTTCGTTGGCCTTTGATTCTATTTTTAGCATTGCTACTGCTAGGAGGCAATTTTTCTGGAACGAGTTTATCTACATCCGCAAAAGCGATTACGTGGTAGGTAACCAGCTCGACTGGTGCGTCGAGGCGGTATGTGTATTCGCGTTCATAAGTTGTATGAAAATGCTCGATGATCTTATCCATTTTTCCAGGAGTAATGAGACCTAGAGGTAGGTCGATCTCCGTGGAGTGCTCTTGGTTCTGATATCGCAATCGTCCATACCGCTGAAAACGCACGCGTGCAGCATCGATACCCTCCTCTGCATACTCTCGTTGTGCTTGCGCTTCCATACGGATAAAAGCGTCACTCAACTGCTGATCAGCATCCTTTTCGGAAAGTTCGACCACTCGCGTCTGCAAGTAGTCACGACGTAGGTCGCTCAACAACATGCCCCATGCTGAAAAGACCCCCGAGTTTTTGGGGATGACCACCTTCTTGATGCCCAATTCGCGAGCCAATGCACACGCGTGCATGCCACCACCCCCACCAAAAGCAATCAGCGTAAAATCTCGTGGGTCATGACCACGGTTGACGGAGATGAGCTTGATGGCATTGACCATGTTGTTGTTGGCTAACCGCACAATGCCACGAGCCGCGTCGTGCCGACTGATACCTAACCGTTGGGAGAGTCTGTCGAGTGCTCGATAAACGCCCTTCATGTCAGCAGTCAGCGTACCACCACAGAAATAGCCGGGGTTAATGCAGCCTAATGCCAAGTTCGCATCGGTGGTCGTGGCTTCGGTACCGCCTGTCCCATAGGAAACAGGCCCTGGGTCAGCCCCAGCGCTTTGTGGACCTACATGCAGCCGGTTGAAGTCGTCTACCCAGGCAATTGAACCGCCCCCTTGGCCGATCTCCACAAGGTCAACCACTGGAACCATGACCGGATATCCGCCCGATATCTCGGTTTGTTCGACCATGTAGTTGGTGTTGAGCTTGATCTGGCCACCAGAGATGAGCGAACACTTTGCCGTGGTGCCACCGATGTCGATGGCAATGGCTTCCCGTTCATCAATCAGACGACCAAGTGCCGCCGCTCCCCATATACCACTGGCCGGTCCTGATTCGATCATAGTGATGGGTACAGCGCGGGCATTTTTGACCGTATCCACGCCGCAGTTGGACTGCATGATGTAAGGTGTACAGGTCATGCCTGCACCAGAAAGGCGACCAGTCAGATCATCCAGGTAACGATGGGCGATGGGTTGCACATAAGCCGATAGAACTGTTGTATTCGTCCTCTCATACTCGCGCCATTCACGTGTGATTTGATGAGATGCCACGACCGAAACTTGGGGCCAGCGATTTATAATTTCAGCCAACACAACTTCTTCATGGTCGGCATCGGCATACGAGTTTAGCAGGCAGATGGCGATGGCTTCAACTCCTTCGACTTGGAAATCTTTCAAGATTGACGGCAATTCCGAAAGATCTAGAGGTGCGGTTTCTGCACCCTGATAATTGATGCGTCCTGGCACTTCTCGGCGTAAATAGCGCGGCACAAAGGCCTTGGGCTTCTCATATTCCAGATTAAAGTAGTCGGGACGGTTGCCACGCCCAATCTCCAGCACGTCTCGAAAGCCTTTGCTTGTGATTAGAGCCGTCTTTACCCCTTTCCTCTCAGCAATGGCGTTGATGACAATCGTTGTACCATGAACAAATGAGACGAACTCGCGTGGCGTTATGTCGCTTGCCTCAATCACATCCATGACTCCCTGGTCAAATTGACTGGGGGTCGTGTGGCTTTTGGCTGTGCCGACTGTGCCATCGCTTGTTACGTAGACAAGATCGGTAAAGGTTCCGCCTATATCAGTTGCAACTCTAGTCATATAAAATGATCCATGTGAATTGGGTATGGAGTAAGAATAATTGAATTGTAAGCGTCCAAAACATAGTATAAACCATTCTCGTCGTATGACAAGTCCCGACCCGAAATAGAGTTACATATGCCGGAATTCCGGCATACAGACTGTACACACCCTGCTATACTTGAGTCAAGAACAAGGCGCACCCAAAAAACAGCAGTGGTGACTGGTAAGTAACAAGTATCATTCTTACCACCGACCCACGACAAATAATGACTGAACAGAAACAATCAATTCAACTGCTTCGTCTGAAGAGCCTCAAAACTATGTGGAGTTGACCCACCCATGCTTGACCAACAAACACCAAATGTTAACATTGAAGGGGTAGATTTTGGACGTGAAGTGTCTCGCAATTCCTCCATTTCGACGACTCGCGAGTGGCTTGTCACCAACGGCGTTGGTGGATACGCGTCGGGAACCGTTGCGGGTCTGTTGACCCGTCGTTATCACGGTCTACTTGTGGCCGCACTCAACCCGCCGCTCGGTCGCACATTGCTACTCAGTAAGTTGGATGAAACCGTTACATATGACTATCAAAAATATTCTCTCTTTGTCAATCAGTGGAATTATGCCGGGGCACCGCTGGAACCGCCAGGCTTTCTGCACCTGGAGCGCTTCCGACTAGAGGGAACCATTCCAGTCTGGACTTATGCCATCGGTAATGCACGCTTAGAAAAGCGTATCTGGATGGAACAAGGAGCCAACACCACTTACGTTCGATATGACGTGCTTCAAGCCACGCGTCCACTTCACCTAGAGATGAAGGCGCTGGTCAATTATCGTGATTTTCACACCACCACACGGGCAGGCGATTGGCGGATGCAGATAGAACCAATTGACATGGGGGTACGAATTAGGGCTTTCGACCACGCGATCCCTCTTCACCTAGTGAGCGATCGTTCTGAGGCGATCTTTGACCATGACTGGTATCGCAACTACTTTCTGATCGAAGAAGCCGCGCGCGGTCTAGACGTTCTGGATGACAATCTGTACGTTGGGCGCTTTAACGCAACCCTGTACGCTGGCGATTCAGTCACCTTGGTTGCCAGCACAGAACCGCTTTCGGCAGTTGATAGCCACGCTGCATACGAACAGCGACAAGCATATGAAACCCAAATTATCGCCCAGAGCAAACAGACGAATGGCCCAACTGGCTCAAGCAACTCATACTGGCCGCCGATCAGTTCATCGTGCAACGACCCGTGAATGATGACCCGAATGGGCGCTCGATCCTCGCTGGCTACCACTGGTTTGGGGACTGGGGGCGCGACACAATGATCAGTCTCCTCGGTCTCACGTTGACCACAGGTCGTCCTGAGATTGCAGCCAAGATTCTACGCACTTTTGCCAAACATGTGGATCAGGGAATGCTGCCCAATCGCTTTCCTGACTACGGCGAAACGCCCGAATACAACACAGTTGACGCCACACTCTGGTACTTTGTCGCTATCAAAGCGTATCTCGATTCAACAGGCGACGAAGCACTGGTGCGTGTGCTATTTCCTGTCCTGAGCGAAATCATCGACTGGCACAAGCGCGGCACCCGCTACAGCATCCACGTGGATCCCAATGACGGACTACTTTACGCTGGCGAAGATGATGTACAACTTACCTGGATGGATGCCAAAATAGGTGATTGGGTGGTGACGCCCCGCACGGGCAAAGCCGTCGAGATCAACGCACTCTGGTACAACACGCTACGCATCATGGCCGACTTTGCTCGTCTACTGAATGAGAAACACGTCGGCTATACTGCTCTCGCCGAGCAAGTACAGAGCAACTTTGGCCGCTTTTGGAACGATTATGCCGACTATTGCTATGACGTCATCGACACGCCTGATGGTACAGCTGATGCAACCCTACGTCCGAATCAGCTTTTTGCCGTTTCCCTTCCGTATAATCCACTGGATGCCGCACAACAGCGTGCAATTGTCAACATTTGCGCGCGTCGACTCTTGACTTCAATGGGCATGCGCAGCCTTGCCCCCAATTCCGTTGCCTATCGTGGACAATTTCGGGGTGGACCTTATGAACGAGACAGCGCATACCATCAGGGAACAGTCTGGACGTGGCAGATTGGCCCCTTTGTTGAGGCCCATCTGCGTGTTTACAACGACCCTGATCATGCGCGTCAGTACCTTATTCCCTTTATCCATCATCTGACAGACTATGGCCTAGGCAGCATCAGCGAAGTCGCTGAAGGTGACGCACCTCATCGTCCTCGCGCTTGCATTGCCCAAGCCTGGAGCGTGGCCGAGGTGCTACGGGTTTGGGCTTTGCTGAAAGATGCTGAAAATCCCCTAGATAGTGATGCCACATAACATAACTTTTCTAGGAAACACTTTTACGGAGAGCAATTGGCGCTCTGAGAGAACACTCCATGATCTTGGCCCCGATGGCCAGCGGTCAATTGTCATGGGTAGCAGTTCACCTTGCTGTACGGCACGAGGAGGTGACTGTCACTTTTCGCACAAAGTGAGTTGAAATTGTTGCTTGCCTGCCCATTTGAACATGAAGATTCTCTCATCTTGGTTGGGTCACAAGCAGTCAAAACAGACGAGCAAACGCCGGTTGAGTGGCGAAGCGGTATCGCTTGTACTGAGTTTGTATCGAAGTGAAACCAGCGATTGCGGGTCGACCCGTTGGGTTTCGATACGTCCTTCGGGCTACTCAACCAGCACGAATCTGGTTCCGCCATGAGCAACTTGATCCGAAAAGCATGATACTAGTGACTGTCACCTGAGGGTACAAATTATCAATATCGGAGAAAAGAACAATATGAACGGATTACGTGGAAAGAACGTCCTTGTAACGGGCAGCACATCGGGAATTGGCCAGGCGATTGCGGTACGCTTTGCCGCAGAAGGAGCCAATGTCGCCATTAACTACCGCAAACGAGAGGAGGAGGCCGCCGAAACCGACGCCATGCTTCACGAGGCAATGGACCATTGCGTTGACGAAATGAAGGGGCACGGTGTCAATCATATCTTGGTGCAGGCGGATGTATCCAAAGAGGATGAAGTCGAGCGCATGGTCCAAGAAACCATCGACGGGCTGGGCGGTCTTGATTTCCTCATTAACAATGCCGGCATTCAGATCCCAGCAGATTCCCATGAGATGACGACAGACAATTTTGATGCGGTGTTGGGCGTTAACCTGCGCGGCTCCTTTATTGCTGCCCGTGCGGCCATTCGCCACTTTCTGGCTGAAGATCAATCAGGTGTCATCATCAACGTCTCCAGTGTCCATCAGATGATACCCAAACCCCGCTTTCTTTCCTATTCCATTAGTAAAGGCGGCATGATGAATCTGACCCGCACCTTGGCTCTCGAATATGCAGGACGCAAGATCCGCGTCAACGGCATCGGTCCCGGTGCTACGACTACGCCCATCAACCGCGCTTGGGTTGACGATCCCGAAAAGGCGGGCGAAGTCCTCAAACACATCCCCATGAACCGGGCTGGTACGTCCGAGGAAATGGCCGCAGTCACCGCCTTCCTCTGCTCAGACGAGGCCGCTTACATCACGGGACAGACCCTCTTTGTCGATGGTGGGCTGACGCTCTATCCGGATTTTCGTACGGCTTGGTCGAGCGAGTAAGGAACGAGCATTCAATAAAAGTTTTTGGACACGGATGAATTGGATTTTCCGGATTTTCATTCGTGTATATCTGTGAAAATCCGCTTCCTATTTTGATTTTTTTTCTTGGAATCACTTTATAAGGAGAGAATATGAATCAGCATAAAATCTTAGATCTACTCAAGCAAGCTGGCAGTGCGCATCATACATATGAGCAGACTGTACTAAAGGGCGTCTATGACCAAGAGTGGGCAATTTGGTATGCCAAATACATCGTTGACAACGGCATCAATGATCTGCTCTCTCAATCCTTGACGGCTGAGCAGATGGGGGATCTTCTGGAAGAGACCAACACCTTACACGGACAAACAGATCAATCACAAAGTTGGCCTGAGTTTGCATCGAGAATTATTGCTGAGCGATTTGGTACGTAGAGTACTGAGCCTAGAGATTGAAGGACGCTGGCCGTGGCAGCCGGAAGTTCAATAGATTGTTCAGAAAGAGGAAAAAGATGAACATTCCCCTTTATGATGAAGAAATCCCGTATCTGACCACCGATCAGATGATCGAGGTGGATCGGGCAATGATAGAAGATTATCGGATCGAATTGATCCAGATGATGGAGAATGCCGGGCGCAATCTGGCACATCTGGCGCGAGATCGCTTTTTCGCTGGTGACCCGAGCGGGAAGAATGTGGTCGTCTTGGCCGGTACAGGAGGCAATGGCGGCGGTGCCCTCGTGTGTGCGCGACGGCTGCATAACTATGGTGCCCGGGTGCAGGTCTTTGTCACGAAGCCCGATGCGGAGTTCACACCGATTCCGGTAGGGCAATCGCGTACCTTAAAAAAATAAGCCAGAAAGGACTGTCAAGAGATAGTGGTGGTCCCAGCCAGCGGTAAGGCGCTTGTTTTTGATGCCAACGTTGAGAGAAGTCTCCTTCTTGAGCAGATTGAGAGCAATATGACGAAGGGCAGCGAAATTCTGAGCTGAGTGGCCTTTGCGCAAACGGGATTCATCCTCTCGGAAGGCAATATCGAGGGTCCAGTGTAGGCGATTTTCGACATGCCAATGAGTGCGAGAGGCATTGAGTAAAGAGCGAGCATCGGACTCGGAACTCGAGAGGTAATAGCGCCTGTCGGGATTGTCTTTTTGCTGAGAATCACCACAAATCAAGGTGCGTTGGGCTTGAACCATCATGACGGTAGAGAGTTCAGGCCATTGCTCAGAATTGCGCAGATTCTGGATGATGTCGGGGGCAGAAATGGTCCAGGCTTCGGGTTTCAAGCCGACCGTGTCCCTTATCGGTCGTTTTGGCATAATCGTGGTCAAAGGCAGTAAAGTCACTTTCCTCGAGATCCTCAAAGAGCAAGGCGACATCTGCATGTAAGTTTCCTTGATTGCCCTTGAGAGAGAGGAGATAATCAGCCTCATTGTCAATGATGAGCTGTGCAATTTCAGTCTGAGCACCCATAGCATCGATGGTCACGAGTGCCCCTTTGATCTCCAACAAGCGCAGTAACTCTGGAATAGCTGTGATTTCATTCGACTTTTCATCCACTTTCCACTGACCAAGGACTACTTTGTTCAGAGAAGCCCAAGCACTCACCATGTATATGGCTCCTTTGCCCACTGTTTTATCATGGGAACGTCTCAACTGCTTGCCGTCTATTGCCACCACTTCTCCATTCGTCACCTGGCAGACTGCGCTCATCCATTTGCTGAAACATTCGGCAAAGACCTCTCCATCTAGCAATCCAAATACGCGCCAGAATGTATCGTGCGATGGGATTCCATTTGGCAACTCCAGTATGCTTTCTAGCCACTCCTTTTTGGCTTTGCCGAATTTTTCGCCCCCTTCCCAATCGTCTGCTCCGCATATGACTGCACAGATTGCTATCACGATTATATCGATTAGATTGTGGCGTCGATTTATCGGGCTTCTTGGCTCTTCTATGCTTCCAAAGTGCTTTTCTATGCTTGCTATTTCGGGCTTTTCCATTTTGGTTTCTCCTTTTTGGGTTCCAAAATAGATTATCCCTTCTTTTCTTTCTTGTACAAGTACGCGATTGCCCTACCGATTCCGGCCCATCAACTGGACATTCTGCACCGTATGAGGGTGTCTGTGGCACAGGCAGATATGGTCAATGTCGCGGATGCGTCCGACTTGATCATTGATGGTGTAATCGGTTATAGCCTCAAAGGTGCACCGCGCGGCACCGCAGGCGACCTCATCCGTTGGGCCAACAGTCAGAACGCACCCAAGCTCTCACTCGATGCACCGTCCGGTGTCGATACGACGACCGGCACAGTCTTTGATCCGGCGATCAATGCCACGGCCACAATGACGCTGGCCTTACCCAAAGAGGGGCTACGCGCACCAGGAGTTGATGCACAAGTCGGCGAGCTTTATCTGGCTGATATCAGCGTTCCACCGGAGCTTTATGCTGAACCAGAGCTTGGACTTGCGGTCGGCCATATCTTTGCGCAGAGTGATATTGTGCGGTTGAAATGAAGTACGACAGCGGATTTGGACAGAAACGGATTTTACTTTTCTGTGTCACGGATTTTACTTTTCTGTGTCAGTTGATGCTTTAATCCAAATATTCTTTTCGTCAAAATTGTTTTCTAAAGCAACGGGCCTGCTAACAACCATGCAGTATTGTGGACGATAAGAATCCGTTCCTATAGCCGTTCAGGAAAAACATTTCCTGTCGTTGATGGCATTTCAGCCGGTCAGCTCGTCAGCTCTCTGGCTGACCGGCTGAAATGCTGACTAGCTACTGTTTCGCCTGGAAAAACATTATCTGAACATCTATCGCTCAATCCGTTGTAGTATCTACCAGTGTTCATGCTCGTGTCCATGCTCATGGGAATGCTCATGATGTGTATCATGCAATGCCTGCTTTTGCACTATTCTCTCAATCTCATGGCTCGTGACCAGTCCATTGGTGATTAACAGTTCTTCCAGCGCTGCCAGCCAACTCTCATAGTAGGTTGACGGTTCATCATCCGATTCTGCGCTCTTATTCTGTTGGGCAGCTGCAATCTGTTGCGAGAGTGTCTGGCTAAAGTCACTCCAGGGATATGCGCCATCCTCGTTGAGTGCAACGGCCAAACCAAACGCGCGTGCTTCCCATGGCGCCTCAAAGATAAGTTCACCATTTTTGCGCGGCAGGGCAATCTGTTCATCCATATTGGAAATGCGTTCATCAATTTTCTGCGGCACTGTTTTGCCAGATAATGTTTCGTCTTTCATCAAACCCCTCCATTAGCTAGTGCTGGTGCTTTCACTTTCGCCACCCCAATCATTGCGTCACGGGTGATCAACGATGCCAATTCCTCCTGGCTAAATCCATCTGTCCCCTCAGGCTGTTGTGGCAAAACCATATAACGCACTTCGGAGTTGCTGTCCCACACGCGGACCTCAACCGATTCTGGCAGATCCAGACCAAACTCTTTGAGGACAGCACGCGGTTCGCGAACAACGCGTGAGCGATAGGCGAAAGATTTGTACCAATTTGGTGGTAGACCCAGAACGGGCCAAGGATAACAAGAGCAGAGCGTACAAACCACAACGTTATGAATCTCAGTCGTGTTTTCCAGAACAACCATTTCCGCCCCCTGCCGCCCTGTATAGCCCATTTCAGCAATTGCTGCCGTACCATCTTTGAGCAACCATTCTTTATAGGCCGTGTCTGTCCAGGCGCGCGCGACAACTTTCGCCCCATTCATGGGACCAATATCTTCTTCGTACTGCCGGACCACTTCGTCGATGACGTCGGTGGTAATGAGTCCCTTTTCGACCAGCAGGGCTTCCAGTGCTCGTGTACGCAATGCGGCATCGACCTCACCATGAATATGGCCGTTTGTGTGATGATGATGTGTCATAGGAGTATATCCCTTATTTACAATTTATGCGGAATTCTTTTCCAGATAAAGTTCCCACATATCCAAATAGATTGCGCTATTCGGTTCGGCGGATTCTCCCCACAGCTCCTCCCCTGCAAAACGGACAGAGTAGAGTGGCTGCAGCTCCGCAATGCTGCCATCTGGCAGAACATCATCGCACTCCTGGATGCCATAATACTTGACCACAACACCCTTCTTCCCGCGGGCGTAGCGAGGCAGGCGCGTGTGACCAGACGGATGCATGTTCTTTGTGCGGATGGAATCACCGATTTGAAACGCAGGCTGTACGTCAGCTTCTTTTCGATGCGTTCTTGGCGCGTGCACGTTGGCGAACGCTTTCTGTACGCGTTCTGGGTCTTCTGTGGGACTGGGAATGAAATCGGGATCCTCTTGCAAATAGGCAATTTGTGTATCGAGTTCATCCCGCGTGATCGCCCCCGCTGTGATCAATGCTTCGATGCGAATATGCAACCACTTCTCATAATAGGTTGACGACAAATAATGCGCAGGATCCATTGCTTCAATAGCTTCGCGGAAACCATTTGGAAAACCAACAGGCGTTTGGGTAACCATTGCATAGGCCCGCCCCTCCCATTCGTGATGAAATACCGGTTCGTTTTCTTCATAGGGAATTGGGCCAAAGCCATGCATGCCGCCCATGTCGTGGATGCTGTTCAAGAGAACCTCCTAATCGATTGTGCACTCTTAGGCTCTTCATATATCGCTATTTTCCTGACGAAATTAACTAAGATGGTGAACCGGGCCGAGTCCATAGACAGGGGTGGGAATCCCTTCCATACGAGCCTTAATCTGTAAGGAGAGATAGATTGAGTAATGGCGCGATTGATGGAGATTGCCACCGTGGAACCAAAGCGCTTCTTGTTGGGTTGGCTTCCACATGTTACGCTGTTCGCCTTCCCACGGACCAGGATCTTTCGTCGTATCTGAACCGAGACCCCAGCATTTGCCTACCTTGTCGGCCACTTCTTGGGAGATGAGCTTGGCCGCCCAGCCATTCATAGAACCGTAACCAGTTGCATAAACAATCAGATCCGCGGGCAATTCTATGCCATCGCTCATCACAACCGAATTTTCGGTAATTCTATCAACCTCGCAACCGCTTTTGAGTTTAACGCTGCCATCGATAATCAATTCAGAAGCACCAACGTCAATATAATAGCCCGAACCACGACGCAAATATTTCATGAAGAGACCTGAACTATCGTCTCCCCAGTCATGTAGGAATCCAGCCTTTTCGAGTCGTTCATAGAAATCAGCATCCTGTCGAGCCATCTCCTCGTAGACCGGAATCTGGAATGTATGCATGATACGATAGGGCAGAGAGGCAAAAATCATATCCGCCATATGAGTTGTGACACCTGCTGCCAGTGCCCGTTCTGAGTACAGATCACCCAACGCCAATTCCATCAGCGTATCAGAACGGGAAACATGAGTTGATGAGCGCTGAACCATCGTGACGTCTGCACCATGTTCCCATAAGGCGGCGCAGATGTCATGGGCCGAATTATTGGAGCCAATCACGACACATTTCTTGCTGGCATAATCTTCTGCCGCACCATGTTGGCTGGAGTGATACTGAATCCCTTTGAAGCTCCCAGCTCCAGGAAATTCGGGTACATTGGGCCGCCCTGACATTCCCGTGGCCAAAATCAGCTGCTTGGGCCGTAAGACAACGGTTTCACTGTCACCATTGCTGCCACGTCGCACGACATTGACAACCCACTCTTGAGCTTTCTCGTCATAGGATGCACTGGTACATTCACTGGAACTCCAATAATTCAGTTCCATAATTTTGGTGTACGTTTCCAGCCAATCACCAATCTTGTCCTTTGGCGAAAATATGGGCCAGTGCTCGGGAAACGGTAGATAGGGCATGTGATCATACCAGACCGGATCGTGCAAGCAGAGAGACTTGTAGCGCTTGCGCCAGGAATCTCCAGGACGATCATTCTTTTCGATGATGATGGTTGGTACCTCCAGCCGTTTGAGACGTGCGCCGAGACCAATCCCGCCCTGTCCACCGCCAATGATCACGCAATAGGGCTGTTGGACATAACCCAACTCAGCTTCTTCCTGCTGTTTGCGCTCGAGCCAGCTTTTGCGATCTTTGAACGCACCATGTTCGACACCCTGGGAGCGTGTTGACCCTTTTTTCTCCTCATACCCTTTGAGTTCCTTCATTGCAGTCAACAGCGTCCAGCATTTGCCGTTCATCAGACGGATATGTCCTTCGCCACGCGAGACACTGGTCTCAAAAGTGATCCAGGCATCCGTGACACCATCAGCCTCATTTGCTTCGCCCTCGATCTGCCAATTGCTCGCTTGTGTGTCGGCGGCCCTGGCTTCGAGCATGGCTTTAATCTCATCCGGCCCTTCCATTGTTTTGATGTTCCACGTGAAGGTGACCAAATCGCGCCAGTAAGATTCATCGGCAAACATCCCGGCGGCTGCTGACAAATTTCCATGTTCGAGTGCCGTGCCAAAATTGGACAACCATTCGGATACCTGCTTTGTTGGATGACTCACCTGTTCCGTCATGTTGTTTCTCCTTGTTACAGAGCTTTTCGGATAAGCACTTAATCGTGATGGAAGACTTCCTCAATCGTGTGCCACCATTCATCCTCACCCTTTTCGGCCACGGGCTCTTGCATGGGCATCATCCAATCCCACCACTCTTGCGTCTTGGGGTGCGCAGCCATCTTGGCCATATCTCCATCAAAATCGTCACCATGATATTCAAAATAGGCGAACAAGATCCCGTTGTAATGAAAGATCGAGTAGTTTTTGATGTTACACTTCGTAATCATTTCTAGCACTTCAGGCCAGACGGCAGCATGTGCTTCTGTGTACTCTTCCAACTTTTCGGGCTTAACCTTGATGACTTGTCCAAATCGTTTCATTTTGTTCTCTCCTTGTTGTCAGTCGTTCTCTATTCTACAAGCCCTATACCACAGGCCACTGCGCACCAACTCTACTGGCCAAATCCGCAACGTCTTGCAGTAACGCCTCTTCGGATAATGTCAGATCAATTGGATGAGCGTAGGGTTGGCCACTTGCATATGCCAACCCGGTGGGCCAATAGATCTCAATTTCGTTGCCTTCTGGATCGTCAAAATAAAATGCAAGTGATACACCATGGTTAACCGAGGCGTTGATTGACAAACCGCTTTCAACAACATGCCGATAGGAGTCTCGCAGTTCCGCCAGAGAACGAACCTTGAAGGCAGTATGACAAGCGCGGGGATTATCAAAGAAGATGATTTCGTGGGTCTCTTCTTCTGGGCGACTGCTCAAAAAAGCTGTTGTGCCGAAGTCGGGATTATTTCTACTGCCCCCAGTCATTGTCATGCCGAGTATAGCTTGATAGAACTTCGCCAATGCCACCGGATCTTTGGCATATAGCCCAACGTGACCAACTGCGCTCAGCTTGGGTGTGACTCTGTTCCCCATGAATTTTTGTTCCTCTATCCTAACATCTCCAATGCTTCGTCGACAGAAGCTCGCTCATCAATCAAAGCTGAAATGGCTTGCACGATCGCAGGAGGATTCGATCCTTGCCAGATGTTACGACCAAAGACAACACCTGCTCCTCCGCCAGCAATTGAACCATGAACAACGTTAAAAACATCTCGATCTGTCTCCATTCGAGCACCGCCTGCGATCAAGACGGGAGCCGGGCAATTTTTGGTGACAGTTCGAAAGCTTTCAGGCGAACCAGTGTAATAGCACTTAAGCAGATCTGCTCCATGTTCAAACCCAATACGGGCTGCATCGGCCATTGCTTTGGCATCCAACGTGTTCGGAATCGACGGATGAGGACAGGGCAATGCTTCAACCATGACTGGCAGACCTGTTTGCATGGCTTCTGCAGCGACTTGAGAGAGGATATGTAGTGTATCAACCTCAACATCGCTTCCCAAAAAGAGCATTACCACAACACCATCAACTCCCAACGCAGTAGCGTGGTCGAGGGTGTGCAGCAGACGCCAATCGGTATATTCCAGCCACTCTTCGCGATAAGCGCTTGGACCACCGTCGATGCGCAGGATAGTGGGAATATTGCCGATAAGCCGCTCATGATAACGCTTAATGACACCGAAGGAAGTCATAACGGCGTCTACATTGTCAGATACAATGGCCATATCAATAATCTGACCAGGATCTTCCAGACCGGGGACTGCGCCGCTTGTCCTGGCGTGATCCATCGCGAGGACCAATGCACGCCCATTTGGGCGCAGAAAAGTAGACGTTTTCGCTTTTAGCACGAGCTAATTTCTCCTTTTTATACTTCGGTTGTGATAAAATCTGTGTTGTCCGCACCAATCATGAGACTGACGAGTTCGTCGCTTGTTGTTTCTTTGAGCAGCCGCTCCGCAACTTTCTTGCCACGCCGCATGACAATGGCCCTGCTAGCCACAGCGAAAACATCTTGCAAATTGTGGCTGATCATCAGGACAGGCACTTTCTGCACCTGTAATGCTCGTACCAACTCGAAGACTTTGCGTTGCTCGGGGACACCCAAGGCAGCCGTTGGTTCATCCATAATCATCAGCCGAGCATTCCAGTAAACTGCGCGCGCAATCGCGACGGCCTGCCGTTGTCCACCAGACATTTCGCTGATTGGACGACGCAGATTGGGAATGTGAATATCCAATCTGTCAAGAACGCTCTGGGATTCTGTTAACATCTCTTTTCGGTCGACCTGATTGAGAAAGCCTAGGATTCGACGCATCGGCTCGCGTCCGAGAAAAATATTGGTCGGTGCGTCCAAATTTTCGCAGAGGGCCAAATCCTGATAGATGGTTTCGATGCCGCTCTCTCGGGCTTCTGCCGGAGAAGCGACTGTAATTTCTTGGTCATCCAAAATGATTTTGCCGCCATCCGGTTTGTAGACTCCAGAGATCATCTTAATCAGCGTCGATTTTCCCGCCCCATTGTCGCCCAGCAGTCCAATTACCTCACCAGGGTAGATTTCTAGACTTACGTCATCCACAGCCGTTAAGCCACCGAAACGCTTGGTTAAGTTGCTAACCTCTAATATCGGTTTACGTTCTTGATTCATGGTTACTCTCTAATCCGTGCCCTCGCTTGATCAACCAACACAGCCAGGATAATCACAATGCCGACGGCTACAAATTGCCAAAAAGGGTTGATTGCCAAGATCACAAGGCCATTTTGGATGATGGCGATAATCAATGCACCGATCACCGTGCCGATAATGGTGCCCGCGCCGCCAAATAAGGAGGCACCACCGATAACCACGGCAGCAATGGAGTCCAGCAAAAGCGCCTCACCAGCATTGGCCGCACCATTGGTAAAACGAACGTTATAGACAAACCCAGCCAACGCAGCGCAGCCAGCCGATACCATATAAATGGCGATTGTATGCTGGGCGACCGGGATTCCCGCCCGCACCGCCGCCTCTTCATTGCCACCAACAGCATAGGTATAGAGTCCAAACCGAGAGCGGGAAAGTAACCAGTGAAAGGCAATGGCCAGAATGATGATTAGGGTCAACGGATGAGGGAGAATGCCAACCAATTCCCGCAGTTGAGAGCGTTCCAACCCATCGGGCTGCATGAACCAACTCAGTTCGCGGCCAGGGAAGTAGTACGCCAGATAACCATTTCCAATGCGACCCAGACCAGGAATCGACGCAGGAACGGGCATTCCACCAGAGAAGATAAAGCCCATCCCACGGGCTATGCCAAACATGCCCAGCGTGACAATAAAGGGCGGCACCCGCAGACGGGCGATCAGCACACCGTTGATAAAACCAGGGATCAGGCCAGCAATAAGCGCAGCAATCAATCCCAAAAGAGCGGTGATTGCCAACGGTGTGCCCGGCGGCAATGATGTCATTACCATCGCTCCAACCACCGCGGCCAGTCCCATAATAAAACCACTAGAGAGATCAATTCCGCCCGAAATAATAACAAATGTCTGCCCCATCGCCATAATCAATAGAATCGCGACGTTGGCACCGATACTCTGAAAATTGAAAAGGTTAAAGAAGCCCTCTCCCGTTACGGAAAAGATGACAATTAAGATGATCAGAAAAAGCCAAGCCCAAATTTGGCTCAGTGTCGCTGTAAGACGTTGTGATGATGAAAGCATGTGGAAAGTATCCAGGATGAGGGGATGAATAAGGTGAATGAGATGAATAAGATGAGGAGATGAACTAATCATCCAGTCATCTTATTCATCCAGTCATCTTCTATTCGCTCTTGTAGATTGCATTCTGTGCTTCATCCGTATCTACGTTGTCGCGGGTGATGACCACATAGTCAGTACCGAAGCGGGGTTGAATGCTATCCATGTCGTCATTGATGGCAGCTAAGGCATACTCAACACCAACCTGTCCCATCTGATAGGGCAACTGCGCAATGACCAAATCCACGACTTCGTTGCGCAAGTCCTCTATGGCGGTCTCTGGAGCATCAAAGCTGGCAACCTTAACAGCACCAGCTAAACCAGCATTTTCTACAGCTTGGGCAGCACCGCGGGCACCGAAGAGATTTGTCCCGTAGATACCTGTGATGTTGTCATCACGTTGGAGGGCTGCAGCAGTCTGCTCGGCGGCTTTACCCGAGTTGTCATCGTTGTAATCAACCCCGGCCAATTCAACACCATCCGTCTCCTCGATAATTTCCACACAACCCTGCTCGCGTTGATCAGTTGTGCTGATGCCGGGAATCGTATTTTGGATATAGATAGTGCCCGAACCGCCCATAGACTCGATCACTGCCTGGCAAGCAATACGGCCACCTTCGACATTGTCTGAGCCGATATAGGAAAGCGGGAAGGTCACTTCACCATTCTCGTAATCGCCGTCTCCGATGAACGTATCAACCGAGAGAACGTGAATGCCAGCATCATGGGCACGCTGTAGCGGCTCTATCATGGCTTGCTTATCATTGGCCGCGATGACCAAGGCATCAACACCGCGTGCAATCAATGCATCAACAATAGATGTCTGCAAGACTGCATCCCACTCGGCTGGCCCATCTACGATCAGGTTCACACCCAATTCCTCAGCCTTGGCCTGTGCTCCCTTCTCCATCGTGACGTAGAATGCATCACCTTTTACGCCGATTACTAATGCAATGGTTGGTGCATCAGTGTCAGCCATATCGCTGCTGTCGTCGCTGGCTGGTGCAGCCGCCGGATCAACCGCCACACAACCCGCAAGGACCATTGACAGGACAAGTAGGCAAAGTACTACCCATTTCGAAATACTTGATATCGGACTCATAGATTTTCTCCTTGATGTTTTGAAGAACAAAACTATATATGCATGACTGCATATTTTGCTAACGTGTCAGACTCTGCAAAAAATAAACTGTGAGCTGGTAAAGCGATAGTCAAGGGTACCAAAAAGAGAGCTTAAGTCTCTGGGGAGGATAAATTTACTCCACTTATTTGTACTACAAACGAAAGGTGGGTGTCAAGTCACCCACTAGATGCCCACTGATAGAGATTTAACATGTATCTTTAGACAAACCTCAACCATAGTTGGCTATTCATACATCTTTAGATATAATCAATTAAATCACCCAGGTGCTTATCCGAAAAGCTCTGTGAGGATGCATTCTCACTCGAGTATCTGTCTGGACTCACAACCGCTTTTCGAATAGATTCTAACAGCAACCCCCGCCAACGCAAGATGAATGACTGGAACCCGTTGACTATGCTGATCCGAAAAGTTCAATGACGATGCATTTTTAGTCGAGAAGCGGGTGGATTCATAGCCACTTTTCGAATAGGTTCCGAGCATCATGGTTTCTGCCGCATCCAAAGCGATCACAGCGATATCAAAACCTGTATTATTTTCTTGTAGTATCAGTAGATCCAAATTTCAGGTTTAGAGAGAGAATTCTGGCTAAACAGTTGACATAAATACAAATTTGCCGGTCGATATCTAGTTTTTGCGTTAGATTTGGGCGATTTTCAGATATGAAATAGGTTGTTTTCTGTAACCGAAATCTGAATAAATGACTCCAAAATCCCTGCAATCTCGACTGAAAATAGCCAAAAACGCCAAATTTGGATCTACTGAGTATAGGAAAGTATAAAATCAGCCACTAGATGGAACCAGATTCTGGCAGTTCACGAAGTGGTCGCTTCGACCTAGCTGACGGCTGATTAGCTGAAAGCTTTTTAAACTATCGAGTGTGGATTGAAAAAACAAGGGAGATTGTAGCATGAAAATGAGTCGGCTATTGTTCATTGTGAATCTCGTCATTGTTGGTCTGCTCGTCTTTGTCTCATGTGCTGCACCTGCACCACAAGATGTGGCTTCCTCTAGCAGCGACAGTGGCGAAGCTGGCGGCGATGCTTCTGGCGATCAGGTTGTTCTGACATTTCTGGCCATTACAGACGACGCACAGCTGAACGCTTGGAAAGAGATCCTGACCGAATTCCAAAAGATTGAGGACGGCAAGTGGTCCTATGTGGAGATAGAGTTCGAAACGGTTCCATTTGCGGAGCTATTTCCCAAGATCGAATCTTCAGTTGCGGCCGGTCTGCCATGGGATCTCTTCCAGGCAGATGGTCCCGATATGAAGCATTATGGATTTAACGAGGTGATCATTCCGCTGGGCGAATACTTTAGCGAAGATGAGATGAAGCAGTGGTTCCCGCAGTCCATCGAAGAAGGAAGCTATAAGGGTGAACTGCTAGGACCGCCAATCATGCAATCTTGCTCGCTGATGATGTACAACAAGGACATGACGGACGCCGCAGGTATCTCGCCGCCAGACGTGTTGGATGAGGCCTGGACAATGGACGAGGCACTGGAAGCGTGGAAAGCAACCACCATCGATCCCGATGGCGATGGGATTGCCGATCAGTGGGGCGTCCGCTGGGGACAAGGCACATGGACCGGCGACTATGAGCACGGCATCTTCCGGCGTTCCAACGGGGAACTGGGGACTCCCACCTATCAGGGCATGGGCGAAGATGGCATGACCTTCGTCGGCTATCTAGATACCGAAGAGGCTATTGAAGCCATGCAGTTCTACCAGGACATGCATCAGACGCACAAGGTTTCTCCCGTTGAGGCGATTCCAGAGATTTTTGAAAGTGGCAAGTCTGCCTTCATGATTACGCCAGACAATCGGATTGGTGCGCTGAACAATATTCACGGTGAAGGCAACTTCAACTGGGGCGTGACCGGCATCCCCTACTTTAAGACACCCGTCTGCCACACGGGAAGCTGGCACTATGGAATATCGCCAAATACCACTCATTTCGACGAGGCGCTGGCCTTTGTCAAATTTGCGTCTAGCGATGAAGGCGCACGCATCTGGTACAAACACGTGCGCCAACTACCCGCTAACGTGGGACTCTTTAATGAGCTACCAGAGTATGCCGATGATGGCAACCAGCGTATGTGGCTCGACGCCATGAACAGTTTCGGCATTCCAAGAATTCAGACCCCTGGCTATACAGAGTACCAGCAGATCTTTGCCGAGTCTGCCATCAACATTCTGCAAGGAGCGGATCCCACTCAGCAACTGCAGGGCGCAGCCAAGCGAATTGAAGGCCTGGTCGCCAAATATAGTGGCTGGAATGAGTAAGAAATCAGTATCAGTAGATCCAAATTTCAGGTTTTGAGAGAGAATTCTGGCTAAACAGTTGACATAAATACAAATTTGCCGGTCGATATCTAGTTTTTGCGTTAGATTTGGGCGATTTTCAGATATGAAATAGGTTGTTTTCTGTAACCGAAATCTGAATAAATGACTCCAAAATCCCTGCAATCTCGACTGAAAATCGCCAAAAACGCCAAATTTGGATCTACTGAGTATGTCAGTAATCGGTCAATGTCGTTAAGTTAAGACCGGTCCGCGGAGGAAGGAGCATTCTCTAATTTGGCTCCACCGGACTCAATCCGGCATGAGAGAATGCTCCCTCCTCGACCTACTCAATACCAACTTACTGACTACGGACCTACTGCCGACTGGACAGACATATGAGTGCGGTCACTTTATCACCACCAGAAAATCAGATCGGTTTTTGGCAACGCTTCTTGCCACGCAAGCGTCGCAACTACTTTTTTGCCTTTCTTTTTATTCTGCCCGCACTCATCAACTTTGCTGTTTTCCGCTATCTTCCGATTCTGGCTGCGGGACAAGCCAGCCTCTGGCAATATAGTCTCTTGGGCGGATACGGCGATTTTAAGGGTCTTGAGCATTATGCCTTTATGCTCGAAGACACCTTTTTTTGGAATTCCATCTGGGTTACCTTCAAGTTTACGCTGTTGAAGGTCCCCCTCCAGGTGTTTCTCTCTCTGCTGTTAGCCGTTTTTTTAACACGCGAAGATTTTTTCACCAGCATGGTACGTAGCGCGATCTTTACCCCGGTTGTCACGTCGATCATTGTGGTGTCAATCCTCTGGTCTATGATGTATCATTCCCAGTTAGGGTTGATCAACAGCCTTTTATCCGCAGTCGGCATCGCACCAATGGCGTTCTTGTCGGATGCCAATCGCGCCTTGCCTGCTCTCACGGCAATGATGATCTGGAAGGAGGTTGGCTTTAGCATGATCATCATCATGGCTGGACTGAAGGGGATTCCGCACGTTTATCATGAAGCGGCCATTGTGGACGGCGCTACCCGCTTTCAGAGATTCTGGCGTATTACGCTGCCGCTCTTACGTCGCGTGCTGATGTTTGTCGTCGTCACGCAAACCATTTTCTCCTTTCAGGTTTTTGTCCCTGTTTACGCGATGACCAAAGGGGGACCGCTTGAGTCGACAAAGGTGATCGTCTACTACATTTATCAGTATCAGTAGATCCAAATTTCAGGTTTAGAGAGAGAATTCTGGCTAAACAGTTGACATAAATACAAATTTGCCGGTCGATATCTAGTTTTTGCGTTAGATTTGGGCGATTTTCAGATATGAAATAGGTTGTTTTCTGTAACCGAAATCTGAATAAATGACTCCAAAATCCCTGCAATCTCGACTGAAAATCGCCAAAAACGCCAAATTTGGATCTACTGAGTATGGATTTCTCTTTCAGGACATGGGCTATGCCAGCGCCATGTCTATTGCAACTTTGTTCCTTCTCTTGTTGATTAGCTTGGTTCAAATGCGTCTGTTCCGATCGGATGTTGAGTATTAAATGACAAATCAAACAATCACCGCCACAGATCAGATATCGGCACCTGAGTCGACCCTTTTCGACTCTCTATTACGCCGCAGTGGGCTGATTTTGATCTATCTCGTCTATATTGTCTTGATCCTCATCTTCATCATTCCGTTCTTATGGATGCTCTTTGGCAGCTTGCGCGAAGAGTCAGAAATCTTTGCCAATCTCTATCCCTTTGGCTGGAACACCATCTTTCCAGTCAACTGGACGTTGGATAGCTACCTAACAATTTTTGGTCTCAATGAAGATGGGCAAAAGTATGGGCTCTTTTTCCAACGACCTCTCTTTAACAGCCTATTGGTTTCAGTCGCCGTCGTGCTGTCGTCGCTCGTCTTTAACACAATGGGC
Source organism: Chloroflexi bacterium TSY (assembly GCA_019217005.1). The sequence goes on from JAHBNG010000002.1 coordinate 212,144, forward strand.
GCCTACTTTTTTGCGCGGCTTGACTTTCCATACAAGAATCTGCTGCTCGTGTTCGTGATCGCCACCATGCTTGTGCCGTTTCAGGCGACGATTGTCCCACTCTATATCGTGGTGAGCGCGCTCGGTCTACAAAATTCCTACTACGGGTTAATTTTTCCCTGGTATGCCAGCCCCTTTGTCATCTTTGCATTGATGCAGTTTATGCAGGATATTCCCAAAGAGATGGACGAAGCCGCTATCATAGACGGAGCCAATTACTGGCACATTCTCTATAAAATCATTGTGCCGTTGACAATGCCAGGCATTATCACAACTGCTCTCCTTGAGTTTCAGTTTATTTGGAACTTGTTCTACTGGCCTTTAATCGTCATCAATAGCCCGAAATTTCAGATGATTCAAGTGGCCATTGCAACCCAAACCACGCAGACCCAGACCTTTTGGGGACGCACCTTTGCGGGTTCTGTCACAGCCTCGCTTCCCGTTATCATTCTTTTCCTCTTCCTCCAAAAATATTACGTGCAGGGTATCGCCCTGACCGGCATGAAAGGCTAATATTTCACCGCAATGAAGCGCATGATTATCGATACAGATCCTGGCGTCGATGATGCCATGGCGATCCTATTTGCTTTACGCTCTCCAGAAGTGCACGTAGAGGCGCTAACGACCGTTTTTGGCAATGGTGGCGTCGAGCGTACGACGGCCAACGCGCTTAAAGTGCTCGAAGTTGGTGGACATCCCAATATTCCAGTCGTGCCCGGTGCGACAAAACCTCTATTGCATGACTATCATGGTCAAGGGTTGATGGTTCATGGCCGCGATGGATTGGGCGAGACAAATTTGCCGCCAGCCGCTTCACAACCGCTACAGCAGCCGGCGGCCAGTTATCTGGTGGATCAAATCATGGCGTCGCCTGGTGAAATCACATTGGTAGCCGTTGGCCTGCTCACCAATCTGGCACTAGCCGTCAGTCTGGAACCGGCAATTGCCGAAAACGTCAAAGAGGTGATCATTATGGGTGGCGCAGTAGACCATCGCGGCAACGCGTCACCCCTGGCCGAGGCCAACATCCACAACGATTCAGCCGCCGCCAAAATTGTCTTCCATGCCGGGTGGCCATTGACCATGCTTGGTCTCAACGTAACGCATCAAACCATCATAACACCAGCGTATCTGGACAAGTTAAAGGCCGTCGATACGCCAGTGACCGACTTTATCTGCGCGATCTCCGACTTTTATTTGAAGGCATACCAATCCCGAGGCGATGCCAGCGGCTTCTTCGTGCATGATTCATCGGCGCTCGCCTATGCCGTTGATCCAACCCTCTTTGACTGTCACAAAGTCTACGTCGACGTGCATGTAGGCACCGACCGCGCAAATGGTCAGACCATGGCTGACTGGCGTGGTCAGTGGGCACGGGAGCCGTCTGTACGAAGGTGGATCATGAGCGATTTTTAGCGCTCTATTATGAACGTATCGTTGGGTGAGTCTCTGGTTCGGTTGTTTTCTGGGGCACATTACTACAGCGGATTAAGATAGGAACAGATTTCCCGTGTAAGCGAAGTAGCTGGACAAACAGATCGCTGTTCACTCATGATGCAAATTGTGTGTCGCATTCACCAAGTTTTTTGATTGAACCGAACGTTTCTACTACGGAAGAATCCGCTCCTATCCGAATCTGTCGTAGTAGTTGAGTCAATCTTTAACCACAGAATCCGGTCAAAGCAGGTAACTCTTAAGACGACCATAAGACTTTCTCAGAGTGTGTTTTAAAAGTGTCAAAGCGTGTCATTCTGAGCAGAGGAACGGAGCGAAGAATCCTCTTTTTGCACTTGGAACATGGGATTCTTCGTCCCAAAACCTCCTCAGAATGACTTTTAAAACACGCTCTCAGTCTAAAAGGAATGATCTATGAACTTCGATCTATACGACCGCATCCTTGGCTCTCTCGCCACAGCGGGACTCGGCGATGCCATGGGGGCAGCCACCGAGCAGTGGTGTACTGAAGAAATTTATGCACATTACGGTGGCCCCGTGCGCGATCTATACGATCCACCGCCAGATACCTTTGCCGGCGCCGCGGGCAACAAGATTGGTCAAATCACCGACGACACGAGCCAAATGTACTATTTGGCTCAAAGTTATATCAAGATGGAAGGCACCTTAACGAATGAGGATTGGATCGACTGTCTGCTAGCATGGGCAGAGGAATCACCCCACTCGGCCAATATGGGGCCATCCACCCGTCCCGTGGTCGAGGCCCTGCGAGAGGGCGGCAACCCCAATCTAGTTGGACGAATCGGCACGTCGCAACGTCCAAGGGCAGAGATTGGTGCAACGAACGGATCCGCCATGCGCATTGCACCGGCCGGATTGGTCAATCCAGGCAATATTGAAGGGGCCTGCCAGGACGCATTGCTCACCTGCATTCCTTCGCACAACACCCAGATTGCTATCTCGTCGGCATGTGCCATTGCAGCTGGCGTGGCCCACGCACTGACCCCCGAAGCCGATGTGTTCACCGTGGCCCAGGCCTGTTTGGAAGGTGCACGACGTGGTGAAGAGCTGGCACGTGAACACCCCAATGCCCGACGCGTGCCCGGTTCGAGCATCGTCAAGCGGACCGAACTGGCTATCAGTCTCAGTAGATCCAAATTTCAAGTAAAAAGTTGAAATTAGAGAGAAAAAGTGTAATCTATGCTGCACCTTAAATAGTGAAAAGGAGCAGAGAGATGGCCCAACAAACAAAGCTAAAGTTAACAGACAGAGATAGTCGCAATGAAGCGGTAGAGAGATTGAACAGATATCTACCGCTAGAAATATCGGGATATGAATGTACGCCCGAAAAGGGATTTGATGTGTTGGTGAAAGCAGCAGTGACGAGACAAACCATAGAAAGTGTGTGTAAAGACCTGCCAGAAATGGTTGATGGTGAAACGATCCGTAGCTATCTGAAGGAGCAGGTAAGAGTAGATGACTTGCAGAATTTGGAGCGACAAGTCAACCAAGCCCTGGTAGCCGGATTGCCAGGTCGGCTGATGAAAACAAAGCTAGAAATCGCAATAGACTTTCACGATGAACCCTTCTACGGCAAGAGTCCAGAACTCCTCGAGCTGACCTGCCGTGGTGAAGCAGAGAAAGGCACAACCCGATTCTTTCGAGTAGCCACAGCCTACGTCATATTTAAGGATGTGCGGGTGACGTTGAGTATTCTGTTCGTCCGTCCCGAAGATAAAACAGCTGATATCGTGACCTCATTGTTGCGTCGTTTGCGCATTTTAGGGCTGAAAGTACGCCGTTTATACCTGGATAAAGGGTTTTGTTCGAGTCCAGTTCTAGAGTCCATAAAACAAAGCGGTTGGCCTGCCATCATCGCCTGTTCCATTCGCGGGAAGACAGGAGGAACCCGAGGACTTTGTCAAGGGAACAAGAGCTATTCTACCCAGCATACCTTTGAAAGTGCGCAATACGGTTCCTTCACGGCTCCTGTTGCCATTGTGCGAACCTATACTTCTCACAAACGCAGCAAACAAGCAAAGCGACGCGCAACTTGGCTTGTTTATGTCGTCTTGAACTGCTCCTTCAATCCCAGAACTGTTCGCAAACTCTACCGCAAACGCTTTGGCATCGAAACCAGCTATCGCTGTATGCGCAAAGTTCGCGCTTGGACTACCTCCCGCAATGGCGCTCTCCGCTTCTTGCTCATCAGCCTGGGCTTTATTCTTGTCAACTTCTGGATAGAGCTACGCCATCGCTTCTGCCAACTCAAATGCCAAGGACACAAATCGATACTCGTTTCTTTTCTTTTTTCTTAACCGAGCTATCGAAAATATCTATGGGGTTGTTTCTATCATTTTCTCTCTTGTTGACCCCCTTGGTATCTGATTTTTGGATCTACTGAGTCTAGGATTGAAAGCTGCCACCTTGGAGGAGGTCATGGCTGATTTGGAGGGCTATATTGGCAATTCGGTGGCAGCGGCTGACACAACCCCAACAGCCATCGGACTCTTCATCTACGCCAAGGGTGATCCGCTCGAATCTATCGTTGGCGGCACCAACATTGGCAACGATACCGGATACCATCGCTGCCATTGCCGGTTCGCTTGCCGGAGCACTCAAGGGCTTCAGCGCCATCCCGAGCGATCTCTATGCCAGATTCCGGGCGGCCAATCTGCACGAATTTGATGTAGATGAACTGGCCAAGGGGTTGACAAAAATAGCGGAAAAAAGATTAGGAACCGACCATGCGAAAAGTTATTCTTGATTGCGACCCTGGGCATGACGATGCGCTTGCGATTCTGTTGGCGGCCAAGCACTTGGATCTGCTGGGCATGACGACCGTTGCTGGAAATCAGAGTTTGGATAAAGTTGTCAACAACACGCTCAAGATTGTTGAGTTTGCAGAATTGACGCACGTTCCGGTCGCAAAAGGCGCAGACCGTCCATTGGTTAAGGAAGCCCTACATGCACCAAACATTCATGGCGAAACTGGCCTGGACGGCCCCGAACTGCCGGAACCGACCACACAGTTGCATGAACTCCATGCGGTCGACTTTATTATCGAAACAGTGATGGCAACAGACGACGTTTCGCTCATTCCGACGGGGCCGCTCACAAATGTGGCGACTGCATTACGCCGAGAACCGCGCATTGCTTCACGCATCGCTGAAATCAGCCTCATGGGCGGTGGTCTGACCCATGGGAACACGACAGCCACCGCTGAGTTTAATATTTGTGTTGATCCAGAAGCGGCTCACATCGTCTTTCGCAGCGGCATCCCGATCAAAATGTGTGGACTCAATCTGACACGGCAGGCGAACGCAACAGCGGTCGAAGTCGAGCGTATTCGTGCCTTGGGAAACCGCACCGGCACGATCGTGGCCCAACTGCTCGACTTTTTCCGCGGCACGCTCAAAGAAGTCTTTGGTCTTGATGGGGGGTCACTTCACGATCCCTGTGCCGTGGCGGCTCTGATCGATCCAACCCTGATCCACTTCGAGCCAATGCACGTGGCCGTTGAGCTCAAAGGCGAATATACCTACGGCATGACCGTGTGTGACCATCGACATCTGCGCGTCACTGGTGGTGAACTCCATACCATCGGCAAAATTGTTGGGGCGTCACCAAATGCAGAAGTGGCCATGCAGCTCGACGTCGTACGTTTCTTTGATCTATTGACAGAGACGATTGCGCTTTACCCATAACGTCGCTAGACTTCCCAAAGCAGCGTCACTCATTTATCCAAGATGCCTTAGAGTATAATGATGCTCATGTTCTTGTCTATGATGTCGAGATAGAGGAGATTGTCGAATGGAAAAGGTAGAATTATACCGAAAGGGTGTCTTTTCGACTCTGCAACCTTGCGACCTAGCAACTTCTTACCCCATCTACAAAGAATTGATCGGTAAAACATTAATGAGGATGAAATGACAATCGACGTACTCTTAGATGTAGATACCGGCGTAGACGACGCCCTTGCCCTTCTGCTCGCCGCGCGTTCGCCTGCGCTCAATGTTTTGGGCGTCACTTGCGTGATGGGCAATGTGGAACTGGACAAAGTGGTGCCCAACACGCTCAAGGTATTGCAAGTCGCCGGACGCACCGATATTCCCGTGGCGCGCGGGATGGATCAGCCATTGATTGAGGTGCAAAACAACGCCAAGGGTGTCCACGGCGACGATGGCTTAGGGAACATAGGCTTACCAGAGGCGACGCGGGCGCCGGAAGCGGAGCATGCAGTTGAATTTATGCGCCGTACATTAATGGAGGCAAGTGAACCAATTGCGCTCATTCCGCTTGCGCCTTTGACCAATATTGCAACCCTTCTCATTCAGCATCCTGAAGTGAAATCCAAAATTGGTCAAATCGTCTTTATGGGTGGCGCAATTGGCATGGGAAACGCTTCACCCACTGGCGAGTTTAACGTGCGCCAGGATCCTGAAGCCGCTGAAATCGTGATTCGCAGTGGTTTGCCAACCGTCATGTATGGACTGGAAGTATTTCGGCAAGTCACATTTGCGCGCGCGGAGGCCGAAGAATTTACGCGTGCCAACGAGCCAGCAGCCCAGTTTGCGGGCAAGATTTTGCACTTTATGATGGAAAACTTTGGGCGTGAGTATGCGTCGATTGGGGACGGTGGCTGTGTGGCCAGTGTCATTGACCCAGATGGACTGACCACTGAGACATATCCCGTACGTGTTGAACTACAGGGGCAATGGACGCGCGGTCAAACCGTGGTTGATCAGCGTCCGGCGCGCACAACGCAGCTAGAGTCAGCCTGGCAGCCACCGATGGATACGCAAATTGCAGTTGCCACAGATGTTGATCGAGAACGATATCGGGATCTCTTTGTGGAAGCCATTCATTAAGACCATTCCAGAAAACGAACGATACGTGACAACTCGTATTACGTATTGCGTGTACCAGTCGAGATAGTTGCCCTACATATGTATAGTTATTTTCGGTAGACCGCAGCGGAGGAAACGATACGTTACAACTCGTATTGCGTATTGCGTGTACCAGTCGAGATAGTTGTCCTACATATGTATATTTTTTCTATATGGGATTCGGGATGGCACACAGTGCCCATTTTGTGATCGGGATACCAGTCCCCAATCCCCGGTCTTTGTAAAAATTCCGGATCTCATGTTGAACCAAGTATAGGTTAGCCTAAAAGAGTGCCAAAATGGAAAAGCAACGCTCTATCGACATCTTGGCGATAGGTGGAATCGATCTCGATCTGGTGATGACTGTACCCCATGTACCTGGGCCTGACGAGAAAGCGCTTGGTGAGTTTGTGGGGCGTCTACCCGGGGGACCGGTGGCCAACTTTGCTTGTGCTGCCAGCCGCTTGGGGTTAAATGTATCGTCCTATTGCCAAGTTGGCGACGACGAAGGTGGCCGCATCATCATTGAAGGGTTTGAAGAGTATGGTGTGGATATGTCTCTGGTTGAGGTTCTTGAAGGTGCCGAGACGCCCTTTACAGTCATTCTCGTTGATCCATCGGGCGAGAAGGTCATCATTGTCGTTCCCACATTCAAGGCCCACTATTCGCAGGAGACCGCTTCTCAAGTGCTACCCAATACGCGCTTTCTTTATGCCTTGCCTGGGGACGAAGTTCAGTTTCTGGCGCTGGCTCAAGCAGCTCACATGCACGGAGCAGAGGTGATGATTGATATTGAGCCAGATACCTGTGCTGAGCGTGACAAACTGGAGCGTGTGCTTGCGCAAACTGATATCGCAAGCTTCAATCAATTCGGATTTGCGGCTGCTGTCGGTGAAGAACCATCACTTCACGCTGCGGAGAGTCTCCTTGCATATGGTCCGCACACCGTCATTATCACCAGAGGTCGTCAGGGATCGCTAGCAGTCACCAAAGATGAGCAGGAGCAAGTGCCAGGCTTTGCCGTAGATGTTGTCGATACGACCGGAGCAGGCGACACGTTCCATGCAGCCTTCCTCAGAGCCACAATCGATGGGTTGCCACTGGCAGAACGTTTGCGCTTTGCCAACGCGTCGTCGGCACTCTCGGTCACGGCCATGGGGCCACGTGGACACCTGCCAACGACCTCTGCCATCGAAGCATTTCTCGGTTCAAATGGTTAAAAGGAATATCCTATGACCGAAAATAGTATGATCGCTCAAGTGGAAAGCCTCCCCGCTTTGGTTCGCACCGAACTCGATACGCTGGACGGACGTGTCCGGCGACTGCTGGATCACAATGAAATTCTGTCGACCAAGCGGGTTGTGACGACGGGCTGCGGTGACTCGCACATGGCCGGTCTTGCCACCGAGCTCGCATTTGAGGAACTGGCCGGAATCCCCACCGAGCCGATGACGGCCATGCAGGCTGCCCGCTATGGCGTGATCCATCAACCCAAAGCGTTTCCCAACAACCCACTCACCTTTGGCATTTCGGTCTCAGGTACGGTCGCCCGCACGCGTGAAGCGTTGGCGATCGCCCGCGCCGAGGGTGCGCTGACAGTGGCCATTACCGCAAATCCCGATGCACCGCTGGCCCAGACAGCCGAAAAGATGCTCGATTGCTCGGTGCCGGACTTTGTTTTTGCTCCGGGTGTGCGCTCCTATCGCGTCTCGCTGATGGCGCTCTATCTCATGGCGATTCGGCTGGCCGAGGTACGCGAACGGCTGACGCAAGATGAAGCGAACATGCTGCGTGGCGAACTCAAAAAGAGCGCCGATGTTATGGAAGCCACCATCGAGGTCATAAACGAGCGCTGCCGCCAGCTGGCAGAGAGCGTCGCTGACCAGAAACACTTTGTCTTCGTGGGTCATGGTCCAAACTATGCCACCGCCCTCTTTGGTGCGGCAAAGGTTATCGAAGCCGCTGGTCGTCACGCCATGGGTCAAGAATCAGAAGAGTGGGCCCATCTCCAGTATTTTGTCAATGTTGACACAGACACACCTACCTTTCTCATTTCACCTGGCGGACGTGGTCATGCACGCGTTGGGGAGCTTGTCGAGGCGGTCAATCGTGTGGGGCGTACGACCATTGCCGTTGTGCCCGACGGAGACGATGTTGTTGCACCCGGAGCGGAGTGGGTGCTTCCCGTCGTCGGTGAGGTATCCGAACTCTTTAGCCCGATGATCTATCCCATTGCCAGCGAACTCTTTGCTGCTCATCTTGCCGACCTCGTGGGCGAGCCCTTCTTCCGCAACTTTAGCGACGCGTATGACGTTGATCGACCAGGAGTTCAGACGATCCGTAATAGTCGAGTGATTGGGCGGGATGAGTTGTGAGGGTTGCTACGATTGCTGGAATGTGACAAACTACGCGCCCGAATCCACAACTCTTTGCACAATCTCTGGGATGGGTGCCATCGTCACTTGCACATCCGTGATAGTCGGTAACACAATCTCACAACCCCAATTTGTTAGGCGTTCCAGAGATGCTTTCGTCTGGGGATGAGCCCAAAGTCCGCGATTCATGGATGGTGCAATGATCACGCGGTGACCAGCGCCAAGACCATCGGCAATCATGGCGGTAGCCAAATTGTCGGCCAGCCCGAGAGCAATCTTGTTAGGCTAAACCAAAAAAATAATTATACGCGAACGAGAGAATGGAGAGGGGGAATAAGGACAAACCATTTTTCTAAACCAGGTAAACGTTGGAAGCGTTGTGCCAAACGGTCCATCTCTTTCTGAGTGAGTTTGACGCCGGTCTCATAAAGAGTGGAATTCAGGTGAACGAAGGGTTGTAGTTGGTTAAAGCGAAAAGAACGGGCAAAATTGAGAACGGTCTCAAGAGAATCGAGAAGAGAACCGTTCCAGTGTTTTTCAAGATGGCCCCAAACCCGTTCGATGGGGTTGTATTTACTGTGATAAGGAGGGTAGCAGGCGAGCTGAATAGAGAGACGATAGTGCTCAACAAACTGAGTGAGACGATACATAAACTGAGTCCGACGGGTATGATTTTCGGGACCATTGTCCTGATTGATCACGAGGGTCTTGACGTGAGGAAAGTGTTCACGTACGCTTTCCCAAAAAATCAATCAGGCAGTCGACAATACAGTCACTCGTCACTTTCGACTGAGTCAAGTAAAGAAAGAGTTCCTTGGTTGAAGGGAGGTAAATGCCAAAAGGAGTGACTTTCTCGGTCTTCTTATCTTGAAAGTCATGATCGAGCGCTTTGACAACCACTCGACTTATCCCTTCTCTCGAGAAACGGTCAAGTAAAATCGTCGCTTTGGCATCCCAAGAGAGGCGCAGAACCGTCTCGTCTGCATCCGCTTCTTGATTGATCTGATGAATTCTATCAAAGATCGCATCGGTCTCTGGGATCTTTTTCACTGGTTGACTTTTTTTGACCCGGTTTGAGCCATAGCCTAACTCATTGAGCTTCAAGCGGATGGCCTCTTCGCCAGGCAATTCCTCATCTGTGTATCCTTTCTGCTCGATGAGCTGGGTACGCATTTCGGCGGCGGTTAGTCGAGTGTACAATTGGGGGGGGGGTCGAAAGGTGGGATCGGTCTGGCTGAATTGATCGGCGATTTCAACCATATCGGCCAGTAAAGTGGGGATATGGTCTTCGGCTTTTTTGCGACCACGTCGGTGGCTTTGGTCGACATAACAGAAGCCGCCTTCTAGTTCTTCCAGGGCTTTGGCTATCGTCGCCCGATTCCAGCCCAACTCTCGTTCTGCTTTCGTCGGACTCCCTTCGCATATCGTTTTGACCGTTTGGGCCATGAAGTGCCTTCTTTCGTATCCACTTAACATGGCCTTCGTCTCTTTCAAGACTTCAACCATTTCTGGCGAGATTGTCATTTTTGCTCCTTTTGGAGAGCTAGTTTAACACCTTCTCGCGTATATTTTATTTTTTGGATTGGCCTAACATGCCAAACGCCGAGAAGTTGGCGGGTCCGGGTGGCACGATAACCCTGGGAATCTCCAGGTCGCGGGCAACGGCCGCTGCCACAAATGCACCACCGCCGCCGTAGGCCAGCATAGCAAAATCACGTGGATGGTAACCCTGTTCGATCGAGATCTCACGCACGGCACCGGCGATCTTGGCTTCGCTGATCCGCAAGATACCCGCGGCAACATCGTCGCTTGTCGTGGACAGACGGTTCGCCATTGCGTTCAAACTCTCTTTGGTCTTCGTCATATTTAGCTTGATCTCACCACCAAGAAAATTGGCGGGATCCAAATAACCCACGACGAGCGCCGCATCTGTAAATGTAGGTTGTATCCCCCCTTTGTCATAGCAGACCGGACCTGGGGATGCCCCTGCGCTCATGGGACCAACCTGCAAATGATCGCCATCGTCGATCCAGGCAATCGAGCCACCTCCGGCCCCAATTGTGTGTATATCAATCGTGGGTATAGACATGGGCAAACCCTGAAAATGTTGTTCATTTTCAACTTTAGGCTTGCCATCGACGACCAACGAAGCGTCTAGACTTGTGCCGCCCATATCAATGGTGATTAGGTTCTTATTCTCAATCAGGTTGCTGAGAAAGCTCGCGCCGATCACGCCGCCCGCAGGGCCGGATAGGACCAAATGGACCGGCTGTTCTTGGGCCGATGCGACGGTCATTGCACCGCCTCCTGAGCGGGTCATGAGAAATTGTCCGCGCAGACCCTGGCTGCGTAGATCGTCGTTGAGCTTCTGCAAATAGGTGCGCGTAATCGGCTTGACATAGGCGTCGATGACGGCCGTGCTGGTTCTTTCGTACTCTCTATACTCGCGACTCAAATGATGTGAAAGCGTGACGGAGACATCGGGGCAGATCTCATTGAGAACGGTCGCCATCGCGAGTTCGTGGGCTGGATTGGCATAGGCGTGCAGAAAACAGACAGCGACCGATTCCACCTGTTCTTCTTGAATGCGCCGTGCCACGGTTGTCGCACTCGCTTGATCGAAGGGCGTCAGCACATTGCCCTGAAAATCCAGCCGCTCGTTCAGTTCAAAGGTTAGGGAACGCGGTACAAGTGACTGGGGTTTGCGATACTTAAAGTCATACATCGGGACGCGATCGGTGCGGGCAAGATCATAGACATCGCGGAAGCCGAGTGTGGTCACAATGGCGACCTTGGCACCTGTGCGCGTCAGCAGCGCGTTAATTCCCAAGGTCGTGCCATGGACAAAGTAATCGATCTCTTCCGGTGTGGCGTCAGCTTTCTGAAAACCGCTCAGCACGCCGCTTGCTGGATTGGTTGGCGTGGTTTCTACCTTTTCCAAACGTAGTCGACCATCCTCATTCAGGACAATGACATCAGTAAACGTTCCGCCAACATCGACGGATACTCGCATAGTCAAGTCTCCTTCTTCCCTGAGTGTTAAGCACTACCACGCTGTAACCGATATTGTAATAAGAGAGCATCAAATCGTAGGTCACTTCTCTGAAGTGACGAGCACCGAGAAGCCTGAATCTTCACTTGGATACGGTCGCTCTCTTGTCGCTTGTCCCGTCTCCGGCGGGACCTACGGTAACCTGCCACACTATTGTTTACACTGTACTGTCATAAATATAAACAAATTTGACTGTTGAAGCCAGAGCTTACCGCTTCAAAATCCCGCCATTAATATCTAAGGTTGCACCAGTAATATATGAAGCCATTGGCGATGCGAGAAAGAGAATGGGGTATGCTATCTCCTCTGGAGTTCCCAAACGACCGAGCGGGATCAGACCTTCCAGGTGTTGGCGCTGGTCTGTCGTCAGAAAATCTGGCCGAGTGTCGATCTGGCCCGGCGCAATTGCGTTGACAGTGATGCTGTCTGGAGCCAAGTCTCGGGCCAACGTTTTGGTCATCGAGATCAGCCCACCCTTGGAAGCTGCATAGTGGGCACCACCCGAGACTCCACCCGTCTACGCACTTATCGAAGCGATGTTGATGATCCGTCCGTGGCGCTGACGCTGCATAATGGGGGCAACAGCCCGACAGCAGAGATAAGCACCGGTCAGATTGACGTTCATGATGCGCTGCCACGCCACTGGATCGATCTCATCAAACGAGCCGGGACTGACCAATCCCGCATTGTTGACGAGAATATCAACACGTCCCCAAGCTGCCATGACGCGATCAACAAGCTGGTTGACCTGCGCCTCCTCTGCAACGTCGGTGGTGACGGCAAGCGCCGAATTGGGACGTTGATTGAGCAGCTCTTCACAGAGGGCAGTTAACGAATCAGATGATCGCGCCGCTAGTCCGACATTTGCACCTACGGCATGAAGCACCTGAGCAGTGGTTTTGCCAATCCCACGATTGGCACCCGTAATGATGACGACCTGATCGGTCAAGTCAAGAAGTTGATTTAGAGGTTGAAGCGACATGATGACCTTGATGAGGACTGGGTGTAAATAATTGGGCAGTTGGAGATTGAGAGATTAGAGATTAGGAGATTCGACTCGTGCAATCTCTAATTTCCACTCTCTCAGTCTCAGTAGATCCAAATTTGGCGTTTTTGGCGATTTTCAGTCGAGATTGCAGGGATTTTGGAGTCATTTATTCAGATTTCGGTTACAGAAAACAACCCATTTCATATCTGAAAATCGCCCAAATCTAACGCAAAAACTAGATATCGACCGGCAAATTTGTATTTATGTCAACTGTTTAGCCAGAATTCTCTCTCAAAACCTGAAATTTGGATCTGCCCTGAAAAAAAGGGCAGCAAGAGAAGAGAGAGAGGGGTTAAAGGCCGCGTTGAATAAGAAGCGGGTCCAAGTTGACCCGCCAGAGTGGGTGGCGTCGTTGCCTGTGCCCAACGCAAATCAGTTGTAGTGAGCACCGTACTTAGGCGGTCGGTGCCAAGAAAACCTTGAAGCCGAGGGACTCGAGGGTTTTGAGTGCGCCGGCTTGTGCATGCTCCTTGCGTCGTTTGAGAAAGAAGTCGCCGCCGAGTTCTTCAAAGACGGCATCGGGCTTGTCGATGAGATGATAGACGATGGTCAAGATGGAATGGGCCACGGCAATAGCTGCCCGCTTGGCTCCGCGTCGTGCCTTGAGACGGTGGAACTGTGCGGCGAGATAGGTGTCCTTGGTGAGAGGCGGCCCGCCGCTTCAACGAGGGCGGTGACTAACCATTTCTGGCCTTTCGTCGGCGACCACTCTTGCGTTTGCCCGCCGATTCGTTGTTGCCAGGACAGACACAAGCCCAGGAGGCCAGTTTCTTAGCTGAGGGCCAGCTTTCGACCGAGGGACCGATCTCCGCCAGAATTATCTCGGCGACGACTCGCCCCACACCGGGAATGGCATCTAGGCGTGCGATGAGGTCAGCATGCGGAGCCATGAGGACCCCAATCTGTTGATTGAGGGCATCAATGCGTACATTCAGGTGATCGAGATGATGCAGAACTTCTTGCAGCATAAAACGATGATGAGGACGGACCAGTCCCGTCAACGCATCAACCAACTGGGGAATCTTGGCCCGCAGCCGCTTTTGTGCCAAGTCAGCCATGGCTTCTGGGTCCATCTCATCTGCAATCAGGGCCTCGATCATCTGGCGTGCCGATACACCTTGGATGCTCGTGACCACCGATCCCAACTTGACGTTGGCATCTTCCAACACCTTATGCAGGCGATTGACTGCCGCACTCTTCTCTGCAAGAGACGCGTCCGATAGCGTCAGGTCTCGCAAGTCCCTTTGCTCCACATCTGGAATGAAACTGCGCTCCAGCAGTCCATAACTCATCAGTTTCGTGATCCAGGCCGCATCGCTCTCATCCGTCTTGCGACCAGGCACCTGTGCCAGATGGCGGGCATTCACAATCCAGACCTCAAAATGCTCATGCAACACATTGTAGATCGGTTTCCAATACACACTCTCCATCGCCACATGCGTGATCCCATACGACGACAGCCACGACCTCAACCCTCCAACTCGACCGTCGTTGTCCCAAATCGCTTGCGCACCTGCTCCATCCTCCTGATTCATCTACCACACACGCCACTACCATCCGCTTGTGAACATCCAGGCCGCTGCACTTCGGAAACATCACTTCCATCTTCCTTTCCTTTCGCAGCCGCTTATGTGTACCCGATTGTGAGCACAGTCTGCCCTGCGTGTTTCGTCCCGAGGAACGTCCACATCCCGTGGTGCGTCGGTGTACACCAATCTAGCTACTGAGCGTTCTTTACTTGACCACGGACCTTTCCCGATTTCTGTTCGGCGGCTGCCACCACACTTTAACACATTTTTCATCCCCTGTTGTGTTGGCTCACCGCATGTTTATCTACTGAGACTATATTCGCACGGCTCGGGCCAAAGGCTTTAGCGAACGTATCGTCATCATACGCCACGCCCTCAAGAATGCACTGATTCCCGTTGTGACGATTATTGGACTGCGGCTCGGGGCGCTACTTGGTGGATCAGTCGTCATCGAAATGGTCTTCGCCTGGCCAGGGCTAGGGCGTCTGCTGGTCGAGTCCATTGGTTTTCGCGACTTCCCAATGGTACAAGTTGGGATTCTGTTGCTCGCCTGTGGCTTTCTGCTTACCAACTTGCTGGTAGACATTCTCTACGTCTACTTGGATCCGAGGATTCGCCATGGATGAGCCGATGAGCACGACATCTGTTTCGCGTCCGAGCAAGCCAAGGAAAGTTGATAAGCCAGTCGAGAGAAACCAAGCTGTCGCCGTCTCATTGCGTAAACAAGCCCGCTGGCTCTATCTTCGGGAGTTGGCGCGTAGCCGTACCGCAATTATTGGCGCGCTCATTCTGCTGTTCTTTGTGCTGATTGCCATTTTTAGCCCCTTGATTGTACCGCATGATCCCTACAAGATCAATCCAGCCCAACGGCTCCAAACTCCGAGTGCAGAACATTGGATGGGGACGGATGAACTAGGGCGCGATCTGATGGCGCGCATGGGGCTGGGGGCCCGGTTTTCACTCCTGGTCGGCTTTAGTGCAACGTCACTTGGATTGAGCTTGGGGACGATACTGGGCATGATCGCTGGTTATGTAGGTGGGCGCGTGGGCGAAGTCATTATGCGTGCGATGGATGTGCTGTTGGCTTTTCCGGGTTTTCTGCTCGCAATCACCATTGTTGCCATATTGGGGCCGGGATTGGTCAATGTCGTCATTGCCGTAGGCATTGATACCATCCCAACTTTTGCGCGACTGGCCTATGGGACAAGTTTGAGTATCAAAGAGAACGAGTATATTTTGGCGGCTCGTACCTTGGGCGTTCGTCCCATCATCATTATCGGGCGACATCTATTTCCTAATATTGTTTCACCGCTGATTGTGCAATATACCCTGCGTGTCGCCACTGTGATCCTCCTGGCGGCTGGTCTTGGTTTCCTAGGATTAGGTGCCAAATCGCCAACGCCGGAGTGGGGCATTATGCTAGCTGATGCGCGTTCCTATATGCGCACAACGCCCCACGTGGCAATCTTTCCTGGGGTTGCGATTGCGCTCGTTGCTTTAAGTTTAAATCTGTTTGGAGACGGGCTGCGCGATGTGCTTGATCCGCGTCTGCGCAACCGCTAAATAAGCCAAGTTGCAGGTGGCAAGGTTGCGGGTCGTCATCTTGCCACCGATAACCCTATACATATCCAACTTGTATCAAATTTCAACCACAAGGAGAAACGTAAATGATCCAAAAGCTGACGTCTTGTCGAGCTGTTAAATTGAACATGCTCATTGGTATTCTGCTCGCTCTAGCTCTAATATTAACGGCCTGTCCGGCTGCAGGGCCTTCGTCGAGTGCTCCTGCTGGGGACGATGGTACAATGGCCGAGGAAAGCATGGATGATCAGTCCCTCGTTGTTGCTTCGACCTTTGCCGAGACGACCTTCGATCCTCACTTCATGTTGAGAACCGATGGTGCAGGTGTTGCCCTGCTTACCTTTGAGACGCTGGTCGAGTTCAATGAAGAGATGGAGATCGTACCGCTTTTGGCCGAATCTTGGGAAGTGGACGAAGAGGGCCGGACGTGGACCTTCAACCTGCGTCAAGGTGTCACCTTTCACGATGGGACATCCTTTAATGCAGAGGCTGTGAAAGCGACGTGGGAGCGCTTCCTGGATCCAGACGTTGGGGCCAAGGATACGCGGCGCTTGGCCCCGATTTTGGAGAGTTTGGACGTGGTAGACGAACATACGATCAACCTCACGACTTTTGATCCCTATCCCGAACTGTTAACCAACTTGACCGATGTGCATACAGCAATCATCAGCCCAACGGCAGCCGAAAAGTACGCTCCAGCCGATTTTGGTCACGAAGAGCCTGCGGGGACTGGTCCTTTCAAGTTCGATCAGTGGGTGAGCGCAGATCAGTTTGAATTGGTGCGCAATGACGAGTACTGGGGAGACAAGGATATTAAGGCTGATCGTGTTATCTTCCGCACCATTCCAGAATCTGCCTCGTTGGTCGCAGCCCTAGAAGCAGGTGAGATCGATGTCGCAATTGGCATTCCTGCAGAAGAGGCGGTGCGCCTTCAGGAAAATGCTAACTTGAGCGTGGGAACCTACGAAGCATTTCGCACCTTTATGGCGAGCATGTTGATCACTGTTCCGCCCTTTGATGATGTGCGAGTGCGCCATGCCCTCAACTATGCCGTTGATAAAGAAGCGCTCACCGAATTTGTGATGGCTGGCTTTGCCAAACCAACCGAAACCGTTCTCTTTCCCGGATGGCCCTACCGCGTCGCGCAAGAGCCTTATGCATATGATCCAGACAAAGCAAGAGAATTGCTCGCCGAGGCAGGCTATCCCGATGGTTTTGAGACAACACTTGCCTTTACACCCCAATGGGATAAAGGGAAAGAGATGGCAGAGACCATTGCAGCCTATCTGCAAGATGTAGGCGTCACCGCAGAGCTACTGTCGATGGAAGCAGCCGTCCTCTCCGAATTCTATCGTGATACGGCTGAGGTACCAGACCGTCGCATCTTCATGGTCCGCAAATCGGCCTTTGGCGTTGACTTCAATCTGACTCGTCTCTTTACCACCGCATCGTTTGATGACGATAACCGCGAGCGCTACTTTAACCAAGATGTCGAAGATCTATTGGCCGAAGCACGCTTCTCTTTTGATGAAGAGTTGAGAGCCAAGAATTATGCCGAGGTTCAACGCATTGTCTGGGAAGATGCACCCGAGATTTTCCTCTTTACGACAACCCCAGCCTTTGCCACGCAGGCCGATATAAGTGGTCTTTGGTTCCGCACAGATGGTGTGCCAACATTGGCGGAGGTTGGAAGAGAATAGTGGAGAGTGAATAGTGGATGGCTCCGCGCCGGTCACTATCTGTCACAATATGCAGGTGGTATCCCAAATTGTGTGTAAAATCGTTTTTCTCTGACTGGCCAATTCTCTTCTACACGATTTGCGGTCTACTGAATATCAATTCATCTATGAAAATCAAAGACCTATCCGTCACATTGCTCGTCGTACCGTTGGCCAAGACCTTCAAGGGCAGTAACTATTCCGTCAGTCAACGCTGTACAATTTTGGTGCGAGTTGAGACAGACGAAGGCATTGTTGGTGAAGCCTACTCGGGCGACGAGCGTGTCTTTTATCGGGATGAACGCGATCTGATCATGGGTCCCTATCGAGATGCCATTATTGGTGAAGATCTCTTTGCCACCGAGCGTATTTGGGCAAAACTCTTTACGCTTACGAGTCATGTACGCAATAAACTTGTGGCAATTCGTGCGCTCTCTGCCGTGGACATCGCTCTATGGGACACCATCGGCAAAGCGCTAAAGACGCCCCTTTACAAGTTGCTCGGTGCGGCGAAGAACGAGTTGCCCGTCGTTGGTTATACGTATGGTGAAGCGGAAAAGACGCCGGAAATGGTCGCAGATGAAGTGATGCAACAGCTGGAGTGGGGGTATGCGGGTACGAAGCTAAAAGTTGGGCGGGCGGATATGAATGAGGACATTCGGCGTGTTTACGCTATCCGACAGACCGTTGGTGATCAAGCCATGATTGCTTGCGACGCCAACCGCGCCTGGACACCCAATGAAGCCATCCGCTTTGCGAGGTCTGTGGAAGAGTATGACATTGCCTGGTTGGAAGAACCAACCCAGTGGAACAATCAAGTCCAGGGGATGCACACTGTGCGCGGAGCGACATCGATCCCTGTTGCCGCTGGGCAGAGCGAGCTGAGCGGCTTTGCTTGCATGCAACTAATGCAGCACGGATCTGTCGATATGATCAATGCAGATGCCTCATACATCGGCGGTATTACGGAATGGAAGCGGATGGCGGCCGCGGCTTCCTTTATGGACGTACAGATGATCCACCATGAGGAGCCACAGACCGCACTCCATCTTCTGACCTCGGTGTCTCACTCTTATTGTGCTGAGCTTTTTTCTGATCCAGTACGTGACCCAATTTGGCACCAGATGTATGTCGACCATCCGCCTGTACACAATGGCAAGATCTGCCCACCCGATCGACCGGGGTTGGGTATTCAGATCGATCGCAGTTTTGTTGAGAAATATACGATAGATTAAATTATGAATAGAAATTCAAACAATCAACTTCACATCGTTGTCGTGGGCGCAGGCATTTTGGGGGCATCGATCGCATTTCATCTTACGTTACGCGGCGCACAAGTCACGATTGTGGACGCATTGAGCCAGGCAAGGGAACGACCCGAATCTCCTTTGCCTGGCTCAATGCGTTTAGCAAAGACCCCTTTCACTATCATGACCTAAATCGTCGTTCCATGGAGATGTGGGTGCGTTTCGCCAGACGGATAGGCGCTGAGCCGGCGATTACGTGGGGCGGGGAATTGCAGTGGGTGACAACAGAGAGTGAAGCCGAAATGCTCGCTCAACGAGTCAAAACCGTGCAGGCATGGGGATACCCAACTCGAATGGTGGATGCTGCTGACATCAAGCAGTTGGAGCCAGATTTACGGCTTGATCGGATGAGAGCAGCAGCATATTCTGACATTGAAGGCCATGTCGACACACAACAGGTGGTGCGGGCGTGTATGGCGACACTTGGTGAACTGGGGGTCGAAATCTGTACGCGCACACCAGTGACCGATCTTTCGCTGGTGACTTCTGAGACAGGCAGCGCTATGATCGAGGCTGTGCAGATCGGTGACACCACCATTCCCTGTGATGGGGTTGTCTTGGCCGGAGGGGCGGATATGCCAGAACTGGCAACGATGGCGGGTATCGATCTTCCCGTCTATCATACATTTGGCGCTACCATCCTGACCGAACCCATCGCACCTCTCTTCAAGACCATTGCTGTTTTTCACCCCATTAGAGATACAAAAGAGCGCGTCAACTTTCGTCAGTTTCAGGATGGCACAGTAATGGTCCAAGGGGGTGCGGCTAATAATAAAGAAACAGGGGATCGGGGTCAGACCGATGAGGAAATCGAGGAGATCTTGGGCGACGCCGCCGCGATTTTACCAGCATTAGAGGGCGTCAAGATCAAAGCTGTTCAACGTGGACGTCGACCGATACCCCAGGATGGTCATCCCATCATTGGCTTCTCGGAATCAGTCCCCAATCTCTATCTTGCCACCACTCACAGTGGCATTACCCTTGCACCGATCATCGGTGAACTGGCGGCCATCGAAATAGTTGATGGAACAAGTGTCGAGCTATTTTCTCCGTTCCGTCCAGCTCGTTTTGCATAAATGGCAACCTACCGAAAATTCTCTTCGTCCGCCACACGTTATATTCTTTGGCAAGGTTCAATTATGGGCATAAACAGTCATTCGATGTTGTCTGAATTCGTTGTAGTCTTTATGCCGCTCGCAAACCGTTAACTTTATTTGACTGTTAAAACCATGCCCATTCTTTCTATGTGCTAGCCGAGGTTTGTGGTACCTGGTTCCGTACTTGCGCTTCCATATATAATCGTAGAACTGCATTCATACGTGTCTGATAACCCGGTCCCTGTGCCTTAAACCAATCCAGCACGTCGGCATCAATGCGGATTGAAATCATAGGCTTATTCTTGGGCAGACGTAACTCACCTTTAGCAAAAAACTCGTCATCCAATGGTGAGATATCGCTGGTATCTATTTCATCATCGGTCATAGCTTCGAGCCTAGCCCAATCTGTTTTTGAGTTCTTGTTCAAATCTTTTTCGTTCATGTCGCAATGCCTTTCTGGCCGAAATCACGCGAATTGTATCACCATCGATTTCTACATAAACTACAATCACTACGTTATTGATGAGATAACCAGTACCTTTTCAGCGTACCTCACCATAATCCTCTCGAACATCTAACTGCACAATCATGGGACCATCAAAAATACGATAAACGTCAGCAAAATCGATTCCGTGCTTGTTGACGTTCGTGAAATTTTTATTCTCATCCCATTCAAAGTTCATAATACGCCTGTATATACATTTTGTCAATATCTTCGACTAGCTTTTCTATATGTCCGCTCCTTATGGAGAAGTTACTTAAACTACGTACTTTCGCAGCATTTTTACTCTGGCAGAATTGTGGACGAAAGTACGAAGTTTAAATAATGTGACTATTAGCGTATCTAGATTTGTTTACTTGCGCAAATTTCGCGATAGCTCCAAGATGAGTCAATAAATTCGATCCTCTGACGTCTCGCTCCTCTGTTATATACAGATCTTCCCGGTCACGTTTTAGTCACGTTTATATGTTATACTGAATTTTATTATCATTTCATCGAAGCAATCATCATCACCTCTTTACTTTACTGGGCACGGCCGTAAATTTAAAATAAATTTGTCGTCTCCACTTAACGAAAACTGTTCGAATTTATTTTAAGTTTATCAGCTCGTGCGGCCTATATTCAGTCATGGAGTATCGTATGCCTACTTTCCGTACCCGAATTATCGTGTCATTTTTCTTACTTCTTGCCATTCTATTACCATCCACTCGCGTTGTCCGGGCGCGACAGCTAAGTGATTCTATTTTCCTTCCCGTGATCACGAGCAATGGCGATTCGACAAGCACCATTGATCCGACTCCCACGCCAGACAACACAACAGGCGACGGTGAACTACGCATCGCTGCTGCAGGCCGCTTTACGACGACAAAAGAGTACGAAGCCAGTCCCTTAGAAAACAGCGAACCGGTCACAGATACGGTCGACATCAATGAACCGCCACTCAAATCGATTACTTGCCGTACTCAGCAGTGGGGTGCATCGCAAGTACGCGATTTGACTGATCGAGTTGCACTGGGCACTGACATTGGCATCATTTTCCCCGGAGCATTGATTCAAGGTGTTGATTTTGAGGATGGCCTCTTTACCCCCATCACGATTCCACGTGCAGGTGGAACAATTGTGATGAGCGGAGTCACGCTGGAGGATGGTGCATCGTATAGCCGTACGCTGAATCGTATCTCACCCTCAACTGTGAAAGATGCCGTCAGCGACATTCTCAGCAATTACGTAGAGGGTGGTACTGAGGCTAAATATGGTGATGAGTTCTTCCAGACCTATTCCTATGAACACATGCTCTTTACGTTGGGCTTGGACGCACGGTATGGCCTTGCCAGTATGGAAGCGGACCTCAGCATCGAAAGCACCAAACAGACCAACTATACTTTCTACAAATTTCAGCAGACTTTTTATGACATTATCTTCGAGGCACCGGAACGTTCCACCTCTGTCTTTCGTGATGGTGCCAACTTTACCGACACCCAGCCGTCCCAAATTGCCCCAGGCAATCCACCTCTCTATGTACATAAGGTGAGCTATGGTCGCATCGTCTACTTTGTGGCCGAATCTCAATATAGTGCATTGGATGTAGAAGCCACGCTCAAAGCGGCTGTAGCAGGGGAAGAATTCGGTGGTAGCTTGGATTCGGGGCTGACTTACCAGCAGGTGATGAATCAAACCCGCATCAACACCTTTGCTCTGGGTGGCAATGCAGGCGATGCATTGGCAAACGTGCGTGAAGGATCAGCGTCTGCTCGCTTCAATGCGATCACAAAATTTGTCAGTAACTACGGTAATGGAAACTTTTCCAGCACCAATCCCGGCTCGCCGATCGCCTACGAATTGCGTTATCTGGACAATCGCCAAGTGGCGCGCATGAACTACACAACTGTCTTTGACCACAAAGATTGCACATCGACTGTTGAACAAGAAGCACCTGCCCCACAACCTAAACAGATGTGGGTGCGCATTAAAGAAGTAAATGATGATGCTGCGATTTATCTCTACGGGAAAGAGAAGGTCAAGATCAAGAGTGCACCATCGGGCTTTTATTCGGTCAATGCATGGCTAGCCGAACAGAACAAAGCCCTTGACCAAGATCACATTTTTACCATGAAACTTTTTAATGGCAATGGAGGGGATGCAAATGTCCGGTTGGAGATCTTTGTGGGTCAGCAGACTACACCAACATTTGTCAAATCGTCCGAGTGCACGAAGGTGTGGCCGTTGGCTTGTCCAGATAGAGAATGGAACTATCGGGTTAACTTGGTTAAGGGAACGTGGAAGAATGAGTGGTAGAACCCGTCTGGCTGATGAACATAATGAACTAGAGTTCCTTACTCATCCCTTATGCTTGGATTTCACTAGGTTGAACCGAGCGATGCTCCTGAGCAGAGAGATAAGCTGCATTGACAATACGCAATGTATCCAGGTTATCGCGGCTGATCGTATAAGGAACGCCATCAGTCTCAATGGCCTCCATTAAGCTCGCCATTGGACCGATGAATGCATCGGGAATCCACATCTCGTCTAATTCAACCTCAATTGGATCTTTCTCCTTTTGCTGGTAAACAAGCGTATCCGGACGACCGGCTGGATAGTTGTACATGAGCCCAATCGTTCCTTCAATGGCGCCCTCCGTCCCGATAAATTTAAAGGTTGCGAAGGTCTCACCATGAAGGTTGTAATGATTGACAGAGACGAGGGCCTGCAAACCATCGACATAGTCAAGAACTGTGATTGTTTTGGATTCGCCTTCGACGTCACCCTGATTGGCATAACGAGCATGGCGGCTTGTCACCCATTCGGGATTGCCAAAGAGAGAACGCAATGAATCAAGATAGTGAATGCTGTGAAACATCACTTCTAGTTGCGGTGCGTTGGCGAGCCAGGGCCACATGTGCCAAGGCGTCTCACATGAAACTTGAATCTGGGCATCTGTGGGCTGCCCGATCAAGCCACGGTTGATCAAATCGCGACTGGCGGCGATGCCTGCGTCCCATCGCATCTGCTGATTCACAGCCTGTTTGACATTGGCATCTTCGGCCAATTGGACGATTTTTTGGGCTTCTGCAAAGGTGTCCGAAAGTGGCTTCTGGCAGAGCATATGCTTCCCCGCAGCGGCGATTTTCTCGACAATATCCAGTTGTATCCATGGGGGCACGGCAATATCGACAATATCCACTGCGGAATCGGCCAACAGTTCATCGATTGAATCATAGATTTTTGCAATATCGAATTCATTGGCGACTTGTTCGGCCTGTTCTTGATTTAGATCAAAAAGGCCAACCGTGTTAAAATCAGCCTTTTGATATGCTGGCATGTGCGCATATTGGACAATGCCACCACACCCAACGCTACCGATACCGTAATCGGTTTTGTTGCCAAGTTTCATACGCCAATCAATCTTCAGGTCGGTCATGACAAACCTCCTGTCATTTACTATCCTGGCTCTT
The DNA here is from genome assembly GCA_019217005.1 of Chloroflexi bacterium TSY. The sequence goes on from JAHBNG010000002.1 coordinate 236,188, forward strand.
TTCGAATTCAGATGGTAGACAGACAATGTCCTCAGTACTCACCTTTAGCAGAGTCGCTTTCGAGTCCTCTCGCGGCGAGTGCCAGAGACGTCAACCAGATGAGCTCCGGTTGAGTTCCTATCCTTTTGTCGCCCCTGACGTCAGCCCATCCATCAACTGGCGCTGGACGAGTGCCACAAAGATCACAGCAGGAACCAACATCATGACGGACATGGCACACATGCCGCGCCAATCAGAGACAAATTGGCCTGTGAACTCAAAGAGTCCCGGTGGAAATGTGCGCGAGGCCGGTGTCCGTGTGATGATGCTGGAAAGCGCAAATTCGTTCCAAGATGTCAAGAATGCGAAAATACCGCTGGCCGCGACACCTGGTAAGGCCAACGGTAGATCGACGCGCAAAAATGCCCCCCACTGCGAACAGCTATCGATCCGAGCGGCATCATCCAACTCTTCAGGAATGGCGCGGAAAAAGCCGTCCATCAACCAGGCGGTAAAGGGAATGTTGAGCGCCGTGTAGACGATAATCAAGCCCAAAATCGAATCGGATAGTCCCAGCCGGGCAAAGAGAATAAAGAGTGGCAGACTGAGCGCAATCCCCGGTACGGCCCGTAACAGCATGATGCTCAAAAAGGTTGCGTTCTTCCAGCGAAATTGAAAGCGTGAAAAGACATAGCCCGCCAAGGTGCCCAGAATCAGCGCAAACAGTGTGCTAACGACGGCTGTGACCAACGAATTGACCGTATACTCAGCAAAGGGAATATTCCCACCCATCCCAAAGGCACCCTCCGGCGTAGGCATTCCCAGCAGGATTTTGTACGAATCAAAGTTGAGTTCGCTGGGGATCCATACCGGAGGACGCGAGTTGATCTCAGCGTTGGGTCGGATCGAAGTGAGGATGATCCAAAGGGCTGGGAGAAAGAAGAGCAGCAGAATCAGGTAAAGTAGGAGATCATGGACAATGAATCCAATATAGCTCTTTTTTCGAGAAACAGAGCCAGTTACAGCACTCATCCGCGATTTCCTCCCCACCGACTTTTGACAACGTTGTAGAATAACCACCAGGTAAAGATAAAGCTTAGAATGACTGTGATATAAGACATCGAACTCCCTAGAGCAAATTTTTGGCCAGTGAACGCAAGACGGTTGACATATGTCCAGATCAGCTCAGTCCGATTGCCGGGTCCGCCGCCAGTCATAATGCTCACGACATCGTAGACCCGGGCGACATCCAAGGAGCGAATGGCCATGGCTGTGTAGATAAAGGGCATCAACATGGGCAAAGTAAGATAACGGAACTTCTGCCAGCCTGATGCACCGTCGACTTCGGCTGCTTCAAATGGCTCTAGAGGCAAGGATAAAATACCCGCCTCCAGAATGATGACCATGAAGGGGGTACTCATCCAGATCTCGGCGGTCAGCAGGGCAATAAAGCCCAGTGGACGGTCGATGAGCCAGGCAATAATCTGCGCTTCGCCCGTCAGAGTCCAAAGCAGGTTGTTGATCAAGCCAACCTGATCGTTGAAAAACCACTTAAACTGAAATCCCACCAGAATCGGCGCAAACATCATGGGGATCATCATGATTGTACGCATCACGCTCCGGCCAAACCCTGCGCGTGCCATCATATGCGCAATGCCCAACCCCAGCAGGAATTCTAGATTGATGGCCAAGGTAATAAATAAAATGGTCCGTCCAAATGCCTGCCAAAAGACTTTATCCTGAAAAAGTGTGACGTAGTTTTTGACCCCAACAAAGTTAACGTTGTTGGCCGTGGTCAACGTGTAGTCCGTAAAGCTGATATAGAGCGAATAGAGCATAGGAAAGGCCACCACCAACAGCATGACCAAAATGCCCGGAGCCAACATGGCAATGGGTAGCCAAAACTGTTCTCTGGATGCACGTCTCAGTGTACTATGAGCGGTGGCGATGCTCTCTGCCTGTAGATCTAAAGCCATTTACGAATCTCGATTCATTGTGATCACATGTGGTTGACAAAAAAGAGGCATGAACCGTAGGTCTGTCAATCGCCTGCGATCGCGTTGCGCTCTACTCTCTATAATCAATCGGCGCTATGCATAATACCCCGCATCTGCCATCAACGCACGCACCTGTTCGGCGGCGTCATCCAAGCCAGCCTGGGCATCCACGTCGCCGAGGATGATCTGCTGAAGGATCGGATAGAGTACATTGGACATGGGGAGCCATTCGGCAATCAATGGAGGCGACTTAAAATCCTCTTGGGCTTGCAAGAGGGCCAGTTCCAGACGTTTCTTCGCGAGCGGATCGTCGGACGCTTCCGCTTCTGGCAGCATGGTGTTATCCCAGACGCTTTGGCGACAGACGGTGAAGCCCAACGCGGCTTCTGCCTCATTGCCCGCAACGCTGGTCAAATGCTTAATCAGGGAAGCGGCCATATCCTTGTTCTGCGATGCTTTGGTAATCGAGAAGCCGTGGTGTCCGGCCCAACCGCTGTGAATACCGCCATCGCCCTTGGGCTGGCGAGCCAGATCAAATTTCCCCACAACTTGGCTATTGGCTGGATCCTGGAAAAAGCCGTACCAACCATACCATTCCGTATACATGCCGATGGTGCCGTTGGCCCAATTCTTGGCGACATCTTCCCACAAAAAGTTGGTCATGCCGGGGGGCATCGCGTCCGCACTGTAGAGTTCGGCAAACATAGAGATCGCCTTGTTGCCCGCGTTACTGTTAAAGGTCGGTTCCCAAGCGTCATCGAAGAGGCTGCCACCTTCGGCAAGTAGTACCTCGTAAAAGCGACCGGAAAGGGCTTCTTCTTTGCCTGCAAATTGGGTTCCATATAGCCCAATGGATGGATCGGTGATGTCGATTGCCATCTGCTTAAATTCGTCCCAGGTTTCTGGAGGTGTACCGACGAGATCGGTCAAATAATGATTGCACGAAATGTCGTAGTGGCGGGGAATGACCCAAAGCGAACCATCACGACGGCCAGCATCTAGAATGCGTGGGATGAAGTCACTGAGTTCTTCTTCGCTAAAGTAGCTATCGAGTGGCTCCAGGCCGTCAGCTTTGACATATTGTGAGAAGAAACTGCTGTGATCCCAGGCTACATCATAGTCGACCGTCCCAGCCGCAAAATCCTGAACCAGCCGCTTATCTGTTTCGAAACCATTGCCCTTGAAGACAAATTCTACAGTTGCGCCGGTCTCTTCTTCCCATGCGGGAATGAGCTTGTAGAGTTCGTCGTAGTTGGCCCCACTGATGGCGTGCATTCGGAGAGTTTTGCCGCTGAAGGGTTTACCAACGACAGCCGGAGCTTGCGCCTGTTCTGCGGCTGGAGTAGGTGTACAGGCCGCAGCCAAGGCAGCGCCGCTTGCCAGACCAGCTACTTTCAAAAAATCACGTCGATTGATCTGTGAGTGTTCGGACATGGGATAATTCTCCTTGAAAATGATAGATATACTTAATTCATCTCGTAGCCGCCGTCTACATTGAGGGCCTGACCAGTGATGCAGTCTGCGTCTTCGGAGCAGAGGAAGGTGACAGCGCCAGCGATATCTTCGGGTGTCGAAGCTCGCTTGAGCGGCACGATATTAATAAAGCTGCGAACAGCTTCACCTGGCTCCGCACCAAAGAGATCGGCTCGGTCTTTATCAATTTGTTCCCACATGGGTGTTGGGACCAGCCCAGGGCAGACGGCGTTGACGTTGATGCGATAGGGTGCCAATGCTAAGGCGGCAGACTGGGTAATGCTGACTATGGCCGATTTGCTGGCTGCATAAGCAGTCGCCAACGGACGTCCTTTGCGGGCTGCAATCGAGGCAATGTTGACGATTTTACCATGGCTACTCGCCATTTCTGTTGTAACGTCTTCATTGAAAGGATTCTGATCGCCGGTGACGAATACATCGGCGGGCGTTCCATCGCCACGTACCCCTTCCGGCAACTGTTGGATCATCTGTTCTGCGACTGTCTGTAGCATAAAGAACGTGCCGCGTTGGTTGACGTTGATAATGTGATCCCAGTCGGATTCTGAGACATCCATCATCGGTTTTGTCTGGATGACACCCGCGTTGTTGACCAGGATGTCGATGCGTCCAAAGTGAGCAACCACATCTGCGACCATTTGGTTGATGGCACCAACGTCTGATATATCTACGGGACAGGCCATTGCTCGCCCGCCAGTTGCACTGATTTCCTCTGCTGTTGCAGCTGCAGAATCGGCATCGTAGTCGGCGATGACCACAGATGCACCTTCTCTTGCGAAGCGCTTGGCAATTCCTTGCCCGATTCCCCGACCTGACCCCGTAATGATCGCGATCTTCCCGCGGAATCTTTCCATTGCTCTCTCCTTATTGTTAATCGTGATGAAAAACTTCCTCAATCGTATGCCACCACTCATCCTCGGTCTTTTCCGCCACTGGCTCTTGCAGCGGCATCATCCAATCCCACCACTCCTGCGTCTTGGGATGTGCGGCCATCTTCGCCATATCGCCATCAAAGTCATCACCATGATATTCAAAATATGCGAATAGCAAGCCATTGTAGTGAAAGATCGAGTAGTTTTTGAGATTGCATTGAGTGATCATCTCTAGCACTTCCGGCCAAACAGCGGCATGTGCTTCGGTGTATTATGCCAATTTCTCAGGTTTGACCTTGATAACCTGTCCAAATCGTTTCATTTTTTGTTCCTTTGCTATTCTGATCTGATCCCATATACGTTCGCTGCTGTTCCACCCAAGATCGCATCCTGCTCTGCTTGGGTGTAATCTGCAATGGCCTCCTTTGTGGCGTTCCACACTTTTTGATAGTCACCAGCCAAGAGAGCCACGGGCCAATCGCTGCCAAACATCAATCGTTCGGCACCAAATTTGTCGCGTGCAAAATCAATATAAGGTTTGAGATCCGCGGCAGTCCAATTCTCCATATCCGCAGCTGTATTGAGTCCAGAGACCTTAGCGTAGACGTTGGGATGCTCAGCCGCTGCGGCAAGTTGAGCGGCCCAATCACCCATCTCTTTGGCCGCAATCGGTGGCTTGGCCAAATGGTCGATGACGAGCTTGAGATTGGGAAGTTTTTCCGCTACGGTGGGAACAAGGCTCAGATGGTTTGGGAAAACGGCAACAATTTCCATAATAAGATTGCGCTCTTCAAAGAGCTTCATTCCCTCAATGACCATTTCCCAGAGCAGCCATTCAGGATCCTGCTCTTCGTGGATTAGGTGACGCATGCCCCGAAACTTTGGGTGTTTTAGGTATTTGTTGTCCAGCATGTGTGCCGCCTCACGCGGGTTCCACAAGGGTACCCAGCCCACAACGGCCGCAATCCAGTCAAATTTATCTGCCTGAGTCAGCATGTAGTTTTGGTGTCCGCATAGGAATTGGCCGCCTGCACCAACACAGTCTTGTCGACGCCAGCTTCTTTTAGTTGTGGTTCTAACTCGTGGGGACCATAGGTGCGATATAGGGGACCATAGGCCGGAATCAACCATGAATATTCGACATAGTCCAGATTCCAGAAGTGTTGATGGGCATCTATTGTCATTGCCATTTGGGTTCCTCCTTACTGATTACTACCTCATCGCGTTGCCTCAAGCGGAATCTCTAATCCGCTACGGGGATAATGATAGGCTCGCGCTTTCTTCTCGTCTTTATAGACATACCAGACACAAGGGGCATGGTGATCCAGATTGTGGTCGAGTGGACGAAAGACATAACCACGTTGATTGCCTGGTAGCCACTCCATAGCAATGGCACAGTGGGAGCAGTACCAATGAACGCCTGTCTTCTTCTCCCAAATCCAGTCATGTGGTTCCTGGTTCATTCCATCTGTCTGGTATGGCTGGCGGCCTGTATCTGGGTCACCACGCCGCAACACACCACCCGTTCCGCAGGGGTCAAAAGAGATGACAAAGCGATCTGCCTCTTCTTGCACAAGCACATCGCCTTTGCGACTCTCTCCACTCAAATGACCACGCATCCCTTCGACAGTGAGTGCCACTTTTTCCCACGGGGTCATCAGATCCCACTTGACATAGCGGTCGCCCCAAATACTCTGGTGTGTTTCAAGGATGGAATCCAGAATATGTTGCTCCGCGTCTTGGGCTAGATGGGCGAACATTTCGTTGATCCACGCGACTAGGACATCATGAGGGACTTTGAATTCCAACCATATGCGGTCGAGCGCTTGATTGGCTTCTGCCTGCTTATTGCTGCGAATCGCTCGCTCTACTTGTGCCATGGGCGCAACGCCCAGTTCAAAATCGCGCCATGTTTTACAAATCACAGTGGAAAGTATGTCTGCTCTACTGTTTTCGACCCCCGTCTCGTGCCGAATCAGATAACGCATGATATCTTGAGACCAGGTCATTAAGATATCGTGCATAATTTGCAGCTCTTTTAGATAGTAGGGGAGCAGGCGTAGCGCGTCCTCGATGCGTCCATCAGCGATGGCATCCTCGATCATTGAGTAGGTGGATTTCCCAATGGTCTCCATGTCATCCATACGCAGTAGACGGTCCAAGTGTACATTGTATTCTAACTTTAGCATGGGGTTTAGGATCCTTCCAACTCGCGGCGCACAATATGCGCCGCTTCGACCATGATCTTCATCTTCTCAACAGTTAACCAACGTGCGGTTTGGCTAAAGCCACAATCTCCGGCCAACCAGAGCTTGTCAGGCGCAACCGATTCGAGCAGGGTATGGATACGGTCAACCACACAGTCAACCGACTCAATGGAGCGCCCTTTTACATCAATGACGCCAGCAGACAAAATCTTGTCTCCACCAAATTCTTTCCAGAGTTCCGTCTGCCACATACCACGATTGGCAAATTCCATGTGGATCACGTCGGCATACATCTGAGGAATGAAGGCGGCAATCTTGGCATAGGTACGGTCAGAGGTTGCTGGGCGACCACGAAAATTGCCAAAGCAGAGGTGGATTCCAACAGTCGTTTCTACTCCGGCAACACAAGCATTGAATAACTCGGTCAGTTCTGCCTCGCCTCCTGGCATGGTCCAAAAGGCTGGCTCATCAAACTGGACAAAAGGCGTTCCCGCTGCAGCTGCGTCTTTCAGTTCCTTGTTGATGTAGGGAACCAACGCCCAGGCCACTTCTCCCTTGTTTTGATAGATGTCGCCTGGGTGGATACGAAATGCTTGGGTTACTGGACTCTGCAACCCTGTTACAAAGGGCTTGTCGGTGCTTGCGCGCATGAATTCGATCTCAGGCACCAGTCCATACCCATTTGGTACCGTTAATTCAGTCACACAGCGCCAAGCATCAAGCTGGTCAGGGCCAGGATAGCCGAGTCTCAGTAGATCCAAATTTGGCGTTTTTGGCTATTTTCAGTCGAGATTGCAGGGATTTTGGAGTCATTTATTCAGATTTCGGTTACAGAAAACAACCTATTTCATATCTGAAAATCGCCCAAATCTAACGCAAAAACTAGATATCGACCGGCAAATTTGTATTTATGTCAACTGTTTAGCCAGAATTCTCTCTCAAAACCTGAAATTTGGATCTACTGAGTCTACGTTCAAACGTCATCGGCTCCAGGCCTTCGATGCGTTCATGGAAATTCCAGGTGAAGTCTGCTCGATATAATTCGCCATCGGAAATGATATCAAGTCCGACCTCAGTCATGTCCATAATAGCGAGCTTGGCTGCATCGGTGAGCGTCTCCTGGATATCGGCAGCACCAACTTTGTCTTCGGCCACAGCGTCTCGAAAGATCCACAACCAACTGGGGACGCCGTGGCTTCCAATTGTTTGAGTGGGTAGGAGCGGTAGATCAGTGAGCGTGAGCATCGGTTTAGATCTCCTGTCTCTAGAAGGTTAGAAGAACAAAAGTCGTTGTAAATGAGTCAAGTTTTGCAAAGTGGCAGGGTGGCAAAGTGGCAAGCTGTCGTACCCTCGTCACCTTGTCGGTCTGAGGCGTCGCCTCGCCAGGTGTTTGTATCGGGAGAAAAAGTAGATTGATTCAGCCGCAACTGTCTTCGCCTACAGTATACATGTCTTTGGCTCATCTATGAAAAGCTTCATCGACTGTTGTCGCCAGAGGCTTTTCGCATAGAATGTGCTTGCCAGCTTCGGCAGCAGCAACGGCGATCTCCTGATGGGCGAAATCCGGTGTAGCAATCGAAACGGCTTGCACATCGGGATTGTTGAGTAGGTGTTCATAGCCTGTGTAGTGAGCAGAGGCACCATACTTTTCGGCAGTTTCTTTGGCTCGCGCCGCATCCACATCACATACTGCCACCAATTCGGCCTCTGATAGACGCTGGTAGACTGTGGAATGTAAGTTGCCCAAGATGCCCATTCCAACAACGCCAAATCCAATTTTGTCCATTCTTTTCCCTCGAATGACTCTATTGCAGAAGCTCTAAGAGGAAAATTTTTGAGTTCTTTGTGTTTTTATGGCGAATCAATGTTTTTGCCGTGGACTTTCGAATAAATGTCGTAGATTAAAGCCTAGCCTTTCACTGCACCGAATGTTAATCCTCGCACAATATAGCGCCCAAGTATCAGGAAAATTAACATCGGTGGCACCATGGCAAAGATGGCGGTGGCACCAATGTAGTTCCAAACGACACCTGTGGTGGCCGTGTAGATCATTGTTCCAATCGGCAAGGTTGCCGTTGCTTGCTCAACACGAGAGGGAATGTCACATTGTTCCAACTGAAGACAAAGGCAAACATTGAGGTAACGATGATTCCTGGCAGTGCCAAGGGCAGGGCAATACGATATAGTGCTTGCCACCAACTTGCACCATCTACTTGCGCCGACTCCTCCAATGCAATTGGCACGTCATCGATGAAGCTTTTGAGCAGCCAGATCGAAAAGGGGATCGTGATTGTCTGCAAAATCAAAATCATCGAAAGATGGGTTCCCGTCAACTGCAACCGTGAGATCAGAATAAAGTAAGGAATCAAGAAGACGATTGGTGGTGCCATCAGCAGGCTGATATACCAGAGCATGAGAAATTTCTTGATCCGCATCCGGTAGCGAGAGAGGGCATAGGCTGCGGGCAGTGCAAAGGGCAAATGCAACAACGTTGCACCGCTCGCCACGATCAAGCTGTTCAGCAAATGGGGCCGATTGACGCCCGGATTCACAAAGGTATAGATAATTGCATCTAAACGCGGTGTGAAGGTGAACTCGGGTGGAATGGCAAACGCGCTCACGGGGGAACGAAGAGCGAGGGCGAGAAACCAGAGGATCGGTCCAATGAAAAAAATTAAAACAGCGAACATGGCCAGGTAGATCAAGCCATTGCGAAATAACCGAATCAGCATTACCACTCCCAGTTGCGAAATGCAATCAATGCATAGATGTTGAATAAGATAGTCACGATCAGTACAATCATCCAGGTCATCGCCGCCGAGACGCCGATATTGTAGTTGACCAGACCTTCCTGATAGAGATTGAAACTCAAGGTACGTGAAGCTGTGCCGGGGCCACCGCGAGTTAGAACCAGCACCAGGTCGAACATGTTAAAGAGCTGCATGAAACGAATCATCAGAACAATGATGGCTGTCTGGCTGCTAAGGGGGAGTAGAATGCCCGTAAAGAGCCGCCAATCTGATGCTCCATCGACTTTGGCTGCCTCGATCACCTCATCGGGAATTGCCAGCAGACCCGCATAGAGAACAATGGCGCAGAATGGTGTCCACTGCCACACATCGGCCAGGCCAATTGCAGCGAGGGCAAGCCGATTGCTGCCCAAGATCCCCTCTGCTGGTACGGGAAAACCGCTCGATTTTAACAACCAGGGAATTAATCCAGAGCCTTCGTAGTACATATAACGGAAGAGGTACCCTACAATAATGAGGGCAACAGTGGTCGGCATGATCAATAAGGCGCGCATGACCCCCATCCCGCGTAAACGTGCATTCAGCAACAGCGCAATCCCCATGCCAAACCAGAACTGTACAAACGTCCCCACAATGGAAAGGATCAGTGTGTTGCGCAGTGCGGGTATAAAAGGCGTTGTCTCAAAGGCAAGACGATAGTTTTGCCACCCCACAAATTGCAACGGCACTGGACTGGTCTGCAGGTTCCAAAAGTAAAAACTATTGACCAGCGAAAATCCCATGGGGTAGAAAATCAGCGAAATGAGTACCAGGACTGATGGCAGAACGAGTACATATGGAAGGAGTCTGCGCCATTTTGCGGAGACAGACATAGAGTTCTCCAACTTGCGTTTATACTTTGCTCTGTATGACAACCAGAGTTTGGTCTCTCTGGCAGGACGTCGGAAAACTCCGGTTTTCATCACAACCGCAGTATAACTTATCAAATTCCGATTCCTGACGATATACTACTCACGGGTGAAAACTACAGTGAAATCTGATAGAGAACGATAGTTTTCACTGACCCATCTTCCCGGAAGGGGTCAGATATTGCAGGGTAGACAGGCCAATTGGTGACCCCTTCCGGGAAGATTTAGAACTAGCGTTTTCAAACTGACTTCACTTTAGATATATCGGTAGAGTGACCGGATCGGCCCGCAATCCCGGAATAGGCCAGCATGAGATCCGCTATCGAATGGTTCCGTGGCCTATTCCGGGATTGCTTCCATGCCTCTCACCTGTCGCCTAACATGTCCAACAACTACCCGTGGCGAGTATAGAAATCATCTTAAAGACAAATCAAATAGACATTGGACATTATTTGAGGAGATAGCACGCCCCGTGCGTTTCGACTTGGCACGCGGCGTGCCCACTGGACCATTGTCCAGCCTCTAAGGCCAATCCAAAAAATAAAATATACGCGAGAAGGTGTTAAACTAGCTCTCCAAAAGGAGCAAAAATGACAATCTCGCCAGAAATGGTTGAAGTCTTGAAAGAGACGAAGGCCATGTTAAGTGGATACGAAAGAAGGCACTTCATGGCCCAAACGGTCAAAACGATATGCGAAGGGAGTCCGACGAAAGCAGAACGAGAGTTGGGCTGGAATCGGGCGACGATAGCCAAAGCCCTGGAAGAACTAGAAGGCGGCTTCTGTTATGTCGACCAAAGCCACCGACGTGGTCGCAAAAGCCGAAGACCATATCCCCACTTTACTGGCCGATATGGTTGAAATCGCCGATCAATTCAGCCAGACCGATCCCACCTTTCGACCCCAATTGTACACTCGACTAACCGCCGCCGAAATGCGTACCCAGCTCATCGAGCAGAAAGGATACACAGATGAGGAATTGCCTGGCGAAGAGGCCATCCGCTTGAAGCTCAATGAGTTAGGCTATGGCTCAAACCGGGTCAAAAAAAGTCAACCAGTGAAAAAGATCCCAGAGACCGATGCGATCTTTGATAGAATTCATCAGATCAATCAAGAAGCGGATGCAGACGAGACGGTTCTGCGCCTCTTGGGATGCCAAAGCGACGATTTTACTTGACCGTTTCTCGAGAGAAGGGATAAGTCGAGTGGTTGTCAAAGCGCTCGATCATGACTTTCAAGATAAGAAGACCGAGAAAGTCACTCCTTTTGGCATTTACCTCCCTTCAACCAAGGAACTCTTTCTTTACTTGACTCAGTCGAAAGTGACGAGTGACTGTATTGTCGACTGCCTGATTGATTTTGGGAAAGCGTACGTGAACACTTTCCTCACGTCAAGACCCTCGTGATCAATCAGGACAATGGTCCCGAAAATCATACCCGTCGGACTCAGTTTATGTATCGTCTCACTCAGTTTGTTGAGCACTATCGTCTCTCTATTCAGCTCGCCTGCTACCCTCCTTATCACAGTAAATACAACCCCATCGAACGGGTTTGGGGCCATCTTGAAAAACACTGGAACGGTTCTCTTCTCGATTCTCTTGAGACCGTTCTCAATTTTGCCCGTTCTTTTCGCTTTAACCAACTACAACCCTTCGTTCACCTGAATTCCACTCTTTATGAGACCGGCGTCAAACTCACTCAGAAAGAGATGGACCGTTTGGCACAACGCTTCCAACGTTTACCTGGTTTAGAAAAATGGTTTGTCCTTATTCCCCCTCTCCATTCTCTCGTTCGCGTATAATTATTTTTTTGGTTTAGCCTTATTGATTGTCTATTAGCCCGCCAATTGATCAATCAGTGCCTGCGTACTCTCCAACGTATCGTCAAAACTTTCTAGTTGGTATGGGATCATAAAGTTTCCTTTGAGGATATTTTGCCAGGTCAGATCGGTCTCCGCCAGAGCATCCTCCGCAGAGAGCGAGCCATCTAAGGCGCGGTTGAGTTGCAGACCATAGATGCCTTCTAGCGTGCTATAGGTTGGCATGGGCGGACGCACAACTTTGCCGTTGCCCTGACGCATAATCTTCAATTGGGTATCCAGATAGGGGTAGATCTCCTGAAGCTCCGCATCTTCATAGTTGGAGACGCTCGCAAAGTCGCTAAATTGAAAATTGTAATCTGGTACCTGTCCCATCTTTTTCTGGGTCTCCGCACTGGTCGCCCACTTGACATATTTCCAAGCATCATCTGCATGCGTGGTGGTGCTGGGAATCCCAAGACTCCAACCGCCAAGGCTCGTCACGTTTGGCACATCGTCCCATTGGGGAAGTAGCCCGACTCCCGTCGTCTCCTTGACAGTTGACAGCTCTCCACTCATATAGCCATTGTTCCAAACCAGATAGAAGTACGGGGTCCACCAGAAGAACATCCCAATATCACCCTGAGAATAGCGGGTACCAGCATCAAACCAGACATAGTTGATGGCTTCGGCTGGTGACATCTCATAGAGCGACTTATAGGCGTTCAGGGCCTCTACATTCTCGGGTGAATTGATCGTCGGCGTAAAATCCCAGGGTGCCTCGGGAAAGCTTTGGAACCAGCGTACGCCTCGACTCGCGGCAAGCTGGCTATACATGTGAACGACAGGGACAGGTTGCGCACCCACCATGACTGTCCCAAACATATCAGTATCCCCAAAGGTTGTGCCGTTGATCGCTCCCGCTATCTCCATATATTTCGCCCATGTCCAGCCCTCTGCATCCGCTTCATCGGTCGGTGGTGCATCCAGTCCCATCTCGTCAAACACATCAGTGCGATAGAGCGTTCCTTGACCATAGGCTGCAATGGGCAGCGTGACGATGTTGCCGCGCCAGGTATTGAGCGAGTAGAGTACCTCGGGGATAAAATCTTGAATGTCGGTATCTGCATCCGCAGCAATGAAATCGTCCAGCGCCATGATCCAGCCATTGTCCTTGTATTGGCCATTCCACATCTGATCCACCGTCACCACATCAGCATCCGATTTGCCGCTGACAAAGGCCGTAACCAGTCTCAGTAGATCCAAATTTGGCGTTTTTGGCTATTTTCAGTCGAGATTGCAGGGATTTTGGAGTCATTTATTCAGATTTCGGTAGGGTGGTTCAAAATTAGGTTTACACTTTTGATATATAGACAAAAATCTATATGAGACCGTTTTCTCTCTGAGAACCGGCGAAATCAGAGAATATAAACGTTCTTTCTGTTTCTAAAAGTGTAAACCTATCTATCCAGCTAAAATGAACCACCCCCAAATCTAACGCAAAAACTAGATATCGACCGGCAAATTTGTATTTATGTCAACTGTTTAGCCAGAATTCTCTCTCTAAACCTGAAATTTGGATCTACTGAGTCTGGCATTCAGGGCGTCATAAGAGAGGCTCTCAAAATTGACTGCGATACCTGTCTCTTCGGTGAAATCGGCATTGACCAGTTCCAAGGCAAACTGGAACGGATCGCCAACCACCAAGACATTGAGGCTCTCTGCCGGTTGGCTAGGTGCAGATTCAGCCGGGGCAGGAACAGGTGGAACGCAAGCGACGAGTCCTGCTGCGGCGAGACTCAAGCCAGATGCTTTGAGAAAAGTACGACGAGAGAGTGTATGTCCTTGTAATTTCATGATGTTTCTCCAATTGTTGAGGTGCGATTGTATTGATAGCGCCGTAATAGGCTGTTGTGAGCGAATACCTCTTTTAATCCCTGTTCAATCCAACCAGATTGCCAATGATGCATTCGGTTTGGCTATGATAAGAAGACATGCTGACACTTGGCCTTCGAGAGAGCTGCGGAAAGTGTACACATCTACTCGTGAATACTTTCTCCTGCAATTAATACCGCTAGGCTGGCGGATTGCGGTCGATCTATATATCTCTGAAGAAGTGAGTTTGGGTCGAGCAGCAGAGACTGCTGGCTTGAATTATATCGTCTTCATGGAAAAATTGCGAAGTGCGGGAATCCAGCTAGTTGCCGGTGAATCAACCACTGAATCCCAAAAAAGTGTAAGAAAGTCTCTGATTCATGCCGGCTTCAACCTCTCTCGAACTTAATGGGTATGTTCCAGATACGAATGCCCTTTCATTGCTAGCCAAAGATGGACATCTGGCCCTCTGAATTCCGGGAATGGTACCACTCCTTTTGGGGATCGTACTGCGGGGTCGCCCGGTAGAGCATGGAGGTGACACATCGCAATAATTGGTTTTTGCACGCCAAATAGATCCTGGAGCCAACTCATTTTTTATGACTCCCTGAATTGCGACTACAGCTCGCATTGACCATTGAATCCACTTACCGGTGTATCATGTCTTTATATGGAGTGTATGTATAGTATTTGGGATACGTATCGAGTCGGATATGTAACCAAGCCACACCCAAGCCCGATGTACTCAACCAAATGGGTCTCTCATGCAGCTGTTGTTCAATAGTCCTTCCCACAATTTGCCAGAGAGCATGCTTTTGGGAAGTAGGTGCTTTACGTACAAAAGCCGCGATGTGGGGATATGCATCCATTGATGATTGTGGGCATGGTACAACAAGCCATGCATCTTTTCGAATATTCGGGAACGTCGCAATCTCTTGGTTTTTGTTCCCCTCTTTGAAATAGCTCTCAAATGCAGTCGGATTTGGTGCGAGCCCGGCGAGTTGTGGGCTATCAACAAGCACAAACTCAAAAGGTTTGGTAACAGTTATTTTGGTAACTGGAGGCACCTCCCAGAAATAGGCTGGATGGGGTACATTTTCTGGCTCTGAAAGAAAAAAGCGACGGAAACCCTCATCATGTTGCCATTGCACCACTACATCTTTGTAGAGAAGCTTTTTCGTGTTATAGAAAAAAGAAAACTTGTGAATTTTGCCAGATTGGATGGATTCTACTTCGGATTTCCACATGTTTATCTATCCACTTTTACTGTAACAACGTCGATAATTCATCAGCAAGCTTTATCTGTTCTCTAATCAATCCTGACTGATAATCAACCATCATATCAAATGACGTTCCAAATACGTTATCGGCCCACTCATCAGCATCAGGATCAATTGCAATGTTTAGGCCAACAGGGACCATTCCAAGGCCATATCGTAAAAGAGACGCGATCGTGTATCCCAAGCGTACGGTCTGCTCGTCTCCTGACCATCCTGCTTGGCGAAGACCAGCGAGATAACCAGTCAAGACAGCCGAAGTACGCAGCTCGATATCGCCAGGTTGCACCTGCGAATCTACATGAGCCCACAACAGGTTTGCCCATACCAATGGTGCCAGATCCTCTCCAATTGCGCCAATGCCCACATAGGCCCAATCAAATGCGATGGTCTGCTGTTGGGACGTATCATTTGTATACAAGCGCAGGTTGTTGGGAAAAGCATCCATATGGCAGAGGGTATGGGGCAGTTTATCAAGTATATTTAACCATTCAGTTTGCTGCAGCCAGATGTGTCGAAGCGTGCTCTGAATGCCAGCGGGGTAAAGTCGTTGTACAATCGGATGCCCTGCCAGTTCATTAAATCGTTCTATACCAGGTGCACGATCCAGCCACTTTTGGAGCCAATGTTTGCTGAGCCATGTTTGAGTTGGCACTGCTTTTCCTGTCAGATAACATCCATTGAACTCGCCTAAGTGCTGTGCAGCAGTTGTATAATCATCTAGTGACCACGATCCATTTGGCACCTGACCTAAGTCTTCCAACCAGATCCACGCTTGTGCGTCTGCCTGTATCGTCACGCCTAGACAACGTGGGGCTTTTAAGTGCCCCGATAACTCGTCCAACAGATCAGACTCATAGAGCAACGCTTCACGTTTCCAATAGTTCCATGTGGCTTCACCATCGCCACTGAGGGATCGGTCGAGTATTTTAACGATTAACGACCAGGATATGGAATGGTGTTGGGCGTCCGCTATGCCCCGAATTTGCCATATACCGAGCCCCTCGCCTGTTCCGCCATAGATGGTCCGGCAGGCCCATTCTGTGAGTGTCAGCTGAGAGTAGCCGGTTAGCTCGCAAACACGTTTGGTCAAGCTTTCGGGATCGATTGTGGGAGGAACCTTTTGCATAATCTGTTACGAGTTTACAAGATGGGGTTGTGCTTTAAGCAGCTGTAAAAAATAACTCCGACATAGATTCTTCGTTTCACACGAGAAATCACATGTCGAAGTTAAGCTTTTCCAACAATTAAAATCCCTAATTTGATATGGAAAGCTCAAGCCATTTCAGAGAAATCGACTTGGCATATTCGGAGTTTATTTCTCTGGAATGGCCTTATTTTCTTATATGTTCTAAATATGAACAAATAGCTTCAGCCGTTCATGATTGGCTGGTACTATACGATGTTGCCACTGTCATAAATTTGGAGGGTGTAAATGGACACCGCTCAGTCAGAGAATCGGTTGCATTTACACACTTTGGGACGCACTCCCTAAATTTTTGTCGTTAAGGCGCGTCAGGTTGAGTGAGGCGGACAGTCTGGATGATTTTATCGAATGTCGGGCGCAGTTCATCCACTCGTTCCGGCATTACCATTGCGAAAGCCATGGCGCTAATCTCCGAATTTGAAATAGCGGCGATAAAGTAGTGCACGGGAGAATCATCAATGGTTGACGTGACTAAATATTCGGCGATCAAGATGGAATGCTCTTCTTTATAAACAGTTTCTGTTTCGAGAGCAGAACCGCTTATGACGGGAATTCTCTGAGCCACTTCATTGATGATTTGTCGAGGTTCTCCATACTCAACTGGCACGAACAGAATACCAAAACTCTTTGCCAGGGCACTCTGATCATCTTTGCGGAAGGTCTCAAAGTCGTCAGCGATCAAGATGGTTCCCATCTCGAGGTTGTCCGCTGCAAACCAGCCAAGGGGATGGTGCACCGAGATGCCCAACACCTTGCTGACAAAGACTTTGCCGACGAGATCAAAATCTGTCACTGGTTCAATAGAGGCGCTTTGCTGAGGAATGGGTGAGATTGGTAACAGTTCCCGCTTGTGGAGCCAGGATGGTTGGGAATCGCCAACACCCAAAAATCCTTCCAGGCGTCTAGCCCTATTCTCTCCGATGGTGATCCGATACAAGGTATGACCACCATTTCGAGTGGACGTAAAGATGATCTGTTTGCCGTCGGGTGACCAACTTCCGGCAAGATCATCGGCTGGACTTTGGGCGACGGGCGTTACGTTTGAACCATCTGCGTTCATGACAAAAATATCGGCTTGGCCATTGCGGTCCGATGTAAAAAGAAGTTGCGTACCATCGGGTGACCACTCCGGCTCATAATCTGACGCTGCATGACTTGTGAGATTTTGGGCATCCGTTCCATCGGCATTCATCACATAAATCTCAGAATTGCCATCTCGATCTGACAGAAAAGCAATTTTCGAACCATTGGGTGACCAAACCGGCGCCATTTCTTCTGAGAGCGTCGCTGTAAGACGAATCACGTTGCTTCCATCAGAATTCATGACGTAAATATCATAGTAGAAATCGTCTCGATCTGAAATAAACCCAATTCGACCATCAGGCAACCAAGTGGGAGTCCAATCTGATGCAGGATCACTCGTGAGTCGGACGATCTCAGAACCATCTGGATTCATTGTATAAATTTCTGAATTACCATCTCTATCCGAGACAAACGCAATCTTTTCACCGTCAGGCGACCAGGCAGGCAGTAGATCGTTTGCCCTGCTATCTTTTGTAATGTTGATCCCATTGGAAGCATTTTGATCTGCGACGACTATATCCAAATCTTCATGACCAATCTGGAAAGACATAAATGCAATGGTACTTTCGGATAAAGTGTCTGACAAGGGAAGTTCAGGCGCTTCTGTAGAAGGTGCCTCTGTGGCAGTAGCTTGAGCCTTGTCAGTAGGCGTTTGGTCTGTTGCTAGTTGCACTGTTGCTGTTGGAAGTGCAAGTTCAATGGGTAATGGTTGGCAGGCACCAACAAGCAGAGCCAATGGCAATAGTAGAATTGTGAAATAAGTAGAATGATGCATAAATACCTCTTCGAGTTTGGCAATACATACACATTTATTAATCCGTTGCATACTATTGGACGAAAAATCTGCTATGAAGTGATGATTGTATGCTCATATTTATTTTAAATTTATCCGCTCGTGTGGTATATAAACGATGCCAACTGGGGGTGGTTCAAAATTAGGTTTACACTTTTGATATATAGACAAAAATCTATATGAGACCGTTTTCTCTCTGAGAACCGGCGAAATCAGAGAATATAAACGTTCTTTCTGTTTCTAAAAGTGTAAACCTATCTATCCAGCTAAAATGAACCACCCCGCCAACTGAACGATAAACGATTTAAGTAAACGAATGTGGGTTCAGAGGGACTCAACGTTCATATATGATAAATGTATCTCAACTCCTATCTTGGGTTTGAAATAAAGAGTGAACAAAGGGAATCAAATGATGAACAACCAGAAATTCGATGTTGCAATTATCGGCTCCGGCATTGCGGGCTCGACACTTGGCACGATTCTGGCGCGTCATGATCTGAATGTCATCATCTTCGAGGCCGATGACCATCCCCGTTTCTCGATTGGCGAATCGATGATTCTGGAAACGTCGGAGATGATGCGCGCCACGGCTGAGTTATTTGACATTCCCGAGATCGCTTACTTTAGTTCTGAGAATTTCTTTGCATT
Organism: Chloroflexi bacterium TSY; assembly: GCA_019217005.1. The sequence continues at coordinate 255,072 of JAHBNG010000002.1, forward strand.
TGCTGGGACGACACATGGTGTTAAACGCCATTTTGGTTTTTTACATCATGAAGAAGGCAAACCCCATAACCCAGAGCATACATTACAGGCTGTTATCCCCAAAGAGCCCCATGGTCACGAATTGCATCTCCATCGTCAAGATACCGATTATTATATGATGATCTGCGCAATCAAACATGGTGCGACGGTACTGCAACGTACGATGATCGAGGATGTTGGTTTCCGCAGTGATGGTGTGGACATCAGATCCAAATCGGGTGCTGTCTATCAAGCTAATTATCTTGTGGATGCTGGCGGTTTTCGCTCGGTGCTAGCGCAGAAGTTTGACTTGCGTACTCACGATCAGATGACCAAGTCGCGCGCTATTTTTACACATGCAATTGACGTCCCGGCCTTTGACGACCGTACCTATGGACTACCTTTCTCAATGAACGAAGGGACGCTGCATCACATCTTTGAGGGAGGGTGGCTTTGGGTAATACCATTCAACAATCATGCCAAATCAACCAACCCGCGGGTGAGTATTGGGCTCATGCTCGATCCGGAACGATACCCAGAGCAGAGCGATCTTACGCCTGAAGAAGAGTTCTTTCAGTTTCTTCAGCGCTTCCCCGCGATCGATGAACAGCTGAGGACGTTAAAATCCGTTCGGGGTTGGGTTCGTGCACCACGCATCCAATATGGTTCCAAGCAAATTGTCGGCGATCGCTGGGCGTTATTGGGTCATGCTGCTGGATTTGTCGATCCTCTCTACTCCAAAGGTTTGTATGTCTCCTTTGCCAGCCTTTTTGCCTTGGCCAATCAACTGCTTCACGCTGCCCAGACAGACGATTACAGCCGGGAAGCATTTTTGCCCTATAGAGACAATGACTCATGCCTATCTACGTACCAACGATCGGCTTGTGGCCAATTCGTATAAATGTTGGGCGGACTATCGGTTGTGGCGCGTCTATTCGGTCTTGTGGCTATTGGGTGCATATACCGAACTGGTCAAGCTAAACAGTATGCGGGTCATGACGAATGGCAATCGTTCAGCCTATTATCATCAACTTCTCCAACTGTCGCTGGCTGGCGGTGGCTATCAGGGGTTTGCGGAGATTGCCGATCAGATCGATTGCATCATTGAGAATATAGACCCACAAAACAATGCCGAGATTGTTCAAGCAGTCACTCAGATTGACTACATCTACAGAGAGATTAACTGGATCCCTCTACCCTTTCTCGATCTATTGGATGGCAAGACCTATCTACCAAAAAACAAAATTCGGCTAGATCTCTTCAAGAAAGAGACAAATTTTATGCGCTCGGGCGAATACCGCCAACACTTCTTTGGCAATTACACTATGTGGTCACTCCTACCAGCTTTCGTGCGGGAGAAAGTAAAGTATAGTCCACAACGTCTGAACTGGCTGCAGCGGGCTCAAATGGGTACGTCGTAAGCCGAGTTCGACCGATAGCCTCCCTTGGCTGACAAGGTCAATCCAATTTTGGCTCTTTGAGGTTATGTGGGGTAAACGTCGGATGGTTTGCTGGTTTGTTCACCAACTAACCAACTGACAATCACACAATTCCACAGACAACCCCAATTGTTAAGCTATTCATAGATTGATGTGATTGACTGAATTTCTCTCTTCGAACACCGTCAATTCTGTTCATCTGTGGACATTAATTCGGGGAAATCGTCTAAATCTTCTGACATTCCTCTTCGAATACCTTTGCTCTCTACAAAGCCCATCCTGATAGACTCCCTCCACGATAGACCTCCCACAACTTTAACAAAAGCATATATATCAAGCCCATACGAGAGAAGGCGAATCACATTGTGCGTAAGTCCTAACCATGTGTTCATATAGAGCTCAGTTTAATAATTGTCAACAGCTCCTAATAATTTTGTAAGAATTGTGTTATCAGACGGCAATCTTTTCCCAGTAAGATCGAATTATTCTCAAACACATCCATGTTGGAGAGCAGCCATCGTGAAATGTTTATAGCAATTACTGCTCCTCATCTGAAATCGACAAGAGTTTTCAGTAGATTTTGCCTTAGTGCTTATCCGAAAAGTTCTGTAACGATGGATTCTCACCCGAGAAGCTGGTCGGACTCACAACCACTTTTCGGATAGATTCTTGAAGAATGAACACTAAATAAGTTGTGCATGTCATTCTCGAGTGAAACGAAGAATCTATACTCAAGCTATTGAATTCCGATTCTGAAAAGAGTATCTTTTTGTCAGAAAAAGAGGGGCATCGGTCATTGCGAAGATATTGATAGAATTAGGAAAGAGTGATGATTGTCAAACCCTATTCATTCAACAGCAGATCGCATCTGTTCAGTGCAACCAACATCACGGTTCTCATGAGAGAACAATCCCCAGTCCCAGTGGACAGCATCTTCGGTACATCAATCTAGACAATGCTGCCAGCACGGCACCTTTGCCCGAAGTAGTCGATGTGGTCAACCGTTTTCTCCCTTACTATTCAAGTGTTCATCGCGGCACAGGCTTCAAATCACGTCTCAGTACAGAAGTTTATGCGCAAGCACACGACATCGTTGGCCGTTTTGTCGATGCGGATATGAAAACAAACACCGTTATCTTCGGCAAAAATACGACGGAAGCCATCAACAAGCTGGCCGCACGCCTCCCCCTTGCCGCAGACGCTGTGATCTTAACCACGATGATGGAACACCATTCCAATGACCTCCCTTGGCGCAACCGAGCGACAGTCGGTCATGTAGGTGTAACGACAATGGGTCGTTTGGACGAAGCTGATTTTGACCGTCAGCTCGCCCGTTATGGTGAGCGTATCGCACTCGTAACCGTCAGCGGGGCCTCAAATGTCACTGGTTTTATCCAACCCATTCACCGGCTTGCTCGTAAAGCGCACGCAGTCGGTGCTCGAATCTTGGTCGATGCGGCACAACTGGCACCCCATCGTCTGATCGACATGAAACCTGATCATGACCCAGAGCATCTGGACTTTATTGCCCTCTCAGCTCACAAAATGTACGCACCATTTGGCACAGGTGCGTTGATTGGGCCGCAAGAAATTTTCTGCCAAGGAGCGCCTGATTATCAAGGGGGCGGGACAGTAGACATTGTCACACGAGATCGTGTCTTCTGGGCTGGACTGCCCGACCGAGAAGAGGCCGGTAGTCCAAACGTCGTTGGTGCTGTTGCAATGGCTGCCGCTGCCAAGAGTCTCATGCAACGAGAGATGGAGACCATTGCAGAGGAAGAAATGGCTTTGACTGCTTATGCGCTTGAGCAGCTTCAAACCGTGCCCCACCTCATTCTCTATGGTGAATCTGATCCTGCCAAGGTCCACGAGCGCGTTGGCGTCATTCCCTTCAATATCAAGGGCATGCACCATGCATTGGTCGCGGCCATACTCGGTTATGAGGGCGGGATCGGTGAGCGAAACGGCTGTTTCTGTGCCCATCCATATGTGGTCCATCTGTTAAAGCTAGGCAAACAAGAGCAAAGAGCTTGGCAAACAGAAATTCTGGCAGGAGATAAATCTCGTACGCCCGGAATGGTTCGGGTAAGCTTTGGTTGCCACAACACACGCTCAGACGTAGACCAGTTGGTCGAAATGCTGCGGCGCATTGTCAATGGACACTACAAGGGCGACTATCAGGTAGAACCAAGCTCAGGCGACTATATACCGGTTGGATATAGTGAGCCATGGGCGAACTATTTTGTGCTATAAATCATCTATTTGCTGTATAGAAGAATAGCAGAACAAGGAGAAAAACGATGCGGATAATATTGGGACTCTATCTGCTCTTTAGCGGTGTGATTGCTGTCTGCCTGCTCGCCTGCTGTCGTATTGCGGCTAAAACAGATTGGCTCTACTTAGCCAAGCGGTTCGGGACGCACCACTCACCTGGAGCCAAAGATCAGTTCTTTGGAAAACAATTAGCAACTCAACGATACCAGAGACAAAGAGAGGTTGGTCGACCAACAGTGAGAAAGTTATTAGTAGAACGTAGCAATCAAGAGTGGTGCGATCTGCTCAAGCATGAAACATGTGACGTTGCGCTAGCGGAGTTAGGGCTTCTACTTCGACAAGGGTTGCAGCACGCGCTGACCCACGACCCATTGGTAGACGAGGCAGCAGTAGAAAGCTTTGTGGAGCAGGCACTGCGGAAAATTCAGAGAGAGTTGGATACCTTTGCGGGGCAAAGCCGATTTACAACTTGGGCACAGAAGATCGCTGTACATATTGCGTTGCGGGAAATACGCAGGCAACGCAATATCAATACTGTACATAGTTCACAAACGTTTAGCAAACGATAAACAAACGCAAGCCTATCATACTGAAATCTCGATACAACTTACGCTCGTTGGACAAGATTTGGCAAACGTAATATTGGCTCTCTAAAGAATCCAAAAAGGGGTGTTTTTATGAAAATTGTCGTGACGACCAGGACTCTAATTACGATAAGCGCATTGACCATTCTCATAGCGTTCATCATTTCTGCTTGTGCCGGATCAACCGAAGAAACCAAACCGAATCCGACAGAACCAGCTGCAACGCAAGAGTCCCATGCCTCTGAGCCAGGAGTATCACCGACCGAAGAGCCAGAGGGAGAAGGTATCCAAATAACAGATGTTGTGCAGCGCGTTTTCTTCAGGCAACCCACAGCCAATGCGATTGTGCCACCAACGTTCACGGTGATCATGGGAGCAGAAGGATTGGCAGTGGAGCCAGCGGGCGATATCCATGAGGGCGCAGGACATTTTCATATCTTAATCGATGCCGATTTTATTGCCCCAGGCGAAGTGATTCCGAATGATGAGTTACACATCCACTATGGTGACGGTTCGACTGAGACGGAGTTAAATCTCAAACCTGGCACGTACACCTTACGTTTGCAGATGGCCAACGGTGCCCACATTGCATTGGAGGGTGATCAGTATCGAGATGAGATTGTCATCAGCGTTAAGGAGGATACACCAGAGCAGGCGGTACGTTTTGCCCAACCACTTGACGGAGCAACGATCCCACCCATGACTGAGGTTGTGATGGCGGCTACGGGACTGGTTGTTGAACCGGCAGGTGATATTCATGAAAATGCCGGTCACTTTCATATCCTTATCGATACGGACTTTATCCCTGCAGGAGAGGTAATCCCGGCAGACGAACAGCATCTTCACTTTGGCAAAGCGCAAACGACGACTACGATAGAACTGTCACCGGGTGAACATACGCTCCGTCTGCAGATGGCCAACGGTGCTCATATCGCGGTAGCGGGAGATCAATACCGCGATGAGGTCACGGTCAATGTGGTTGAAGGTGCTTCTTCTCCGCAAGTTCTCTTTGTGAAGCCAGAGAATCAGGCGACCGTTACAAATCCAGTTGATGTCCGCATGTCGGCGGCTGGTCTTTTCGTCGAACCAGCGGGGATGGTGCTGCGCCCAGAAGGTGGGCACATGCACATTTTGGTCGACACCGACTTTATCCCCACAGGCGAAGTGATCCCCAAGGATGAGCAACATATACACTTTGGCGGTGGCCAGTTGGCTGCCGAACTAGATTTGCAACCAGGTCAACATACGCTCCGTCTGCAGATGGCCAACGGAGCACATATTGCTCTGGACGGGGATCAATACCGCCACGAAATCACCATCGTCGTCGAAGGGGAATCAACAGCAAAAGAATCCTCTGAAAGGGCATCCTCTGAAGCGGTGGAAAAAGCAGAGGAGACCACCCCAGTCGCTACCCCAGAACCAGAAGAGGAGACGCCAGAAGAAGGCGCTTTGCGTTCCCCTCAGGAACTTTGGGTCAGCATGAGTTGCTCTGGGTGTCACAACATTGATGAAGAACAATCCGAAACGAACCGTGGTCCTGTTGGTCCGCATATGGCCAACTTCCATGAACGTGCGGGCAGCCGAGTCGATGGACAGAGTGCGGAAGAGTATACATACACCAGCATTGTAGAACCCAATGACTTTGTCGTCGAGACCTATATTGCGAATATCATGCCCTCTACCTTTGCCGAGAAGATGAGTGAAGAAGAGATTCGTCAATTAGTGAGTTGGTTATTGGATCCCGAGAGGGATCAGTAATCAAGTTCATCTTCTCTGGTCCGGATGAGATGGGGATTTCACTCTCTATTACACGCAGTAGACATAATCCTGCACTTCTCAGTCAAAACAGACTCGAGCGTGCCAAATGGTCCGAGATTCTCTACTGCGTCTTTTTTCGCCATTTGAACGCTCTACCTCTGAGAAATCCTACTGCGTGTAATCTTTGATGCTGACGGCAACCCGATGAATGGCCAGGCGGGTGGAATCTCACTTAACTATAGGTTGAACATCTAGGAGCCGTCTGACCAGCGCAACAGCCTCATCCCATTCAGCGTCACCAACACCGACGTCCCAACATCGGCCAAGACAGCCATCCACATGGTGCCCAAACCAAGCAGCACCAGCACCAGAAAGATAAGCTTGATCCCAATGCTAAAAACCACATTCGCCTGAATTGTACGCATTGTCGCCCGGCTCAGCCGAAGCGCAAATGGTAATTGACGTAAGTCATCGTGCATGAGCGTGATGTCAGCGGTCTCCATGGCTTGAGTTGTACTTCCTGCCCCGCCGACTGCAATTCCTACATCGGCCGTGGCTAATGCCGGAGCATCATTGATGCCATCGCCCATCATCGCCAACGCACCATGTTGTGCCTGCAACTCTTCAATTGCGGCGACCTTTCTCTCCGGTAACAAGCCTGCACGAATGTCCGTCACGCCAATTGCGGCACCGACTTTTTTGGCTGTTGCCTCATCATCACCAGTCAACATGGCGATCGAGCGCAGCCCAAGTTGTTTGAGCTCAGTAACCGCCGACTGACTGCTCTGCCGTATTGTATCAGCGACGGTAATCGTTCCCAGATAGACATTGTCGGCACCAACCATCATGGGTGTGTAGCCTTGCTCTGCATCGAAAGCGGATTGGTGGCACTGCTCCGATGTATGGGAAACATGTTCATCAAAGAACGAGTGACTGCCGATCACGATCTCACGATCTCCCACGACTCCGCGGACGCCTCGCCCGACCAAGGCAGAGACATCTTCGACTGATGGATACTGTTGCGTCAACCCATTCTGTTTCGACGCCGCGACCACGGCATAAGCCAACGGATGTTCGCTATGTGCTTCGACGGCACTAGCAAGTGCCAACACATCTTTACATTCTGCACAATCGATCCGCCCATCGTCGCCCGATCCATTTGGCAGCGCATGAGATTCTTCGCCACAAGCTGCCGCACGCACGGATACAACGGACGGTTGGCCCAGAGTCAAGGTTCCGGTCTTGTCAAAGGCAATGGCCTTGATTTGACCCAGCTTTTCCAGATACGCACCGCCTTTGATCAAGACGCCATTGCGTGCTCCGTTGCTGATAGCGCTGATCACGCTAACGGGTGTGCTGATGACCAAAGCGCAAGGACAGGCCACAACCAGCAGTGCCAAACCACGATAGAGCCACCCAAATGTCTCAGGATTTGGGTTAAAAAACGGTTGACCAAAAAGGAGCGGTGGTAGAGTGGCAACCAATAGAGCCAGGACCATGACTGCAGGTGTGTAATATTTGGCAAACTGATCAACAAAACGTTGGGTTGGTGCTCGCCGTTCCTGCGCCTCTTCGACCAGGCGAATCATGCGGCTAATTGTGTTGTCTGCAGCCAGATGTGTGACTTCGACCTCCAGAGCACCTTCGCCATTTATTGTGCCTGCAAACACCTGGCTATCCTCAGTCTTTTCGATTAACCGGCTCTCACCCGTAATGGCGGCCTGGTTTACAGCAGAGTGCCCCGCCAACACACGCCCATCCATCGGAATACGCTCACCTGGCCGGATCAGAATCACATCTCCGATTTCAAGATCTTCTACCTTGATTTGTTTGTTTGTGTCCTGGCCTAAGATCACCAATTCATCCCGCTTGCGCAAACGCGTTGCCATATTGGGGGCCACCTGCATGAGGCTGCGGATCGCGTTCCGCGCGCGGCTTGCCGTATATCCCTCTAGCGCCTCGCCAATGGCAAAGAGCACCATCACCATCGCGGCTTCAACATAGGCTCCGATGATGACAGCACCGATGGCCGCAATTGTCATCAGCACATTGATATTGATTTCCCGCCCAACTGTGAGTGAACGCCAGGCGCTGCGAGCAATGGGCCAACCTGCCAACAACAGCGCAATGAGCGATAAGCCATCTACCCAGATAAACTCCCTGCCCAGAATTTCCGTAAAAATCAGACCAGGAAGCGCGAGAAGAGCAGCCCAGAGAGCAAGCCTTGTTTCTAGGCGTTGCCACATATAGTGCCAGAAGTTTTGTGGTAGCTCCATACTGTTTTCTGCTGGACCTGTAGAGTCAGCAACGGCAAAGCCAAGCTTGTGTACCACGTCTGTGATGTCGTCAGTGGTTGTTGAACTTGGGGCAGATTTTCCCATGACGGTCAATGTCTCTGTTGCGAAGTTCAATTCACACTCTTCAACGCTGTCGAGTTGTGCCACGGCATTTTCAATCGAGCGCGCACAACCAGGGCAGTCCATGCCTTGGATTTTGAATTTGAGTGAGGCAGTATTGATTGACATAGCTTTCTTATTGCAGAGTTGCAGGGTTGCGAAGTCGACGTATTGCTTTGCGGGTTTGACACGTTGTACCATATCCATTTCGTTAACTGGTACCAAGCAATACGCACCACGCAACATAGTGTCCCACAAAGAGATTCGTTTAGAAACGTTTTCCTATACCAATAATATACACCTTCAAGTTGGGTTGAATGTCAAGGGGGAGTTTTTTCTACGCCGAAATAGAAAGGAATAGACGGGCGAAGAGAAAGGCATTGTCACCGCGGCAAACGAGTAAAAAGCCTTCATCATTGTGCATCAGCTCGGGGATTTGGTGTGTATGTTGATGAACGTGGCAGTCCGCCTCAAGCTGAGCAAGGGCATTAAGCGCATCGCCAACGCTTGGTTCATTCGACACCACGAGGATGTGATAGTCGTTGTCCCCTTGCCAAACATGAACATGTTGGCCGCGCAATGTATCGATGAGGCGCTGACCTTCCACCGTGCTCAATTGACAACCAGTATTGCGCAACAGCCAATCGAGCATCGTTGTGGCTGACTGCGCACCAGGATCACTACAGACCCGATCCACGAGCTGTTGGAAGAGAGAATTCGCCGATCGGTTTGCTTCATTAACGAGTGGTCCAGCGACGCGACGATGGAGATCCTGTAGAAAAAGACCCATCTCGTGGCGCACGACGAGCCATTGTGTCATCTGCTTTTCGATGGCCAAATAACGCTCCTCAGCGGTCCGAACGAGTTCATCATGGCTCAACTCTTCCGCATCCATGCGCTCGAGCAGAATTCGGATATCGCCGAGCGAAAATCCCAAACGTTGTGACCGCTGGATAAAACGAAGTAACTGTTCTGCTGCCTCGTCATAGAGACGATACCCAGCATCGGAACGATCGGTGGGTGTCAATAACCCCTCTTCTTCATAGTAGCGAAGCGTGGATGTTCGAACACCAACACGTTTTGCCAGTTGACCAATCGTTAGCATGTAAATTGAATTGAATCGATTCCAAAAACTATCGTGATCCACAGATGGACAGGATGTACTGGACGAAAAGAGCAAAATCCTGTGTATCCCGTCAATCTGTGGATCGTTAAAAAGGGATTGGCCTACCGAACCATCGCCTGTTGTGCCATCGTCCGTCCTTCAGCGGTCAGCCGCAAGTTGCCGCTGTGGCGACGGATGACTCCTTTGCGCTCGGCATAGCGGACAACTTGCTCGGCAAAATCAGGTTCCCAGCGAATGTGTTCAAGCAGATGTTCGATGCGGCTCTCGTACTGGGCATCTGGTCCACCTTCGTGATGCAGCAGATGAATGGCCAGCATTGTCTCTGCGAATTCCCATTTTTGTTGTAAACGTCTACGCACAATCATGATCAAGCCACGTTGGGGTGAAAAGAGCAAAGTGGCCAAGAAGATCAGACCAATGACGGTTACCATCGCACCAGCAATGTTGCTATCCAGACTACGGGCGAGCCAATATCCGCCGACGGCTCCAACAACCCCAACCACAACACTGAGCCAGAGCATAATGGCTAATCGATCCGTTAGCAAATAGGCCGTTGCCGGTGGCACAATCATTAGCGCGACCACCAATATTGAACCAACGGCATCAAAGGCACCAACCGCCGTAATTGAGACCATCGCGGTCAGACCGTAGTGGAGTAAGGTAGGAGAAAAGCCAAGCGCAGCGGCCAATCCGGCGTCAAACGTTGCCAGCTTCAGTTCCTTGTAAAAGAGCACAAGAAAGAGCAGATTGAGCAAGAGTATAATGCTCATGGTGATCAGGGTACGTGGTCCAATATCGATCCCAAACAGCTCAAAACGATCAAAAGGCGCAAAGACCAGATCTCCCTGAAAAACCACATGCTCGTCTAGATGAACATTGCGGGCAAAGACGGAAATGAGAATGACAGCAATGCTAAAAAGTGCCGGAAAGACAATCCCAATGGCCGCATCTTCCTTCACGAGCCGGGTGCGATTGAGCAGTTCCACGAGGCTCACCGTGAGAATACCCATCAGCGCGGCTCCAGTCATGAGCAGCGGATGTCCAAATTCCTGCACCACAAAGAATGCCAGCACAATCCCTAACAAAACGGTGTGGCTAATGGCATCGCTCATCATGGCCATCTGGCGCAAAATCAGAAAGGTACCAGGGAGCGCACAAGCCCCAGCAACAACAGCCGCAATCAATTGAATTTCAACTTGTGCAAGCGTCATGAGGCGACTCCTTCCTGAGCTAGCTTCTGCCGGTTCGTACCGTTGGAACGCAGGCTTTCAACTTCTTGATTCTCGGAGACCCCCTCAAACCAGCGTTGGTTCTGACGGCGCACAGCCTCATCATATCCCTGAGAGGTCAACGCCCATTTGCCCGGCTCTACTTCCGTGGCAAGCTCTTGTAAAGCCAATTCTTTGAGCGTATATTCAACACCCCCTCGGAAATTGTTCATCGTCCTGAGAACAGCGACGCTATGACCATGCAGTGGATTTTCGTGTTGTTGGGCCAAAGAGTAGAGATCTGCCAAGACAAGATCGAGTTGAAGACGACGTTGGTTACGTTGCCGTTGTAGCCAACGCCAAATCAGCCCCCGATTGGGTGCAAGAAGCATCGATACAATGGTGATTGAGCTAATGACAAGCACAATGATCGGTCCGGTAGAGAGTCCCGCATTGGATGCGCTAAAAAGTGCGCCAGTGACGCCACTGACGGCTCCAAAGAGAGCGGCCAGCAGCGCCATGACACCCAGCCGATCGGTCCATTGACGGGCTGCGGCGGCCGGTGCAACCAGCATCGCACTCATGAGGATGACGCCAACAGTTTGCAGCCCGATTACGATTGCAATGACCATCAAGGTTGTGAGGGCGATACTGAGCGTACGCACCGGATATCCAATGCTCGCGGCATATTCAGGGTCAAAACTAATCAGCTTGAACTCTTTCCAATAGAACGCAACGGCCAGCAGCGCAAGCAATCCTACGATTGACATGATGATCACATCTCGCTCGATAATGGCAGCTGCTTGTCCAAAAAGGAAGCGATCCAGCCCAGCCTGCCGGGCAGTTGTCATGCGCTGTGTGAAGCTGAGGAGCATGAGGCCAAAGCCAAAGAAGACTGAGAGCGCAATGCCCAACGCACTGTCTTCTTTGATGCGCGTATTTTGAACAACTGATAGAATCAACAGCGTCGCCAACCAGCCGGCAACTGCCGCGCCCAGCATCAGAACGACTGAGGAACGACTTTGGAACAAAATAAAGGCCAGTACCACACCAGGAAGTGTGGCATGAGAGATAGCGTCACCAAGCAAACTTTGCTTTCGAAGAAGAGCAAAACAGCCTAAAATGCCACTGATTGCACCAATGACTGCTGTACCCAGGGCAACTGTACGCAATGTGTAATTGAAGAAAAGATCGCTGAACAGGTCTAAAATATCCATCATTTCTCCTTCAATCACGCTTGCTGAATGACCGCCGATGGAACGCCGTTCGGACTCTGACCATCCTCATACGCGCTCCGACTGAGGAACGCAACACGACCACCATAAGTCTGCCGGAGATTTTCTTCGGTAAAGGTGCCGGCTGCTGGGCCGCTCGCAATGCAGCGCACATTTAGAAGTGTAATCCAGTCGAAGTATTCCGTGACCGTTTGTAGATCATGATGGACAGCGATCACGGTTTTGCCCTGGGCGCGCAGTTCTTGCAGAAGGGCAATGATGGCCCGTTCCGTTGTGGCATCGACGCCTTGAAAGGGTTCGTCCATAAAATAGACATCTGCCTCTTGTACAAGTGCTCGTGCCAAAAAGACCCGCTGCTGTTGTCCACCAGAGAGTTGGCTGATCTGACGCTCCGCGTACTGAGACATGCCAACTTTTTCAAGAGCTTTGTGGGCCATGTCGCGTTCGGCAGCACCGGGGCGACGAAACCAGCCAAGGTTACCGTATCGTCCCATCATGACAACGTCCAAGACATTGGTAGGGAAATCCCAATCCACACTGCCTCGTTGGGGAACATATCCAATCCGATGACGCTGCTCTTCATAGGATTTGCCAAAGATCTGCACGTGACCCGCGGCGGGCTTGAGCAATCCCAGAATTGTCTTCAATAATGTTGTCTTGCCAGCTCCGTTTGGACCAACAATCGCCATCAGAATTCCAGGAGGGACGTGCAGATCCACATCCCACAGGACGGGTGTCTCTTGATAGGCAACAGTCACATCAGTGACTTCAAGCACATATTGTTCAGGGTTCATCTGACTCTACTCTCCGAGGGCGTTGGCAACCGTTTCGGCATTGTGGCGAATCATGCCGACATAGGTTTCAGCCCCGCTTCCTTCTTCGCCCAATGCATCCGAGAAGAGCGAACCACCGATTTCAACCTTGAATCCCTGCGCTTCGACAGCAGCCTGAACAGCCTCAATGGTCTTTGGGGAGACGGATGACTCGACAAATATGGCCGGGATTTGACGTTCGACAATTAAATCAACTAACTCCTGCACATCAGCGGCACTCGCCTCTGATTCGGTACTAATTCCCTGCAACCCTAGCACTTCAAGACTATACGTGCGACCAAAATATCCAAATGCATCGTGGGCCGTGATCATAACACGCCGATCAGCCGGGATTTTGCTGAGCTGCTCTGCGGCATAGGCATGGGTCTCCGCCAGAGTTTCTAGGTAGGCCCTGCTATTCTCTGTGTAAAGCTCTGCATTGTCGGGATCTAGTTCGATCAGCTTGTCGCGCAGTATCTCAATGCTTTGAGACCAAAGCTGGGGATCATTCCAGACGTGGGGATCGTGTGGATATTGATTATCCCAACTCAGTAGATTCTCAACTGGAAGACTATCACCCACCGACAAGACGGCGACGCCGCGAGTTTCCATCTGTTCAAACACCCGAAGCATCTGTGCTTCTAAGTGCAAACCATTGTAAACGATTAGATCGGCTGCGCCAAAGGTGGCAACGTTGCTCTCGGTTGGTACATAGAGATGGGGGTCAACACCTGGTCCCAGCAATCCAGTGAGATTGATGGCCTCCCCGCCGATATTCGCCAATGCATCTGCGACTTGTCCGGTGGTTGCCACGACGTTGAGCTTCCCTAAGTCATTTGTTGCGCTGCTAACTGTGCTACAGGCACTGATGATAAATGCGAAGATGATGATAATGCTAATAGTCACATTATTTAAACTTTGTACTTTCGTAGCATTTTTTACTCTGGCAGAATTGCGGGCGAAAGTTGGTTTCCACATGTTGTTATCCTTTATCATGGTTGACTTATTTCTAAGCTTTTGACGTGCGAATGAATTTTGTGATGCTTATTGATTCATTCTATTTCAAAATGACATTGTGAGCCGAGAAAAAAACTATTTTTAGCCTGGGCTAAATTATAGTTTGAAAATTTTTCTTTGTCAAGTGTAAATTGGGGTGTGTACCACAAAGTGTGTATACAAAGATTGCTTAGTCAGAGCACCTACTCCATTTGCACACTTTGGGACACACTGTCGTATATTTTTAACCTCGATAAAGGGTATAATTCGATTGGTTGTATTGAAAGAGGAGCTTTTGCAGCAAGAAATTATCGAAGCTCTGCGATTTTAATTAGAGGTCTAAAAACGTCCCCTTCTCCAGGAAAGATTTCTAAGATAACGTTAGGATGATCCAGTTCAACCAGTGCGTCATATGTTGATTGAGCATTTGTCACCCAACCGCCATCGTTTGCACCAACATAGAGCTGAATTTGCAAATCCTTCAAGGTCGAAAGATCGCTGCCGTTTCTGGGATAGCTAGGCAGAGCAAAGCTGCTAATTTTCAATCGAATAGGCCTCAATCCGGCTGAGCGCTGTGTATGACAGATCCGTTTCCTCATGCCAGTGGTTGAACGCTGCTTGCACTGCCGCCAGATCTTTTTTGGCAGTCGGTGAATTGTTCGAAATGACACCCGCGTTGACAAGCGCTGTCCCCACGTCTCTGGTGATCATAAAAACATCTTTGCCCATAAAACGAAGATAATATTGACTCGTTGCGCCACCCAATCGGCTCCCACGCTTTTTCAGCAATGCCCACAGGTCGACAATGTCAGATTCTGGCCAATTGGCAATAAAGCGAGCAAAGGTACCATGTTCAGAGGCAATGTCGAGCATGAACTGCGCGTTGTGGCGTACGGTCCAGATTTTCTGCGCATTGCGCACAATACCTTCATCACGCGTCAACGCATCCAAATCTTCGTCGTCCAGCGCCGCCATCTTTGCGACATCAAACTCCTGAAACGCCTCTTCGAAGTTGGGCCATTTGCTTTCGATCACTCTCCAGACGAAACCAGCGCAGAAGATGCGCTTGGTCATTTCGGCCAGATGGCGATCATCAGGAATCGCAGCCAGTTCATCCCCTGTTTTGATCTCTTTGGGCAGGAGAGCCAACAATTCAGCCTCACCGCCCTTGCGAGCAGCGGCGCGATCATAGATGGGTTGGAATGAGGGTATTGTGTTCATAAGTCAAGCTTCTTCTCGCCGACTGGAATTGATACATTCAACCAATTCTCTGGTGGCGGCAGCGGGCAGGACCACTGATGGTTGTAGGCACAGGAGGGATTGTAGGCAAAATTGAAGTCAAGGATCAGTTTCCCTTCCGGTGTTTGCCCTAAATCAGCATGTTTGATCGTATCGAGCAAATAGCGGCCACCAGCATATGTCGTATCGCCATTGGTTATGTCGCGGAAGGGAAGGAAGAGACCGCCACCATAGCCCAATAGCCAGAAAAGAGAGAGTGCGAATGACTCGTCGTTGATGGGCAACTGTACCCGACCAATTCGTTTCGCACGAATCGTTCCATCTTCTTCCGTCTCGATAGGAATCACTTCCGTCTCCACATTTGTGTCAATCGGCACAACGAACCGCCAGTTTGGATCATACTCATAATAGCGCAAGCCACTAAATTCGGCCAACTGCTCTTTGGTTAACGATGTCTGCGGGTGATTGGCAAAAATCTGATCACGGGTTTGGCGCCACTGTTGCCAACTCTGCTCTGGAGAAAGCTCTGATGAACGGACAGTTGCATACATATCTGACACTGCTCGGCGAAAGTGAAGTAAGTGCAGGTAAGATCGGTCGATTTTTATTTTCATAACACCTTGGCTTTTCAATCACATACTTTGCAGAATGTATAAATCGGGCACCCAGCAGCTTGTCGGAGAGAAAATAATTGTACTCAGATTACACAGATTTACGCAGATTTTGACCCCGATTTTGCGATAAATCTGAGAAAATCTGCGTGAATCTGTGTACTAAATCTCCCTTGTCAAGTCTCTCCAACAGCCTGCTAGCAGAAAGAAACCTGATTTGTGCACAACGATCATTTCAATCTCGACAGGATTCTAGACCTGCTTTCCGTCGACCAAGAGCTGAATACGCTGGTCTTTCTCGGCCCAAAATGCAAGCGTTCCCTTCAGACGTGGCGCTTCGGGTAGGGGGTTGGGATAGGTCCAAGCCGCATTTTCATAGCGGTTGTTGTTGACAACAATATCATAGTAGTCGCAATCGCCTTTATATGGACAATGAGTTTTCAACTCCGTCGGTTCGAAATACTGGTGATTGACATCAGTTTGGGGAATGTAGTAGCGGGTCGGCAGGTTCGTTTCAAAGACAAGCAGGGGGTGATCGGTGCTTGCCAGTTTGACGCCGTCGACAATTACTTCTATATGCCGCGAACTCGGAATAAAATCGACTCGATGATAAGGGTTACGCGGATGGTTGAAGATCTCCTCTTCCTCTTCATACCAATGCTCCATTGCGTGCCAATCGAGTGCAATATGGTCAGTGAAATCAGGACGCTCGTCTTTTTGTTCATAGGTCCATGCGGCATTTTTGATCAAGTCACCATTCATGCGCAAATTCCAAAACTTCTTGATCCCGCGATCTTCATCTGATTCGGTGTAGTCTGATTCTTCAAAAAGCTCCATCTTCACATCTGCAACAGGGAAATAGTAATCCTGTTCGCCACGACCTTCAAGCATTAAAACAGGATTCTTGCTATTGGCAATCACCTGACCGTCTCGAAAGGCCCGCACCCAACGGTCAGTCGGTTCCCATCTCCATTTTGATTTTGTCATGATTGTTTCCTCTTAGTACTTATCCAAAAAGTTCTGTGTCGATGTTGTGTCGAATCAGGCCCACTGGCGCTACACTGCGAGCGCCTCACTTATCAATGGCGCGAACGAAATTCCAAGACCCTTCATTCACAATTTTCAATTCGCAATTGATCGTTGATTATTGACAATTGATTAGGTTCTTAGATATTGGACACTAAACAGTTTTCTTTCGTCCGTCCAGACTTGCTCTACCTGGAAGCCAGCTTTGGCTGCGAGTGCACCAAACTCGTTGATTGTATATTTGTACGATGATTCTGTCCATATACTTTCACCCATTCTGAGCAAAATGGATTGATCATGTATTTGGATCTGCTGATCGGCCAGATTCACCAGGTGCATCTCGATGCGGCCTATATTTGCGTTGTAGAAGGCATAATGCCGAAAATTCTCTACGACAAAGTTTGCTCCAACTCTGCGGTTTAGGTGAGTAAGCATATTGAGATTAAACGCGGCCGTGACGCCTGGCGCATCATTGTAAGCACGGTGTAGCAAGTTAGGATCCTTTTTTAGATCAACACCAATTAGAACTCCCCCATCGTTACCACAGATATGAGCCAACCGTTGTAAGAAAATGATGGCTTCCCTTGGATGAAAGTTGCCGATCGTCGAACCCGGAAAGTAGATCACACGACGGGCGGCGGGGAGAGTGCTTTTGGGTAGCTCGATTTCACTTGTATAATCAGCGCTGACTGGCAGGACTTCGAGCCCTGGATACATGCGACGGATCTGAGCGGTTGCCTGGGCTAGATGCTCTGCCGAAATATCGATCGGTACATACGCTGCGAGGTCGGGCAGATGATCCAACAAGATACGAGTTTTAATGCTGCTGCCACTGCCGTATTCGATCAGCATCGTGTTGGCACCGAGAACATCAACCATCTCATTAATATGCTTAAGCATGATGGCCGTCTCGGTACGGGTTGGATAATATTCCTCCAGTTCAGTAATTTCGTCAAAGAGTTGAGAGCCTCGTTCATCATAGAGCAATTTGGTTGGCAGCGTCTTCACTGGATTTCGCAAGCCACGCAGAACTTCTGCAACCAAACTGTCGCTCTTGGAGTCAAGCGATTCAGTTTGGTCCACGACGGAGACTGTTGCCTGTGATGAACCATTGCGCTGTATTTTGGGGACAAATTCTGCAATCATTGGATTATACTTTCAAACTCCTTGCTAAACGAATTCCTGTGAACTGCCAGCTCGCATCTGCTGGAAAGAAGTTTCGATAACTTGATCGAATATGTGATTGAGATGTGGCACACGAGCCACCACGCAAGACAAATTGGTTGGCCATAAATTTACCGTTGTATTCACCTAGCGCACCTTCGGCGGGTTGATAGCCTGGATATGGGGAATAGTGACTACTGGTCCATTCCCAAACATCACCGTACATTTGTGGAAGAGAGCCATTTGGCGGATCTCCGTTTAGTGTCGCAGGATGAAACCGCCTTGAATCGGCAAAATTGCCTTGATAGCCGGGTGTCAGACTACGAGCGGCAATTTCCCATTCAAACTCTGTAGGAAGGCGAGCATCGGCCCAACGCGCATATGCATCGGCCTCATAGTAACTGACGTGGCAGACTGGTTCATTGAGATCGACTCTTTGCAGACCGTAGAGTGTCTGTACCCACCATTCACCATCCTTCTCTTCCCAGTAGAGAGGTGCCTCCCACTCTTGGTTTTGTACCCAACCAAATCCTTCAGAGAGCCAAAGATCGTGTTGTTGATAGCCACCATCCTTCAGAAAGGCCAAAAACTCACCATTGGTCACTAGCCGGGAGGACAGCTCGAAGGGCTCCACAAAGATGCGATGCCGAGGCAATTCATTGTCAAAAGCAAAACCATTGCCATCGTGACCGACCGTGTGTATCCCCTCATCAAAGGAAACCCAAGTTAGCGGAAGAGTGCCATCACCATTGCTGTGAGTATATGGTCTAGAATGATAAGCTGGACGGAGCGGATTGATCGACAGGTTATGTTTGATGTCGGTTAGCATTAATTCCTGGTGCTGTTGCTCATGGTGCAGCCCAATATCTAAAACCGATGACCAATTGGCAAGCTGATCATCGTCCATCGAATCTAAAAAGGCGAGCATGTGTTGATCTACATGGGCGCGATAGTCATAGACCTCCTTCACCGTTGGTCGAGAGAGTAGGCCGCGCTTGGGGCGACAGTGACGTTGTCCCACAGAGACGTAGTATGAGTTAAACAGATATGCATATTGTGGATGGAGGGGTTGGTAATCGGGATAGGCTTCCGCGAGAACAAAGGTCTCGAAAAACCAGCTCGTGTGTCCGATGTGCCACTTTGTTGGGCTGACGTCGGGCATTGACTGGATGACGTAATCCTCTTTTTCGAGTGGTTCGCATAATTCTTCTGTAAAGCCACGTACTTGTTGATAACGTTCAAGAAAAGCGTCTTGAGTTGATAATTCATCATTCAATGTGGGCATGTTTTTCCTTTTCGATTGGGGGTATTTCTCTTGAGAACCTATCCGAAAAGTGGCTATGAGTTCAGGCAGTTCCGTGGACGAGAATAGATCATCATAGAGCTTTTCGGATAGGCACTAACGAATTGTCAATTGCCGAATTGTTGAATTATTAATGAGAGGCTTGGAATCTCGTTCGTTGCATTGGCAATTGAGGCGCTCTTATGCGCTTTCTGCAATTCATTGGCAAGCGCTTCTAGCTTTTCCGCACGACGTGCCACCAAGACCACATTCAATTCTTTGGCCGCAATCTGACGGGCAAACTCTGCACCGATCCCGGCAGACGCCTCCGTGCCAATGGCCCAAGGACCATACTTTTGTTGAAATTTTTTGAGTCTCATGAGTTATTGAGTCCGCCGGTACCAATCGCTGATGGCTCGGCCAATTGCTTCTGGATGATCTTCCTGAATAAAGTGAATTCCCTGACCAACATAGACCGTTTCATAGTTGGACAAATTCTGCTGCAAGAACGCCACGAGTTCGGGAGGGTTGAGTGCACCGGGAGAAACATAGACGTGAAGCTTGGGCAAGTCACTGGTCATCAGCCAGGCATTGTAGGTGTCGACCCGCTCGACCACATCGGCTGGTTCGCCATCAATCGGAACCTGCCGCGGCCAAACCAATGTTGGCGTCCGCGAAGCAGGGTCGGGATAGGGTGCGCGATAATGCTCCATTTCGGCATCGGTCAATCCACGTGCAACGGCGCCAGGTAACATCTGCTCGACAAACATATTTTGGTTGAGGATCAGCTCCTCACCAATGCCTTCTGTCCGCATGGTCTGGAAGAACTCGGCTAGATCGGGCGGCATCGCCTCGAACGTGGTCGGCATAGCGGGGGCGACTACGGCTTCCATAAAGGCGATTCCCTGCACGTTCTCCGGGTTACGTTGCGCATAGTCAAAGCCCAGACCCGAACCCCAATCATGAATCACCAACGTAATGTTTTCCAGCGCCAATGCTTCGATAAAGCCATCGATGTATTCGCTATGTTCGGCAAATGTGTAGCCAATGTCGGGTTTGTCTGACTCTCCCATACCAATCAGATCGGGTGCAATCACGCGCCCCTGATTTTCCAGCCACGGCATAATGTTGCGCCAAAGGTATTTGGAGGTGGGATTGCCGTGCAGGAAGAGAATTGGATCTCCTTCACCTGCCTCTACATAGGCCATCTGCGAGCCATTGACTTCGACAAACTGCGTTTCATATGGTATTTCAGCTGAGATTTCTACACGCGGGACGTTAAACAGACCACCCTCGGTTGCAGATGACCCTTCAGCGGCAGCGCTTGGCTGCACCAACTGGATTGTACATCCGCTGATTAGTAGCGTGGCAATCAGTATCAACGTAAACATGGTTGAGTGTTTGTGAATTATTGACATAAGGTTCTCCAAATTGGTTTTCTTCTTCACGCCGGGACCGCTTGTACTGCTGAAAAGTCTAATCCTTTCGGGCTGTCAACTTGCTCACCCGTCTCGACATGATGCTTGAGCCCCGCAAAGAGCTGTTGCCAAGCTTTTCCAAATTGGGGTTCGATCATAAATTTACTCATCAGCTTACCAATCGGCCCATATTTCATCTCAAAGCTGAATGCACCGACGACATGGGTTCCACCATCTTTTTCTTTCAACGTAAATGTTGCTTGAGCGCTTTTCCATGGTGGCGTCTTTGTTCCATCGTAAATCTCAATCGTCATGGATTCGCCATCGTTCCATTCGAGTATTCTCTCTTCCACTGTTACACCACTGAGGCTGAGGTCACAGTGACGCGTGGTTCCTTCACCCGTTGTCTGATCTGAGGTCAGATAAGAATTAGGTACGTTGGGGTTCCAGAGGGAAATGTTGCCAAAATCTGCAACGATGTCCCATACTTTTTCCTTCGGGGCATCAATCCACACTTCAGCCGCTAACGTAGTCATGATTGTTTTCCTTTCAAATGAATGGTTTACACTGAAGACTATTCACTTCTAAACCAAGTTGAAATGACGTGACCTTGAAAAATATCCACCATGCTCTGCAAGACAGCGTCAACGCTTTCATTCAATTTCTTGAGCATGGCCGCCGGATTTGAGTGTTCAAAATAGTGCTCCCAGATCAAACGGGTCGAATCATCCATAACTGGTTGACATTCGATTGTGCCAAGATGACCGACCATCCCAAAAGGGTGCGTCTCATCGACACCACGATACGCATAGCGAGTGGGTGGTTGCCAACCAACAATGATCTCTTCAAGCACCATCCCGTTGCCAAAGCTGCATCGACGCTTGGCACCCAAACCATTCGGTTCAGTTGCTTCGCTATTGTCGACCTCAATCTTATGCATCCAAGAAAAGAGTCGGCACATCTGCTCCGGTTCGGTTAGCGCCGTAAAGATCACACTCGGTTTGACCTGTAGGATTGTGATTTTTTTGAGCTGAAGCGGTGCGAATGTCCATGCCTGAGCTGACCATTTTTGGGCATCTGGTTGCGTTTGAATACTCATAATCATCTTGCCTTCAACTGCTTCGATTTCTGCGACAAGCTAGAGTATAAATATAAACGGGTGGGGAAAAGAGCCTAAATCGTTTATTTGGGGCGTTTATTGTGGGGTTTAGGAATTGATGAGGAGGCTGGACGAGTAAACGATTGGCAATTCGCGGAACGGATAAACGTTTAAAAGGAAACGGCCTACCAACAGATAGTCGTAGGCCGTTTCTCATCTCAGATTACTTGAGTGTGTACCACAAAGTGTGTAAATAAAGCAGTCTCTCTGACTAAGCGGTCTTCATTTACACACTTTGGGACACACTGTCATTGTTTTTTCTTAAGAACCACTTGCGCTTGCTGAAACGGCCAAAATATCAGGCTCATTATCCAGTGTTACATAATCAGCAGAAACCCAACCCGTCTCTCCATTGCTTCGCTCGATCTGTATCCACGTTCCATCGGCATTGCGATTCAGCACATTGACG
The DNA here is from genome assembly GCA_019217005.1 of Chloroflexi bacterium TSY. The sequence goes on from JAHBNG010000002.1 coordinate 277,226, forward strand.
CTTAGACCATCATGCAGTGAATCGATGACATCGAAGCTTGTTCCTGGACCCTGCCGCACGTTCAACCGTGAACCATTAGCATCAACCTTGCCCGTCGCCGAAAGCCATGAACTCGTTTCAATTGCGACCGTCCCTGTATCAGAGTCAGCGAGCATATCCGCAACGGTTAATACAGTGCCGTTAGACTGTGAACTTGCTCGACTCTCAATCGTAACGAGTTGACCCCCCTCCTGAACTTGGTTGGCCGCGGCTCGACCGACGTCATCAGCCGTGATGTTTGCTTCGGCGCTCATGTTCCAGCGAAGACGTTCATCCTGCTCGTTCAGCTCGACGAGGACAGTGTAGGTGATGTCACCTTGGTTATTTTCGCCCAACGGCTTAATATTTTTGACCATGCCTGTCAGGGCAACATCTGTCAAAGCATCAAAGCTTATCTCTACAGCATCGCCCCGCGCCACATTCACCACGTCTAGTTCAGTCAAATCTTCGGTCTCGATGCGCCACTCGGACGTATCGGCCAGTTGAATCACTGCGACACCAACGGAGACATGCTCACCCACTTCAATATTGACCGCAGCCACCGTGCCGGAGAATGGTGCAAGGAGCGTCGATTCGTTTAGGGCGGCTTGTGCATCGCGGACGCTGGCTTCGTTGGCTATAACCGTGGCACGGGCGGCGTCAATAGCCTCTTGCTCATTACCCGTCAACAGCAAATCCAGATCAGCCTGGGCTGAGACAATGCTGGCATTGGCGCTGGCGATATCCGAGTTGTCGGCCTCAGCCAGAAGATCATCGAGTGCAGCTTTGGCAGCGTTATAGTTATTTGTCGCTTTCTCAAGCTCCAGCGCTTCGTCCAGCATGGCGATATCCGAGCGCCAACTGACCTCATCGTAGTCCGATTGGGCGAGCCGCAACTCGGCAGCAGCGTTGGCCAGATCGGCCTCCTTGGCTGCAATCTCAGCGCTACTGGCGCCGTCTAATAGATCCTGGAGTGTGGCCTGCGCGGAAGTGACACTCGACTCATACTTGGCAACCTCGGCTGCTTGGGGCGGTGCCAACAGTTCAGCGAGCTGGGCTTGGGCATTGGATAAATTGGCTTCGGCTTGCGCGAGAGATGCTTGCAACCGTTCATCATTTAGCTGCACAAGTGCTTGCCCCGCTTGCACATAGTCACCTTCTTCGACGAAGACTGCATTGACAATACCACCCGTCGCTACACTCAACTCTGCCTCGCGCGCGGGAACTACGACGGCATCTACAATGATCTCGTCTGAGCTAGTGATTGCAGCAATTGGAGCCATCTGTTCGGCATTGGTCAAGTCATTCTCCCTCCGTTGAGCAAATGTATTGAGTCCAAAATAGCCCGCTGTTCCTAAAACCACTGCGCCGATGGCGAGACCGTATGTAAGCTTGTTCATGAGTTAATCTCCTGTTTCGTTCGTTGATTCATATCTGGCTGACAACCAGTATGCCTCTATCTAGTTTGTCAGTATTTGATCAAGTAGGTTATTCAGTGGTTCATCATTGATGTTCGGCTATGAGTCAAGAGTCTTCGTGATACATTCCTGTGTGATGCGTGGCAAGCCCCCTGCATTTTCGCTCGAAAGAGGTTGCGTTCTTGACGCTTGTCCCGCCAGAGACGGGACCTACGAGCATCTGTCATAACTTTGGTTACAGGTCATTCGGTGTGAACCACTGATGTTCTGATATAACTCCAGTGTACCTGGAATGGGAGATATTTTATAGAGTGTTTGCTCATCAACGCGTATGAGCGCCTTCACTTCGTTCAGGTGAGGGCGCTCATACGCGTTGATTTTGAATTTTTGCCTAAATCTAAGACGTCTATTTTTCCAGCGTAAGGCCTTCCACTTCTACCAACCAACAATAGAGATCTCCCCGAAATCCTTTTGGTGTGATCCAAAAACGGTTGGTCAGTGTATCCTCTCCAGCGGGAGCAGTCTCCGTAGCTCGTTCGACCTGGGCAATGTCAATGGTCCCATAGCCAAAATAGGTGGGGTGCCAGCGATCCTTGGGCAGAGCCAGAAGTTCATGGACGTCCCACCGGTTGGCTTCCAATGTGTTTTTGGGCGTTACAGGCACGCCATAGATCCGCCCGAATCCATCCTGTTCCCCTTCACCCTTCTCTGCTGAGGTGCCAAAGACAATCGCATCCTTCAAATTCGCGTGGTAGTAAACCGGGCCAACCACAGTGCCTAACTGTTCAATCTGCTTTGTGTTCCGATCATAACGCAAAAGATAATTACGTCCCAAGTGATTATCGGTGCCCCAATAAACAGCATCTGCTCGAAAGGCGAAGCTAATCGTGCGCCATTGCTGCTCTCCCTCCCCAACAAGCGTCGTTTCGCCAGTAGATGGATCAAGTTGAATCACTCGGCATTCTGCATCCTGATCACCCGTAGAAACCCATAGCTTTCCGCTGTATGGATCATGTTGTATCACGTGAACATGCCGCGCTGACCCAGACGGAAAACCGTAGAATCTTTCTGCCTGACCTGTTCCCCCAGAGTTCGCGGCTTCCATCAGGCCAATCCGGTAGATGTAAACATTCGAGCGCGTTGGGTTGGCCCAATAGTCAGCGATAAATAGCGCGCCATCGACGATACAAGCGCTTCGCGTCAGCAAACGTCGTCCGTGGGGAAGTTCCCAAAGGGGCTGAACGCGTTGGCCGCTCTCCTTCAACAGAAAGAGGCTGTCTCCCGCAATGGCGACCCAACGATCCCGACTCGTCTGATCGAAAGGTTGTATGATGTGGATACCTCCCCGTACCAGGCGGCGATAGAGCGGCCACATATGTAACAAGGCGCGCAGGGGGGCCGTGGGCAGCCGGCAAAATTCTCGCCAATTGATGCCACCGTCCTCACTGTGCACAATCGTGAGGCCGCGGGAAGCGATACAATAATCTGGTTCGGCGTAATGTATTTGAATCCCAGGAATCGACCGAATGTACTTAAGTTTCATGATCTCCAATTCGAAATAATCGGGAGTGTGTCCCAAAGTGTGTAAATGGACGCTGCTCAGTCAGAGAGTCAGCTGCATTTACACACTTTGTGGTACACACTCAATAATATCGATAGACTGCAATCGTCAGATTCTTTACGTTGTTCGAGAATGAGACGATTGCGGTATACTGATACTATCTATTACCTTATTTTTGCGCAACGGGAAGGGAATTCTATTCGTTGACACAATAAGAGCCTGATTCTATTCGATCAAATTCGTCAAAATGCCGAAAAAAGGATAGCCTCAAAGAAATTCATTAGAGATACCCGATCCAAGGAGGCATTCATGGCAATAGAATTCGGACTAACGAACGAGATCAGCAATACTCAGTATGCACCATTAGCTGCGTTGCTGGCACACTACCATCAAGAGAAAGTGCTAACTGCGTTGAAGAAGATCGAAATACCGGTCAAAACGTATGAATATACACCAGCAAGTAAGTTGGAACAGGTGCTGGTTAGCATATTATGTGGTTGCGCAACGCTGACTGAGTTCAATACAAAGGTCAGACCAGAAAGACTCTTGCGAAAATTTATGGGATGGAGCAGCTTAGTGAGCAATCAAATATGTCTCGTACATTAGACGCCCTAACTCTAATGAATATCGGTAGAGTGTGGTCAGCGAAATCTGCAAGCCTCTAAGCCAAATACACAACCACGATTGGCGAGGGTTCTTGTGGTTAGACTTTGACCTATCCGGATTACCATGCGGCAAAAAGGCACAGAAAAGTCAAAAAGGCTATTTTAGCGGCAAAAAAACGCAACGGGACGCCAATTGGTCCGTGTAAGTTCGGTTAAATACCATGAAACGGTTTGGTCAGACCTCTATCCAGGGAGTCAGCATACAGCTCCATCGTTTCAGCCAGCCGTGCTTGCCACGGAAAGTTCATTAGAGTTAGACGAGAAAAAACGCGAGCGAGTCGTCTGGCGCACCGATGGCGGTGCAGGTAGTGAAGAAAATATTCGGTGGCTGCTCAACCGCAACTATCAATTTATGATGAAGGGCAACTCCAACCGTCGTGCCCATCTGTGGGCGCAACAGGTGACTCGATGGGATCCTTGCGGTGACGTCTTTCTGGCTGAAATTCCATCCCCTATCAAGTTTAATCGCCCTGTACGCATTTTTCTCAAAAAAAGAGTGAAAAACGAGCAAATTTGTGTCAGTTACTACATTTCGACCATCAAATTGCCATCCAAGCGTCACTTCATTTCATATTATGACAATCGAGGTGCGGCTGAAATCGAACAATTCCGTAATGATAAAATGGGGTTACACTTAGCTTCTCGTCGCAAGACCCTATTTCTAGCTCAAAAATCTCTTATCCTTTGGCTGATTTGGCGCATAATTTGATAGGCCATTTCCATCAGCAAGCTCGTGGATACTAGATTTGAACCTTTCCGGCAGAAACGAATTGTTCGAGATCTATTACAAATACCTGGTTTTCTCTCTTTTCAGAACGGCTCACTTTCACGGATTGACCTGCTAAGTTCACATCCTTATTCTCGTGACCTTCTGATTTGCTTGAAATCCTATCTAGAGGCCGATTAGAAACCCCCTCTAGTTGCATGAACGAATAGAATCACGCTCTCGTTGCGCAAAAATAAGGTATTAGCTGTGGAATAATAACGCTCGCATCGTGGTACACCCGCTGCCGCCAGTTTTGCTCGCCCAGCCGTTTTAACAACGCTCGATCATGATCCAATAGAAGAATCGCCTGGATCAGATCACCCACGTGCTCCGGTTCGATCAGCAAACCGTTGATGTAGTCGGTCACCATTTCGGGGACAGAACGAAAATGTGTAGCAATGACGGGCAGACCAGCCATCATACTTTCAATGACAACCCCAGGCTGGCCTTCTCCTTGGTAATAGGTCGGAAAGACGAGTGCGTCATACTGCTGCATGGTGGTTAGCACTTGTTCAGCGTCAAGCACACCTTGATAGCTGGCTGACGGTGTCTGCGCGAGTTCAGCTCGAAATCGATCGGCATAGTGTGGGACGATTGGGCCGTAGAGATCGCATTGAACCGACGACTGTTTTTCTCGGTCCAGAATGCGTAACGCCTCCAGTAAAACTGAAACCCCTTTCTCCTCCCGGATCCGGGGTGGTTCATTTTAGGCGGACAATTAGGTTTACATTTTTGCAAAGAGAAAAGATGTTTATATTTTCTAATTTGAGCCATGCTCAGGCAGAAAATGACCTCATATAGATTTTTGTCTATGTATCAAAAGTGTAAACCTAATTCTGAACCACCCCCCGGATCCAAGCAATAAAGATCAACCGCAATGGCTGTGGTGGTGAGACATTGTTGATTATACCATCTCTCAGTGCGCTTGTTTCCGAGGCCCTTGGCATTGATCGGTAGGCAGGAATGTAGGCCACCCGTTGCCCCAGAATCGGCGCAAACGACTGATGAAGCAGCTCTGTCTCCACAATGAGCCTGTTGGCATGACGCAACCCCCAAACCAGGAACCAGCGAAGAGGCCACGCCAACCGTTGGCAAAATTGGTCCAATGAACCGCCAAATGAACGGATGGTGCAAGGTGTTTTTGCCATACGGGCAAGGCCAACAAGCAGGGGTGTCAACGACAGCAGAAAGCCATTGGAGCCGAAAATAATCACTTCATCAACCCGTCGAACCTGCCGGTAAAACAGGTGCAAAATACGAACGGCCTGAATCAAATTGCGAAAGGATGCAATGCGCGTGTTCTTTTTGAGATCTTTGGGGGACGTATCAATGATCTCCAGGTGATCAACAGGAAAGTCCTCTTGCAGCATGTGCTTCTGGACCGTCTCGTAGAAGAGTCGGAAGCTGATGGTTGCACCACTAAAAGGCGGGGGAAGAGGGCCGACAGCGAGCAATCTCGCAATGGTTCGCGACATGTTACATGCCATCCTGCAGCTGACTCGAGCCCGTATTTGACAATCGTAAACTTGTGCTGAGCAAAGTCGACGGTTCAAAAATCTTTGCTCCCTGTTCTTCTGGAGCAACCGAACGATCTTCTCGATAGAACACATTCAGACTACAAGCCGACAACCCAAAGAACAACCAAGTGATCTTGCGATATTCCCAATTGAGCGCAATTGCTCCGATGAACCAGACGAACAACAAAGCGAGCCAGATCCCGCGGTTGCGCCAAGTGGGATGACGCAGAACCTGATTCACCACAACAACCAGGACAAACAGAAAGAGAACCAACCCAATGATGCCTGTTTCGGTCAGAATTGCAATGAAGATGTTGTGCGGTGCTCGGCCAACCTCCACAGTTGAGCGAAAGGCTCCACTCCCGATGCCAACCAGTGGGTGTTCAATGAATGTTTCCAATCCAGACAGCCAAATACGTGTCCGACCAGAAAAGGTTCCTTCGACAATCAGTTGACTCGTTGTGGAGAGGCGGTCGATCGATGTGATTGGAATCAGGGGCTGAATCAGATAGAGCGAACAGAGCAATAACACAGCAATGACCAGCCGAAACGCAGGCCGCAGTTGCGTGGTCCCTAACAGGATATAAACAAATGCAATGAGGATGGCAATGAGCGATGTTCGACTGGCGGCCAATAGGCCAGCGAGAACGGCACCAGGGATATAGATCAGATTCACAATCCGCAAAATTTTGCCAAGACGGCTCGCCTGGTTGGCTGATGCCAGATACCAAGCCATGGGGATCCCCATGGCCAAAAGCATCGACATATCGTTGGGATCAAACCCGCGTGCCGTAAAGCGTACCCCACCGCGATAGCCCACCGCGCCAAAGTAGTTAAAGAGCGTGCTGACCATGGATACGTATCCACCCAGCACATACGCTTGCATGGCTAAACGAATGCTCCGTGGCGTTGTATAAAGATCCCAGACGAGGAGCAGCAAAACGAAGATTTGCGCATATGTCTGAATGCGAACCAATGTTCGATCGGGGTTCTGACTCCACAGCGTCGAGACAATGTTCCACAAAATAAAGAGCAGAGTAAATAGATGTAGCGGACGGAGACGACGCATTCCGCCTTCCAGTAGCACAACGCCCAACCAACAGGCCGTCGCGCCCAACCCGATTAGACGCGCACCTGACCCCAATCCAGCCAGGGAGACGCTGTTTTCCCACGGGATTGAAAAGATTAAACCGAGCGATAACCAAAGTGCAATCGAACGCATCGCTCTATGATACCAAAAGAACGATGAATCGTGAATTAAGATTGACTCGAGAAAATCTGCTTTCGTAACGCTTTCGTAGCGCGTTTGTAACGCTTTCGTAGCGCTTGACAGCGAATATCTTCTATGCATAATCATATGTGCAACAGTCTAGTAAATGCCAGCAGAAATCCGCAATCGGTTTTCAAATCGTTTCTCTCCAGTCGTCAACGAAATAAACTGCTGTGCGATTTACTGAAAGATATACTCGGTGCACATCCAACTATCAACTCATTAATCAAATAGACAGGAGGATCATCATGTCTCAAGATGGATTTATTGGTGAAGTAAAGCTGTTTGCAGGAAACTTCGCACCACGCAACTGGGCATTTTGCGACGGGACAACCTTAATGATCAAAGACAACACGTCCCTTTTTAGTGTTATCGGGACAACCTATGGTGGTGATGGTCGGACAACTTTTTGCTTACCGGATCTGCGTGGTCGTACGCCAATTGGTGCTGGGGGAGGAGTAGGTCTCTCTCATTATTACTGGGGTCAAACGGTCGGTGTTGAGCGTGTTGAGTTGAGTACGAGTCAGATCCCATCACATTCACACGCAACCACCGTCACGACCAATGCCCAGAGTAGCGTTGGTAGCCATACGACACCGGACGGTCGGGTCTGGTCCGGTTCATTCGAAAGTGACAAAATCTACGGTGACAGCCCCGATACATCCATGGCCACCAACGCTGTTCAAGTGACCGTCCAATCTACTGGCGGCAGTCAGAACCACGAGAATCGGCCGCCTAGTTTGGCCATGTATTGGATCATCTGTATTGCCGGAACGTATCCTGACCACCACTGATTGACCCTAAATACAGAATAGATCTTCAACACGTTGCAATAGAGAAGCAACAAACAACAGGTTGGCCACCAGTCAACGAAAGGAATGAAATACTCATGTCTCATGGTGAACTAAATGATTCGAATCATGTCTTTATCCTCCGCGTTTGGGATAACCGAGCAGACCAAGATTCCCCCCATGAATGGCGAGCGCTGCTTGAACATGCCAATACAAGCGAGCGCTATCCGATTTATGATATCAAGACAGTCCAAGATTTCTTGGCTCCTCATCAAGACTATCTAAACATTGAGGGCTTGGTTCCGTAAAGGGACAGCATAACTTCCCTGACTTTGCAACCAAGCCACCCAGATTGTCGTAAACAGACTGCTCTGGCTGAAGATGTGGGTAATGCACAGCCTTGCAGGGCGGGATGCGGCGGGAGACCAATCTATTTCTGGGCTGGTTTGGCCTACGTGGTTTGGCAGCGGCACTGTTTGGCCTGTTGGTGCTGGAAGAATCTCATCTGGTGACACATGATGAGATTACGCTGGTAGCCATGACGACTCATTCATTACAAACAAGGAGATGTGAACGATGGCACTACCACTTACGATTCAAAATAATACCGGCTGGAAAGTTTATTTTACGATCTATGGGTTAAGCAATGGCGTCTGGAACTACATTGACGATACGGGAGAGTTGCAACCTTGCCCCAAGACGGAGCATTTCCAAGAGTATATGCTCGAAATCGATGCTGGAAAACAGTACGAACGTGCCAATCTCCCTCAGCTCAGGCATTATTCTCACATCTGTTAAAGAGAAGCCAAAGCACTTCGCTGTTGTGGAAGCCTATGATAATAAACAGAGGCCGATCGGATTGGGCATGCAGCCGCCTGCGTTTATGCCAGGTGCGAATGGTGGGAAAGACAAGGACACTATCTTCAATATATTTGAATTTACCTATGATGGTAGCGGCATGCACTGCGATGCCACGAACGTCGATTACTTTTGCTTTCCCATTCGTCTAACTTTAGAAGGAAAGCTGGGGAAGCAGGTAGGTGGCATCTTGAAAACGGACCGAGTTCAGGTGTTTCGTGACTTTGAGATGCTTAGTACACACAACGAGAAGGAAGCATCATTCAAAAAACTAGTGATTATGGACGAACATAAAAACTACATTCGCGTTCTAGCACCACAGAATGGTATTAAATCTATCCTTCCTCAATACCAGTTTCCCAAAAACTTCTATGATGATTATGTTAATCATTGTTGGGACGACGTGTACAATCCTGAAAAGCAGAACAAGATACTCATTGTGGATACACCATTCGGAACCTTCACCGGGCAGGTTCATCATGAGGTATTGCAACTCTTTAATCAGCAGAATAAGAGTCAGAGTGTTTCCATTGAGAAACCAGCGCCAAATAAGACATGGGATGTTTTTGCCTGTGCTGGTATTCTTGAGGCTCCGAACGATTATCGCGGGGCGGTCAGAGCCAGAGTGGGGGCAGCCTTGAATCGAACTGTGCTGCACAATCAGGATGTTCAGCCATTTTGTGAAACAGCTCATTTCTACGACGATAACGGACCCGCTTGGCAAGTCACAAACGTCTACTCGAAGATCATGCACCAAAACTTCGACAAAGTCTATGGCTTTCCCTTCGACGATGTATGTAATGGCACTAACACAAAGCCCTTGCTGCAGGACCCAGAACCTACCTCTTTGGAACTGGTGTTGGATGAGTTCAAGATGAAGTAAGATTGAATGGCAGAGTTGTTCAATCTTAAGGTGATTATAGAGACGCTAAGGCCATACCAGAAAATTAATGATACGCGAGGACTCGTGGTACGTGGTGCGTCTTGCGTGAACCAGTCGAGAATCTGATTCTTCATATGTATATTTATTTTTCTGGATTCGCCTTGCACACATGGAGCAGGAAAATGAGTCATCAATACCGAAAAAAGATCGAATCTATCCGAACACGTCTATTATCAACACTCAACCAAATCGTCCCCGTGATCATCATCGGGCTCCTCTTTACAACCAGCGGGCTTGCCCTGGTGTCGCGGCCAGTCCAGGGGGCGGTGACACTCAATGCGGCCGATCTTGCTCTCATTGGCTACAACTCTGACACTGCGTCAGATGATGTAGCGATTATCGCACTCGCGAATATCCCAGCCGGGTCAGTGATTTTCATTACCGACAATGGGTGGGATAGTACTGCTGGCAACTTTACTAATGGTGGGGGGAGCGAAGCCACTGTCACTTGGACTACTCCAGCCATTTCTGCTGGAACCATCATGAATTCCAGTGCGCTGCCGGGAACCCAAAGTGGTGCCATTACAGTGTTAAGGACCTTTGGGGATCAGGTTCTCATCTATCAAACAGATGACAATACACCTAGTGGAAATCCGACCATCATTTATGCGTTCAACAATCGGACCACCCAGCCTCTAACAGTAGGCCAGTGGCAGCAAACTTCACCACCACTTAATCCCAACAGTGGTTCGAATCTTCCGGCTGGCACAACCGAAGTGACGGTTAGTGGTGGCTCTGGGAATGCATTTGGTTTGTTGGGGCACTTAGACAATATGGTTTATACTGGTCCGATGACGGTAGCTGATAAAGCAACGTTGTTGAGCCGCATTCATACAATATCGAATTGGACAAGAAGCAATACCGCGATCTTCGACCTCACCCCTGGTGGTGCGGTTCTCCCCACGTCGATACCAGTGATTGTACCAACACCAACACCCACGCCGACGCCTGCGAATGAATCCCCTGTTGCCGAAGCTGATAGCTACATTGCGTTCGAAGATTTGCCTCTTGCCGTTGCGGCCCCCGGCGTGCTAGGGAATGATACCGATGCTGAAGGTGATCCACTCACAGCAAGTTTGGTGAGCAGTCCCAGCAACGGGAACCTGCTCCTCAACGCTGATGGCTCGTTCACCTACACACCCGATCCGGGCTTCTTTGGATCAGATTCGTTTACCTACATCGCCAACGATGGAACGAGCGATTCCAATCTGGCAACCGTGACGATTGAGACCAGCGAGTTCGTGGGCCGTTGCGGTGGCTTTGACGCTTTCCAACTACCTTCTACAGGTGAGTATGTCTCTCCAAACTGGATTGGCGACGCCATCATCGTGGGGACTGGCAGCGGGGAAACCCTAACTGGCACAGATCAGGACGACCTGATCCTGGCCTTTGGCGGCAAGGACACAATCGATGGACTCAATGGCGATGACGTCATCTGTGGCGGCGGCGGAAAAGACACGATCAACGGTAGCTTCGGTGATGACCGAGTCTTTGGTGGTGGCGGTGCCGACACTCTGGACGGCAGCATTGGTGAAGATGAGCTGAGTGGGAATGGCGGCAACGACACCCTCACGGGCGGGATTGGCGATGACATACTCAATGGAGGTAATGGCACTGATGATTGTCAGGGTGGGATTGGTGACGATATCATTATCAAGTGTGAAGGTGCCTCCGCAGCCGCACTCAGCGAGACCGATGCCGAGCACACAAAGCGTATCCAGAGCGTCTTTTTGCCAGTGATCGTGCGTTAGTGTTGTGTCAAGTAAGTTGCAGCGGGCGTAAAACCAGGTTTCTGACAGAAACCTGGTTTGTTTAAAGCTGTTAATTTACTTGACACAACAGTATTGCATTGTAATCGAAATTGTGACAGTTTAGCCGTAGGTCCGATTTGCAATCGGACCAGTGTCCAAGTTGCCCGTCAAGATGCTTGGATCCGACTGGTTTACGACACTTGTCACATTGCAAATGTGACCTACAAGTTGGCCGTCTCTAATCACTCAAACCTTGGAGTACACTGTACTAGCTTGAACATCAGAGTGAATGAACCCCTTGACCTAAGTTGATTTTGGTATAAGGCTTTTCCAACAATTAAAATCCCTAATTTGATCTGGAAAAGCTCAAGCCATTCCAGAGAAATCCACTTGGCAAATCAGGGACTTATTTCTCTGGAATGGCCTAAGAACCTATCCGAAAAGTGGTTGTGAGTCCGACCAGCTTCTCGAGCGAGAATAGATCGTCACAGAACTTTTCGGATAAGCACTAAGTCATCGTTCTGACTAACTATAATTCCAAAAAGGTTTGCCTCATCTCTCACAGTGGAGACGAGGCAAACCTTTTTTTGTGAGTAAATCAAGAAACACTTTTTTCTTGACCGCACTATGAGAAACGAATGAGGAATGAATGAGATGAGAATCGACTCTTTTGGTGTATGCTATAGACAAACCGCACTGTCTACCATTCGTTCCTGCTCACCGTTCTATCCCTCATCCTTCCATCATCTGAGGAACAAGCCAATTTTGTAACACGTCTGCCTCTAATAGAGAACCACTTAAATTTTGGAGATTACACTGAGTCGCTATTGACCAAAGAGGTCATTGTCCAATGTTTAAATCATGTGGCGATCAGAATAGAAGGAACCATAACTGAAAAGTGTACGATTGGGCCTCTGCATATCAAAAACGTGTTTAGTTCTTTCCCAATGAATCAGATCTCTCAAATGAATATCCCCTCACAGAAAACTGCCGACGTGGAGTGGCGTTCACTGGACGATCAGACGCTCTCTGCTTATTTGAACAGTGGCGTACCTCATGCGCAGTCGCAAGCTTTTGGCGTACTCTATGATCGCTATCAGCTCCTGATCTGGAATTACGTACTGAAACAACTGGACTATGATGAGAGCGTCGCTCTTGAGGCGTTTGGCGACACGTGGCTCGTCTTCTGGCAAGAACGGACTGGCTTCGTCTGGCAGGATGATGCGCGCACCGACAATCCGCTCAAATCGTGGCTCTTTGCCATTGCGCGCAACCGGATCAAGAGTTTTGTCCGTCACAAAGAACGCGAGCGTGAGAATGTAGAATCTATCTCTTTAGATGATCACTACGACTATATTCAGGCGAGATTAGCGGATCATCTTGCTGCTGACGTGATGAACAGCTCGCCGGCTTTGGGAGATCAGCGAGCGAATCGGCTCGTGAATCAAGGAATCAAACGGCTCAAACCAACTGAACAGCAGATCGTGCTGCTCCGTTACTACAAGGGATTGAGCCATGCTGAAATTGGTGAACGATTGGGCAAATCATCCGGCGCAATCCGTACGGCTCATACGCGGCTGCTGGCGAAACTGAGAGAGCTAATTGGCTGACCATAAGTACAATAAGACTATGAACGATAAGCAAAACGAATTGTCTCCTATGAATTCGAAACTCGATGAATTGGGCGCGCTTCTAAAGAATCACGCACAATCCGCGGAAAGCGGATCCGATGACCAGGATGCACTGGATTTCGCCGAATTTTTGCGGGCTGCCATCGAAAGCAAGTTGGCAGAAAACGCTGAGACAACTCGCGTGACCCTGGCAGAAGCGGCAGGCATCTCAGCAGCAAAGCTTTATGCTCTAGAGCGTAGCTTGATTGCGATCATAGAAATGGAAAAGGAGGAACTGCTTGGATTAGCGGAGGCGTTGGACGAGGATCCCACGTTCTTCGCACTGTTGACGGGGCGAGATGATCTTGTCTCGATCGAGAACAAAACAGCATCTGGCAAGACAACAACGAAATCAGATAGTCCATTCGAGAGCGAGTATCCCTCAGAGAGATTTAAGCTTTCTGAAATAGACTCTCATACTTTCTCCAACATTGAACCGGAAGAGGGTGTTTTTGAGTGGATTCACCGCAATGGTCAGTTGCCCAGACGAGAACTGTTCGCAAGGAGTATCCGAAAGATGAAACAAGAGCAAGGCCAACATGCAGATGAGAATGGACGGACGTCCAGCGGTCGATTTCGCATGTTCAGGAATAGGAGGGTCAAACAAGCGGGCGTGATGGGGTCCCTCTCTGTGCTGCTTGTTCTGGTTCTATTTATTTTTTATAGTAGTAGGGCAATCCTGCCAGACGGACTTGCCATGACTCAAATAGTTGTTACACCTACCCAGGAAATTGTAATGCGTCAATCCGAAAGCAGGATCAGCAACGAGTCATCAGCCCCGCTCTTGCGCGAACAATTCGATTCGATGAAACGAAATGAGGCTTTCCCAGAAGATGGAATGCCGGATTTGCTTTCAGAGGAGTTTCCACTGGATGACATGTTTCTACAAGATGACTCTTTTTCAGATACCCCCCCTGCAACGACGAATAACTGGCGATCGACTCTCGCAGATGCCTTTAAATCCGTCCAATCGAGCCTCTTCCCACCCAGATCAACGGAGAAAGCTATCCAGGCATCACAGCAAATTGAACCCCAGCGGGCAGATTCCGTCGACTTGGCCGAACCATTATCCTCATCTCACACACAACGGAACCTGATTCCGACCCAGGTGCCACTGCCACCACCAACAGCAACGCCAGCCCCAACGACTCAACGAGCCATTCCAATGCCCAACACAATGATTTTTCAGGATTATGGAACCAACCCCTTCGTCGCAACAGCACAGGACAATCTCTCTACCTTTGCGATCGATGTGGATACGGGCTCCTATACAGTGGCCCGTCGATACGTGAATGATGGTCTGCTACCCCCGCCAGAAGCAGTGCGCATTGAGGAATTTGTCAATTATTTTGATTATGACTATTCCTATCCAACGAAGGAGGAACTCTTTGCTATCTATATGGATGCTGCACCTGTCCCCTTTGCAAGCCATTCATCTGGTGCGGCTGAGATGGTGCGCATTGGCATCCAGGGCTACGATGTTGCACCCGCAGAGCGTGCCGATCTGGCGCTCACCTTTGTTATCGATGTCTCTGGTTCAATGGGGAATGAGAATCGCCTGACATTGGTCAAACGTTCGTTGACGCTGCTCGTGGAAGAGCTACGGCCAACAGATTCTGTGGGAATCGTTGCCTATAGCACGACGGCACGCGAGGTCTTGCCTCCCACCCAAGCCAGTCAGAAAAATCGCATTTTGGATGCCATTTTTGCACTCCAACCAGAAAATTCCACAAATGCAGCGGCTGGTTTGCGTTTAGGCTATACAATGGCCTGGAACCATTTTCAGCCGCGATCGATCAATCGGGTCATCCTTGCTTCGGATGGTGTGGCCAATGTTGATGTAACGAATGCTGCTGACATATGGGAACAGATCAAACAGTACGCCGCACGCGGCATCACGTTGACGACGATCGGTGTGGGAATGGGCAATTATAATGATGTGTTGATGGAACAGCTAGCCGATACAGGCGATGGTTTCTATGCCTATGTTGACACGATCGAAGAAGCGGAGCAGCTCTTTGTACATGATTTGACGGGTACGCTACAGACGATTGCCAAAGATGCCAAGATTCAGGTCGAATTTGACCCAGAGGTTGTCAGCCACTACCGCTTGCTTGGCTACGAAAATCGAGAGGTAGCAGATGTCGATTTTCGCAATGATGCGGTTGATGCGGGCGAAGTTGGTGCCGGTCACAGCGTGACGGCTCTCTACGAAATCAGACGCTATCCAAACGCCATTGGACGCATCGCAACCACCCATCTGCGCTGGCAAGATCCCGCGAGCCACCAGATCTTTGAGATGACAGAAACTCTCGACAGTCGTGCAATCGCGGCAAGCTTTGAGAACGCACCACTCAATTTTCAGCTTGCCGTGGCCGTGGCCGAGTATGCTCAGTCTCTGCGCAACAGCATGGCCATTGACGGCAGGCCTTCCCATCGGAGTCTGTCTTCTGTTCTGTTGGTAGAAGCGATTCGGATTGGTGAAGCGCTCAACAATAAAGCGAATAGAAGCCATGCAGCAGATCAGACTGGTGGTGAAATCGATGATGTGACGGAATGGGTGAATCTGATCCAGAAAACACACGCAATTATGCGCAACATGGCAACCACATCGGCGCGCGCACCAATTTCGAGAGATGCATTCGAATACCCTCTTCCTACCTCTGCCGATGCGTTTTCGGTTGCATTGCCGCCTGCATGGTCAAACAAGATCCTCTTCTTATCCGACCGCACCGGACGAACTGAGACCTGGATGATGGATCCTGCCGCCAATTTCAGAATTTCACAGGTGAGCGAATCTTGGATCCACGCCCTCGCCCAGGAACAGCGAGCATTTGCGCCAGATGGGCGGGCAAAGTTATTGACCAGGACCGATGCAAATGGCGGATTACAGATTCACATTCATGACTTTGCTTCTAACGCAATTCGGCCACTGACGGTGCTGCGGGGTGCCAATCATGACCCCGTCTGGTCGCCAAGAGGAGATTGGATATACTTTGTCAGCAGCGCTTCTGGTGTTGATGAAATCATGCGGACAAATCGAGCTGGCAACCTCTTCGAGCGCCTGACGGTGAGTGACATGAGTGACCATCCCAGCGTCTCGCCAGATGGGCAATCGATCATCTTTCACTCGACCCGCGAAACAGGCCGACAGCAGCTCTGGATCATGAACGCGGATGGATCTAATCTGCGTAACTTGAGTAATAGTTCGCGAAACGATTGGGATCCGGTTTGGACTCGTTGAACAGCTCATTTTTTTATGGGTAGACGTAGCAGTTTGGAGAATGACAGACGGCCGGGCCTTTTCTTGGTGGTGAGAGCTCCTTGCATTCGAAAGTCTCCGACACATTCACCAGGGTCTGAATTGTTACGAGTAGACTCAGTAGATCCAAATTTGGCGTTTTTGGCGATTTTCAGTCGAGATTGCAGGGATTTTGGAGTCATTTATTCAGATTTCGGTTACAGAAAACAACCTATTTCATATCTGAAAATCGCCCAAATCTAACGCAAAAACTAGATATCGACCGGCAAATTTGTATTTATGTCAACTGTTTAGCCAGAATTCTCTCTCAAAACCTGAAATTTGGATCTACTGAGACTACTATAGTGTCACCGAAATTGCGCTAGATGATAGACAGTCAAATTGTAGGTCACTTCTCTGAAGTGACGAGCTACCAAGACCCTGAATCTACGCTTGGAATCCGTCGTTTTCTTGCTGTTTGTCCCGCCAGAGACGGGACCTACGATAAACTATCATAATTTCGGTAGCAGGGTACTACTGTTTTGTCAGATAAGTTATGATACAGGTTGGTCATCAGAATCGGTATCCAAAACAGGATAGAAACGCTGGAACTTCTGGCGAGCGAGAGCGGGGGTAAATTGCCATTGAATGGTAGCGGATTGTTCATTGCGCTCGTTGACAAGAGCAAGGACAACAGTCTCAAGAAGCTCTTTGGAATCAATGCGGCGATCAAGAACTTGGCGAGTGATAACCGAGAGTTCAATTTCAACCATATTAAGCCAACTCCCGTTGACGGGGGTATAAACCATCTGAAAGTGCTGAGCCAGAGCGAAAGCTTCCTCAGGCGAAAGATGGTGTAGAAGGAACTGGGTGAATGAATGTTGAGATTATCCTGAACAATCTGTAATGAATCGGCATCAGGATTGTGTTTCGTTTTGAGATCATGCATGAAGCGAGCATACTCTTGGCCTCTGCGCCGTTCGGTAATCTGAACAACCCGCTGTCCAGTGTGTGGCTGGTAAGCAATCAAGATGTAACAGATGCCCTTGCGTTCATAGTGATGATCATAGCGCCATTTCTTGCCTGGTTTCATCTCAATCGGCACGATTGTATCGCCCAAGAGCTGACAAGGTTTTTCATCGTAACACCAGAGAGGATTCTTGGGGTCATAGGGCTGTGCATAGAGGTCCAAGATTTGTTCCATGTGCCACAAGTATGTAGGTGTTAACTTTCCGATACACCACTGCACCTTCAAATGGGGTTTCAGTTCGTTTTTTTCAGAATTTCACTCACTTTACTTTCTGGTAAAAGAAAAGAGATGAGGTGAGAAATGTGACAAAAAGCGGTTAGCAGTTCATCCTAAAGGTAGAGAACCCAAAAAGGAGGAAGGAATGCTAACCGCGCCAGAAATAACTATAGCAGTACTGATGAATGTATTGCAAGTAACGCCGATGGGAACAAACGTAAATGTAATGCGTCTGATGTGGGCAATGCTGAATGGGTCGTTTCTGAAAAGTCGAGGAGCAATCCATAGCGCATTGAAAGAAAGCGGGTTTGAAGATGAGGAGCTCCGGCGAAGCTGGTGGAGCTTTCGATATGGATCATGGGATATCACAAGTCTGCTGGGGTCGTGGCAAGAAGAAGTGGAAAGGGGAATGGGAGGCAAAAAAGTTAGAAGGGTACCGAGTGAAAAGCATAGATATCACAGGGTTCTGGCGACCGAAGCTGCAAGGGAAAGTGAACCGACTCTATAACTCAACGGCTCGTCGCCCGCGCTCATCTTTGGAGTGATGATAAGCTCGGGGAGATAGGCGGGAAGCGAGTGCCACTGCTCAAGGCAATCATGAGATGCACGGTTGGAACAAAGGAAAGTGAGTTTCGGAAAAGCTGCTGACAGAGACGAAGAAATCACTGGAGTCAGACGAAGTGGCGGTGGTCGATGCCGGGTTTACAATCAGAGAAATGCTAGAAAGCGGCATAGACCGATTTGTCCTGCGGGAAGCGATTAACTGCACAGCGCGCCGCAATGAGTTCCCCAAACAAACGCAAAGAAAAGGCAGACCACCTGAATATGGTGATATTGTGCGTCCGCTCTCTCAGCTATAAGGGAAAGCGACTCGAGGCTACAACTCCGGACTCGTCTGGTCGCTTTCTATAGTGGTCGCCTGATTTGCTATCAAGCATGGCACAATCTCGTCCCCAGAACAACCAAGGTGGATACAGCCAACCGTACCTACTCGATTTACGTCATTCAGGATCCGGCCTACAACACACCTTTGGTTTTGGCGACCGTTATGACTTTGCAGCCTGAAACCATTTATCTTGTCTACCTGGAACGCTGGCCTGTTGAACCTCCCCCCTTGGCTTCCAAGCAGATGATTGGCTTACATCGTCAATTTGTTCATGCCGATGAGGCTTGTTTCCGCTTACCTGAACTGGGGCTGCTTGCTGGCAATCTTCTTTCCCATTTAGCCGCTTCTCTTCCTCCCATACCGACTGGCTACTGGGATCGAGAGCCTCAAGCCACTCCCGGCAGGCTGCGCCGTGTTCTCTCGAGTGCTCTTTTTCCAACTCCTGACCAACTCGACCCTGACTTTCGGAAAAAGGCCTCGGTTTCACACCATTTCCCTAAAGGCGTTCTCGCTCATCGCCGCCTCAATGCCGCTGCTTAAACTAGCCGAGCACTATTTTTACATTTTATCCCGTTTTTTCAGGGTGGATTCTTTTTTCCGCCCCTTTCGGTTTGCCCTTTGTCACTCAAGCCTTTACCAGAAAGTAAAGACTCACGGTTTCATGCGAAATGTCTTCCACAAACTTTAACTCAACCGCTGTGGTTGCTAGCAGCCTTAAAGTCCATCGGCTTCGCCCATCTGGTCCTTTCGTACACGCTAGTGCCGTGATTTTGGCTCTGGCTTCGTTACTAATCTCGACTGGTCGTCCGCTTCTTGGCTCTTCTAGGGCTTTGGTTAGCCCTTCCGTCACATATCTTTTGCGGATTCGCACCACCGTTGCTCGCGTCACTCCCACTCGTTCCATGATTTCTCTGTCTGTTTTTCCTCCATCTGACAAGAGCAGAATATGTGCCCTTCTTATCTTTCTTACGTTCTCTTTTCCTTTTGCCGTTATTCGCCTTAATTCATTTCTGTCTTTATCACTTAGTTTAACTTTATATACTTGCTTCATTTCTCTCTGCCTCCTCGTTTTTTTAGTCACTTTCTGGCAGAGTTTACCGTATTATAACTTATCTGACAAAACACTACTTATAGACTCGGAAGATGAGTTCACGGTCGAAGTTGATCTGCTCGACTCTCCATGCTTTCGCCTGTGCAATCTCTTGCAAGCGTCTAGGGTAATGTTGTCGCATCCCTCGCTCCCGGCCGCCTAAGCTTTGTACGGGATAAGAGACGATGAGAATCGGTGCATTGATTGTATCAAGCAGTTGTTCGGTTCGCCCTTTGTCGCTCTGTTCCAGACAGGGCAGTGCTTTGAGCAAGAGAGCAACGTCCGCATTGAGCTTGTGATCCGATCCCAAGATATCAGATGCATGCGCTCGCCCTTTGAGCCGAAACAATTCGATCAATTGATTCAGAAAGCCTGCCAGATCCAGATAGACATCATGAGCGTCATAGTGCAAGTCCGAGGTGATGACGTTGGTTTCGAGCATCCAAGGCAAGCTTTAATGGGTTTAGCCCACAGGCGAGATCGAGAATGGATGAGATGGGAGGCAAGTCAGCAAAGATCCGTTTGTAGAACTGCTCCAGAATGGGAAGGCGTTCGCGCGTGGAGGCGTGATAATGCATCAATTCTTGGCAGGTTTCTCGAAATTGATGTCTATCGTTTGACGTCGCACGAAGTTGATTAATCCATGTAGGATAGTCGATTCCGGGGCTTTGGTAGACAGCAGCAATTTGGTGTAGTTTACGTAGGGTTGCTTTGGTGGCTTCTTTGGTATTGCGTCGTTTCCTCAGTTCTTGTTCTCCGATTCGCATGATCAAATCATGGCAAAGATGGCGATATTTTGCACGACGGGAGATCGATTCAAGTATTTCTTTCAGAGGGTCAGATTGGGGCATCGATCAAGTCGTTCCTGAGCCATCCTTGCGGCTAGATGGCATCGATTATGCGTTTGTGGTGTGGAACAAACAAGCTGTTTGTTCTACGATTGGGTGAAACGTCACCCTTGCAAGCCTTTCATCAACCGGACCATAAAGCGGAGATTGTGCATGGTCGCCAGGCGCATAAAGGTGGCGTCGTTGCTTTTGAATAGATGTTTTAGGTATCCCCTTGTGTAGTGCTGACAGGTCAGACAATCACAGCCAGACATGATTGGTTCGTTGGATTTAATATGCTTTTTGTCGTTGATATAGAGCATCTCAAACCAATCGCTGGCGTGTTGGAAAGTGGTGGGGGAGAGTGACGCATGAACGGGAGAGATAGCGGATCTCGCTGAAGCTGTCGCAGATGTGTAAAGACGGCCGCGGCGCGCATCTCGGGTTGGAAGCGCACAATCAAAGAGAGTGTATCCCATTCCTGCGCATCGCAACACATTCAATGGGTGGCCAACGCCCAGTGCGTGCAGCGGATACTTTTTGGGGATGAGTGACCGCACGGTTGCCAACATCTCGACAACCAAATTGCCTTGCCCATCCAAGGGCCACCCCCCATAACCAAAGCCGTCAAAGCCGATATCGAGTAGGGCCTCGGCACAGCGTCGGCGCAGCTCAATTGAATTGCCACCTTGAATGATACCAAAGATTAAGGGACGCTCTTTCTCGGTAACGAACTCTCTATCGACACTCATGACTGATTGAGTATTTGATTGCGATCGTTTCCCTCCACGTTGGTCAAGCTGCCGATCAAATTCGGCCTTACTGCGTTGTGCCCAAGCAATCGTACGGTCAACCGCAAGCTGTTGGGTCTCCAGATCGTCTTCAATATGGGTGCAATCATCGAGATACATGATGATATCGCTTCCGTAGCGCATCTGAAGCTGTACACATTTTTCTGGTGTCAGCTTGAAATCTCGCTTGGCTTGCTCTGGTTTGAAGACGATCCCATCATTGGTCAATCGGCCATAACGGGAATTTTGACGGATGAGAGAATAGGCCTGAAAGCCACCAGAATCAGTCACAATCGGTCTGTCCCATCCACACATTTTGTGTAAACCGCCTAAAGCTTGAATTGTTGACGAGCCAGGGTGCTGCATCAGGTGGAACGTGTTCATGACAACAGCTTGAACGCCGCAGTTACCGAGATCAACGCTGTCAAGAGCACGAACGACGCCTACTGTTGCGTCAGGCAGAAATGCAGGGAGCTGAATGTGACCGTGGAGAAGGGGAAGCGTTTCCTTAATAGCTATTTTTGAGGGCACGCTCAATGTCTCGCTTGTTATCGCGTTTTGCGATATCTGCACGCTTATCATAGTTATGTTTACCGCGTGCTAAACCGATCTCCACTTTGGCCAATCCTCTCTGGTTGATGTAGACACGTAGAGGGATAATGGTCCAGTTGCGCTGGGTGGCCTGGGCATGGAGTCGAGAAATTTCGCGTCGATGAAGCAGCAATTTTCGTGGACGTACCTCATCATGATTAAAGCGGTTGCCTTGGTCATAGTGGGCGATATGTACGTTCATCAACCAGGCTTCGTCATTGCGAACCAGTACGAAGCCCTCGCGCAGGCTGACACGTCCTTCTCGCACAGATTTGATCTCTGTGCCCGTCAACGCAATCCCTGCTTCAAATCGCTCTTCAATATGGTAGTCGTGACGAGCTTTGCGGTTGGTGGCCACTGTGCGTGGGCCAGTCGGTGGCGTACCGTTTTTGCTCTTCTTGTTCTTTTTGGCCATTTTACCAGTGTTTTGCTGAATTAAGTTACATCAGGGTTCCTACACGGTGGGATTCTTCGCCATACTCGCGCAAACTTGGCTCTATGACCAGATTCAGTTGCTTCGAATCACTCCGATGGACCCAATATGGCTCAGAATGACGCTATTTATTCTAATTTCATTGACAGAATGCTAGCTTCCATCCAGAAGATAGTTGACCGCTGCGTCCAATTGTGGATCTTCCCCCGCTTCTCGCTGCTCTTGGGTGTATTCGACGACGATGTCGGGGTCTAGACCAACACCATCGATGGATCGGTCGTTGGGCGTGAACCAGCGGGCGATGGTCACACGAAGGATGCCATTGTTGCTGAGTTGATGGGGAAGTTGTACGCTCCCTTTGCCAAAGGTCACTTCACCAAGGAGTGGAGCACGTTGCGCATCTTGAATCGCGCCCGCGACAATTTCGCTGGCGCTTGCGCTCCCTCCATTCACGAGGACAACTAATGGAATATCATTGGCAATTGCCGTACCTTCGGTTTCGTAGGTCTTGATCTTGCCATCAGCAAATCGTTCGATCAACACATCATGATTTTCCAAGAAGAGACTTGTTACATTCACAGCCTCTCGTAAGAGACCACCGGAGTTCCCTCGTAGATCAAAGATAAGGCCAGTTGGATTGTTGGCCTGTGCATCTTCGATTGCGCGCTGTACTTGAGAGCTTGCGTTTTCGTTGAAGCTGTTTAGGCGTATGTAGGCGATGTTTTGTTGTTCCCCAAGTGTATCAGTTGCAACGGTTGGGATTTCGATCCGATCACGCACAACCTTCACATCAAAGAGATCAGATTTGCCTTCACGCGCAATGGTCAGCACCACAACGGTACCCTTTTCCCCCCGGATTTTCATAATGGCGTCAGTCAGATTCGAACCAGCAAGCTCCTCACCATCAACAGCCAAAATATAATCACCGCGTCGCAAACCCGACAACCAGGCAGGTTGATTTTCAAAGGGTTCTGTAATCCGCACGGCATCGAATTCTTCGCTCCACTCAACGCGCGCACCAATTCCTTCAAAGCTTCCTTCGATACTGGAGCGGAAAAACTCTGCGTCCTCAGGTGCCATAAATGAGGTATTGCGATCATCTAGTTCGTTCAAAATACCACGAATCGCACCGTAGGTCATCTGATTACTATCAGGAATCTCCCCATAAAAATCGCGATAGAGTAGATTCATCGCTTCCCAAAAGATCTCGAATTCTGGACCAAGCGCCTCTTGGGCGTTGTGGGCATCTCCAAGATTCCGCTCAGCAGCACCAGAGCCAAGCCCGGGAAATGTTGAGACAAGACCGCCATTGTACGTCCAGCGACCCAAGCCAAAGCCAAGCCCCATGCCGATTAAAAACGAGGTAATTACTAAGACCAACGCCATCAGTGCCAAGAGAATCGGTTGGCGAAATATATTTGACATGTTGGTTTCTTGAGGGGTTGATTCTTGAAACAATGAGGACATAAGATCTTTGGTTATCCTATCACACTAAACTGAGCTCTGCGCCTTACTAGGCGTTCTCTAAGGCTTTTCCAACAATTGAAATCCCTAATTTGATATGGAAAAGCTCAAGCCATTCCAGAGAAGTCGACTTGGCAAATTAGGGATTTATTCCTCTGGAATGGCCTAACACCAGCTTCGGTCGAGTAGAGCCGCATGACAGAATGCTGCGCCATGCGTGGCGACTCCTCGAGCACGACAACATTTAGGATCGAGTGAGGCTCTTCTAGTTCGAATCTCCTATCAAAATATGCCTGATGGCAGTTTCCAATGGTGCCTCCCCCGGCTCGACCACAATATCGGGCTGTAAGCCTCTACCTTCAATTTTGGCACCGTCTGGTGTAAACCAAACTGCGTTGGTAATATGCAGACTGCTTTTGTCTGATAGCTCGCGGATGAGTTGAACACTCCCTTTGCCAAAGGTCTTTTCTCCCACCAAGATGGCGCGACCGTGATCTCGCAGAGCGCCGGCGAGGATTTCACTGGCGCTTGCAGATCCTCCGTCAACGACGAGGACGAGGGGAATCGCAAGATCGACGGCAGTGCCACTTGTGGCCTCAAAGATCTGGCTTATTCCATTAGACTTTTCTTCAACCATAATCAAGCCTTGATCAAGCCAGAGATCGGCAATTTCCACGACTGAACTGACAAGTCCTCCGGGGTTACCACGCAAGTCCAGAATTAGATGTTCTGCACCTGCTTCCGTCAATTCATCTAGAGCGGTTCGCATTTCCATTGCGCTAGATTCACTGAAAATGGTATGCTTTATATATCCAATAGTCGGTCTGCTGGTTTCTTTTTCAATCTCTTCGACAAGAATATCAGGAAATTCGTCAAGATTGAGTATGCGCCACTCCACACTAGGGGTTCGAATTTCGGCACGTGTGATGGGGATTACTTTCTCAATAAAACCTAGTTCGTTTTCCTCTTTTGACTCCGAAGAAGCCAAAACATCTGAAAAGCGATGGATTGTCAGCATCACTTTGGTCCCGATCTCACCCCGAATCAACGTAACGACCTCGTCCATTGATGTCTCGGTCGAAATGACCTGGGAATCGATGGCGATCAGACGGTCTCCTTCGCGGAACACCAGCTCGTTCGGCCGGTTGATCTCGCATTGGGCGCAGCTTGTACCCTTGATCGTCTGTCTCGATATAGGCACCTACGCCACCAAAGCTACCGCGAAGCTGGTCGTGCTCCAATATCCGCGGCTGGGGCTCAATAAAAAAGGTATTGGGGTCCTCAAAGGATTGAATCATACCACGCATCGTCGCATAAATTCGCTTCTGGACGGTTGGTTTCTCGCCATAGAAATCCTGTTCCAGAAAATCCCATGCTTCTTTATAGATTTGAATTTGTGCAAGATCAATGGCCGCGAATTCAGTCGCAGTCAGGTTGACTGTATCGGTAATAGGCAAAGAGAGGTTTGTTGCTTCAACTGGGTTTGACGCAATCGTCGAATCCGATCCTAAATTGACGCCATCAATAGACCAACTTTCAATTTGCGCTGCCGTCGAAGATACCCCACTGATTGTAACAGAAGAGTTGGTCTGAACTGTTTCCTGTCTTAAACCAGCATGTGTTGAATTCAGGAGTGGATAGCTTAGATAACCTATGCTTAAACCGATCAGAACAAGAGATGGGAACAACAGATAATAGAGAATGATTGAAACTTTACTACGCATTGACAGATTGTACCACACAAATATAAGTTTGCCCGAAAGTTGAAGAACAGAGGGAAGGCCAAGGCTAAGAAAGAGGGCCGGCTAGATGATAGAACCTCTTCTTCCTGAGCCACAGTCTTAGCCACAGCCTTAGCGTTTCGTTATGAACGGTAAAAAGGTTTTTGTGGTTTTCTCTTGCGCTGGTTCAGGGATTGGATCCGTTACGGTTGGCGCTCTGTAGATACGAGTCATCGTTGGATCGATTGGTTGTTGAGTATCTGGATCATCCGACTGGATCTGATGTTGTGTACGTTCGCTTATATTTGAGTGCTCGCTGTAGGTCAACAGTGCCTGGCTGGCAATTTGACCTACTTTCGCGTCTTGCTCG
The DNA here is from genome assembly GCA_019217005.1 of Chloroflexi bacterium TSY. The sequence goes on from JAHBNG010000002.1 coordinate 303,114, forward strand.
AGACCGACTTCGAAAGCGATCGATGTCTGTGCAAAACGAGCAGGCAATAAACCAATGTCGACCGAGACAGTTCTGTTCTCTGCTGTATTCCCAACAATGACTCTCCCCTGGCCAGTCTGAACTGACCCGGTTCTCAAGGAAGAATTGATATCTGGTTCATGCTCCAGAAATAGTTCTGCTGCTGGTGTGTTCCCCGCATTGATAATGTGAATCAGATAAAGCAGTCGATCATTTGTTGAAAAGAGGCGATCGTTCCCTGAATCTGATATGAGTATGTCTTGCAGCGTCATTTGTATATATGGTCGAGATGCGAGGACAGTTAGCGTTGGGTTTGCATCGCCGAATAGCTTTGGATCGTCCGTTGGGATCGAGATAGACTCAGCCGTCGTGACGATTCCTTGAGTTATGATTGTTTCTACAGTTTCCTCCAGATTTTCACGAATCTGGACACGGTAGCTGATGGTTACGCTTTTGCCAACCGCCAATGTCGTACACTTAACCTCAACCGACTGAGCATCCGCGGTATTAGGACTTGTGACCGAACCGTTGCTGCTCACGACCGAATCTGGAATCAGTATGGTACTTGTATCAAGTGGATTTGTATAAACAAGATTATTTGCATCTCGGCTGCCAACATTCTGTAGTATGATCTGATATCCAAGAATGTCACCAGGAGATGGAAAACCATTGCCATCCAGATCCAAGATAAGATGATCTATCATCGTTGCAACGAGACGAGGCGTTGGGGATAATAGTTTCCGGGTTGAATCGTTTGATGCCCGTGTGGTTGGATCATCTGTCAGAATCGGTGGTAACTCATTTGAGCTAATCATTCCTTGATCAGAGACATGGCGAACGTTCCCGAGCAACGGATTTCGTATGCTTGCTTGAATAGTCACTTCTGCTTGCATTCCGGGTTGAAGGTCACCAAACGAAAAATTGAGCGAATTTTCACTTGTATCGTCCTGAGAGAAAGAGGCTGCATTTATAGCACTCTTTCCTGCATGCTGGACGCCATTCTGATTCGCCGACAGGCTATCTGGCATGAGGATTAAATTCGGGTCAAGTAAATCGGTTAGTACAACCTCGGTAGCAGGCATATTGCCATGGTTTTCAACGATTGTTCTATATTCTACAACGTCAGCATCCGTAATTTGGTTCAATCCAATTCGATCACCCTGGTCAAGATTCTCGACAGAGTTCACGATACGCGCTGCGTAGAGCAACGGCATCTGCGCGAGTAGCGTCATTGTTTCATCAAAAGGTGCAAGCGTGTCTGGGTCGTCACTGACAATGAATCCGTGCTGTGCAACATGCGCAACTGTTTGTGCGGACAGCATACGGGTTCCAGCGATCAAGGCGTCCGACACAAGGGCATCGAATGTAAGTGATATGGTATGACTGGGTTCAAGATTTCCGAGCCGCAAACCTGTTATTTGAGCTGGATTGCTGCCTGAAAATCGGTTTTGAGAATCAATAAGTGTGACTGAGGCAGGAATCAACTGTAGCACAGGATCGATTTGACTATACAGCTCCAAGTCATTCGCTCTGTGCCTACTGGGATTCACAACAGTGACCACGTACCGGACCGTATCACCTAGGGATGGTAGTCCATCACCATTGAGGTCAGCGAACAACTGATCACGCATCTGAACTTTGACACTCCCCGGCTGCGTCGGGACCGGCGTGATCGCATGAAGAGGGAAAATGTTTGACGCCCGTACCTCATAACGACGACCGAATGATTCTGTTAGAATTGCTTCTTCTGATAAATCTTGGGGAAGTCGATCTGTAGGGGAATCCAGATGATTATCCGAGACCGAATGATAGAGAAGTTTTGCGTTGGCAGCAATTGCTGGTGCAGCTTTTGTGGCAGTCGCATCAATGAGGAACGAAATACGTTCCCCGGGGATCAAACGGTCAATCGATGCGGTCCATTGTGGATTCATTGTGCGATTGGCCGGTACAGGCGTCTCTGTCGTTTCCACTTTGGCATCAATGGTTGTATCAATGATAGTCACGGTTTCGTTTGAGGCTCCAACGTGGACAAGAGAGAGTGGAGAATCGAGAATTTGTGAGATGACCAAATTGTATGCGACACTCGATGTCTCATCAGATGCATTCTCAAGCGTGATCTCATAGCGCGCAAGCCCATCAATATTCGTCGGCGTTGTGAGCAATCGAGATTGAAGCGTCACGTTTGGTTCAACGACTTGTGCAACAATTGGTTCTGCCATTTCTCTCAATGGGACAGATTGCTCCTCGCCTTGTTGAGCAGAATCAGGATCAACAAACTGTTCAGCCTGGACCGAGAAAAGATTGGTAAGCTCCTGACCACGACTATTTTGTGTACTATTCAGAACCAGCGCATTGAATTCAACAATCACAAATTCGGCATTGAGATCTTGATCCTGATTGATGATCTCCCCCAGACGAATGCTCATCCTGTGTGAGACCGTATCGTAAGCAACGACTTCTTCTGGCAATGCAAATGTAGGTGTTACCGTTCCATCGGCTCCAAGTTTCACTAATTCGTCACCCTCCAATACGCCTGATCCAAAACCTGATTGATCGGCCACAAATGCAATGCGTTGTGTACCATCGCTCAAATAAGTCAGGCCCTCTGGAAGCTGATCAATCAGTTCAAAGACCGAATTTGTGCCTTCGGGGATCTGGGCCGAGAGGCGATATCGAATAATTTCACCAATCGCAACCTGTTCGATTCCCGATTGATGGGTTTTCGTGGCAGTAATTGCCGTTTCCAAAACGGATGTTGCGACGATCGATTTGGCTGCTGCTGGTGTAGACTGACCAATGATCGTCCTATCTTCGACCCGATAATCATTAATTTCGCCACCGATATGGCTCGTATCTCCTGTCCGTTCTGTAGAAAATGGATTGAGTTGAGACTGCGCATGCTGAACATCCCGTGGAAGACTGCTCCAAGTCAATGATGACGATACGGATAGTGATTGACCGTCTAAGGGGCTCACTTCAGTCGCAGATGCATTAGATAGGGCGGTCGATAGTTGCGCTTGAAATTGGAGGATGCTCTGACCTCCCGTAGACAATGAATGCCATTCAATCTGGAGAACTTCCGGGTTTGTATCAATAACTCGATAGTTGTATTTTGAGCAGGTGCCGGATTTGACAAAGTCAAAATTAAGCAGAGCAGGCCTGCTGTTTGGCGAAAAGGGTAGCGAAGACCTCTGCAATCTCCTGTCCGTCATTCAAGGCATGATGTGCAGTCAAGATGAGATCTTGAATTAGTGACTGAGCTTGCTGCCGAGTAGCCTCACCAAGGGATTTGCTGGGCAAGAATTGAGTTTTAGCCAATGATGGTCCCAAACAATCAAGGTGCAAGAGAGAATAAGCCACGAAGACCAGAGACCAATGTTTTTTGAAAGGCGTGGGCAGTTCGCATGCAATATTCATCAAGGCCAAGCAGTTGTTTACCATCCTGATAAACCGTCTCGATAGGCCAACGAAGCAGGTAAATCGAGAGAATGCGTTTGGCATTACAATCAGTGCGATTGGTCACTAAAACGGCCTAATTGCCTTGCAATTCAGGATTATCAAAACTAATCACGATGCGTACCTTGCCGATAGAAGGGATACGCACAGTCATGGTAAAGGTATAGTAAGTACGACCATCAATGGTGACAGGTTTGTAGGCATTCTGGGGGGATGTAGGGGACCAACTCTTTGACTTTAATATGTGGCCCCTCGAAAGTTATCGGCTGACCGTCTTCATCTCGCAAACGAAAGCTATTTGTCTCCAGATTGCGATTGCACTTCAAGATGCTGATCCAATCTTTATTCAGACGATCGAGTACAGCTAGAAGATCTGGAGCGAGATACCAACCATCGAAGAGAGCCCAACCAAAGATAAGGGTTCGTTCAACAGCTTTTTCAACCAGTTCACTGGCAATGGTTATCTTGGTCTTAAACGCTTCGTCTAGCCCTCGAAAGGCGGGGTCAGTTAATAGGTGGCTATCCACTCGTTTATGAAAAGCGGTTCGTTCTTTCTTTTTCTTGGGAATCTCAGTCACTGGGAAATGGTTTTCCACAAATGCTTCCCAGTCGGTAAACTCTTCGTACCGTCGGTAGATACTTGCATCGACCGGAAAACGAACAGCGCCACTGACATAGTGACTTGTGACTAAGTTATGAGCCAGTGGATGCTGACCATTGCTATGATTGTAGTGTGTATCGATATACTCGAACAGACTTCCCACGTGTTCACATAGTGTATCGTCAATCGCTAATACCGATTCTGACTCTGAACGTTGGTATTGTGCTGTCTCTGACTTCATGTAACCTATACGCTCATCATTGAGTTTTTCGGCTCGCCAAGGAGCTTCACTCAAATACCGTGATATATTCGTCTTATCTGCACTATCTAGAATGCAGCGGGCAATATTTGCCATGCTTTTGTTGTCCAAGACCATCAGACCCGTCAGATAGTTTTCAAAGTGGCGAAACTGTTTACGATTGGCAAATACTGAACGAAAGGTTTCGCTATGCTCCCTGACCAGTGGCGCTACATTCACTATCGGCAATTGCATCTTGATGGCTCCTTTTTCGCACTTTTTTCTTGATGCAATCTATTGAGATGACTTTTGTCTCTTTTGTCAAATTTGGAAAATATTCATTTCACAACTATCGAGTCAATAATGTAATTGGGTCTTTTTCCTTCACCGAGCCACGTCAATGAGTCGGGAATGTAAGAGAGCTGTTCCGGTAATGTAATAGTCAGCTCTAGGTCAAAGGCCGATGTATTTGAGTCGACATGATGGGATAGATGTAATGTGAGGGTCACGGTGTCTGTGGGCTTGACTAAGATCTGCTCCGGCCATATATTGAGTGATAACTCCGATTCGACGATCCGCACACGTGCGCTTGCGCTGACATTATATTGCGCATTGTTCGGTCCACTGGCAGTTAGGCGTGCAAGATTATCCAAATTATTCCGTTGCTCTGCCTGATTATTTGGAACATTTAGCACAATTGCGCTATATCGAAATTGGATCTCTTCTAAGTCAGAGGCTTTGGCTTGTGTAACCTTCAGATTTCCCAAATTTAACTGCAACCGGCGTCCTTGATTCGCCTGTCCTTTGCCGATATTGCGGAACGCAAGCTTAGTTAACGCCTCTTGGAAACCACCATCCAAGTCGCTTGTAATGCCAGATGAGCTTCTTAAGGTCGCCTCTCCAAAGAAGGCCAATCCGCGTTCCAGATCGTCCTGTAAAAGGACATCTTCGAATGTACCAGACGAGAAAGAAAGTGTTACTTCATAGGTAATCACCTCACCAATGGCAACAGGATACGTTGAGCCTGCCGCGGCATCTGAGCCAGGATCTCTTGTGTGTGGTTGGTTGCAACAACGCGCTTGGTGATGCGTGGAGGCAATTGCGGCGAGTCATCTGGCGTTGGCGGAATCGTGCTGTGCGCTCGATAGTTGTTATGAGAGGCGCTCGCGGGAACAGCATTCGCCAAAAAGACCGTTGCCTCTTTTACATGCAAGTTTTCGTATTGGACAGACCAACTAAGCAAGCTTAGGCATAATACGGCAAATAAATTGATCAGTGTAAAGGAACAAAGTGTACGGGACATAACGAAAATCTGTCCTAATGACATAGCGTTCGTCTCCCACATATATGCAAACAACAGCAGTTTTCTCCGAAAAGTGCCCAATTATATACACCTGTGGCAGATGAACTAAATATAGATAGAAGCAAAATACTTGTGGACGTTCGACAGAATGATAAATATACTCACCCAGAAATGTTTGGTCCCGCCTCTGTTCTAAGAGACATGATACACAACATTTTTTGGGAATATTCGCAATGCTCAACAGACGAGACTGTGTAAACACACCAAGTCGCCTCTGGCATAAACAAGGGTTTGCACAATTATCTAGATGCACCAATAGTAATTGCCTTCAGAATTCCTAACTAAGAATACGGTAAAATGACAAATTACGTTCCACTTAATATTCTGAGACAACGGTCAAATAGCAACGAAGTTATGGTACAACGAGGTAAGATCTACGAATAGACGAAACATTATTTTATCACATCCGAATAAATTATGTCGAAATTCTGTCAGAGGCGTGTATGAATTTGGCGTATCTATATCCGTAAAGACGTATATGAGATTGATTAGTCGCGTCAGATCTCTTCTGAACGCAAGCGAGGATGAATGAAAAGTGTTCTAGAAGTTGTTGACATTTGACAGCTCTCCTCAGAGAAATGATCGTACAGAACAACCAGCGCTCTGAGAGCGCACGCTAAATGTGTATTGTTTACTTACATCGACACCGCTACGATTTAGTTACATCGCGACCACCCTTCTCTGAGAGAATCCCTTGTAAAAGGGGGCGCGATGTAGGAAAACAGCCCAGGTGTCGATGTAAGTAAACAATACAAAATGTCAACAGAACCTAAAGTGATCCTGATTGTAATTGTGAAGGTCAGGAACGTGTGCGGAACAGATTCTCTGACGATGTAGTTTCCATTTACACACTTTGGAACATACTGTCCTATCCTTGAGGAATCACTGGCAAAATGACATGTGATGGATAGCTACGTGAATGATAAATTGTTTGATGAGCTGGTTGCATTTCAGTATCGGTGCCAAAGTTGGCACCTGTATTCAAATTGCGGGCAAAGCGCGGAAAGTTAGATGAAGAGATCTCTAGCCGAATCGAATGCCCTTGGCGGAAAAGATTCCCTGTGACACCCACATCGATCTCGTATTTGTAGATCTGGTTTGGTTCAAGAAGTGATGGTTGAACCATGCTCTTGCGATAGCGAGCACGAAGTATGCCATCGCATAAATTTTTGGCATAACCACTTGGTGCAACATCGACAAGTTTGGCTGTCCAGTCGGTGTCAGGCACATCGGTAGCAGCGTAGAGCACAACCTTAATGGGGCCAGTAATCTCTGTATCGACCGGCAATGGTTCGCTTGTATAGCAAAGAACGTCGCTCCGCATTTCGACGGAGCGTTGATCGTAGGGACCCCAGGGCACAATATGGGGTGAGCAGCATGTGTTCCCCCCACAGGTCTGTACAGGATAGCGAGGATCATAAACGAAATGATCGGTCGGTTCATCACCAGGTTCTTCAGGTGACAAGAAGCCTTCTCCCCGTAAGGTGTTGGCCTTGCCCTGGCTATGGAAGTACCATTTTTTCCAGTCGGTCCGAGCTAATGGCCACTCTTGCTCATCACGCCATTCGTTGGCTCCCATGATGAAGAGGTGCAGTGGCGCTTCGCCGGCAATACCATTTTCATTGCCGCGCAACCAATAGTCGAGCCAGCGTAACTCTAGAGTTTCTAGGTCGAGCATGGAGTGCATACCAAAGTCAATATCACCCACACGCGGCGACACGTTAATGGCATGAACCCAAGGGCCAACCACTAAGCGACTCTGTTTGGCTTCCGGCGTTGCACCATATTGACGTAAGCCATTGAAGTTTGTAAAAGTCTGTTGTGCCCACAGATCATACCAGCCACCAATATTCAGGGCCGGTACTTGGATTTGATCCCACTTGTCAGAGACATTCACACGTGTCCAGTAATCATCGTAGGTTGAATGTTCAACCCAATCTCGCCAATAGTCAATTTCACGCCCTGCCAATGTGGCCTTTGCACGAAGAGGCAACGCGAGAAATGCTTCGGTCCAGTTATGATGTTCGACATTTTGTCCAGTGTGACCATGTGCACCCATGCCCCACATCATCATCACACCCAGTTGAAAAGCTCCCCCTACATAGACAATATCCTCAAACAGGTTTGTGCAGGTAACGCTTGGTGTCATACAGGTAAGATACTGGCTGTTCAACGGCGCTGTGAGCCACTGGGTCATGCCCAAATACGAGCCGCCAGAAGTGCCAATCTTGCCATTACTCCAGGTTTGTTGGCCAACCCACTCTTGGGTATCGTAACCATCTTCTGCTTCATTGACGAATGGGGTGAAATCGCCATCTGAATCCCAGCGCCCGCGGCAATCTTGAATAACACAAGCAAAACCGAGATTCGCCAATGCTCGCCCGCGCCAAATCAAACCATCGCTGTTATTGCTATAAGGGGTTCGAATCAGCACAGTCGGGAAGCGACCTTCTGCCCTAGGAAGATAGAGATCGGCAGATAGATTGACACCGTCTCGCATTGGAACAGGGACGTTGAGACTCATCTCAACGTCGTAATGTGGGGAGACATTTTGAGTTGCGGAATCCATCGTGGGCATAACTATACTATCCCTTCAATTCGATCAACTAAACGGATCGAGTGGATCACGTCGCGCAGATCGCTGTTGGGTACTTTGTTCTTGAGAATGCAATCGATAAAATGCTGGTGCATCGTGAGAACGCCTTCGTATGATGGTACATCATTTTGGTCAACACCATCTACTTCCCAGCCACCCTTGGTGCGGACCTTGTTGTCCTCATGGATCTCAATAGTAGTGGGAATATCCATATAGCATCCAATGCCCACACCATGTAACTCAGAGCGTAGGACTCGCCCACCAGAGACGCGGTTGCCAAAGATCGCACCGGTTGCGCCGTTGTCAAAGCGAATTAGCGCGGTGTAACAATTGCGATGATCACTATCGAACTGATCTTGATAAGCCGTAACTTCGGTGGGTTCGCCACCTGCCATATAGCGTATCAAGTCAACAATGTGACAGACATCATTCCAGAGGGTTGTGGTAAATCCACCAGACTCGTCGCCCAACAGTTGTTTGTTGAAGGTACCCACTGCCGTGGAAACTGGACCCTTGGCTGCGACGAGACGCATGGCCTCACGCGTGATAGCTGTGTAGCGTCGCTGAAAACCGACCATTGCATAAACGTTATTGGCAACGGCGGCATCGAGCAACTGTTGCGTCTCATTGCTATTGGCACCCGGTGGTTTCTCAATAAAGATGTGCTTGCCAGCGTTCAGACAGTCAAGTGCTGGTTGTAACACCCATTTTTCATTCATCACACAGTAGACGATGTCGGGATCCACTTTCTCCAACATCTCCTGATGATTGGTGTACACATTCTTGAAGCCATATTTATCAACAACTTCATCTAGCCGTCCCTCGTCCAGTTCGCAGACGGCGTTCATGTCGACATTGTCTAGTCGGTTTATGTTGGGATAGTGGGCGCGCTGCCCGCGCGGTCCGGCACCGATAAAGCCTGCTTTTAACACGGATGGTTTCTCCTAGATTTTGTAAAAGAGTATTTGCCGCTGGTTAATGGTGGATAGTACAGTCAAACGAATCATTCTGGCTAAATTGTACAATTATTTAATAAATCTCACATGGTTTTGTGAGAATATACACATTGAACGGAGGGTGTATGTCTCCGTCAATGAGATCTTACTATCCACCATCAACTATCCACTCACTTATTCAATCTCACTTAAAACGCGGTTGATAAATCGTACATCTGCGCGCGCCAGATCGATCACGGTTTCCGTTGGTTCGCCAGAATATTCGCTGTGGAAGCTAATGGCACCCTCATATTTCATCTTTTTGAGCGCAGACAATGTAGTCTTCCAATCGACAAAGCCTTCGCCCATCCGTCGGACCGGGGTACGCCACGTCAGTTCGCCGTTCTGGATGACTCGCTCTCGGATCAGGTCTTTGAATGCTAAAATAGAGAGATAATCCTGAACCATGTTGAGTGCCATATCAATCGGTTCTCCACAAAGGGAAAGATGTCCAGGATCGGTAAAAATACCAATGTGTTGACGATCAAAGCCCTCGACCAACCTCATCGCGGCGCCGGAGTTCAGACCCATTGAGCGTCCAGAATGGTTGTGGACGACTGTTTGTACACCGGTCTTTTTGGAGAGTTCTTGAAAATCAGCGAGATAGCCGCGAATCCGTTCAACCTGATCCCAGTAATCCATACCCGCGTGCCAATGCCAATAGCCCAGCTTGATATGCTTGACACCTGCCTCGCCACAGGCTGCGTAATAGCGCTCTGCGTAGTCGATATCAGGCTTGTTGAAATCACCCGGCGCTGTAACAAGGGGAATGGATAATCCTTCGTCCGCAAATTGCTTTGCGGCCTGTGGTAAGGCGGTTTCGATATTTTGAGGATTGACTGGATAGCCGGTTCTCACACAGAGATCGGCACCTTGAACACCGACGGACTTGAGCGCAGCAATAATGCCGGAAACGTCGAGCCCCTCCAAGTGCTTGGTAAACATGATATATTGCATACTATCAATTCCTTGCTGTTTAGATTTTCAATGAAATATGCTGGAGATTTTACGCTTTTCCAGCAATCAAAATCTCTAATTTGATCTGGAAAAGCTCAAGCCATTCCAGAGAAATCGACTTGGCAAATTAGGGATTTATTTCTCTGGAATGGCCTTACGCATCGAACGAACCCCAATTGCTTATGCGTCCGATTTGCGCCGAATTCACTAACCTAATTACAAAACCCCAGCCCAAGTATAGTCGACAAACCCCTCTTCTTGAACAAGATTGGCCGATTTGAACATGGTCCGCAAGTCACCTTTTGGTTGATAATTGATCATACTTTTGGCTTTTGTAATGGCGTGATCATAGCGATAGAGGACCGGTAGTCGAATCTCAAGTGGTGTTCGACCCGTCTTTTCGGCCAAGAGTCGCGCACCCTCAGGAAGAGTAAATGGTGTGGGAGAACCACAGTTGAAATCTTCGTTGACAGCACCTGGTTCATCCAAGGCGCAGACCAACATATGAGCAATATCACGGGCATCGTTCGGTTGGTAATACCAGGGACGACCATCAAGATCGCGAACGCTGCAAGGCTGATCCTCATCCTCTGCTGCTTCTTCTACCTGATGCCAAAGCTCTGTGCCATCTGCCATATAGAGCTCGCCCTGTCCTCTCTTTTGGCTGTTGCGCAGTAGCTTGACGACACTGCCCACTGTAAAGTGGCCAAGGATAGCGTCGCCAGAGCGTACATGGCTGGGACGTACAATTGAGTAGCGCAATCCGCTCTCGCGGTGGGCCATCGTAACAAATTCTTCACCTATGAGCTTAGATAAGGAGTATTCTCCATTCGGACGCTTGGGATGTAGTTCATCAACGGGGTGATAAGCACAGGTAATTGCCTCACCGTTGTTTGGGAAAACACCGGATGAGCTTGTATAGACAAGTCGATCGAGCCGATCGGCGTTTGCGCCGCAAACGCGGGCAATCAGACGATTGATTTGAAGGTTGTTCTCAAATTGTGGTCCTACAAAATTAGCTGTATGAATCACAGCATCAACGCCATCGACTGCCTTTTTGATGAATTGCTCATCTGTCAGATCGCCTTCGGCAATTTCAATATCTAAACCGCTCAAGCGGTCACTGCATGGATCATCAGGCAACATCGTTCCGCGTACCTCGTGGTTGCGTTCAAGCAGTTGCCGCACAAGTCGACAACCAACTTGACCGGCTGCTCCAGCTACTAAAACTTTCATGATGATTCCTCCTGGATTTGTGGCTCATATACCGGAAAAGTAATTGGGTCGCTTGTTGTCAGCCGATCTATCACTCTTTTCAGGCATGAACGAAGTTTGTGGTTCAGAATGATGGCTCTTTGAGGTTTTGTAGGGTAAACGTTGGATCGTTTGTTGGTTTGCTAGTTT
>JAHBNG010000030.1 GCA_019217005.1 Chloroflexi bacterium TSY
GATGGCACTTCAGCCAGTCAAGTCAGCTCTCTGGCTGACCGGCTGAAATGCTGACAAGCTACTCTTTTGCGTGGAAAAACATTATCTGAACATCTGTAGATACTCTCAATCAATCCGAAAACTCCACACACCAATCCCAAGCAGCACCACGGTTGCGCCAACAGCACACCAATCTCTGGCAAGATATCAACGATCCGCCGTTGTACCACATCACATCGTGAAAGGCATCCATCGCCCAGGCCACCGGTGAGAGATGCCCAATTGTCTTCATGAAATCAGGTAAATTTCCAGGGGCCGCAGGCGCCACCCAGCGGTGCGAACGAAAGCGAAAGCAGTTGAGTAATACCACTCGCCTGATTTGTACTTGTCAGCCGTGGTGCAATGGCAAAGGCAATGGCTGTACAGCAGAGGTGAACGCAATCATAATCGGAGCAGCGCAAGTGGATTTGCGCCGAGTCAGAATCCGACAAATAGCCCCAGCCAAAAATAATCAGAAATTGAATCATGCCCAGCGTGAAATAGGTGAGGATTTTGCCGCTCAGAATCTGGGCGCGCGACAGAGGCAATGCGGCCAGCCGCTGGAGCGTCCACTGTTGACGTTCACGCAGTAGAAGCGCCATCCCGCCCAGCACAGTAAACATGACAAACATGGACCCCATACCAGGGACAGATTGCCCAAAGCCGTCGTCGACATCATCTTCATCTTCGCCCGTGGTCGTTGTGTAGCGCACCGAGTCGGGCAGCTGATCAATACGCGTCGCTGCATCGGCATAGATATCTTCCACAAACTGATCACCAGCGTCTGAATGACCAGTCCAAAGCTGCTCTGTTCGCTTCAGATTCCAGAGTGCACCTGATACGCCTGCAAGCGAGGCCCCATTCACCTCTTGTAACACCGCTGATACTGTCTGCTCAACAGCGTTGGGCAAATTCAGGTCACCATGGCGTAGAACTCAATTTCTGCCTGCTCAAACTCTTCCAAGGCATGACCGTAGCCGGGAGGAATCTGAGCGCTTCTGTGCGTTCTTCCCCCGTTCAATGCTCGTTCCAAATTGGTGGCTCATCACCCAAGCGGCAATAGTCATCTTCTTCCTCAACAAGGTCATTGTCCATCGGACAGAGAACCAACGTGTCGTTGGCTGCCGTAATTTATCAAGAAAAGCGGCGGCAAGGGAACTTTGATCCTGGTCGATCACATCGATGCGCACGTTGAGGCCACCACCGCCATCCCCATCAAGGCCCATCCCAACACCAATGTAAAGATGACTGGCACACAACCAACAAGTTGCTGCGTTGCGCAAAGAAAACCGAAGATCATTTAGGGTAATGTTTATGATAGATCGCATGTTAAAATTCCTCATTTTGACGAGGTGATTACGTGTTGCGTAGTGCGTCTTGCGTGGCACTAGCCGAGCAAATGGTTTACCACAAGATTTGCTCTTTACTTTCTGGTAAAGGCTTGAGTGACAAAGGGCAAACCGAAAGGGGGAAAAAGAATCCACCCTGAAAAACGGGATAAAATGTAAAAATAGTGCTCGGCTAGTTTAAGCAGCGGCATTGAGGCGGCGATGAGCGAGAACGCCTTTAGGAAATGGTGTGAAACCGAGGCCTTTTCCGAAAGTCAGGGTCGAGTTGGTCGGGAGTTGGAAAAAGAGCACTCGAGAGAACGCGCAGCCTGCCGGGAGTGGCTTGAGGCTCTCGATCCCAGTAGCCAGTCGGTATGGGAGGAAGAGAAGCGGCTAAATGGGAAAGAAGATTGCCAGCCAGCAGCCCCAGTTCAGGTAAGCGGAAGCAAGCCTCATCGGCATGAACAAATTGACGATGTAAGCCAATCATCTGCTTGGAAGCCAAGGGGGGATGTTCAACAGGCCAGCGCTCCAGAGAGAAAAGATAAATGGTTTCAGCTTGTAAAGCCATGACGGTCGCCAGAACCAAAGGTGTGTGATAAGCAGGATCCTGAAAGACGTAAATCGAATAGGTGCGGTTGGCTGTATCCACCTTGGTTGTCCTGGGGACGAGATTGTGCCATGCTTGATAGCGAATCAGGCGACCACTATAGACAAATTGACCAAACGAGTCTGGAGTTGTGGCCTCGAGTCGCTTTCCCCTATAGCATCGAGAGAGCGGACGCACAATATCACCATATTCGGGTGGTCTGCCTTTTTCCTTACGTTCGGGTAACTCATTGCGGCGCGCTGTGCAGTTAATCGCTTCCCGAAGGACAAATCGGTCGACGTCGCTTTCTAGCATTTCTCTGATTGTAAACCCGGCATCGACCACCGCCACTTCGTCTGACTCCAGTGATTTCTTCGTCTCTTTCAGCAGCTTTTTCCGAAACTCACTTTCCTTTGTGCCTACCTCGCATCTCATGATTGCCTTGAGCAGTGGCACTCGTTTCCCGCCTATCTCCCCCGAGCTTATCATCACTCCAAAGATGAGCGCGGGCAATGCCCGACGAGCCGTTGAGTTATAGAGTCGGTTCACTTTCCCTTGCCGCTTCGGTCGCCAGAACCCTGTGATATCTATGCTTTTCACTCGGTATCCTTCTAACTTTTTTGCCTCCCATTCCCCTTTCCACTCCACTTCTTCTTGCCACGATGAGAGCAGGCTTGCAATATCCCATGATCCATATCGAAAGCTCCACCAGCTTCGCCGGAGCTCCTCATCTTCAAACCCGCTTTCACTCAATCCACTATGGATTGCTCCTCGACTTTTCAGAAACGACCCATTCATCATCGCCCACATCAGACGCATTACATTTACGTTTGTTCCCACCGGCGTTACTTGCAATACATTCATCAGTACTGCTATAGTTATTTCTGGCGCGGTTAGCATTCCTTCCTCCTTTTGGGTTCTCTACCTTTAGGATGAAACGCTAACCGCTTTTTGTCACATTTCTCACCTCATCTCTTTTCTTTTACCAGAAAGTAAAGTTGCTGGTTATTGAATATTTGCATTCACAAAATAGGTACTTGTGCGGCCAGCGACTTGGCCAATCGTAGAACAAAGAGCTTCTTTGTTCATCACCACAAACGAATAACCTATGCTATCTGGCTTAAATGATACTTAACGCTGCACAGCCTACAGATCTAATCGTTGCTTGAACAAGATAGCACCAACACCAAAAAGCAACCCGCCAATGCCAAAGAGAACCAGCAAAGGCAGCCCAATATCTAGCTCATTGTTTGATAAAGTTCGCAACGCCTCGCCGCCCCACCAGATGGGCGAGAATTGAGCAACGGAAGGTGGTAGACGAAAACCAAAAGAGCCGCCCAACGCGCCCATTGTTGATGCGAGCATCGGGCCAAAGATCTGTACCTGTTCGGTCGTTCTGGCAATTCCAACCACGAGCACGCCTAACCCAGAAACAAATAGGCTAATCCCAACTGTAACGAGAAGGAGTGCTGGGACGTGATTGCCCCAAATAAAAGTGGGCGTTCCTTCCACGATGCTGGTAATAACGGTGAAGGCCAGGAAGAGAATGCTCAACTGAACCGTGATCGTCAAAACATTTCCCAACAGTTTTCCTGCCAGGATAAATGAACGGGGCATGGGCGAAACGATCAGTCGTTGCAGTGTCCAATTTTTACGTTCCTCGTAGATCGAATTGATGCCAAAGATACCGGTGAACATCGCGACAAACATCGCCTGTCCGGAACCCAGAATGATCATGATAAAGGCAAAGGAACTGCGGGTTTGTGATTCGTCCAGTGGCTTCTGCGTCAATTGAATGTTGCCAGCGCCTGGCAAAATCAGGCAGCCCAATGGCTCAAGTAGGGAGACATCAAGACTTTGGAGACCATCTGTCACCAACGTAGGGTCGAGCGTGCTTAGGTCGATGTTATTCAGGTCGAGCGCGCTCAAATCTAGCTGGGTGACAATGGTGTTAAATGAGGTGTTGAGAAAGGCATCCAGCGTAACGCTGATGCGTGCAAACTGATTGACTGCCCCTGATCACCATAGATCTCAATGACAACATGATTTGTGTCATCTTCAACATTGCCCTCTGCACCAAAATTGAAACTGGGCATAATCTGATTCGTAAAGCCAGCTGGGATAATGATGGCAACAGCATATTCGCCATTCTCTACCCCTGCGCGTGCCGCCTCCGGATCATCCAATTCGACAGTATTGAGCAGATCATCTAATGTTCCTTCAAAACCAAACGGTGGCTCTTCGTCGTCATCTTCCGCCAATAGCGGACAGGATAAATCATCCAGATTAATGCTCAGTGCAGTCGTCTCAGTTGCAGAATCAGTGGTCGTAATTGCTTGAGGGCGCAAGATATCGACCAACTGTTTACCAAAATTGAAGGAGGCGTTATCAGCGCTTAGATCTGAATCTGTAATCGTCAAATTCGGATTGAGCTGTAGTTGCTCGCCCACGTTTATTGTCTCGCCGCCGATCTCAAACTCCAGTTCATTCAACGAGGGAATCTGACCGTCGAACGACTCCCCACTGGCTTCTGCATCGGCAGCAAGTTGCTCGTCTAAGTTGAATCCTTCATCCAGATTGACAATTGCCACAGGAATATCGGCGAAGGCTGATGAATTAGAATCGCCACCCAAACCACCGAAGGCCAGCCCCATAATGGTCGAAAGTACGATGGGCGTGGCAAACATTAGCAGCAGCAGGTTGCGGTTGCGAAAGGTCGTGTAGAGCTCCTTCCAGGTAATCGCAAGGATTTTGTTCATATACATTTCCCTTCAATCAAGTTGGGTATTGGGACCACAACGGATTAGATTTTGTGGAGATTGACTCAATCGCGCAAGGCACGTCCCGTTAAAGCCAAGAAAACAGCTTCCAAATCTGGTTCGCGCACTTCGACTGATTGAATTTCGATGCCAGCCTGATCAAGTGCTTGGATCAGTGTGGGCAAAGCTGTGCGGCCGCGTTTGGCAAATGCAGTGAGCCGACCAGGCAGTGCCTCATCGCTTCCTTCGCTGAGTTGCTCTGACGGGGAATAAAGCGCTCTTGTCACACCCGCGACCTGTTGAGGTAATTGCTCGATCAACTCATCTGCCACGGATTGTGTGCCGATGATGAACTCCAGTCGATCCTCTTCTCCGACGCGTTGTGTTAGCTCGCCTTGTGTGCCCAATGCAATGATCTCACCATGATCGATAATCCCCACCCGGTCGCTCAATTCCTGTGCTTCTTCCATCAAATGGGTGGTGTATAGAACGGTCATGTCCTGTTCGTCGCGCAGTTGCTTGACTGTGTCGAGAATTCGGCGTCGGCTCTGCGGATCAATACCGACAGTTGGTTCATCCATGTAGACTAACTGGGGGCGATGGAGTAATCCGACACCAATGTTGACGCGTCGCTTCATGCCACCTGAGAACGTGTCAACACGGTCTTTCTGCCGGTCTGTTAGGTCTATAAATTCCAGTACCTCATCGACACGTTGGTTGAGTTCTTTGCCACCCATGCCATACATTTTGCCAAAGAAAGACAAATTTTGATGAGCACTCAATTCTGGATAGAGTGCAATCTCCTGGGGGACAAAGCCCATAAGACGCTTGGCCTGCATTGGCTCCTTGGTAATCGAATGGCCACCAATCAGAGCGTCACCGTCTGTTGGCGTGAGCAGACCGCTAATCATCGAAATGAGAGTTGTTTTGCCTGCACCATTGGGACCTAGGAGGCTGAAAATTTCGCCTTTCTGGATATTAAACGTTACATCTTTGACGGCATCAACGGTCGAGCCATCGGCGCGCTTAAATGACTTGCGCAGATTTTGTGTTTGTATCATTTTTTCCATTGGGTGTGTTCTCCGCGCTATTGTTTGGGTTATAGAATCGTTTTCTATCGAGAGATAATTGTCCGAAGTTTAAGTTGCGCTTCTATAAGAGATATTGGCTCTTCAGGATCTCAGGGGGTTGACAAAGAAGTGCCATGAACTTCCCGGAAGAGGTCAAGAACAGTCTCGTTGACGATCTCATACCTGACCTCTTCCTGTTAGGTAATATAGGAAAGGAAGATAAAATAAGGGAAGGCAAAAGCAAGGAAAGCCGAAACTTATTGGACTCTCGACCTGGCAAAAAGGACCAACCTCTTCGAGCGGTGCGACCGCCCTTCCCGGACAGTCCGCCAGGTCGACGCCGTGCAACGTCGAAAGCGTGCAGCACCTCGAGTGCCATAACAGGAAAACGGAAAACAGCGTCCAAAGTTGAGGAGCTCAGGCGATACGGGAGAGGAGGTCCAAGATGAAAGTGAAAATGGGAATCGACTGGAGTGAAAAGAAACATGATGTGATGATGTTGGATGAGACAGGACGAGCGCTGGGCTATGCGCAGATAGAGCATAGCCAGAAGGGATTTCGCCAAATTGAAGAAATGAGAAAGAAGACAGGAGCGAGCCATGATGAAGTGACAGTGGGACTGGAAACAGCGCATAATTTGCTGATTGATTATCTCTGGTCGAGCGGGTACAAGAATGTCTATGTGGTGCCGCCGAATGTGGTGAACAAGAGTCGGGAGCGCTATAGTCAAAGTGGTGCGCATAATGATAAGAGTGATGCCTATGTGATAGCAGATTTGTTGCGGACCGATGTCCATCGATTTTATCCTTGGTCACCTGGCAGTGAATTACTCCAGCAGATGCGAGTGGTCAGCAGTGCCACACAATACTGGACCAAAGAGACTGTGGCCTTATCCAACCGTCTGCGCGCTTGCCTGTTGCGTTACCATCCGGCGCTGCTTGAGGTCTTCAGCAACTGGCCTTCTCGGATTGCCTGCCACCTGGTTCTGACCTATCCAACGCCAGAGCATGTGCGCAACTCCACCTATGAAGGCTTCCAAGAGTTTCTCAAGCAGCACCGACATACGCAACCCCGTAAATGGGTCACTTGTTATGATAAGTTAACCGCCACTTATCCCACATCAGCTCCTGCATTTGTGCCAGCGTATCAACGAGAAGCTCTTCAGCTGGCTGAATGTCTTTTTGCTTGCACTGCGCTATGAACAAGAGACCCTTGACCAGTTACAGTCACTTTTTCTGCAACATCCGGATCAGCATATCTTTGCTTCTTTACCTGGTGCTGGCCAGCTTTTAGCTCCCAGTCTTCTGGTCAAGTTTGGCGAAGACAGGAAACGCTTTCCCTCTCCCATGAGCCTTCAGTCTCTGGCGGGAACCTGTCCTGTCACCAAACAAAGTGGCAAAGTCAGAACCGTTCATTTCCGCAGAGCTTGCGATCACGACTTTCGTTATTTTACTCAGCAATTTGCTCGCTGCTCCCGCAAAGAGTCTTCTTGGGCCGCTGCTTTTTACACCGCCGCTCGCCAACGCGGTCTCAAAAAAGAGTCATGCTGATCGCACTCTCGCTAATCGCTGGATTTGCATCATTTGGAAATTGTGGCAAGACAAGAAACCTTATGATGAATCTTTCCATTTGCAGCAACGAGCCCATCGTCGCCAACCTATCGCTTAATTGCTTCTAATTTTTTACTATGTATCGCCTTTGGGTTCCTTGCCTTTGTCCTCATCTATATGTTGACATAACACGCTGCTGGTTCTCTCTATCAGTTCTTCTTCAACGCGCCCTTTTGGAACTGCCATTACATACAAAGCGTGTCCGGGAAGTTACGCCCCCAGTATTCCAGAAGAAGCGAGATATTTTGTTATTCGAGCTACGTAGCTTATTGCCGGCTGTTGCAATAATATAGCAATGATGGGGCATTGTCATGTGCCAAAAGGCACACAGGGGTCATGTATCCCTATACCAACCAATTGAGCAAGCCAGTTGCCAGACCCAGGAAAATCGCAAAACCCATCACGTCGGTTGTTGCCGTGACAAAAACACCGGATGCGAGTGCTGGATCTACCTGTAATCGTTTGAGCGTAAGCGGAACCAATACACCAACAAGTGCAGAGAGCGATAAATTGGCAATCATGGCGATTCCAATAATAACGCCCAATAGCGGATTTCCCTGCCACCGCCAAGCAATAAAACCAATTGAACCACCCAAGAAGAGTCCATGAAGCAACCCCAATAGCAACTCACGTCGGAGCGCCCGCCATGCATCACCAAGCGCGATTTCATCTAACGCTAACGACCGCACCATGATGGTCATGGTCTGGTTCCCTGCATTCCCCCCTTGTGCTGCCACGATTGGCATAAAGGCCGCCAACAGCGCCATTCGCGCAATTGTATCCTCAAAAAATGTCACCACACTGGCTGCAAGCAATGCTGTTCCCATATTCACATAAAGCCAGGGCAAACGATTGCGCACAGCGCGGAGAATCGGGCTAAAGATCTCTGACTCGCCACTCATTTGCGCCAGCCGATACATATCCTCTGTGGCTTCTTCCTCCAATACATCAATCACATCGTCGACCGAGATAAGGCCAACAAGCCGTTTGGCATCATCTAAAACCGGTAAAGCCAATAAATCATGGTCCGCGAGAAGCTGAGCCGCTTCTTCCTGGTCTGTCTCCAGATGCGTTGTCACCACGTTCGCGTCCATGATCTCTTCTAATATCCGATCAGGAGCGGCAAGAATCAGCGTGCTCAAAGTAACCATGCCCAGTAGGCAGCCATAACGATCAAGAACATAAAGTGTGTGAAGATCCTCTTCACAATGGAAAGAGTGTTTGATAAACGCAATCGCCTCCTGCACCGTCATCCAACGCCGTAGACAAGGGGGCGCAGGCAGCATCATGGCACCAGCTGTTTCGTCTGACGGTGTCGGCTGCTTCGGGTGACTGCCAGAAGTGTATTCATCCAGCAAAGTTGCATCCTCTCTCTGCTTGAAGAGGCGCGATAGGCACCGTCTCTCGTGAACGGTCGAAATCAACTCTTTTGTGTGTACATGGCGCTTGCCATCTGCACACTTGTGAAAGTCAAACTCTCGGATTGCCACTGTTGAGAGCATCGCCATTGTTTCAATCATCTGATTCTCCCTCCGCTGTTATCAGACCGACCAATTGCAGGTGTCGTGACACCAAAAGCGGCAGATGGCGAACCGGATGAATCGAGCATAAATGCCAATAAAATCCAGATGTCGTATAGATGTTGGGATTAAAAAACACCAACCAGGCTTACCCGATTGGCGTGGATGAATTAATATGTGAGGAGTTTATGAAAGCGTCCAGTACCAATGTCCGGACACTTTGTGGTGTGTTAAAAGAGTCCAGACCTATTAGACGCAACATCGGCTCCTACGAATCGCCGCGTTGCCAAACGGGAGACATCTTCGATTCTCCCAGTGCTGCTATAGGTTCGGTTGTCTGCAACAGAGCGTTGCACAACAGCTGTCTGATGATACGCGCCCACCGCCCAGCATACAAAAGAATTTGTCGTTCCTGCTGTATTGCTAGGTAAGGGCACAGTACTGTCAGGGTCAGCCTGATTATCAGCTGTCGAAATTGTTATCGTTTTCATTCGATTTATGTTATATGTTTGGGGTGGTTCATTTTAGGCGGACAATTAGGTTTACATTTTTGCAAAGAGAAAAGATGTTTATATTTTCTACTTTGAGCCATGCTCAGGCAGAAAATGACCTCATATAGATTTTTATCTATGTATCAAAAGTGTAAACCTAATTCTGAACCACCCCATATGTTTTAACGCTATTTTGTGAACCATCTCGGTTCTTCATCCAAATCAGGCAGAGCACGGGGGCTTTGCCTGAAGACCAGAAAAGCTTATCATGCCGCCGATCAATTGTCAAGCATTTTTTTCATATTTCGGGAGTGTATCCCAAAGTGTGTAAATGCCGCCGAATCTATGACTGAACGGCGTCCATTTACACACTTTGTATTGTTTTATTACATCGACACCTGCGTTGTTTACCTACATCGTGACCTCTAAATGGCGTGTGGCTCTCCTGTATCGGGGCCATTGGGTGGACACGATGTCAGTAAATAGTAGAGGTGTCGATGTAAGTAAACAATACACACTTTGTGGTACACACACTATTTCTCCCGATATGAGTTAACTCAAGCTCTTTGTCATCTTTTCTACTTCCTCTAGTAATCGATCTGTCTCCCGAATCTGCTTGAGCCAAGGAGTTACGAATTGGTCGATACTTGGTGTCATGTGAACCAACTGTTGATACCCAACTTTTTTCTCATCGATCATCTGACGCAGGTTCATCAGAAGAATCGGAATCCCATCGTATTGCGCAGCTGATCGCATCAAATTCGTAAGCATTTGTACTCGGTTGCCAAAGCCACGTGGCAATTGCTGTTCTCGCCCTAACCGGACGACGGCACTACGAGTCAGCCCAAAGCCAGACCAAACTGGTGTTGACAAATAAGTAGCAATATCATGTAGGCTTGTCTGCTCATCTGTTAGTAGAGATGGCGGGTGAGGCAGTGTAAATGGAGGCTGAATCCAATCCGGTGGTGAGGACTCCACTAGATCGGTATAATGAGTGAGCACTAAATCCTGAATCAATTCTGCTACAACTGCAAAAATTGACGACGACTCTGAGCGGATAGTCTGGATACATGGAAAGAGCCAGCGCAACAAATGCTCTTCCAAGAAACGTCTCTGCTCTGCCATCATACGGCGAGTGAATGTCTCTATCTGATCTTCCCGCGCATCTGCCTCCGCACCACACAGAAAGGCGAGAAGACGCAATTCTTCGCCCAGATGATCAGCGCTCGGAGCTGCAGAGCTTGTTTGGTATCCCACGCGTTGGTAGCTGGACAAGACCGTGGTCGTTACTGCCCCGCCAATCATTGCACTGCGATCCAAATAGAGACTTTCATAGGGGAAAACATTCAGACCAAAGAGCGCTTCATGTTCGACCATTAGGCAGTCTAGATCTACTGGAGCTGGTAAGACCGCTGCCAATTCATCAATCTGCTGCAAGATCGGTAACTGTCTCGCGGTCACGCCACAAAGAATTACCTGACTCAGTAAGGTGTACAGATTACCTCTTGCTTCGGCTGTTTCTCGCGCAGATAAGTTGATAGACATTGACAATTCACAATCGGTAGACCGTAATCGTTTGATCCCTTCGACTTCCCTAATAGAATGACGCAATTGTCGTCTATGGAGAATAACCAGATACTTTCCAAGACCCTTCAATGCACGACCCCTCATTCACAATTGACACTTCACAATTCGTAGTGAATCAGAGGGTTACCAATCCTCGTTGGGCGGCAAGCGAAACGGCTTCAGTGCGATTGCCGGCTCCTAGTTTTCCCATGTTCGAACTAACATGAAATTTTACTGTACGTTCTGTGATCGTGAGTTCGGCGGCAATTTCTTTATTCTGCAGACCACGGGCAAGAAGGGCAAGTACATCTAATTCTCGCTCGGTTAATGATTCGGGCGTTGGCGAATCTGGTTCTACCTGACTCATCTGCTGAATCAGTTTGGATGCCACAACTGGTTGGAGCAAAGAGCCTCCAGCATGAACGATGCGTACAGCATTAAAGAGTTCTTCGCGGGGAGCACCTTTTAGCAGATAACCTTGGGCACCGGCTTGGACGGCGGCCACGATCCGATCATCGGTATCAAATGCCGTGAAGACAATCGCACGAAATGGCTGTTGATCGTCCCGCAGTTGGTGCAATACCTCCACGCCATCAATCTCTGGCATCTCGATATCCAAAAGAATGACATCGGGTTGAAGTCGAACAAATAACTCGAGCAGCTCGCGTCCATTTTGTGCTTCACCAATCACATCGAAATCGGGCTGAGTATTCAAAACAGCGATCAAACCATCTCGTACAATGGGATGATCATCCGCCACCAAAATACGAATTTGTGAAGACATAGTGACTTGTCACCCTGAAACTCTACTACAAGACATCTGCTTGTAAAACCTGATACATAGCCAACGGTTCAACCTGGGCAATTGTTGAAATCAATGGCGCCAATCCCTGCATATCCCACCAAGATTGAATAGGACGCGGCCAATGCGCGTCCGGCCAGGCTCCACTGACAAACTGAAGGGAGGGCCAACCATTCAGACTCGGTGGATGTTCTTTCGGCTGAGTGAAGCAAATTCGGACATCGTTGCGAGACTGTTTGGCCCAAACATGCATCCAATACATTGGCCGGCAAAATAGACCGTGCAGTTCAGACAGATCCTGATAGACCATCCACCCCTGAATAAACTGGGCAAATGCACTTTCCAAACTCATCAGCATTGCTGGTTCTGTTACCCAGTGAGAGAGTGAGCGGTATGATGTTGCTCGTTGCTCAAATTGTCTCTCTAGACTGACCAGCGCTTCTGTCAATCGATGAGAACGAATCAAATTTGGCGCTGGATGGAGATTCTCGATCACTCTGACATGAGGCGTCCATTTCGGATTCCTCTCGTCGGGAGACAATGCCTCTGGCGACAATACTTCTTGGATGACGCCCAATACAGCCTCCGCAGCATGACAGCTGCCGGCATAGAGGATGACAGACAGCTTTCCTTGAAGATGGACGAAAGCCCCTGCAATCATTTGACACAACTGTATAAGAGGCATCTCAATTGATTTTGCGAATGATGCAACATCGTATCCACCACTAATAACGAGGATGTCGGGTTTGGCTAATAGAAGCTTTTGGCCCAATGCATCTAAATTCATTTCTTCTTGTAAAACCGTTGTCCCAACAATCTCAGCGCGAGTGTGTGCCAGTGCACGGAAAGTCGCCTCTAAACTATAGTGTTCACTTAGGCTTGCTATCCAGATGCGCAAAGGCGAACAAAAAGTGGCCGCAGCCACAACCTGTGTAAGAGGGGGCTTCTCAATTGGGTTTTCGCTTGTCACCAGAGGTCCATTTGCTGCCCTATCCCACAAAGTACGCCCTAACTGATTCCCCATTTGCTCACATATCTGGCACATCTGTTCGGCTGGTGTTTGGTTCATCGTGGGTTTTTCTTCCCACCAAGCAACCAGGCGATAGATATCGTTAGCTGGTTCGATCAGGCATACTCGGATGAGATGACTATCGGCACTAAGCGCCAACACGCTTCCTCGATTCATGACCATGGCAACATACCCTTCATCCCATCGAGCCAAAATTCAAGTTGTGCGATCAGTAGACTCAAACGGGACATGACCAAGCGAGCAAAGATGATTCCTGCGGCAAACCAAAGTGCTCGCTTTCCCAACCAACTCCAGACAACAACCAGTAGAGTAAAAAAATCAGTTTCCGGCTGACGATACGTTGCGACTTGATTCTGAGCATCGACTGAGCCAACATCACGACTTGAACTGATTTTTCTGGTGGGGTGAATATCCACATAGAGGTGCAACAGAACGCCTGTTGTAATCAATAACATAACAATACTGCTCAAGAGCATACTTGGCGATGCTGACCATGCAAATCCTGTTTGAGCAGCGCGCATGAACTGAGGCAATAGTGTTCCTTGGATCGTTCCCGTAGCCATCGTTGCAAGGGTCACGCCAACAATCAATGCAACTGGAATCATCCCAATCACACGCAACCGGCGACCGGTGCGCGTTTCCTTTGTGACGTTTCTCTGAGAATATAAAGCAGAAGACGATTGGAACAAATTCCAAATGCCTGCAAAAAGGAGAATTAAAGAAAAAAATAATAATCCGATCTTTCCCCAATCGCCTAGCGGATCCCGCATGAGCGGAATGATCAAGCGTTGTCTTAAGACATTCTGTAATAGTAGCACAGCCAAGTAGCCAAACGAAGCACCCACCAAAATATAGTGTGCAAGACGTGACAAAATATTCTCGCCAAAGAGGACACTAAATACCATCAGGGCGAGGGCAAAACTGATCCAAAATTGTAGGCCACTGAAGAAAGCGGTGGCTTCAGTCATTGCGGACACTCTGCATAGTATGATCCTTCTCTTCCGAGCGTCGGCTGGTTAAAAGTGCCAGATTGCCAAAGATAATGACGACGATAAAAGCCAATTGCCCCCAGTTTTGGGCAATCAAATGTCGGCGTATTTGGTCATTTGGCAACGTGTCTACCGTTTGGATTCTCTCTGTCTGAATTTCCTGTGTCTGAACTCCCACAGCCCGCGTTTGGTCGAACAGCTGTTCTGGTCGCGATAAAAATGCCTGGTAGACGCTGGCACCATCAAACCCGCTCACAAGACCGCTCAACTGCCCACTATCAAGATAGGGTCGCAAGATTGGATCGGCACCGGCACTCACGACGGCAATGAGAGGCTCCGAAGTCAACGGCTGTACTTGCTCCAACCACTCTTGTGCATCCTCGGCGTTTGCCGCAAGCACAAGAGAAAGCGCAGGCCGGATATTTTGGCGTTCGAGCGGGTTCGGCTGGCCCACTGATATGCCTATGGAGTCTCCCGTTGCCTCAGTCAGAATAGGAGCAAGAACATGGGTCAAGTTGTACGCAAATAAGGGCAAAATCGTAGCTCCGCCCGGTAAATATCCACTATCAATCGGTTGCGGACTGATAAAGCGCACATCAGTCTCGTTTTCGATCTGGTGTAATAATCGACGTGCGCTTGCTGGCCCACCTGGAAGGAGACTCACCAACACCAACTGGCTGTTTTGTATGAGAAGATGATAGATCACAGGTTGTGCAATCATATCCATTTCTCCTGCCGTTGCGGGATCGTATGCCCAGTAGATCAGCACGAGCGCATTCGGGGATAAGTCCTCAACGACTTGAAAAGCATCCGAAACGCCAGTCAATTGTTGTGGCTGGCCCACCGGTCCGCCAAATTGCAACAAGAGGGGGATCCCAATACAGAGACCGAGCAATCCAAATATCCAAGGAATACGCAAGACAATTCGATCATGGGCTCCAATCATCAACGATTCAGTTCGCTGTACGGGTTCTCGCTGCATCACCTGACGCCAGAAACGTATATCAGCATCTTCTAGTTCAGGCATTGCTGGAGCAGTAGTCAAAGGTTGCTGATTTGCCTCTTTTGTTGGTTGCTGTTGGGACTTGTCGCTTTCTGCTGTTGGTTTTACTGGCGCAATCGCAAGTGGATCTATTAGTCCTTGAACACCTGTAAGTAAACGGGCAGCCCCTCTAATTTCTTCAGATGATTCGGTTGACATCTGATGTTGAACAAACTCGGATACACCAGGTTCTGGTTCAGGCTGGAGCCAGGGTTGTTCTCTTGAAACATCCGAATCGCTTGCGATGAACTCTCGTTCAGCGGGTTGCGCTGTAGAGGGCACAGAGTCTTGCTGATTGGGTTCTCTTTGTCGCGGCTGGACATCAAGTGTATGGGTGTCTGCAGTCGTCTGCTCAAATGATTCGCTTTCAGATCTTCGCTCTGATTGTGTCTCAGCATCATTGACTGATGTCAAACGCTTTCCACAGTGGTTGCAATAGTTAGAACCAGAACGGTTACTCACACCACAATGTGGACAGGAGATGGTGGCCATAAAAAATATTTTTGATTGTTCTTAATTCTCATAGACAAACCAGATAAAACCCGTACAAATGTGGAGTGAGCGCACCTTTCCTTTGGAAAGGCGTTCTCTAATGCGAAGGGCGGCGTTAGAGAACGCCTTCTCCTCACAGTGCGATTTCTATTTGTTTTGTCTATCAGTAGACCGCAATTGTGTCATTCTCAAACAAAGCGAAGAATCTAACGATTGTGATCTACTGATTATTGGGTGGTATAGCACAAATTGTGTAAATTACCGATCGCAGTCAGAGAGAAATCGAATTTACACACAATTTGGCATACCACCGATTATTGTCGTCCTGTCAAAAAACGCAGCCCAATAACGAGTATTGCAAGACTACTGCCGAGGAGTGCACCGCGCATGGCAGCCATAACAGGTTGGTCAATCAACCAATTCACGCTTGGCTGTATCTGAATCCCAAGAAAGTCTTGACTGATAGGCAGTTGAGTGCCAAACATAATGAGTGCACCCATCAACATCCAGGTACCGCCCGTGCGGTTGATGTGCAAAAACCGATAAGCAGCTGCGGCCAAGAAAAAGACCAATAGTGCAAATAGAGCTGTTTGAATAGGTGCAATCAGTGTGTCAAAGAACCACTCAACCATCAACCCTGCTGCGCCTTCCGAGTCGACCAATCCTGCTGCAAAAACCACCAACAGGGATGCCAACAAGGCCAGACTCAGCGCCCAATCAGGTTGGCCTGTCTGAATCCGGTTTATATGGATCCAAATTGCATTGATGATACCAAGCAGC
Organism: Chloroflexi bacterium TSY; assembly: GCA_019217005.1. Next base: position 16,087 of record JAHBNG010000030.1, read on the forward strand.
AGACCAATCGCGCTTAGTACGATTACCCACTGGTAAAGCTCTGTGGTCAACGGACGCAGAACGACGACTTGCCCCGTTCGATCTAGCCCAATCAGAATGAAGCAACCAAGCGTAATCAGAATGACCAGATAACCTGGATAATTTGTTCGTTTCGTCATCATATCTGCTTTGCTCTACATAAACATGGCGCAGATGACAAGAGCAACGACGAATCCAATCGCTACGGTTGTTATCACGCGTTCGTGCTCATCGTTTTCCCCTCTCTGAGCAGAGACTCTATTGTTCAGTTCTGCAAAACTACTTCGCATCCTAGATTGTGTGTACTCTGATTGAGTATGAAGCCGTTCTGCTGATTGACTCTTTCGATTCGTGAAAAGCAGAACAAATGGAAGTGATTGCCAGTGAGTGATTGTTGACGAATCCGACATTGGAAAAAAGAGCCAGCGCAAACTAGTTGGTACTCCATTGGTTTGTTGAGTCAGAACATTAGAAAGATCACGACCCGTATGAGAATCTAGAGTCGTGAGGCTTGCCATATGGGTAACAATATCGGCTCCCGTAAAGGCCAGGATGAGCTCCTCATGTTCTTCAGGATTCTCTTTCTGTTCTTGACTTAACGGCTCGAAATCCTTAGGTGCCTCATCGGTGAACGCACGCAAAAGCGTCGGTCCTTCTTGAACAAGGGCATAGAGCCAAAGCGGGCTATTTCCACCGATCGCAAAGTGAGGCGAAGCCATCGATGATCGATGCGTAGATAATCTCTCTGCCATCAAATGTAGCGCTATGATGCCAAAAAATCCATGATGTGCATGGTTACTCACCCCCAAATCAAACAAAATTCTCTGACCCGATTCCAGGCTATAGGCCAAATGTCTTTGCCATTCTAACACGAGGGTGCTTGTGGTCCGTTTCCAGTACATAGAATTAACTCTTAATAATTTGGGATACCACCAATTTTGGCTACCGGAGTCTAGATTCCAAATATGCCTCCAACAATTCGGAGCCACCAGGGTGACTGAGCAGTTCTGCCCACTCACGGCACTCTGCCAGACCAAGCAGTGCTGCCATCGGAGAGAAGAGGTGAAGAGTTTGCCCAGCCAAAAAGGTACATGGTCGATGTCCAGCTACAAACAGCAGCAGAGGCAGCAGCATCTCCCGTTTCTGAATCGCCGCAATTGTAGAGCGAATATTTGGTGTTAATCGATCGTTTATTGTCATGCTTGTTTATCTCTTAAATCTGTATAATCCGCCGAACATTAGTCAAAAAAGTATTGTGGCAACAGAACCTAGAGCTGAGTACACAAGTCCCTCACACGACTAAATCCCGGACGTCCACCTTCGCGGACTGGACGAAACGCTTGTGGTATTGTCTACCCCAGCAGACAGTTAGCCCTGCTCTGAGAATGATTTCAATCTATCTCATTGTACCATAGAGCCGAGAGAAGGTTGTCAGTTTAGTATCAGTAGACAGCAATCGTTGGATTCTTCACTTCGTTCGAGAGTGACACGATTGCTGTCTACTGAGTATCTCTAAGTATTGCTTGGTAATGGTTTCGATTTCAAACGGTTGCCAACTTTTTGGATTCATTTCATGCCGTGACCTGCTCAGTTCTTGTTCGATTGCGCATGCCAAAGCGTCAAGATCATTGACAGGAATAAGCCGACCGAACCGACCGTCAGCGAGGATTTCACGTGGACCACTGGGACAATCTGTCGCAATGACCGGTGCACCGCTGTAAAGCGCCTCGATTAGCACGGTTGGTAATCCTTCCCAGCTAGAAGAGAGAACAAAGAGAGCACAATGAGCCATGTACGCATAGGGATTGTCGCAGAAGCCAGGAAAACAGATATCATTTTCTAAACCCAACGCGCGAACATGGGCTTTTAGCTCTTCCTCAAGAGGTCCTTCGCCGAGAATAATAAGTCGGATCGGGTGCGTTGCTTGTACTCTGGCCACCGCATCAATTAGTAAACGAAAGTTCTTTTGCTTTGCCAACCGTCCAACACCAAGCACAACAGGAGGTCGGTTTGGCTGAAACCAGGGATGATCGAGCGATGCTTTGGCCTTCTTGCGCATCGTCGGCACGATGACGGGATTATAAATGACGCGAATTTGCTCTTGTGGAATAGAGGTTTCGCGTGCCAGATCGTCGGCAATGCCTTGGGAGACAGCGACGATCTCATCTGCCCAATGATAAAAACGCTTCATCAAACGAGGGAGGAGGCGATCTCGCCAGTTGCTTGCATGGCGCGTGTGGGCAGATGTAATATGTTCTGTGATGACGAGTCGTATCGGAGAAGAATGTTTTGCCAATTGTCGCGCCCAGATTGCAATTAGATTGGCGTTGGCTGGACCAGCAAGGAGCGCCGAGGGTTGTTCACGTTTGAGGTAGCGCGCCAATCTCGGCAAACTTGCAACAAGACGCGGTGCGGACAAATCGATCACGCGGATACTCTCTGGCACCTCAGCAAGATAAACACCTTGCGCCTTGGACAACACCAGATCGACGGGGTACTCATGGGCATCAAAGCCCAAGGCCAAATTGAACAAAACGCGTTGGGCACCAGCACCGATTAAGTCTGGCAGAAAGACTGCAATTCGTCTATTCGTACGCCGACGAGACTTTGTCATATGGAGCCTGTCCTTGCAACAATGAGGCAAACTCGGAATCCAACACAATTTGATGAATCTCTTTATAATTACGAATTGTCTCTGCGTAGGGCGCTTTGCGTATTTTCTGAAGCGTTGATGTTGGCTTGTGGTAATCGATATCTGCTCCAAGAAAGGAAAGAATTGATGTGAAGCGATCTGGTGTGCTCGTTAGAGCCTCATAAGTGACTTCGAGAAAGGGTAAACCAGAGTATCGAAGTAGATGCATCATCCAGCGATTTTTATTGCGCAACCACTTTAATTCATTGATGATCGTGGCGGGATCAAGATAGACCGTTATTGGTATCTTTGGTTCGTTCCCCTGAGAATTGGCGCGGTCTGAATCGGCATGGGCCTGTAAATGTGCCAGCCCGCTTGCTTCGACGAGCCTTTTAGAGAGAAGAATATCGAGTACATTCTGTCGGATCAAGTGAATGACTCGAACCTTCCGCCAATGGAGATAGAGCCATACCTCTGGATATTGGCGGAGTGCCGAATACATCAGCTTGAAACCAACCGCCCGAGTGATCGGAACATTTCTGCTGGAATCATGTTCTTGCAAAGTGCCCTTTTTTTGAACATCTTTTTTCCCATAAAGCCCGTCTAGATAGGCAAAGGTCTTCAAGGGACGTATGGAGGGCAAGCGTCGAAGAGCATCTCTTCCGCACGGATAATCGATTAAGCGTGGATAATCATCTGATCCTGCATCCCAGACGCGTGACTGACGCAGCAACAGTTCACCGTAGGCGGCAATAGTGCCAACGCGGTTGAGCGTATCGATCACCCAAGTAGAGCCACTTCGCTGGGTTGTAAAGAGAACGAACGAAGTCTGGATCATTATTTTTGAGTGTGTACCACCAAGTGTGTAAATAAACACAGGTTCAGTCAGAGAACCGCCGCGTTTACACACTTTGGGACACACTCCCCTATTTTAGAATGGCCTGATCCGCGCAAAGGTCCAAATGCCCGTTAAACGTTTGGCCAAGATTAGAGTCGTTAGATTTTGCAGAATTACCATCAATGCAGTGACAAGACTAATGCCAACAATACCATATGACTCGACGACAAGCCAACCTAGGGCAATCGATAGGAGGCCATAAAGAATGCTAATCGTCATCATGGTTCGTTGATGACCAGTCATGTTCAGTGTTGCCTCGCAGGGACCGGTCAAAACATTGATGGCTTTTCCCACGCTCAAAATGGCCAAGACTGCTGCGGATACTTGGTAGTAATCCCCATAGACAAGCACCAAGATGGGGCGCCCAAAGAACACAAAGAGTCCTAGCCCAATGAGTGCTGGAACGGCAGCCAGTGTGGTCATTGTTCGCAATGTCTCTTCTAACTGCTTGTGTTTATTCTGTGCAGTCTGTTCTGCAATGAATGGTGGAGCCACTGCACCGACAATGGCCAATGGAATCGATACCAGGTTGACGAGGTAGGCGGCTGCACCATAGAGAGCAACCGTACTTTGAACGGCGTAGGCACCAAGAATCCAAATGCTCGCTTGCGTAAAGATAAAGACCATTAAGCGATTGAGCAGAAAGGGCCAGGCTTCGCCTAAGACTGTATGGCTCTTTAGGCTAAACCAAAAAAATAAATAATTATACGCGAACGAGAGAATGGAGAGGGGGAATAAGGACAAACCATTTTTCTAAACCAGGTAAACGTTGGAAGCGTTGTTCCAAACGGTCCATCTCTTTCTGAGTGAGTTTGACGCCGGTCTCATAAAGAGTGGAATTCAGGTGAACGAAGGGTTGTAGTTGGTTAAAGCGAAAAGAACGGGCAAAATTGAGAACGGTCTCAAGAGAATCGAGAGAACCGTTCCAGTGTTTTCAAGATGGCCCCAAACCCGTTCGATGGGGTTGTATTTACTGTGATAAGGAGGGTAGCAGGCGAGCTGAATAGAGACGATAGTGCTCAACAAACTGAGTGAGACGATACATAAACTGAGTCCGACGGGTATGATTTTCGGGACCATTGTCCTGATTGATCACGAGGGTCTTGACGTGAGGAAAGTGTTCACGTACGCTTTCCCAAAATCAATCAGGCAGTCGACAATAAGTCACTCGTCACTTTCGACTGAGTCAAGTAAAGAAAGAGTTCCTTGGTTGAAGGGAGGTAAATGCCAAAAGTGACTTTCTCGGTCTTCTTATCTTGAAAGTCATGATCGAGCGCTTTGACAACCACTCGACTTATCCCTTCTCTCGAGAAACGGTCAAGTAAAATCGTCGCTTTGGCATCCCAAGAGAGGCAGAACCGTCTCGTCTGCATCCGCTTCTTGATTGATCTGATGAATTCTATCAAAGATCGCATCGGTCTCTGGGATCTTTTCACTGGTTGACTTTTTTTGACCCGGTTTGAGCCATAGCCTAACTCATTGAGCTTCAAGCGGATGGCCTCTTCGCCAGGCAATTCCTCATCTGTGTATCCTTTCTGCTCGATGAGCTGGGTACGCATTTCGGCGGCGTTAGTCGAGTGTACAATTGGGGGTTCGAAAGGTGGGATCGGTCTGGCTGAATTGATCGGCGATTTCAACCATATCGGCCAGTAAAGTGGGGATATGGTCTTCGGCTTTTGCGACCACGTCGGTGGCTTTGGTCGACATAACAGAAGCCGCCTTCTAGTTCTTCAGGGCTTTGGCTATCGTCGCCCGATTCCAGCCCAACTCTCGTTCTGCTTTCGTCGGACTCCTTCGCATATCGTTTTGACCGTTTGGGCCATGAAGTGCCTTCTTTCGTATCCACTTAACATGGCCTTCGTCTCTTTCAAGACTTCAACCATTTCTGGCGAGATTGTCATTTTTGCTCCTTTTGGAGAGCTAGTTTAACACCTTCTCGCGTATATTTTATTTTTTGGATTGGCCTTTAGAGGGTTATTTTCTAGATAGTTGAAGGATTGGGAATTCGGGATGGGAGATTGGTTTTCGCTAACGAGTTGACCTTGCTCACCGATTTCTTTTTCTCTTTGTGAGCCAGATCGTGAACCATTTGCCTTTGCAATCTCTAATCCATTTTCTAACTGATGGATTTTGCGTCCCAAAAGCGCAAAGGCAATTCCGTTGCTAATCATTGAAGACCCGATGACAAGCAAAATTGCTCGATAGAGAGTGGTTTGACCGGTCAACCACCAAAGAACGGTGAGACTGAATGCTAGTGATAGGTTTCGTACCAAACCGCCAAAGATGACGGCGAGTCGAATATCGTGAAAGCCGCGAAATGATTCAGCCAATAGACTCTGTATAGCATTTAACACCAACCAAATTGCAGCCAAACCAATAATTCCAACAATCGGCGGCGCACCAAAAACAAAAAGAGCAAGCCACTCGCCTACACCGCCAGCGATCAAAGCGGCAATCAAGAACGAGGCACCAATGCCATAGCCAAACGCAATGCGAATCGCCTTGATTGCCCGTTCTGGTCGCTGAATCCCAATCGATTCGGCAATTAAGCGGACCAAAAGACCATTCAGTCCTAATTGCCCAATCATGGCAGAAACCAAGACGATCGTGAGAGTGAGAAAATAGGCACCCATCTCATCCGGCGTCAGAAGCCGTGCCAAAAGCCCATTGACCACGACACCACTGGCCGCCATTCCAATGCGTCCAGCAAAAGCCCACGCTCCCCCTGAAAGCAAACGATTTCTTGCTCCCTTTTTGCCAAGTGATGTCCTATAGAGTTTCGCTAACATGGAAAATGACGCAGGTTTATCTGGATTCTTACTCTGCATCTGCGAGATCAGCCCAATTGCGATTACGAACTGCTTCTAATTCCTCACTCGTCCACCCCATGACTTCACGCAAAAATATTGGCGGCAGCATAATTCCTGGAATGGCTGCTTTGACTTTAGCAGTACTTTCGTGATCGTCCGTGAAATCCTTGTCGTAGGTGACAAAGTAATCGACATTCGATATCCAATCGTCATGTTGGGAAGCGCAAGATGCGACTCAGGGGTTTCAAATAGGGTGCTGCCCAACTGCTTTGGCCGTGAAAACGATAAATGTAGCTAAGTCCGGGGTGGTTCAGAATTAGGTTTACACTTTTGATACATAGATAAAAATCTATATGAGGTCATTTTCTGCCTGAGCATGGCTCAAAGTAGAAAATATAAACATCTTTTCTCTTTGCAAAAATGTAAACCTAATTGTCCGCCTAAAATGAACCACCCCTAATCCCTGCCCGAATCCCTTTCTGTTTCACCTGAAAGCGAATGGATGCCGCCATGTCGTAAAGTGTATGCATATTTAGCATCAGGGGGGGCAGTGTTCTTGGTCCTGTCGCAATTTCCATTGTGTAGCCCAACTCTGTTGCAACTGAATAGACAATCTCTTCAATGCGAGCAATCTCTGCGTGTGTCATCTCTGTGCGGTATTTATACGCGTTGGTTGTCACAACGTCAAATCGGCCTTGTGTATCTCCTAAATTTTCGGTATTGCGATTGAGAGAGAGCATCTCGGGAACAAAACCGCATTCTAAAAAGCCACAAATTGTTTTCAGCACTTCCTCAGGATTTTCCACCGGTGCTTCGTAGCGCACTTCTAAATAGTTCATACCCAATGCCTTTTTTGTCTGCATCACCTGTCGCAGTGTCGCCTGCCAGTCATGGGCTGCACGCTGTGTACTTTTGCCCCAGCTTTTGCGGACAGAGAGACAATAATCTCGCGGGTCGCGTATGATGTGAAGAAAGCGAGCGGCGGGATAGATCTCTTGAAGGAGCGGTAGGTGGCGCAAATAAATCGGTGTCTTGTCCCCCCAGATAAAGTTGGGGTTGCGTCCATCTGGGGCACAAAAACGCAAAATTTGCTCGAAAATTGGACCCCAAGAGGTGAAATCCATCACGTTTGTTGGATGAGATAAGAGATCTTGCTTTTGCAAAATGTGTCCCATACGCCGTTCATTCCAATAAAAATTAGTACGCGTCAATTCATCAAAAAATATATCCACTTGATCTTTTTGGCCGAAATCAGGTGGATTCCCAAAACGCTCGATCATGTAGGGGATGAAGTGACTTTCGGAGATTGGAATGCCAATATCAAGGTTCTGATTAAGCAGGTCTCGCAACAATTTGGTACCGCTACGCACCATACCAACCAGAAAGAGCGGACCTTTGAATTGACGCTCATCAGCTGAATGTGTGGAATGCATTCTGTGCAACACTGCCATCTTACAACTATTCTTTTGCAGCTCCTATATCAGACTGTTGTTCGACTAAATGTACCATCACCCCAACATATTCTTGCTCATCCTGAATCGACCACATCGATTTTGTGGGATCAAGGAAGGAAGAATTGATTACACCTGGAAGACTCCCACGTGTGGTGCGCGTGACAAGCCAGAGTCGTTGATTTGGTATACATACCTGCAATTGCTCGTCAGCTGTTTGTTCTGAACCTGGTATTGGGTCTGCCAGTTGACCCGCATTGACAGTACATTGGGGCAGATTGCCTTGATAGTAACGCCCAAAGACGCTCTGAATGCGACTGGCGGGTTCATTATTGAATGAAACAAAGACCAAATTGAATGAAACAAAGACCAACGTATCGTTGGACTGAGCATGCTCAGAAATGTATGCTGCGGCAATCGGCCAAGTTTCTTTAACGGAGTCGGCATAGTAGCTCTGCAATCCAGGGATGATCAGAATGAGGAGCGCACCGATGGTGGCAAATTCAGGCACTACTCTGCGTATGCGAGTAGCAAATGCGCCAATAGCGAGACAGAAAGCGGGGAGCGCGCCGATTGTATAGCGAGGCAGATACATGGGACCGAGCAGCTTAGACAAGATAAAAGGCAGAAAAATAGGGCAAGCAATCCAAAAAAATAGAAGGGGCCATGAATCTGCCCGCTGGTGTAAGGAGCGGGACATTTTCCAGAAAACCACATAACTGTATACTCTGGCACCGAGTTTGTCTAAAGAATCTATCCAAGTAGCACTTCCTTGCCGTTGGGCATAAACAAAAGTGCCGAGCACAAGCAAACCAACGCTCACGGGCAAATAAGTCCAGTTCAATATGTTGTCAATGGTCACAAAGAGATAGCTGACAAATAAGGTGTGGATCGGCATCCACACGGGTGGTTCACTCAGTGGTCCCAGCGTGCCCATTGCGCCCAAAGAGCCGCGAAAATTTCCTGTCGTCACACCAACCGTGTAATCGTTCCATATTTTGTATAGGCTTGGAGAGAGACCAACAATAATGGCGAGTTGGCTCAACATCCACAAAAACGGAATTTTGCTGGTCCATGCACGGTTGAGTGATTCTTGATTCTGGAACATACCTCTTTTCGTTCCAAGCCGATTCCTTCGTATGTGCCATGCCCATCGGAACAAAAAATGGAATCCAGCTGCGCCTAATATAAATGCCCCCTGATAATGAGTGTAGTAAAGCAAAATACCGCTTATCACCATCCCAAATATGGTATACCCCACCAGAGTTTTGTTCCCTCTCTGTCTTGAAAGGTGCTGTGTGACGCTTTTCTGGGGAGCCACAGTCTGGGGGGCACTGTTGAGCAGTTGGACATAAAAAAAGATATAGAACAACGTGAGCAAGGCAAGAAGTCCATAGTAACGATAGTCTTGCGAATAATAGATGTGGAATAGAGAGACTGATAAAAGCAAGGCCCCGAGTAACCCGACGCGTGACTCAAAAAGAGCGCGTCCCAGGAAAAACAAAAGTGGAACAGAAAGGATTCCCGCCAGAGCAGAGAGTCCACGAACAGCTGCTTCAGTAGAGCCAAAGATTCTCACCCAGAGATAGCCAAAGATGACAAGAACAGGTGGGCGACCACGCTTGATATTGACAAGTACTTCCTCAAAATCGTTTCCCGTGGCATCAATCATGATGCCTTCATCATAGGAGAAGCTTTCCATCCCCAAATGATACAAACGTAGAAATGTGGCCAATGCAATGATTGCACAAAGGAGAATCAATACGGCGTGATTTGAACTGAGAGAATCATGGCGTTTAGACACTCTGTCAACTTTCATACTTCACTACTTGGGGTGGTTCAGAATTAGGTTTACACTTTTGATACATAGATAAAAATCTATATGAGGTCATTTTCTGCCTGAGCATGGCTCAAAGTAGAAAATATAAACATCTTTTCTCTTTGCAAAAATGTAAACCTAATTGTCCGCCTAAAATGAACCACCCCCACTACTTTTCAATTTATTTAGGCCATTCCAGAAAAATAATTACCCATAAAGACAAGCGCTTTACCCTGGAAAGGCTTTGGCTTTTCCCATCGAATTGGATATTTTATTTTCTGGAAAAGCCTTAATGCTCATTCCTATATATCAACGAACCCAGCTATAAGATTACATCTGAATCTTTGGTTTGTCCAAAGGAGATATATAAGCGCGTCTCTTGTCATAAACCTCTTTGACACTCGCTGGGTTTGGCTGAATCTGTAAATGCAGCCTGATCAAAAGATCAGTTTACGAGTCAGATCGAACGTTCAGATTGAGACTGTTCCGTTGCACGATGGCATTGATCTGTTTCTTTGATATGCTGGTCGTGGCTGTGGATTAAGTAACGCAATTTAGATAGACTCTGGTCGTAGCCTGAGAATCTTGCATTCGTTGACTATCAAGCACTGACCGGACAGCCACTATCGATATGCTCTGTGTGAAGCAACATTGAATAGGAGAATAGATCATGACTGATTATACAAATAACGATACAGATAAAACAACAAATATCCGACGCGTTGCTTTGATCACTGGTGCCAGTCGCGGTTTGGGGGAAACAGTGGCCACATTTCTGGCTGGTCAAGGTTTTGATCTGGTCCTGACCGCACGAGGCGCGCAAGCTCTGAAGGAGACAGCGACGCAGTTAGAATCCTGGGATAACAGAGTGTTGGCCCTGCCTGGAGACATTGCTGATTCTGCCCATCGCCGCCAACTCATTCAGGCAGCAGAACAATTCGGACGCCTGGATTTCGTTTTCAACAACGCCTCATTATTGGGGCCGAGCCCGATGCCCACGCTGGTCGACTATCCTCTCGAACAACTGGAGCAAGTCTTCGAGATCAATGTATTTGCCCAAATGGGTTTGGTGCAAGAAGCACTGCCGCTACTCAAAAAGTCCCGTGGCTTGGTGGTAAACGTATCGAGCGATGCGGCTGTTGGTGGTTATGAGGGATGGGGTGGCTATGGTGCAAGCAAAGCAGCACTAGACCTGATATCACTCACATTTGCGAATGAGTTGCGTGAGGATGGAATAGGTGTTGTGAGCGTTGACCCTGGCGATATGCGGACACAAATGCACCAAGATGCATTCCCTGGCGAGGATATTTCCGACCGCCCGTTGCCCGACGTAACGTTGCCTTTTTGGGCTTGGCTCATCGCCCAAAATCCGCTGGACATCAGCGGGCAGCGTTTGCAAGCACAGGCTGAGACATGGATGGTTAAAGTGAATGGTGGATAGTGGATAGTCAGATTACTCTTGTTGCATGACCGACTCCCAGTTTTGTTGCCTACAAGAGTAGCTGGTTGTCGCACAACCAGATTCTCAGACTGTACCACACAGGACGATCCGCCACAAGGAGTAAATAATGAAAAGTAGTGAACTTTTTTTTGAGCGACCGATTTCATTGAATGCAACTGAACCACCAGAGAGGCGTGGACTTCGTCGAGATGAGGTGCGGTTACTCGTCAGTACGACCAGTGGTCACCATCATGTGCGGTTTTATCAATTGGCCGATTTCTTACAGGCGGTGATCTGTTGGTTGTCAATCGCAGTGCCACGTTGCCAGCTAGTTTACCAGCGGTCGGTCCGTTTGGTCCATTCCTACTCAATTTATCAACGCACTATAGTTCGCCAGAGAAGTTTCCGTCTACGCCTTTTGAGATAGAGGCGAAACAAAGCTTTTCTGAAGGGAAATATGGCAATGACTTGTGGCTGACCGAACCCCGCTGGAGCGAGAGTCGACCAGGCCCCATGCCCATCGAGGCAGGAAGTACAGTGGATGTTGCTGGTATGACTGCCCGCTTTGTGACGCCCCATGCCGGACTACCGCGGCTCTGGTTTGTTCAGTTTCAAGGTGATGTGGAGCGAGCGATAATGCAGCATGGGCGCCCGATTCGTTATGGCTATGTGAGGGAACAGTACCCGCTTACCATGTATCAGACAATATTTGGAAATCGACCTGGTAGTGCCGAGATGCCGTCAGCCGGAAGACCTTTTACCAAAGAGGTACTGCAATCATTGCGTCGTCGAGGGGTTGGCGTTGCAGATATTACCCTTCACACCGGTATCTCCAGCCACGAAGTCGAGACTGAAGATCTTGAAGAGCAGACCATGTATGCAGAACCGTTCTGGGTCCCAAGAGCCACGGCTATGGCAGTCAACAGTGCCCGTCAGGCAGGGCGCCGCGTTATCGCCGTCGGCACAACAGTCGTCAGAGCATTGGAATCAGCCTGGAATGGAAAAGAGGTCATTCCCGCGCAAGGATTTACACGACTTTACATTCATCCTGGACGTGAAATCCATACACTTACTGGACTGATCAGTGGCCTACATGATTCGATGGCGAGCCACTTGGCCATGTTGTATGCAATTGCCGATCCGAGCCAAATCCGGACAGCCTATGAAGAAGCGGTGATGGAAGGTTATCTATGGCATGAATTTGGAGATAGCCATTTGATTCTATAGATTGACCATTTGAGACAGATGACTCGATTATAAAACCGATCCAATCTTTGAACGATCCACATTTGTGGATCGTTATTTTTTGGAATCGTCTAATGTTTTCTGCACATACAATTCACGGATTAGACCATGTCTAGCTCTCTGCACATTTGGATGCTGAAATTAGTGAGGGGTATAATCAGCCACGCAATTGCAATATGTGTAGAGGATAATAATTTCATGACGCGATTCAACCGGTTTGTGGTGATGCTGCTGTGGCTGCTGCTGTTATTCTTGTTCTGCTATGTTGCTGCCACGCCACTTCAGGCTCTTGCACAGGGGCAACGAGGTCTAGCAGCTCTTTCTTCGCTGATCAGTCGCTGGCGTGAGGCAGATCCGACAAACTTTGTCATCGGTCAAAGTGCGTTTATCATTGTTGTGATCGCTCTCTTTGGGACATTGATCTGGCTAGAGATTCTCGCCAGCCGACGACGGGGTGTCCGTATTCGTACAGCGGAGGGCGGTTCTGCAGAGCTAGAAACCGATAGCATTGGCCGTCGTCTGGCCTGGCATCTCGACCAAGTTGCCGAGATCATTACTGTTGTGCCGGTAATCAAGGCGAAGGGAAGTGCTGTCGATGTCAAACTAGAGATCGAAGCGGCACCAGACGTCGATGTACCGATGAAAACAGATGAAGTGGTGGAAGTGACCCGTGACATTGTTGAACAAGATATGGGCCTACGTCTTGGCAAGCTGGATGTCCATATGCGTTGCGCTCCGTTTGAACCAGAATGGACTTGAGAAGCGCTCCGTTTCTGAAAATGGAGCGCGTGATGATTCTAGTTCTACCCAACAAAGCAATAAACGTCAGCAGAACAGCGAGCGTCAACATCAGAGCGCGCAAAATGCCCGGACAGACGGACGGGAGTCGGCCAAAGATCCTTACACCGTCTTGGCTGCTGAACACCTAGAGACAGATATCGTCACAATGCGTATTGTAGATGAGCGCGCGAGCGATTCTCTCGATACCCCTGTAGATTCTTTGGTGAACAGTAGAAATGAGAAACCGCTTGGCATCAATCATGTAGATTCTTTAGATGGTGTTGAGGGATTGGATGCGCATCCAGAACAAGACGAAGAAGACATCAATGGGGATGTTCATTGTGAGTCCGGGCAGATCAACCGAAACGGGAAACAAGATGGCTTGCAAATCGGCCTCCCGGATCCTCAACTGCCTGAGCAGGCAAAACGTGAGCAAAGTATAAAAATGGTGACGATTGGTGATGCGCAAATACCGCTCACCACTATGCTCGAAAGTTTGTTATTTGTGGCCGAAACACCGACTGCACCCGAACAATTTGCCCGTGTGCTTGACCTACCAACTGACGATGTTGAGTATGGGATTCTGCAGCTCGCTGAGTTTTATAAGACAAACCAGCGCGGCCTACGCATCCAGGAACGCGACGGCAGATATCTATTGGTTACGTTACCGGCAACGGCCAACGCAATTGAACATTTTCTGAATTTAGATTTAAGCATGAAGTTAAGCGGTCCTGCATTAGAAGCGCTTGCCATCATTGCCTATCGCCAGCCAGTGACTCGCCAACAGGTCGAGGCTGTACGTGGCGTTGATTGTGGTCATGTCTTACGCATACTCTTACAGCATGAGCTGATTGCCGAAACAGGGCGGCGAGAGACGGTTGGGCGTCCGATTCTCTATGGAATTACCGACCGTTTTATGCAGCATTTTGGCTTAACTGGATTGGATGAACTTCCAAAGCTCGAACTGAAAGAGGAAGAGCTATTGTGGGCCACAACAGAGTTGGAAGAGGAAGAGGGGAAGGTTGAGGTATAGGAAACAAGAGCGCAGCGATTTACCTCGAATGCAACGAAGCCTCACTCGATCCAAAATGTGTCTTATATCCGTGGAGTCGCCATGCATGGCGACTCCACGTTTGTTCGGGGTTTATGTGGTTTGTCTATAATGCGGCCGTACTCGACTCGGTCTGTATTGTTCTATGACATCGACACCTCTAGAAATCGGCTCCATTGCGACCACCCGCGAACGCTGATACAGGAGTGCCACTGGCCAAATGGGGGTCGCGAACGAACAGCACAGCACAGCACAGGTGTCGATGTCATAAAATAGTACACGATCCGGCGTTAGAGATTACACGCAGTAGGATTTCTCAGAGGTAGAGCGTTCAAATGGCGAAAAAAGACGCAGTAGAGAATCTCGGACCATTTGGCCCGCTCGAGTCTGTTTTGACTGAGAAGTGCAGGATTATGTCTACTGCGTGTAATAGAGAACGCTGCGCCATGCATGGCGACTCCGCAGAAACTTGGATCGACTGAGTCTTGTCCCGAGCGGAGACCAAGGACTCTATCGATGAGTTATTTACTTCCAATTCTCACAGTGAATCCAAGTCTCTGACAAAGCCGTGGGCCCGTGAAACTAAGTACAGGGGACGGTCCTTCACTTCATCATAGATTCGGGCGAGGTATTCACCCAGGATACCCAGAAATATAAGTTGAATGCCACCCAAAAAGAGAACGGCAACAAGCGTCGAAGCTTGACCAAAGAAGGCACTGCTGCCCGATAGACGCAGAATAATCGTGGCGATAATGGCGACTAAACTTAGTATCGCAAGACCAAATCCACAATACGTGGCGAGCCTTAATGGTAGATAGCTAAATCCTGTAATGGCATTTTGGGCAAGCCGAAGCATTGCACGAATGGGATATTTCGTTTCGCCAGCAAATCGTTCGGCTCGTTCATATTCAACAGCAATCTGTTTGAAACCAACCCAGCTACTCAATCCACGCATAAATCGATGCTTCTCACGCAGTTGTCGCATGGCGAGTACGACACGCCGATCCATCAACCGAAAATCACCAGCGTTGAGCGGAATATTGACATCGGCAATCCATTGAATCAGTCGATAAAATAGATTCGCCGTTGCCAGCTTAAACCAGGTCTCGCCCTCTCGTACGGTACGGACGGCGTAGATGACTTCGTACCCTTCCCGCCATCGAGCGATCATTTCCGGCACGACTTCAGGAGGATCCTGTAAATCAGCATCCATAACAATCACAGCATCACCTTCAGCAAAATCAGTGCCAGCCGTGATGCCAATTTGGTGACCAAAATTGCGGCTAAAATCCAGTACTTTGACTCGAGAATCTTGTTGATGTATCTCTAAGAGTAGGTTAAGAGAATTGTCTTGGCTACCATCGTTAACGCATATTAGTTCCCAAGACTCGTTCAGGTTGTCCATGACGGCGCTGATACGCCGATACATTTCGGGAATAACATCTTGCTCGTTCCAGATTGGAACAACAACAGAGAAAACAGGCCGGGGTGTAGATATTTCAGAACTCATGTAATTTACTCGATAGTTGTATTTTGAGCAGATGCCGGATTTGACAAAGTCAAAATTAAGCAGAGCAGGCCTGCTGTTTGGCGAAAAGGGTAGCGAAGACCTCTGCAATCTCCTGTCCGTCATTCAAGGCATGATGTGCAGTCAAGATGAGATCTTGAATTAGTGACTGAGCTTGCTGCCGAGTAGCCTCACCAAGGGATTTGCTGGGCGAGAATTGAGTTTTAGCCAATGATGGTCCCAAACAATCAAGGTGCAAGAGAGAATAAGCCACGAAGACCAGAGACCAATGTTTTTGAAAGGCGTGGGCAGTTCGCATGCAATATTCATCAAGGCCAAGCAGTTGTTTACCATCCTGATAAACCGTCTCGATAGGCCAACGAAGCAGGTAAATCGAGAGAATGCGTTTGGCATTACAATCAGTGCGATTGGTCACTAAAACGGCCTAATTGCCTTGCAATTCAGGATTATCAAAACTAATCACGATGCGTACCTTGCCGATAGAAGGGATACGCACAGTCATGGTAAAGGTATAGTAAGTACGACCATCAATGGTGACAGGTTTGTAGGCATTCTGGGGGATGTAGGGGACCAACTCTTTGACTTTAATATGTGGCCCTCGAAAGTTATCGGCTGACCGTCTTCATCTCGCAAACGAAAGCTATTTGTCTCCAGATTGCGATTGCACTTCAAGATGCTGATCCAATCTTTATTCAGACGATCGAGTACAGCTAGAAGATCTGGAGCGAGATACCAACCATCGAAGAGCCCAACCAAAGATAAGGGTTCGTTCAACAGCTTTTTCAACCAGTTCACTGGCAATGGTTATCTTGGTCTTAAACGCTTCGTCTAGCCCTCGAAAGGCGGGGTCAGTTAATAGGTGGCTATCCACTCGTTTATGAAAAGCGGTTCGTTCTTTCTTTTCTTGGGAATCTCAGTCACTGGGAAATGGTTTTCCACAAATGCTTCCCAGTCGGTAAACTCTTCGTACCGTCGGTAGATACTTGCATCGACCGGAAAACGAACAGCGCCACTGACATAGTGACTTGTGACTAAGTTATGAGCCAGTGGATGCTGACCATTGCTATGATTGTAGTGTGTATCGATATACTCGAACAGACTTCCCACGTGTTCACATAGTGTATCGTCAATCGCTAATACCGATTCTGACTCTGAACGTTGGTATTGTGCTGTCTCTGACTTCATGTAACCTATACGCTCATCATTGAGTTTTTCGGCTCGCCAAGGAGCTTCACTCAAATACCGTGATATATTCGTCTTATCTGCACTATCTAGAATGCAGCGGGCAATATTTGCCATGCTTTTGTTGTCCAAGACCATCAGACCCGTCAGATAGTTTTCAAAGTGGCGAAACTGTTTACGATTGGCAAATACTGAACGAAAGGTTTCGCTATGCTCCCTGACCAGTGGCGCTACATTCACTATCGGCAATTGCATCTTGATGGCTCCTTTTTCGCACTTTTTTCGGGGTGGTTCATTTTAGGCGGACAATTAGGTTTACATTTTTGCAAAGAGAAAAGATGTTTATATTTTCTACTTTGAGCCATGCTCAGGCAGAAAATGACCTCATATAGATTTTTATCTATGTATCAAAAGTGTAAACCTAATTCTGAACCACCCCCTTTTTTCTTGATGCAATCTATTGAGATGACTTTTGTCTCTTTTGTCAAATTTGGAAAATATTCATTTCACAACTATCGAGTAATTTATCGTATAACGAAAGAGGGGCCGGGGTCAATTTGACCATATTCCGGTTGTATAATTTTGGATTATTTTGAAACAAACGTGGACCGTCTTGCGTACTTTATACTTAGCACTGCCATAAATTTAAAGTAAATGAGACTGTTTTTAGTCGAGGAGAACCGACGAATTTATTTTAAATTTTGAGCTAGTGCGGTAGACAATATCAGACGATTATCATTGGAATAGATTATGTCGATCGTTTTTTGGGATTATGTTTGACGCAAATAGACGAGAATGCTAGACTTCACTATACTTTATAGAATTTTATAGAAGCACAAAATACATTGTTATATTATTGACGCTCGCTCTAGTCAAAAAGTTTCGTTCATACTTTAAAAATCCCGGATATAGATATGTCCACCCAGATTGAACTAACTAGCCCAGGAACTGATCTTGCAGGGAGTCGACCCATTTTTCCAGCCGAAGTTGGGCATCGATTCAACAATGGATTTGAGTTACCTGATTTTAGAAATAAACGTCTGGTCTTCAGTCAACTATTACAACCTGGACAAATTCATGTTTACCGTGCGAATTGCCGAGCGGGTGAACGATTGCGTGTCCAAATGTTTGTGCCCAAATTACCACGGGGAGGCGCTGTTGCACCAGCCTTTGCTGTCGTTGGACAGAGTTTGCCTTATAGCGCTGATACACAAAGGTTGCCGCTCGAAGCGCCGGCAGGATATAGCGCGGTCGTTGGACCCGCGCCCAGCAAACTTGTTGCACCAGTCACAGATTTATTGACACGCGTGCCCTTTTATCCTGGCCCTGTCATTGATACAAGAACTCTAGTGGGTGGACGTTGCTATATCTTGGTCTGGAGCCCACAGAACTTGATGGGGAAATACGTTTTGCAAATTGGCCACCGATGGCCGCTGCGTTGGTCATACTGGGCACAGATTCCACGGTTCTGGTGGCAAATTCGGGGGTGGGCCGGATTGGATCGTCTGTTGGCATATATGGGAGCTATTGTCTTGCTGCTAAGTCTATTTGTCGTGATCGGCATTCGGCACAAGAGGCAATGAGACGACATAAATTTAATATACAACTAAAGGTACTTATTTGTGAGAATCATTCTTTATTTGGGAAAAGGTGGTGTCGGGAAGACCACGATCGCTGCTGCATCTGCTCTACGTAGTGCGCAGCTTGGTTTTCGTACATTAGTCGTCAGCACTGATATTGCACACAGTTTGGCAGATAGCCTTGATACACCCTTGGAGAGTAAACCAATTGAAGTTGCGCCAAATCTGTACGCGCAAGAGATCAATGTGCTGGACGAAGTGCGCGAACATTGGGGGGAGCTACAGGCATACGTCGGAAGTATGTTGCGACGCCAGGGCATGAGTAAAGCCATTGCGGAAGAAATGGCCATCATTCCAGGCATGGAAGAGATCGTAAGCTTGCTCCATATTAACAAACATGCTAAAGATGGAGACTTCGACCGTATAATCATTGATGCAGCACCGACGGGCGAAACGATGCGTTTACTCACGATGCCCGACAGCTTTCACTGGTATGTGGAGCGATTTTTGGGAGCAGGCGACGCAACAATGCGGCTGGCAACTGGTATTTTGCGGCGGATGATGCCGGCCAAAGACCCGCTCAATAGCCTCAATAACCTTGTTGATGGGGTCAAAGAGTTACAGCAGGTCTTGATCGATCCAGCGATCACTAGCTACCGTGTTGTACTCAACCCAGAGAAGATGGTGATAAAGGAAGGTGCACGGGCAATCACATATCTATCGTTGTACGGTTATCCTGTGGATGCTGCAATTGTGAATCGCATTTTGCCTGGAATCAAGGTGGAGGCTGCGGAAAATGGGGAAACTGTACACACTGGGAGGATTGGCAAGGTGACAGTTTCAGAGCCGAGTGTTGATCCATATTTGCGGACATTTCAAGAGACGCAAGCTCGTTATCTCATGGAAATTGAGCGGGATTTTTATCCATTGCCCATCTTATGCGCCAACTGGACCCAGCAAGAGATGGTGGGCCTTGAACGCTTAGAAATGCTGGGGAAATCGCTTTTTAGTGAGCAAGATCCGGGCGATGTCTATTTTGTCGGCCAGACACAAAAAATTGAAGAGCAGGGCGAGGATTTTGTCCTCAAGCTTCCTTTACCCTCTGTTGAGTTGGACAAAGTGAAGTTGACCAAACGAGGCGACGAGCTATTCGTTAGTATTGGAAACTTTAAGCGCGAATTGTTATTGCCTGCTGTCCTTACACATCGTTCGGCAAGCAACGCAGTCTTTACTGACGGGATCTTACAAGTTCGCTTTCCGCCAGCACCCTTTCAACCAACACACTTGTCGGCGGTGTCATGATGGGCCTGATGCAGACCATCTCTCATCGATTGCTTAATTTTGTCTTCTTAAATTTAGGAGTATTTGTCAGCTCACTAACGGCACTTCGGGTTGCTTTGTACCGTCAACCGCGACCAATGCCTCACCAATTTGCTCGTTTGTTAGAACATCCTCTCCGGCGGCGCTATCGGCAGCCCACTGCACTGTTGGGAGAATTTGGTATACATGCGGGAATGTCTGTACTGGATCTTGGCTGCGGAAGCGGATTGTTTACGATAGAGATGGCACGGATGGTCGGTGAAAGAGGTTCTGTTCATGCCGTTGACATTCAACGTCCCTTTCTTGAGCTAACTCAGGCGCGATTAGTCGCCGATGGGTTAGAGCATCGAGTCACTCTTCATCACAGTGGGGCCTATCAGTTACCTCTTCCTGATGATAGCATTGATCTTGCCGTTCTGGTTGCAACATTGGGTGAAATTCCGGATAAGCCTCACGCTTTGGCTGAATTGCACCGGGTATTGAAGCCAGATGGTCGGATTGTTGTGAGTGAAGAGTTACTCGACCCAGCATATGTTTCTTCACGGCTTGCTGGTGGATGGTTAGAAGAAGCAGGCTTTGATTATGGAGGAAGAACTGATTCGTTTTTGTATTATACTCTTCTCTATGTTTGTCGCAAGTAAATAGATAATGCATAATTCCCCGTTTTGGAACCAGCCTTCCGTATTCTAAAGCAATTCCCATGCTACAATCGAACATGAACGTTTCCCTGCCGTATATCACGACCGATCTGTCAGGGATTGGTGGCCAACTACGCACGATGCCCGATTATTTTGTTGTTCAGGAGATTCCACTCTATGAACCACAAGGTGAGGGGCAACACTTATATGTGCGTTTGACCAAAGTTGGACAAACCACCAAAGATGTCCAGCGTCAACTGGAGCGCCTATTTGATCTGAAAAAGAGGGAGGTTGCATTTGCGGGAATGAAGGATAAAGACGCCCGCACAACTCAGACCTTTAGCCTTTCCTTAGGTCATATGGATGCGACGGCTATAGAAGATGCCCGCCAACGAATTCAAGACCGTTTGTCGGTCGAGGTACACTGGGCGAAATTGCATAAGAACAAGCTAAGAACTGGGCATTTATTAGGCAATCGGTTTGTCATTCGTATTACCCATCTGGATGTTTCAGGGACGATTGCAGAACAACGAGCGAAAGTGATTGCTGAACGACTGCAGCACATTGGTGTTCCTAATTTTTTCGGCCCCCAGCGGTTTGGGCAGGACGGAGCAAATGCCGAACGTGGTTTAGCAATCTTAATGGGTGACCGTGGCCCAAAGGACCGTTGGCTGCGCCGTTTTTTGATCTCAAGCTATCAGAGTTTTCTTTGTAATCAGTATTTGGCAAAACGCATTGAACAAGGTGCTTTTGAGCATTTATTGCAAGGTGATATTGCCAAGAAACATGAGACAGGTGGACTGTTTGATGTTGAAGATCTAGAGACTGAGCAAGCTCGATATTTAGCGCACGAGATCAGTTTTACGGCACCGATTTATGGCCCCAAGATGCGTGAGGCAAAATCGGACGCCGCACAATTGGAAGCGACGGTTTTGGCGAATTCGAATATTACGTTGGGACATTTTAATCAGGCGAAAATTGTTGGCACGCGACGTTTGGGACGACTTTTGGTGCCCGATTTGATGATCAAAAAAACCGATCAAGACTCGCTTGAGATCTCATTCTCTCTGCCCAAAGGGGCATTTGCGATGACTCTCCTTCGCGAGTTCATGAAACAGGATTAACGACATCGGCTACATTTACACACCTCCTTGTTCCGAGAGACGAGGTAACCTGTAAGCAATTTGTGGTATACCACCGAATGTATCGATACAGAACTTTTTGGATAAGCATTTAGTAATGAAAAACGACACTTTACTCATGGATCTGCCCCTTTTCCCTCTCAAATTGGTTTTTTTCCCTGGTCAGGTGATTCCTTTGCACATTTTCGAACCACGTTATCGCGAAATGATTAATTTCTGTATTGAGACAGAGAGCCCTTTTGGGATTGTCTTGATCAAAGAAGGAGAAGCAGAAGGCGATACAGATACAGTTCCGTACGAGATTGGCACAGCAGCCAAGATACTCGGTGTCGAACGGTTGGAAGACGGACGAATGAATGTGACTGTTGTTGGGACAAAACGCTTTCGCGTGAATCATCTTGATTATAGCAAGAACTATCTCAGCGGTGATGTCAATCATTATCCCGTCATCAATGGAGGAACACAGCGGGCGCAGCAGCTTGCGCAACAAGTGCGACCCAAAGTGATCGAATACGTCAATGCTATCTCTGATGCAAGTAAATCACAATTACCGTTAGACAAACTTCCGGAAGATCCAACGAGTCTTGCTTTTCTTGTTGCCATGGCCATGCCCTTTCCAAATGACGAAAAACAGAGACTTCTTGGTCTACCCGGTATTCCCGAGTTATTGGCTCGAGAAAATTATCTTCTTTGGCGAGAAGTGTCCATATTGCACCATATGCTGAAAACTCAAATGGAGATTGTTGCACAAACGACAGGACCCACAGGATACATTTTTCCAAATTGAACAAATAAGAACAATTTTGGCTTCCAAAAGCAATTGTTAAAGTGTGACACGTTTATTTGCGAAATACATAATAGTTGTGCTATAGTTCCGAACTACTATGGGGGATTAGCTCAGATGGCTAGAGCGCTACGTTGACATCGTAGAGGTCACTGGTTCAAGTCCAGTATCTCCCACTATTTTGCCCACCAGAATATGGGCAAACCACGCAATCTACTCCTATAGACCTCGACTGACCACATTTGGTCGTCTGGGTCTTTTTATTTCCCCGCTACGCCCACCAGGGTACCACATACCTCTACGACTCGATGATGCCCTTGAGGGCTACTGGCTGGACCGTGAGATATATCTGACCGAAGGGACGGTCATTCGTTATCAATATGCCTTCAAGTTGTTCAGTGAATTTATCGGTAACGTAGAGGTCTCCGGCTATTACCAGTAATGGTATCAAAAGATTTATCAGACACCTGCATAAAGAGACCGACTTGTCAGATCGATACATCTATGATTGCTACTTTGTTCTGTCTGCATTTTGGACATGGGCAGAGAAAGAACTGGGTATCGACCACATCATCAGAAACAAGGTAGACAAACCCAAGTACACGAAACGCAAGATAGAGCCACTGACCATGAAGGAGGTCAAGGCTTTGGTCAAAGCGATGGAGTGGACAGCATCCTGGGCTGGTAAGCCCAGGAGCAGAACCAAGCGCCCTACTGGATTACGAGACAAAGCTATCGTCTTAGTCATGGTTGACTGTGGAATTCGAGTGACGAAGCTATGCGACCTGCAGGTGAAGGACTACCACAAGGAGCGAGGTCGTCTGTTCATCAATCATGGTAAGGGTGATAAGGAAAGACCTCTACCACTAGGAACCAGGGCGAGGAAGGCAATCTGGCGTTACTTGGCAGAGAGACTGTTTTTGACAAAAAGAAAGCGGTTCTCCCGCACTATTTATGAAAAGGGACTTGACAGGATGTGGATAATAGGAAGCCGGATTCAATCAAGGAGGCTTCCGATGAGAAAACTAGAGTTCCTGTTGCCAGAAAAGGCAGAATTAGAAGTGAATGAAATCGAGTTTGACAACAAACAAGTGAATTTGAAGGTGTCAAGCAATCATCCGACAGCGAGATGTCCAGATTGTGGTCAGGAATCAGACAAAGTCAATAGATCATACGAGCGAAATCCATCAGATTTGCCGTGTGCAAGGAATGGAATCCAGTTGCAGATGAAAGTGAGAAGCTTCTTCTGCAAGAATGAGGAATGTAGTCATCGAACGTTTGCAGAAAGATTTCCTGGTGTGGTTGCGCCCTATGCGCGCCGAACGGAACGACGAACAGAGCAACAGCAAGAGGTGGCCTTTGCATTAGGTGGGGAGGCAGGTGCTCGTTTGCTGAAGAGTCTGGGCATGCCGACAAGTCCTGATACGCTCATTCGTTTGATTCGCCGAGCACCGGATGGTTCAGGACCAACAGCCGGAGCAACTGACTTCTTGGCTCCACGATGTGGCTGCTTCTGGAATCGCCGCATTGACATCCTTTGCCAATGGGATTCGACAGGATCTTTCCGCTGTGACCCATGCCCTTTCTTCTCCCTGGAGCAACGGGCAGACCGAGGGACAGGTCAACCGCTTGAAGTTCATCAAACGTCAGATGTATGGCCGCGCCAACTTTGTCCTCCTGCGCCGCCGCGTTCTTGGTCCCCAGCTTTGAGCTAGATCCACTTTCATCGAAAGTGTAGGAGAACCTCCTTTTCTTGCCCAAGGAACAGAATGTCTAACGATAACATACGAAACTCATGAGTCTCAGTAGATCCAAATTTCAGGTTTTGAGAGAGAATTCTGGCTAAACAGTTGACATAAATACAAATTTGCCGGTCGATATCTAGTTTTTGCGTTAGATTTGGGCGATTTTCAGATATGAAATAGGTTGTTTTCTGTAACCGAAATCTGAATAAATGACTCCAAAATCCCTGCAATCTCGACTGAAAATCGCCAAAAACGCCAAATTTGGATCTACTGAGTCTTGTTTGCACCATTTTTCGCATTGAAGTAGACTGCTAAGAACCTATCCGAAAAGTGGTTGTGAGTTCGACCGGTTTCTCGAGCGAGAATACAACGTCACAGAGCTTTTCGGATAAGCACTAATATGAGATGCGCGATTTTGGATTTACTCTTCACAAAGAGTTTTGGAACAGATGGCTCGTCGACTTTGAGATGCGCAAAAGGCTTTTCCAGAAATTAAACTGTCCAATTCGATTGGAAAAGCCAAAGCCATTCCAGAGAGAACGATCTGTTCTGATAGATGATTATATTTTTGGAATGGCCAAACATGATTTCATTTCTTCACGTGTAAAGCAAGAATCGGGTGGAAACATTGATAAGCTTCATGTAATATAGGTAGCACAAGGGTCGCTAGTATGTCTGCCCTGGAGGGAGAACAAAATACACAAACGTTGCAAGTTCCCTCATAAATTTACTGTAAAGTAAGTAATTGGGTATTCGTTAACCCCCTCCCAGCCTCCTGGCAGGGGTAGGTTTTTCAGCAACAGACTCAAAAAGGGTCGAAATTGGGCATGAATTGGGCGTTTTGGACTCTAAAATGGCCGGTTTTGACCCCAAAATTGGGTCCAGCGGAAAAAACCTACCCCTCAAAGCTTCCTGCCTCCCCCAGCTTGGGGAGGAGCAGAAATCTCGTCAGCGATGTGACAGTCCCCTCCCCAATTTGGTTCAGGGGCGGACAGGTACTATACGAAACAGATATTTAGGTCAATTTGGGTCGATTTGGCAATTAGAACCGCATTTGTATCACAGATATTCACGGCAAAATGCTCAAACTTGCAAGTTTCGACCCGAACATAAGTCGATTTGCCGAAACGAAAACTCAAATTGCTGCAAAAATCGCCTGATTGGCCACTTCGCATAGAAAGTGTCCGCCCTTGAACCCAATTTGGGGAGGGTTAGGGAGGGGCCAGAATACCAGAAAACTTACTTTACGCAGTAATAAATCTAGAATCGTAAATCTAAAATAAGGATTTCTCCATGTCATCCAATTCTATGTCACCCAATTTCGACTCAACATCCGACTATGCTCGAATCGAAGAAGCAATACGCTATCTCGAGGAGAATTTTCGCGAGCAACCGACGCTCAGCGAACTTTCTGCGCACTTGGGGTTTAGCCCCTTTTACCTTCAGCGTCTCTTTACGCGTTGGGCAGGGATCAGCCCCAAACGATTCGTCCAATTTTTGACGGCTGATTATGCCAAGGAACTATTACGCAATTCAGTCAGCGTGCTTGACGCAACCTATGAAAGTGGTCTGTCTAGCCCTAGTCGCCTACACGATTTGCTCATCAATGTAGAAGCTGTCTCACCAGGCGAATATAAAAGCAGCGGAAAAGATATCGAAATTCGCTATGGATTTCATGATACCCCCTTTGGGATATGCCTGCTGGGCGTCACGGATCGAGGCATTTGCACCCTCTCATTCTTATCGAGCCAAGAAAACGGAGCCGGAAAGACGACTGCTTTACAGATGCTTAAGACCGATTGGTCGTCTGCGACGCTCATTGAAAAACCAGAGGAAACGATGCCCTTAGTGGAACAGATCTTTCCCCAAAACGTTAAAAACTTAGATGAAAGTTCCAGTCAAGAGGACGCCAACAAGACGGTTTCCATTAAACAGCAGCTGAATCCAAGCCAGCGTCAGGTGAATCTCTTGTTGCGCGGGACGAATTTCCAGATCAAAGTGTGGGAAGCTCTCCTGAAAATACCAGTGGGCGGACTTTGGAGTTATAGTGATGTCGCCCGTGAAATCGGCAATCCCAAAGCAGTACGCGCTGTTGGCAGTGCTGTGGGTGTGAATCCAGTCGCTTATCTCATTCCCTGTCATCGAGTGATCCGCAAAAGCGGTGCAATACGAGACTACCGCTGGGGTGCCTTGCGCAAAAAGGCCCTAGTTGTCTGGGAGGTGGCACAAGTTGCATAGATAAATAGAATTCCCGATGAGCGCAATTTTTAGCTATAATCGAGCAGCGATCCTTTGTTTTGGAGGATGGGGGTTGCAGGTGATGCTTCATCTGCAGCCGCGGCTACGCGCTGCGCAGGAACGCCGCAGTGCTCTAGGATCTGTGGGCCCAGACTTGGCACGGATTACAAACTTTGCCCTATTGATGCCGGAGTCACTGCTTGATCACAATGGCCAGTCACTCTTTTATGTACGCCAGTTTCCAACCGAACAAGACGGCGGGCCAGATCTAGAACCCTTCTACCTGGAACAGCAGTTGACAAAGATTGATCAAGCCGGAACCGATGCGAATGAACGCCGGCTGGCGGGGCTCTTTACGGCTGCGGAGCGTCGTGGATCTACGCTATTCCGCATGGCGGAACCCAATCTGCGTCCACTCAGCTATACCAACGAAAATGCAAATAGCGCTTTTCGAACACAAGCAACTGGGTTGACCCCGCGTGCCTACAGGTTGAATCAACCTACAAATGATCTGCGCCATGCCACGCGTGCTGACATGTTCCATACTGCACTCGAACACGCAGACCATGTTGCTCGACTGTTGGAAACCCACTTGGTCGACCCGATACGCGAAGATAATCTGGCGCCCAACGACCCCTTTGTGCAAACGACACTCTATGTAGTGGCTTCTCTCTATGAACCACTCACCACAGCCTTGATCTGGCCTACAGTTGCGCAACTAATGCAGCGGATGGAACGACGCAACCTGTCGCACGTCGTTGGCCTATTTGCCACCGGTAGCTATGCCAACGATGAAAGTAGAGCCCTAGAAAATGCTGCAACCTATGCGGCGCTTAGCGAGCTGGAAATCTTCACTGGTCTGCGCAATGCTAGCTTTCAAAACAATCCCCTCGAGAGCATGAGCCTTCAGAGTAGTAGCGAAGGAAGCTTAGAGCTTGCCTCAGTTGTTCAAGGGGCAAATTCACCGCTCATTTCTCAGTTTGGAAAATCGTTATTCGATCAAATCTATCTACTGGATCGGGAAAAGAGTAATCAGGGGCTTTCTCAGAATAGCCATGAATTAGCCATTTTGGTCGGCAACGCGCTTGAAACATTTGTTGCCGCCAATGGCAATCTTTTTGTCCAGGAACAGGTGGGTATCGGTCTACATGGGATTGAGTTTCATGGCGGTGCCAAACGACCATACAGCCTGATTGGTGCAGCAACTGACTACGTTCCATTGGCCGAAATTTTGCGTGCTGTCAATCGGCAAGAGGGACGACGTTTGGCCCAACAGTGGGCACTTCACGCGACACAGAATGAAACAATCATCGAAAACCCATTGACCAAGACAGTCGTCAAAATTGAGCGACCAACGACAACACTGGCAAATTTGGGAATGTCTCTCCCCAATGCGCTGGCTCAGATGACGCAGTTGCTGCCGGAACTCTATCTAAATCCTGCCCCCAGCGCAATTGAGGATTTATCTGTCCAAGTGCCGTTTATACTCTCCAAGACAGCAGCGGTTGATTTAAGACGATCGCCTGCCGGGGAATGGCCTACGGCCTTTGAGCAACATCTAGAGAAAATAGAAGAGGTTTTCGAGTTAGCAGTCGGTTCCCAAGCATTGGACCAGACGTGGGGGCTGTCTGATTCTGAACTCTATCTTGATGCCGTGGAAGGCAAAACGAATCCTCAACCCAAATTGTTGGGCGCGCTTTTGCACCGCATAGAACAGCGCCTACTGGAGCAGCTTGCTGCTTCTCCGGCGGGTCTTCCCCATGCCCGTAAACAGGTAGCCATTTGGCTGCACGAAGTCGATGACCAACTTGAGAGTCATCGTCATGTGGAGCAGACGATCTCGACTGCTGCAACACCCGAATTAGCGCCAGCGCGCTACGAGTTGGCGCGGCGAGAATGGTTCTCGCGCTATGAACGTGCGATTGAGCGAGTGCCCAAGTGGTGGCGTTTACTACTGGGGATTGGGATCAGTATTGCAATTGTGGCATTTATTGCAACGCTCTATCTGTACTCCATTGAACGGACGTGGAATCCAGTCAACGATTCTGTTGCTTTAGCAGGATTTGGCCTGTTGATGAGTCTGGCTGGTGCGCTCTTCTATCGGCAGCGTGTTCTAGAAGTGACCAAGCTGCGGCGTGAACGAGTCGAACTCGCGCAGACAGAACTAACAGCACAGCTGCAAGTATATGCGAATCAAGGGATTTTGCGCCTTTATGATCGCTTGTTGGATCGGCTACAACGGTTGGCGCGCATGATGACTGAAGCTGAGGCCGAGTTGAGTCGCTGGAGCGATGAAGATGGGCATGCTGGCGTTTCTGATGTGGAGAAACTTATTCCGGCAACGTATAAGACGCATCTACGCCAGCCAAAGATTAACCGAGAATTGTGGCAACGGGCGGTTCAATATCTACATCAGCAACAGAGCGTAAACCGCGCAGAAGATGCGGGGCGGTTGGTTGATCTATGGCGTACGCCAGAGTGGCGAAATGAATTGGAAAGGCTTTTGACCGGCGTTAGCGCACATCAAACAGAGCGTCTCCGTGGACAACCCCAAGCAAGCTCAATAGCAGATTTGATTCGACAGACTGTTGGCCGCACAATGATGTCGGTCAGCATTGAAGAGGATGGACCCGCTCGTACGGCACTCGTGCGTGAGTTAGCCGAAAAATTTGGGATAGAGAATTTACTTTGGCGTAATCGAATTGTCGAGCAACAGCGCTCGCGGTATTTGCGAGCGATCGATGCTGAATCGATAAAGGCTCAGGAAGGACCGATTGTTTACTCTGAAATTCGTTCGAAGCACCAATATGTGGAGACGGCGTGGAGCCGCGCAAAGCCAGCCGCCAATTATGATGTAGTCGATCGGTTGGCAACGCGTGGAACCACGGTAGAATTTGCCGCCGCATCTGGTGATCCGCAAAGCGATCTGACCCGTTCACTCCTAGAAGAATTTGGTGTTACATTGTTGCCGACAGAGGATCCCTTCAGCATTAGCTTTGTCCGAACTGTCCATGGACTTGGCTTGGACGATTTAGATAGCATACAGCGCTATCGGACGGAGCTGCGCTTTTTGTCTGCAGAAGAGCGGGCCCTCGTTTTGCTAACGTCCGATCCAGAAGATAAAATTTATCAATATCAGGCCTCCAGCAATCTATTTCCAGTTGATGCCTTTGAACCGGATAGTGATTCGCCCATTGATTCATCTTAGGCTTTTCCAACAATTAAAATCCCTAATTTGATCTGGAAAAGTGCAAGCCATTCCAGAGAAATAGACTTGGCAAATTAGGGGTTATTTCTCTGGAATGGCCTTAGTGCTTATCCGAAAAGTTCTGGTTCAACAGGATCACATGTGGTTGACGGTATCGAATGAATTCGACGCCTGCTTTACCAAACCTGCTGAAGCAGGTTTTCTGTGGCAGACGCCGGTTTCAACCGGTGGCGTCTTTGTCAACTCAAGAAACTGGTCGGAGTCACAACCACTTTTCAGATACGTTCTAAAGCTTACGTTTATACTATGCTCAGCTTGATCCCCAAACTACCCATGTATTGGGCCTTCCGCACATTTGGTTGGCCACAGGTGAAACCCTTCTCGGTTGTGGTTAGCGTCAGCTTCCGCTGTAATAGCAAATGTCGCACATGTGACGTATGGCGCAAACCGAATGATGACCTGACGCTAGAGGAGTGGGATAAAGTCTTTGCCAGCCTTGGCAAAACACCTTTTTACATTACCTTTACTGGCGGTGAACCGTTTCTGCGCCAGGATTTGGATGATCTCGTTATCAGCGCTTACAAACATTGTCAGCCAGAGGTAATTACCATCCCCACGAATGGTATGTTGACAGAGCGTACAATCGCGAAAGTCGCACGCATGTGTCGAGAGTGTCCAAAGAGTAGCATCGGCATCAATTTAAGTTTAGATGGCGTTGGGACAGAGCATGATGATATCCGAGGGGTGGAAGGCAATTGGGATCTTTCCATCAAGACCTGGAACCAACTAAAGAACCTACAGAAGCAGTATGCGAATCTGGTCTTAACAGTGCATACTGTTATCAGTCGCTTTAATGTTCATCGCTTTTCTGAGATACAGGAAGGGTTAAAATTTTTGGCGCCAGATAGCTATATCACAGAGGTGGCCGAAGAACGTGTTGAATTGGATACGGTTGGCTGGGGAATTACGCCTCTTCCTGATGATTATGATGAAATTGCAGATTTTCTGAGCCAACAAGCACGACAAACACCAGCCAAAGGCATTGCACGCTTTACCCAGGCTTTTCGCGCACAATATTATCAGTTGGCCAAAAAGGTTCTCCATGATCAGGATCAGGTCATTCCATGTTATGCTGGCTGGGCGAGTGCACATATCGCACCGAACGGCGATCTCTGGAGTTGCTGTATCCGTGCCGAAGCAGCGGGTAACTTGCGAGACCACAATTATAACATCACGCCTGTCTGGCGCGGCGCGGCAATGGAGGAGTTGCGCGGCAGTATTCGGCGCAAAGAATGTGCCTGCCCCATGGCGAATGCCAACTATGCCAATATGCTGCTTCATCCACCAACCGTAACGAAAGTGATTCTGGATGTTGTAACGTAATGATCGAAGATTATACTTTGATAATGGTTCGCCGTTAACTGACGAACCGCTTTAGAGATAAGATTCTGAGGCCACAACTAGATGTTATCCCGATCACTTCAGTTACCCTGTAACCACTACCTATACTTTAAGTGTACGATCTTCATACGAGTTGTAAGCTCTTCGTAATACCTTTTTCTTGGTTTCTATATTACAATAAGATAAATAGATTCCAAATAACCTCTGATTCCCTACGATTCATTGCTGTGCACATTGATCCCCATTACGTCACACTTTAGCGCTTATCTGAAAAGTTCTGTGATGATGCATTCTTACCCGAGAAGTTGGTCGGGCTCACAACCACTTTTCGGGTTCTTAGGCGAACGTGCTCATCGGTCGGTATAATTTACTTGAGAAAGTATATCGAACACGGGCATCATTTAGACGTTTTACTTGTGCTTTACTTTCTGGTAAAAGAAAAGAGATGAGGTGAGAAATGTGACAAAAAGCGGTTAGCGTTTCATCCTAAAGGTAGCGAAACCAAAAAGGAGGAAGGAATGCTAACCGCGCCAGAAATAACTATAGCAGTACTGATGAATGTATTGCAAGTAACGCCGGTGGGAACAAACGTAAATGTAATGCGTCTGATGTGGGCGATGATGAATGGGTCGTTTCTGAAAAGTCGAGGAGCAATCCATAGTGGATTGAATGAAAGCGGGTTTGAAGATGAGGAGATCCGAAGAAGCTGGTGGAGCTTTCGATATGGATCATGGGATATTGCAAGCCTGCTCTCATCGTGGCAAGAAGAAGTGGAGTGGAAAGGGGAATGGGAGGCAAAAAAGTTAGAAGGATACCGAGTGAAAAGCATAGATATCACAGGGTTCTGGCGACCGAAGCTGCAAGGGAAAGTGAACCGACTCTATAACTCAACGGCTCGTCGGGCATTGCCCGCGCTCATCTTTGGAGTGATGATAAGCTCGGGGGGAGATAGGCGGGAAACGAGTGCCACTGCTCAAGGCAATCATGAGATGCGAGGTAGGCACAAAGGAAAGTGAGTTTCGGAAAAAGCTGCTGAAAGAGACGAAGAAATCACTGGAGTCAGACGAAGTGGCGGTGGTCGATGCCGGGTTTACAATCAGAGAAATGCTAGAAAGCGACGTCGACCGATTTGTCCTTCGGGAAGCGATTAACTGCACAGCGCGCCGCAATGAGTTACCCGAACGTAAGGAAAAAAGGCAGACCACCCGAATATGGTGATATTGTGCGTCCGCTCTCTCGATGCTATAGGGGAAAGCGACTCGAGGCCACAACTCCAGACTCGTTTGGTCAATTTGTCTATAGTGGTCGCCTGATTCGCTATCAAGCATGGCACAATCTCGTCCCCAGGACAACCAAGGTGGATACAGCCAACCGCACCTATTCGATTTACGTCTTTCAGGATCCTGCTTATCACACACCTTTGGTTCTGGCGACCGTCATGGCTTTACAAGCTGAAACCATTTATCTTTTCTATCTGGAGCGCTGGCCTGTTGAACATCCCCCCCTTGGCTTCCAAGCAGATGATTGGCTTACATCGTCAATTTGTTCATGCCGATGAGGCTTGCTTCCGCTTACCTGAACTGGGGCTGCTTGCTGGCAATCTTCTTTCCCATTTAGCCGCTTCTCTTCCTCCCATACCGACTGGCTACTGGGATCGAGAGCCTCAAGCCACTCCCGGCAGGCTGCGCCGCGTTCTCTCGAGTGCTCTTTTTCCAACTCCCGACCAACTCGACCCTGACTTTCGGAAAAAGGCCTCGGTTTCACACCATTTACCTAAAGGCGTTCTCGCTCATCGCCGCCTCAATGCCGCTGCTTAAACTAGCCGAGCACTATTTTTACATTTTATCCCGTTTTTTCAGGGTGGATTCTTTTTTCCGCCCCTTTCGGTTTGCCCTTTGTCACTCAAGCCTTTACCAGAAAGTAAAGTTGTGTGGAAAAGTGAAATCTATGCCCTGGACGAGTATCGCTTCGAGTACTTCTTTTTATATGGTAAATATTGCTATTTTTATATTTTTCATCGCTGCAGTAATCAGCGTCTATAGTGCCTGTGTTCTTGCTAGTCGGTATGAAAAATTTACCGGTGAAGATGGGTCCGCGCCCTCAAACCACCGAACTGAAAGTTCATGCTAGTACGATACGATTGTGTGGTATAATGGATGATATCCCTTATCTGGTACGAACAGAACAACATCATGATCCCCAGCCGCTAACACACGAGAGAAACAAGCATGATGAAAATGGAACGAGAGCCATTTGGGACAACCAAAGATGGCAAAAAGGCGGAACTCTTTACATTGACGAATAATCATGGCATGGAGGTTAAAATCAGCGACTATGGTGGCACAATCGTCTCGCTTGTTGTGCCAGACAAAAATGGTCAACCTGGCGACATTGTACTTGGTTTTGACACGCTCGATGAATATATGTCGGAGAAAAATCCTTTTTTTGGCTGTCTCGTCGGTCGCTACGCCAATCGAATTGGTGGAGGCAAATTTTCTCTGAATGGTGTTGAGTATATATTGGCAAAAAATGATGGCCCGAATCACCTACACGGAGGACTGAAGGGATTTGACAAAGTCGTTTGGAAAGCGCAAGCTTATGATACAGGGGGAGTTGCTGGTGTTTTGTTGCATTATGAAAGCCCGGATGGAGAGGAAGGGTATCCAGGAAATCTCTCCGCCGAGGTTCGCTATACATTGATGGATAGCAACGAACTCCGCATTCGCTACAAAGCGACGACGGATAAGCCGACCATCGTAAATCTCACCAATCACACCTATTTCAATCTAGCCGGCCAGGGCGATGTCTTGGATCATGAGATAAAAATCAACGCCTCTTATATTACACCCGTCGACGAAAACCTAATACCGACTGGCGAGTTGATGAGCTTGGAGGGGACACCCTTCTATTTTCGCCAACCAATGCGAATCGGGGCCAGGATCGACGACGATCATCCCCAGAGCAAAGTCGGTGGCGGCTATGATCATAACTTTCGTCTCAATAAACCTTTGGGCGGGCTCACTTTCGCAGCGAATGTCAGTGAGCCAACAAGTGGTCGAACGATCGAGATGTTCACAACTCAAATGGGTGTTCAATTTTATACCGGCAACATGATGCCGCCGGCAACCGAAGGGAAAGGCGGACAGGTCTATCCTCGGCGTGGTGGCTTCTGCTTGGAGACGCAGACGTTTCCCGATTCACCAAATAAGCCGGATTTTCCTTCACCCATATTGCGACCAGGGGAGACATATGATCACTTAACGGTTTTTAAATTTGGGACTGTGTGATATTCCTTAAGATAACTCAAAAAATACCAATCCACAGATGGACAGGATGAACAAGATTAGACAAAGAAAAACCCAGTCAATCCTATCCATCTGTGGATCATTTGAACATTGAATTGGCCACAACGTCATAAGCAAGATTTACATGGATACTGAATTTTCAGGAAAAGTCGTCGTCATTACGGGTGCCGGATCTGGTATCGGTCGTGCCACAGCTCTACGTTTTGCCGAAACCGGTGCGATGGTTTTCGTAGCTGATATCAACGAAGTAGGCGGTCGAGAGACGGTGACCCAAATTACCGCCCAAAGCGGTATGGCTAAATTTGTTCAGACCGACGTGTCCGATGCAGAGAGCGTCAATGCACTCATGGAGGCCGCGCTGACACATTCCGGGCGTTTGGATGTTGGCGTCAACAATGCAGGCATTGGCGGTGGCTGGGCCAAAACAGCTGACTATCCCCATCAGGATTGGCATCGAGTTCTCGCCGTAAACTTGACGGGGGTCTTTTATTGCATGCAAACACAGCTCAAACAGATGTTGGTTCAAGGCAGTGGTGCCATTATCAACACTGCATCGATTGCGGGTGTACGTGCCCTCGATAATGCACCTGCCTATACCGCCAGCAAGCATGGTGTGATTGGGTTGACAAAAGCAGCGGCACGCGAATATGCACGCAATAATATACGGATCAATGCTGTCTGCCCTGTCTTTACGCGTACACCACTATTTGAAGAGACGCTCAATCAGCGCGAGGACTATGAAGAACGGTTGACGCGCTTAATCCCCATGCGTCGCTTTGGTCGCGCCGAGGATATCGCTGATGCAATTTTCTGGTTGGTGTCAGATCAGGCGGGGTTTGTGACGGGACAGGCACTTCAATTGGATGGAGGGATGACGGCTTAAGAATCTCATTCGGCAAACGGGTCGGCAAAGACCTCGGCGACGGATAATTCAAATCCTGGTAAGACATCGTACCCTGACAAGCTCTGGTTGGCGTCCAAAATTTCTACATCAGCATCAGATCGATAAATCTCGATTAGCCCATGCTCGGGATAGACCAACCAGACCAAGCGGCTACCATTTTCCAAATAATAAGCTGCAGTTTCGCGCATTTCGCGAATTGTATCGCTCGGAGATTTGATTTTCACAGCCAGATCGGGCATCCCAGGGACGCTACCTTGTTCCACCAACGGCTCACGTGTACATGTAAACGAAACATCGGGTAAGCGCGAATTGTGGTCATCTTGCGGCGCTCGATGGCAAACTTCAACACCAGGGCGACCATTTTTTGTGTTTTATCGCATAGTTGCCAAGCTCTCGATTGACATTACTAGCGATTAGACCATGCTGCTGAGTTGGCATTTTTTCAAAGATCTCCCCGTTGATTAGCTCCAAGAGTCGCTTTGTATTTTCTGGTTGCTTCCGAGGGCAGGTTCAGAACAAGGGATGAGTTAGGTTTACAAAATTGAAATGGGCACGTTAAAAAAGAGAATAGGTTAAAGAGCCAGTTGCTGTTGAGGCTGAAGAATGGCATCAAGGGCGTCAGCCAAAGAAGGGACATAGGAATCGGTAGCCAGTTCTAAGGGTGAGTGACCGGAGCGTTTGCCACGTGAGAAGGTGCGATGATTCCAAAAGAGCTGTAAAAGAGCGGCCAACCAATCGGGCAAAGAGCGATGGATTGCAAGAAAGGGCCTGAGCCAAGCATGAAAGGATTCAGCTAGAGAAGAAGCCCGATGGAAGCGATCCAGTGCATGCCAGAAGGCAAGAGCCATAGGCTGCAATGAGGGAGGGAAAAGCTGTTCAATGGGAAGTTGATGGTCATGGCGATAAGTCCAGAGGTGTGTGATGAAGGCTTCGTACTCAGGTGAGAGGTTCTGGCGGAGGGGAGCCAGGGATAGTTCCAGGCGACGGAGGGGAGCCAGCAATGTAGGTAGATTCTGCTGCAGTTGGGTGGCAAAGTGTGCAATTTCATCGCGGTTCATCTCCATCATAAGTTGGGTGGCAGCCAGAATGGTTTGTTGCGCCGCATCTGTGTTGACAAGCTGCCCGGTCGGTGAAATCGGCTCCAGTGCCTGACGGACCGTTCGGAGAAGCCATGTCCAGTTCTCGTGCAAGTCAACTGCTGTCAGCACCGTTTGGTCGGCAACCTCGAGAGTCACTGTGCATTTGCGTGGTCGCCCAGGGCGACGTGCAGGAGCAGTCTGCTCGTCCAACTCTTGCCAAGCTACGTCACGGTCGGTCATGGCCTGGTCCATTTCTCTCTCCAGACGTTGGGTGATTTTGGTGCCATTCTGCATTTGGTGAAAGAGGTCATAGGAGTGTGGCGCATTCATCCCCGCTGCCTTGGCTCCTGCCTGAATGCCCAAAGCCCCATCGGTCACCAAGTCATCAAAGGTGATGCCTCGCTCGAGCAATTCGAGAAACTTCAACCCCCATGTTGTTTCATCTCGGGCATCGGCTGCTGAGATATTCAACAGCGCAAACGATGCTCCGTCCACCACCGTCAGGCACGGTTGGTCGCCACAGAAAATTTCATCCGCTTCCCCCAACACCGGCAGCGTCGGCACCATGCTCTCATTGTACGCCGATGCCAGTTCTCCAACTTCCGCCAGCGTCCCTTGGATGAATCCCACCGACCGCTCCACACCTAGCAGCAACCCCAACCCCCTTTGGATATCTCGTACGCTTCCTCGCAGCATCGGCAACACCGTTATGGTTCGTCGGATGAACGTCTCATCCACTTCGATCACATGGCTTTTCGGCTGCGGTCCTGGACTCACTGGCGACAAGATCGCTTTCAGCGCCGCTTCACCGCTCTCTCTCAACTTATAGAGCCACGTTCGAGACACATTGTACGCCGTTGACAGTTCGCTCACTCTCCCCCACTCTCGATTCGGGTTGAGCATTTCCAACGCAAGATCGATTCGGGTTGACAATGATAGGGGGTCTGTTCGATACTCTGACATTTAGAGGCTCCTTTTTGGCTATTTTGGTCTGAACACCCTTATTTTGCCTGAACAGGAGCCTCTTTCTCTAACCTATTCTCTTGTTAACGTACTCTCTTCTTTGTCAACCTATTTTTGAACCAGCCCAGTGAATTTGATCGAAACCTATCTACCGGCAGAAACCCTTTATCCGGCAAAGGAGGAAATTATGCTCGCGTTGACAGAGGCCGAACTCTCTTGGCAAGAACAAATCTCATTAAAGGCAAAATATGAGTTCATATTAGATTTGTTAAACGCCAAATTTAACATGATCCCAGAAGATTTTCTCGAACGCATTCAAGCGATAACTGATGATGACCTTCTCGACAAAATTGCCGTTCAATTGCTGTCAATCACATCACTCGCGGAATTAGGTTTACCTGAAGCCGATGCCGAAAATTGATCTCCACGCACCATACAAACAGCGCGTCCAAAACGCCCTGGACAATAAACATCTGAAGGTTGCTGTCGACCGCACCACAAAAAATCTGATCGGGGCACGGCATCGCGCCATGACTGAGATGGATGGCGAAGCGCTACGAAACCAAGTACGCCAGATGAAGGAATATGTCCTGCGCAATCTGCCCGATCTGTTGGAGCAGTTTGAAGCCAACGTGATCGAAAATGGCGGACACGTTCATTGGGTGCAGGATGCCGCAGAAGCCAACCGGATCGTCAAGCAACTTGCCCGCGAGCACCAGGTTGAGTTGGTGGTCAAATCCAAATCGATGGTGACCGAAGAAATCCACCTGAATGAGGCTTTGGAAGAGCAGGGCATTCGGGCGGTTGAAACCGATCTGGATGAATATATCATCCAGCTCGACAATGAACCGCCCAGTCATATCGTCGCCCCCGTCATCCACAAGCGGTTGGAAGATGTGGCAGATGTCTTCCAGCGCAAGCTTGACATACCGCCCACCCTTGATCCCCAGGCCATGTGCGCCGTTGCAAGAGGTATACTGCGCAAAGACTTTCTGGCAGCCGATATGGGTGTGAGCGGTTGCAACTTTGCCATTGCCGAAACAGGCACGCTCTGCATTGTCACCAATGAAGGCAATGGCCGCATGGTTTCCAGCATGCCGCGACTCTACGTCGGGTTGATGGGGATTGAGAAGCTCGTCCCGACGATCGAAGATGCCTTTCTTCAATATCAGGCTCTCTGTCGTAGCGCAACAGGCCAAAGAGTAAGCGTCTATCTCTCCATGACCAGTGGGCCGCGTCA
Organism: Chloroflexi bacterium TSY; assembly: GCA_019217005.1. The sequence continues at coordinate 54,489 of JAHBNG010000030.1, forward strand.
GTCTGGCGACGCCGACGGCCCAGACGAATTTCACGTCATTCTCCTGGACAATGGACGCACAAAGATGCTAGCGGATGGCTATGGTGAGGCTCTCATGTGCATTCGCTGTGGTGCTTGTCTCAATACTTGTCCTGTCTACCGCGAAATTGGTGGTCATGCCTATGGCAGTACCTACAGTGGCCCCATCGGTGCTGTTATCAGTCCGCTCTTGTCCACACATGTGACCGACGATGCCAAATTGCCCCATGCCAGCACACTCTGCGGTGCCTGTCGTGATGTTTGTCCCGTCAAGATCGACCTGCCGCGCTTGTTAGTCGATCTGCGTGCCAATGCCGTTGCGGCAGGCAAGGCACCACGCTTTGAAGCGAGCGCCATTCGGAACTTTGTCAACGCCATGAGCAGTCGCCGACGCTATGAACGTTCCGGCAAGTTAGCACGCATCGCCACAAGCCTTGCATCCACAATGAGCGGGGGGAATATACGCTTTGCTCCGCCGCCGCTCTCTGGATGGACCGCCAGCCGTAATTTGCCACCTTTTGCACCCAAAACGTTCCGCGAACTTTGGACGGAGCGTCTGGCACGGCGCAGACAGGTCAGTGGTGATACGCCATGAGTGCACGAGACGATATTCTAAATAAGCTGCGAAATTCTCTCGATCAGCCCACGCTTCGCTTCCCATCTTACGATCCACAACCACTGAGTCAAGGCGAACAGATAGTTGTTGCTGAGGCACGCGGGGATCTGGAAATGTTAGCAGAGCGGTTCGGCTCAGAATTAGAGGCGCTTCATGGAAGTTACGAATTAGCGAGCTCTGTGGCGGCCGCCCGCATGGCGTTGATTCGCACAATTCAAACATGGATCGAGGAAGAAGCGTCTAGTCGCAAGGGAGCGCGGGAAGAAACAGGGTTTGAGCGGTCGATCTTGGGCTGGTCAGCCGCTCAACTCTTGATTCCAGGAATCGGTGAGGCACTTGCGGATCTAGAGTTAAATCTCATCTCTCCTGATGATTTAACAACAGCAGAAAGTCGAGAGTCTGTTCGTCAGATTCGCATCGGCGTAACATCTGTGGAAGCAGCCATTGCCAGCACCGGGACAATGTTGATGCTCTCCTCCAGTCCAGGCACAAATCGTTCGGCCAGCCTATTGCCCTATCGACACGTAGCGCTTATCCCATTTAGTCGACTCTATCCCACAATTGAATCTTGGCTTGCCAAACAGCGCCAAGGCAGCCAGCTTGTAGAGATGATTCGCCACCACGCCAACCTCTCTCTTATCTCCGGTCCCAGCAAATCTGCTGATATTGAAGGGGCCTTGACGCTCGGCGTTCATGGGCCGCGCTTTGTGCATGCAATTTTGTTCGATGACTAAGGCTTTTCCAACAATTAAAATCCCTAATTTGATCTGGATAAGCACTTATCCCAAAAGCTCTAAGACGATCTATTCTCATGCGAGCAGATAGTCGGACTCACAATCACTTTCGGATAGGTTTAAATCATTTAGTGCTTATCCGAAAAGTTCTGTGACGGTGCATTCTTACTCGAGAAGCTAGCTGGACTCACAACCACTTTTCGGATAGGTTCTTAAGCATTGAATTGATCTCTTGCCCCAGACACTCCTCTCACATTTCCACATTTATCAATAGAATCGTGGATCACATCAGTACTGTCAAGACATTGTCACAAAAGTATGCTGCATTTGTAGTACCTTTAATATGTTAGGCTCATCTACCACAAATGTGTGCTGCCAGTGATGTCTCTCTGAGCAAAGTGTCTCTTTGCACGCATTTGGTAGATGAGCAAATATGCTAATATGCGCGCTCTGTATCGTCCGTCTATCTTCATGTACCACACTCACTCATCTTCATATTCATATTCGCGCAAAATCATTTAGCTCTAGCCATCGCGGGGTGGTTCAGAATTAGGTTTACACTTTTGATACATAGATAAAAATCTATATGAGGTCATTTTCTGCCTGAGCATGGCTCAAAGTAGAAAATATAAACATCTTTTCTCTTTGCAAAAATGTAAACCTAATTGTCCGCCTAAAATGAACCACCCCAAAATACGTACGACTTTATCTGGCGGGAGCTTATGGGCAAGAGGGGTAAAATTACATAAATCGATAAACAAAATTGTCACGAGTTGACGTTCTCCTCCGAGTTTGGGCAGCGTTGGACTTGCGAGAAGTTTCTCGGCCAATGTTGGAGCCATATAGAGATGAAAAATCTCCCGTAATTGATCATTCTTTGCGATCAATTCTTTTTGTAACTCTGCATTTTGTCGGCGTAGTTGGACTTTGTCCATTACGCGTCGAATGTTAATACGGATTGAGCCAATGCGAAATGGTTTCCGCACATAATCATCCGCACCCGCAAACATCGATTGTACTGCTAATTTTTCGGCTCATATATGAAAGTAGGTGAAAAGTATGTAAAATAGGGAAAGAGGTCAATGAGAAAAAAGAAAAGAGAAAAAGAGCCATGAAAATGCGATATCCGATCCAAGAACTGATGAGCGAAGAAGGCTGTTATGAGAGATTGTTAGAGATCTTGCATCCAGAAGGGATGCAATGTCCAGATGGACATAGATTGCCAGAAGGGCAAGCGCCTCACAGTCGAGAGCGAGCCCCGGGGAATAAGTACAGATGCCGAGAATGCGGCAAAGTATACGATGCCTTTACGAATACAGTCTGGTCTGGAACGCATTACAATTGTGTGACGATAGTCTTAGTGATGCGAGGCATCATTCAAGGGACACCAACGCTGCATCTATCAGAGGAACTGTCTCTGAACTATAGTACGTTGTTGGAGCGTCGCCATCGGATCCAGAATACGGCGTTGCTCCAAGCCGCAGCCGCTTCCCCCTTTTTCGCGATTCTGTAGCTGAAGCCGATGAACTGTACCAGAATGCAGGAGAGAAAGGCGATTACCATCCCGATCCAGATGACCCGCCCAGACCTCGAGCCAACAAGCGCCGTGGACGAGGGACGATGGAGAACGACCGACCACCGATTCTGGGCGTTGTGGGACGAACCTCTGGCCAAGTCCAGTTCACGGTCTGTGACAACACACAACAAGCAACCATTGTTCCTTTAGTTGTTGCTTGCTCTCTCCCTGGCACCACTCTCTATACCGACGAGTGCAACGCCTACAATCCCATTGCGGAGACTGGTCGCTCTCATGCCACTGTTTGTCACTCCCGGTACGAATGGGCTCGCGATGATGATGGCGACGGCATTCGGGAAGTTCACTGCAACACCATGGAAGGCATTTGGACTGGTCTACGCAATTTTCTGCGTCCCTTTCGGGGTGTTCATAAACGTTATCTTGCCCAATATGTTGCCATCTTTGAATGGACTCACAATCTCAAATTCGTCAATGACTCCTTTCTTCGCTCTCTCATTGACTCCCATTTCACCTATTTTCATTCATGAGCCAATTTTTCAGATGAAAGAGCACTGACCATAATCACGCCTGCGACTTTGTCAATTCGCCGGATATTCTTCAGTACATCTAATCCATCCATTTTCGGAATGACAACATCTAGCAAGACAACATCTGGACGAATTTCAGTAAATAGCTCGATTGCTTGCTCCCCGTCCATGGCTTCATAGATGTCATGGCCATCTGCATGTAAAATCTTTCTGACCAAATTGAGTGTTCCGGGTTCATCATCAACAATCAGAATTTTGATCGGTTCAGTGTAACTAATTCTGGACAAATCCTGAGAACTTATTTGCTCCATTTTGATTATTCTTTACTTTCTGGTAAAAGAAAAGAGATGAGGTGAGAAATGTGACAAAAAGCGGTTAGCGTTTCATCCTAAAGGTAGCGAAACCAAAAAGGAGGAAGGAATGCTAACCGCGCCAGAAATAACTATAGCAGTACTGATGAATGTATTGCAAGTAACGCCGGTGGGAACAAACGTAAATGTAATGCGTCTGATGTGGGCGATGATGAATGGGTCGTTTCTGAAAAGTCGAGGAGCAATCCATAGTGGATTGAATGAAAGCGGGTTTGAAGATGAGGAGATCCGAAGAAGCTGGTGGAGCTTTCGATATGGATCATGGGATATTGCAAGCCTGCTCTCATCGTGGCAAGAAGAAGTGGAGTGGAAAGGGGAATGGGAGGCAAAAAAGTTAGAAGGATACCGAGTGAAAAGCATAGATATCACAGGGTTCTGGCGACCGAAGCTGCAAGGGAAAGTGAACCGACTCTATAACTCAACGGCTCGTCGGGCATTGCCCGCGCTCATCTTTGGAGTGATGATAAGCTCGGGGGAGATAGGCGGGAAACGAGTGCCACTGCTCAAGGCAATCATGAGATGCGAGGTAGGCACAAAGGAAAGTGAGTTTCGGAAAAAGCTGCTGAAAGAGACGAAGAAATCACTGGAGTCAGACGAAGTGGCGGTGGTCGATGCCGGGTTTACAATCAGAGAAATGCTAGAAAGCGACGTCGACCGATTTGTCCTTCGGGAAGCGATTAACTGCACAGCGCGCCGCAATGAGTTACCCGAACGTAAGGAAAAAGGCAGACCACCCGAATATGGTGATATTGTGCGTCCGCTCTCTCGATGCTATAGGGGAAAGCGACTCGAGGCCACAACTCCAGACTCGTTTGGTCAATTTGTCTATAGTGGTCGCCTGATTCGCTATCAAGCATGGCACAATCTCGTCCCCAGGACAACCAAGGTGGATACAGCCAACCGCACCTATTCGATTTACGTCTTTCAGGATCCTGCTTATCACACACCTTTGGTTCTGGCGACCGTCATGGCTTTACAAGCTGAAACCATTTATCTTTTCTATCTGGAGCGCTGGCCTGTTGAACATCCCCCCTTGGCTTCCAAGCAGATGATTGGCTTACATCGTCAATTTGTTCATGCCGATGAGGCTTGCTTCCGCTTACCTGAACTGGGGCTGCTTGCTGGCAATCTTCTTTCCCATTTAGCCGCTTCTCTTCCTCCCATACCGACTGGCTACTGGGATCGAGAGCCTCAAGCCACTCCCGGCAGGCTGCGCCGCGTTCTCTCGAGTGCTCTTTTTCCAACTCCCGACCAACTCGACCCTGACTTTCGGAAAAAGGCCTCGGTTTCACACCATTTACCTAAAGGCGTTCTCGCTCATCGCCGCCTCAATGCCGCTGCTTAAACTAGCCGAGCACTATTTTTACATTTTATCCCGTTTTTTCAGGGTGGATTCTTTTTTCCGCCCCTTTCGGTTTGCCCTTTGTCACTCAAGCCTTTACCAGAAAGTAAAGTTGTGTGGAAAAGTGAAATCTATGCCCTGGACGAGTATCGCTTCGAGTACTTCTTTTTATATGGTAAATATTGCTATTTTTATATTTTTCATCGCTGCAGTAATCAGCGTCTATAGTGCCTGTGTTCTTGCTAGTCGGTATGAAAAATTTACCGGTGAAGATGGGTCCGCGCCCTCAAACCACCGAACTGAAAGTTCATGCTAGTACGATACGATTGTGTGGTATAATGGATGATATCCCTTATCTGGTACGAACAGAACAACATCATGATCCCCAGCCGCTAACACACGAGAGAAACAAGCATGATGAAAATGGAACGAGAGCCATTTGGGACAACCAAAGATGGCAAAAAGGCGGAACTCTTTACATTGACGAATAATCATGGCATGGAGGTTAAAATCAGCGACTATGGTGGCACAATCGTCTCGCTTGTTGTGCCAGACAAAAATGGTCAACCTGGCGACATTGTACTTGGTTTTGACACGCTCGATGAATATATGTCGGAGAAAAATCCTTTTTTTGGCTGTCTCGTCGGTCGCTACGCCAATCGAATTGGTGGAGGCAAATTTTCTCTGAATGGTGTTGAGTATATATTGGCAAAAAATGATGGCCCGAATCACCTACACGGAGGACTGAAGGGATTTGACAAAGTCGTTTGGAAAGCGCAAGCTTATGATACAGGGGGAGTTGCTGGTGTTTTGTTGCATTATGAAAGCCCGGATGGAGAGGAAGGGTATCCAGGAAATCTCTCCGCCGAGGTTCGCTATACATTGATGGATAGCAACGAACTCCGCATTCGCTACAAAGCGACGACGGATAAGCCGACCATCGTAAATCTCACCAATCACACCTATTTCAATCTAGCCGGCCAGGGCGATGTCTTGGATCATGAGATAAAAATCAACGCCTCTTATATTACACCCGTCGACGAAAACCTAATACCGACTGGCGAGTTGATGAGCTTGGAGGGGACACCCTTCTATTTTCGCCAACCAATGCGAATCGGGGCCAGGATCGACGACGATCATCCCCAGAGCAAAGTCGGTGGCGGCTATGATCATAACTTTCGTCTCAATAAACCTTTGGGCGGGCTCACTTTCGCAGCGAATGTCAGTGAGCCAACAAGTGGTCGAACGATCGAGATGTTCACAACTCAAATGGGTGTTCAATTTTATACCGGCAACATGATGCCGCCGGCAACCGAAGGGAAAGGCGGACAGGTCTATCCTCGGCGTGGTGGCTTCTGCTTGGAGACGCAGACGTTTCCCGATTCACCAAATAAGCCGGATTTTCCTTCACCCATATTGCGACCAGGGGAGACATATGATCACTTAACGGTTTTTAAATTTGGGACTGTGTGATATTCCTTAAGATAACTCAAAAAATACCAATCCACAGATGGACAGGATGAACAAGATTAGACAAAGAAAAACCCAGTCAATCCTATCCATCTGTGGATCATTTGAACATTGAATTGGCCACAACGTCATAAGCAAGATTTACATGGATACTGAATTTTCAGGAAAAGTCGTCGTCATTACGGGTGCCGGATCTGGTATCGGTCGTGCCACAGCTCTACGTTTTGCCGAAACCGGTGCGATGGTTTTCGTAGCTGATATCAACGAAGTAGGCGGTCGAGAGACGGTGACCCAAATTACCGCCCAAAGCGGTATGGCTAAATTTGTTCAGACCGACGTGTCCGATGCAGAGAGCGTCAATGCACTCATGGAGGCCGCGCTGACACATTCCGGGCGTTTGGATGTTGGCGTCAACAATGCAGGCATTGGCGGTGGCTGGGCCAAAACAGCTGACTATCCCCATCAGGATTGGCATCGAGTTCTCGCCGTAAACTTGACGGGGGTCTTTTATTGCATGCAAACACAGCTCAAACAGATGTTGGTTCAAGGCAGTGGTGCCATTATCAACACTGCATCGATTGCGGGTGTACGTGCCCTCGATAATGCACCTGCCTATACCGCCAGCAAGCATGGTGTGATTGGGTTGACAAAAGCAGCGGCACGCGAATATGCACGCAATAATATACGGATCAATGCTGTCTGCCCTGTCTTTACGCGTACACCACTATTTGAAGAGACGCTCAATCAGCGCGAGGACTATGAAGAACGGTTGACGCGCTTAATCCCCATGCGTCGCTTTGGTCGCGCCGAGGATATCGCTGATGCAATTTTCTGGTTGGTGTCAGATCAGGCGGGGTTTGTGACGGGACAGGCACTTCAATTGGATGGAGGGATGACGGCTTAAGAATCTCATTCGGCAAACGGGTCGGCAAAGACCTCGGCGACGGATAATTCAAATCCTGGTAAGACATCGTACCCTGACAAGCTCTGGTTGGCGTCCAAAATTTCTACATCAGCATCAGATCGATAAATCTCGATTAGCCCATGCTCGGGATAGACCAACCAGACCAAGCGGCTACCATTTTCCAAATAATAAGCTGCAGTTTCGCGCATTTCGCGAATTGTATCGCTCGGAGATTTGATTTTCACAGCCAGATCGGGCATCCCAGGGACGCTACCTTGTTCCACCAACGGCTCACGTGTACATGTAAACGAAACATCGGGTAAGCGCGAATTGTGGTCATCTTGCGGCGCTCGATGGCAAACTTCAACACCAGGGCGACCATTTTTGTGTTTTATCGCATAGTTGCCAAGCTCTCGATTGACATTACTAGCGATTAGACCATGCTGCTGAGTTGGCATTTTTTCAAAGATCTCCCCGTTGATTAGCTCCAAGAGTCGCTTTGTATTTTCTGGTTGCTTCCGAGGGCAGGTTCAGAACAAGGGATGAGTTAGGTTTACAAAATTGAAATGGGCACGTTAAAAAGAGAATAGGTTAAAGAGCCAGTTGCTGTTGAGGCTGAAGAATGGCATCAAGGGCGTCAGCCAAAGAAGGGACATAGGAATCGGTAGCCAGTTCTAAGGGTGAGTGACCGGAGCGTTTGCCACGTGAGAAGGTGCGATGATTCCAAAAGAGCTGTAAAAGAGCGGCCAACCAATCGGGCAAAGAGCGATGGATTGCAAGAAAGGGCCTGAGCCAAGCATGAAAGGATTCAGCTAGAGAAGAAGCCCGATGGAAGCGATCCAGTGCATGCCAGGAGGCAAGAGCCATAGGCTGCAATGAGGGAGGGAAAAGCTGTTCAATGGGAAGTTGATGGTCATGGCGATAAGTCCAGAGGTGTGTGATGAAGGCTTCGTACTCAGGTGAGAGGTTCTGGCGGAGGGGAGCCAGGGATAGTTCCAGGCGACGGAGGGGAGCCAGCAATGTAGGTAGATTCTGCTGCAGTTGGGTGGCAAAGTGTGCAATTTCATCGCGGTTCATCTCCATCATAAGTTGGGTGGCAGCCAGAATGGTTTGTTGCGCGGCATCTGTGTTGACAAGCTGCCCGGTCGGTGAAATCGGCTCCAGTGCCTGACGGACCGTTCGGAGAAGCCATGTCCAGTTCTCGTGCAAGTCAACTGCTGTCAGCACCGTTTGGTCGGCAACCTCGAGAGTCACTGTGCATTTGCGTGGTCGCCCAGGGCGACGTGCAGGAGCAGTCTGCTCGTCCAACTCTTGCCAAGCTACGTCACGGTCGGTCATGGCCTGGTCCATTTCTCTCTCCAGACGTTGGGTGATTTTGGTGCCATTCTGCATTTGGTGAAAGAGGTCATAGGAGTGTGGCGCATTCATCCCCGCTGCCTTGGCTCCTGCCTGAATGCCCAAAGCCCCATCGGTCACCAAGTCATCAAAGGTGATGCCTCGCTCGAGCAATTCGAGAAACTTCAACCCCCATGTTGTTTCATCTCGGGCATCGGCTGCTGAGATATTCAACAGCGCAAACGATGCTCCGTCCACCACCGTCAGGCACGGTTGGTCGCCACAGAAAATTTCATCCGCTTCCCCCAACACCGGCAGCGTCGGCACCATGCTCTCATTGTACGCCGATGCCAGTTCTCCAACTTCCGCCAGCGTCCCTTGGATGAATCCCACCGACCGCTCCACACCTAGCAGCAACCCCAACCCCCTTTGGATATCTCGTACGCTTCCTCGCAGCATCGGCAACACCGTTATGGTTCGTCGGATGAACGTCTCATCCACTTCGATCACATGGCTTTTCGGCTGCGGTCCTGGACTCACTGGCGACAAGATCGCTTTCAGCGCCGCTTCACCGCTCTCTCTCAACTTATAGAGCCACGTTCGAGACACATTGTACGCCGTTGACAGTTCGCTCACTCTCCCCCACTCTCGATTCGGGTTGAGCATTTCCAACGCAAGATCGATTCGGGTTGACAATGATAGGGGGTCTGTTCGATACTCTGACATTTAGAGGCTCCTTTTTGGCTATTTTGGTCTGAACACCCTTATTTTGCCTGAACAGGAGCCTCTTTCTCTAACCTATTCTCTTGTTAACGTACTCTCTTCTTTGTCAACCTATTTTTGAACCAGCCCAGTGAATTTGATCGAAACCTATCTACCGGCAGAAACCCTTTATCCGGCAAAGGAGGAAATTATGCTCGCGTTGACAGAGGCCGAACTCTCTTGGCAAGAACAAATCTCATTAAAGGCAAAATATGAGTTCATATTAGATTTGTTAAACGCCAAATTTAACATGATCCCAGAAGATTTTCTCGAACGCATTCAAGCGATAACTGATGATGACCTTCTCGACAAAATTGCCGTTCAATTGCTGTCAATCACATCACTCGCGGAATTAGGTTTACCTGAAGCCGATGCCGAAAATTGATCTCCACGCACCATACAAACAGCGCGTCCAAAACGCCCTGGACAATAAACATCTGAAGGTTGCTGTCGACCGCACCACAAAAAATCTGATCGGGGCACGGCATCGCGCCATGACTGAGATGGATGGCGAAGCGCTACGAAACCAAGTACGCCAGATGAAGGAATATGTCCTGCGCAATCTGCCCGATCTGTTGGAGCAGTTTGAAGCCAACGTGATCGAAAATGGCGGACACGTTCATTGGGTGCAGGATGCCGCAGAAGCCAACCGGATCGTCAAGCAACTTGCCCGCGAGCACCAGGTTGAGTTGGTGGTCAAATCCAAATCGATGGTGACCGAAGAAATCCACCTGAATGAGGCTTTGGAAGAGCAGGGCATTCGGGCGGTTGAAACCGATCTGGATGAATATATCATCCAGCTCGACAATGAACCGCCCAGTCATATCGTCGCCCCCGTCATCCACAAGCGGTTGGAAGATGTGGCAGATGTCTTCCAGCGCAAGCTTGACATACCGCCCACCCTTGATCCCCAGGCCATGTGCGCCGTTGCAAGAGGTATACTGCGCAAAGACTTTCTGGCAGCCGATATGGGTGTGAGCGGTTGCAACTTTGCCATTGCCGAAACAGGCACGCTCTGCATTGTCACCAATGAAGGCAATGGCCGCATGGTTTCCAGCATGCCGCGACTCTACGTCGGGTTGATGGGGATTGAGAAGCTCGTCCCGACGATCGAAGATGCCTTTCTTCAATATCAGGCTCTCTGTCGTAGCGCAACAGGCCAAAGAGTAAGCGTCTATCTCTCCATGACCAGTGGGCCGCGTCAGTCTGGCGACGCCGACGGCCCAGACGAATTTCACGTCATTCTCCTGGACAATGGACGCACAAAGATGCTAGCGGATGGCTATGGTGAGGCTCTCATGTGCATTCGCTGTGGTGCTTGTCTCAATACTTGTCCTGTCTACCGCGAAATTGGTGGTCATGCCTATGGCAGTACCTACAGTGGCCCCATCGGTGCTGTTATCAGTCCGCTCTTGTCCACACATGTGACCGACGATGCCAAATTGCCCCATGCCAGCACACTCTGCGGTGCCTGTCGTGATGTTTGTCCCGTCAAGATCGACCTGCCGCGCTTGTTAGTCGATCTGCGTGCCAATGCCGTTGCGCCAGGCAAGGCACCACGCTTTGAAGCGAGCGCCATTCGGAACTTTGTCAACGCCATGAGCAGTCGCCGACGCTATGAACGTTCCGGCAAGTTAGCACGCATCGCCACAAGCCTTGCATCCACAATGAGCGGGGGGAATATACGCTTTGCTCCGCCGCCGCTCTCTGGATGGACCGCCAGCCGTAATTTGCCACCTTTTGCACCCAAAACGTTCCGCGAACTTTGGACGGAGCGTCTGGCACGGCGCAGACAGGTCAGTGGTGATACGCCATGAGTGCACGAGACGATATTCTAAATAAGCTGCGAAATTCTCTCGATCAGCCCACGCTTCGCTTCCCATCTTACGATCCACAACCACTGAGTCAAGGCGAACAGATAGTTGTTGCTGAGGCACGCGGGGATCTGGAAATGTTAGCAGAGCGGTTCGGCTCAGAATTAGAGGCGCTTCATGGAAGTTACGAATTAGCGAGCTCTGTGGCGGCCGCCCGCATGGCGTTGATTCGCACAATTCAAACATGGATCGAGGAAGAAGCGTCTAGTCGCAAGGGAGCGCGGGAAGAAACAGGGTTTGAGCGGTCGATCTTGGGCTGGTCAGCCGCTCAACTCTTGATTCCAGGAATCGGTGAGGCACTTGCGGATCTAGAGTTAAATCTCATCTCTCCTGATGATTTAACAACAGCAGAAAGTCGAGAGTCTGTTCGTCAGATTCGCATCGGCGTAACATCTGTGGAAGCAGCCATTGCCAGCACCGGGACAATGTTGATGCTCTCCTCCAGTCCAGGCACAAATCGTTCGGCCAGCCTATTGCCCTATCGACACGTAGCGCTTATCCCATTTAGTCGACTCTATCCCACAATTGAATCTTGGCTTGCCAAACAGCGCCAAGGCAGCCAGCTTGTAGAGATGATTCGCCACCACGCCAACCTCTCTCTTATCTCCGGTCCCAGCAAATCTGCTGATATTGAAGGGGCCTTGACGCTCGGCGTTCATGGGCCGCGCTTTGTGCATGCAATTTTGTTCGATGACTAAGGCTTTTCCAACAATTAAAATCCCTAATTTGATCTGGATAAGCACTTATCCCAAAAGCTCTAAGACGATCTATTCTCATGCGAGCAGATAGTCGGACTCACAATCACTTTCGGATAGGTTTAAATCATTTAGTGCTTATCCGAAAAGTTCTGTGACGGTGCATTCTTACTCGAGAAGCTAGCTGGACTCACAACCACTTTTCGGATAGGTTCTTAAGCATTGAATTGATCTCTTGCCCCAGACACTCCTCTCACATTTCCACATTTATCAATAGAATCGTGGATCACATCAGTACTGTCAAGACATTGTCACAAAAGTATGCTGCATTTGTAGTACCTTTAATATGTTAGGCTCATCTACCACAAATGTGTGCTGCCAGTGATGTCTCTCTGAGCAAAGTGTCTCTTTGCACGCATTTGGTAGATGAGCAAATATGCTAATATGCGCGCTCTGTATCGTCCGTCTATCTTCATGTACCACACTCACTCATCTTCATATTCATATTCGCGCAAAATCATTTAGCTCTAGCCATCGCGGGGTGGTTCAGAATTAGGTTTACACTTTTGATACATAGATAAAAATCTATATGAGGTCATTTTCTGCCTGAGCATGGCTCAAAGTAGAAAATATAAACATCTTTTCTCTTTGCAAAAATGTAAACCTAATTGTCCGCCTAAAATGAACCACCCCAAAATACGTACGACTTTATCTGGCGGGAGCTTATGGGCAAGAGGGGTAAAATTACATAAATCGATAAACAAAATTGTCACGAGTTGACGTTCTCCTCCGAGTTTGGGCAGCGTTGGACTTGCGAGAAGTTTCTCGGCCAATGTTGGAGCCATATAGAGATGAAAAATCTCCCGTAATTGATCATTCTTTGCGATCAATTCTTTTTGTAACTCTGCATTTTGTCGGCGTAGTTGGACTTTGTCCATTACGCGTCGAATGTTAATACGGATTGAGCCAATGCGAAATGGTTTCCGCACATAATCATCCGCACCCGCAAACATCGATTGTACTGCTAATTTTTCGGCTCATATATGAAAGTAGGTGAAAAGTATGTAAAATAGGGAAAGAGGTCAATGAGAAAAAAGAAAAGAGAAAAAGAGCCATGAAAATGCGATATCCGATCCAAGAACTGATGAGCGAAGAAGGCTGTTATGAGAGATTGTTAGAGATCTTGCATCCAGAAGGGATGCAATGTCCAGATGGACATAGATTGCCAGAAGGGCAAGCGCCTCACAGTCGAGAGCGAGCCCCGGGGAATAAGTACAGATGCCGAGAATGCGGCAAAGTATACGATGCCTTTACGAATACAGTCTGGTCTGGAACGCATTACAATTGTGTGACGATAGTCTTAGTGATGCGAGGCATCATTCAAGGGACACCAACGCTGCATCTATCAGAGGAACTGTCTCTGAACTATAGTACGTTGTTGGAGCGTCGCCATCGGATCCAGAATACGGCGTTGCTCCAAGCCGCAGCCGCTTCCCCCTTTTTCGCGATTCTGTAGCTGAAGCCGATGAACTGTACCAGAATGCAGGAGAGAAAGGCGATTACCATCCCGATCCAGATGACCCGCCCAGACCTCGAGCCAACAAGCGCCGTGGACGAGGGACGATGGAGAACGACCGACCACCGATTCTGGGCGTTGTGGGACGAACCTCTGGCCAAGTCCAGTTCACGGTCTGTGACAACACACAACAAGCAACCATTGTTCCTTTAGTTGTTGCTTGCTCTCTCTCCCTGGCACCACTCTCTATACCGACGAGTGCAACGCCTACAATCCCATTGCGGAGACTGGTCGCTCTCATGCCACTGTTTGTCACTCCCGGTACGAATGGGCTCGCGATGATGATGGCGACGGCATTCGGGAAGTTCACTGCAACACCATGGAAGGCATTTGGACTGGTCTACGCAATTTTCTGCGTCCCTTTCGGGGTGTTCATAAACGTTATCTTGCCCAATATGTTGCCATCTTTGAATGGACTCACAATCTCAAATTCGTCAATGACTCCTTTCTTCGCTCTCTCATTGACTCCCATTTCACCTATTTTCATTCATGAGCCAATTTTTCAGATGAAAGAGCACTGACCATAATCACGCCTGCGACTTTGTCAATTCGCCGGATATTCTTCAGTACATCTAATCCATCCATTTTCGGAATGACAACATCTAGCAAGACAACATCTGGACGAATTTCAGTAAATAGCTCGATTGCTTGCTCCCCGTCCATGGCTTCATAGATGTCATGGCCATCTGCATGTAAAATCTTTCTGACCAAATTGAGTGTTCCGGGTTCATCATCAACAATCAGAATTTTGATCGGTTCAGTGTAACTAATTCTGGACAAATCCTGAGAACTTATTTGCTCCATTTTGATTATTCTTTACTTTCTGGTAAAAGAAAAGAGATGAGGTGAGAAATGTGACAAAAAGCGGTTAGCGTTTCATCCTAAAGGTAGAGAACCCAAAAAGGAGGAAGGAATGCTAACCGCGCCAGAAATAACTATAGCAGTACTGATGAATGTATTGCAAGTAACGCCGGTGGGAACAAACGTAAATGTAATGCGTCTGATGTGGGCGATGATGAATGGGTCGTTTCTGAAAAGTCGAGGAGCAATCCATAGTGGATTGAGTGAAAGCGGGTTTGAAGATGAGGAGCTCCGGCGAAGCTGGTGGAGCTTTCGATATGGATCATGGGATATTGCAAGCCTGCTCTCATCGTGGCAAGAAGAAGTGGAGTGGAAAGGGGAATGGGAGGCAAAAAAGTTAGAAGGATACCGAGTGAAAAGCATAGATATCACAGGGTTCTGGCGACCGAAGCTGCAAGGGAAAGTGAACCGACTCTATAACTCAACGGCTCGTCGGGCATTGCCCGCGCTCATCTTTGGAGTGATGATAAGCTCGGGGGGAGATAGGCGGGAAACGAGTGCCACTGCTCAAGGCAATCATGAGATGCGAGGTAGGCACAAAGGAAAGTGAGTTTCGGAAAAAGCTGCTGAAAGAGACGAAGAAATCACTGGAGTCAGACGAAGTGGCGGTGGTCGATGCCGGGTTTACAATCAGAGAAATGCTAGAAAGCGACGTCGACCGATTTGTCCTTCGGGAAGCGATTAACTGCACAGCGCGCCGCAATGAGTTACCCGAACGTAAGGAAAAAGGCAGACCACCCGAATATGGTGATATTGTGCGTCCGCTCTCTCGATGCTATAGGGGAAAGCGACTCGAGGCCACAACTCCAGACTCGTTTGGTCAATTTGTCTATAGTGGTCGCCTGATTCGCTATCAAGCATGGCACAATCTCGTCCCCAGGACAACCAAGGTGGATACAGCCAACCGCACCTATTCGATTTACGTCTTTCAGGATCCTGCTTATCACACACCTTTGGTTCTGGCGACCGTCATGGCTTTACAAGCTGAAACCATTTATCTTTTCTATCTGGAGCGCTGGCCTGTTGAACATCCCCCCTTGGCTTCCAAGCAGATGATTGGCTTACATCGTCAATTTGTTCATGCCGATGAGGCTTGCTTCCGCTTACCTGAACTGGGGCTGCTGGCTGGCAATCTTCTTTCCCATTTAGCCGCTTCTCTTCCTCCCATACCGACTGGCTACTGGGATCGAGAGCCTCAAGCCACTCCCGGCAGGCTGCGCCGCGTTCTCTCGAGTGCTCTTTTTCCAACTCCCGACCAACTCGACCCTGACTTTCGGAAAAAGGCCTCGGTTTCACACCATTTACCTAAAGGCGTTCTCGCTCATCGCCGCCTCAATGCCGCTGCTTAAACTAGCCGAGCACTATTTTTACATTTTATCCCGTTTTTTCAGGGTGGATTCTTTTTTCCGCCCCTTTCGGTTTGCCCTTTGTCACTCAAGCCTTTACCAGAAAGTAAAGTAAAACGGTGTTCGAGCACCCTTCTCGCTTGGAGGTGAGAACAGACACCTCGAGAGATGCCATGAATTGAATCAGGATATCCCCTTTCAACGCGCCGGTAAAGGTTACCTTATCTGTAAGCCCAAGCTGGTGGGTCAACTGCTCCAATTCGGACCGCATGGGGCCATCACCAATGATCAAGAAGTGAGCGTCAGGAACTGCTGCAACAATTTGGGGAATCGCATGTAAGAACATAGGATGGTTTTTGATTGGATCCAACCTGGCGACGAACCCAACCAATTTTGCAGATGGTCTGATTCCCAGAGCGGCCAGCGAGTCTACCGATGCTGTAGCCGTACTCGTTCGGAACCTGTTCAAGTCAATCCCATTGTATACAACGTGAATTTTTTCTTCCGGGAGCTTTTTGGTGGCTGCGGCATACTCCTTCACTGCGTATGCATTAGCAATATACCCCGTTGTCAGTGGGGCGAGACAGCGATCCAAAGCAGAATAGATAGAATTCCCAAGCAACGACCCAGGAGAATGTATTGCGCGTTCGGAACTGATCACCACATCGGGGCGCACACCAATGGCGGCAATTCGAGCGTATAGGCCAGCATAGTAGCCATAGGTGTGAAGAATCCGCACATTCTGTTTCCGGATCAAGGCTGCGATACGCCAGACAGGTATGAAGTCGACCCGATTGCGACGTGCAAAGGTACACAGCGGGATATGGGCATCGGCCAGTAGTTCTGCATAAAGTCCCCCCTCAGAGAGGGTAAACACAAGCGGTCGGTATCTTTCTTGGTCAATTCTGCGTACCAACTCATACAACTGACGCTCTGCACCACCAATCCCCAATTGGGCAATCTCATATAGTATGGTGATAGGGTCCCTAGACATGGGATACACTCCTGAAAATGAAGTTCTGTGATGAGCAAATTGAGAGTTGTTTTAACATTATCTCACTCGCTCATCACCTTTTTGAATTGCTATAGACAGAGTCGGAACGCACACAGCACCAGTAATCAATCTACTCTTCAAGCTTTCAACTTGAAGAGGCACGAGGAATAGGACGATAGAGCAAGAAGTGCTCATTTTCAAAGATCTTGTCCATCTCACTGAAATCGTAAACGCACCCTTCTTGCCGACAATGCAACACTGCCCACTTAGAGGCAGCGACAAGGCCCACATCATATTCCTCAATATAATAACTGAAATCAGGATGAGGCCATGGATAACGCCAAAAGAAGGATGCATCGCCTTCCTCTGAATATAAAGTTGGAAGATATTGGCTGAAGCAAACACGATGCTTTGTACAATAGACTATCGCCCATGGCGCTCCTGATAGCAGGCTCAATACGACTGTCTCGCCCTGTTCATTTATTGCATCTAAAAACTCTGACCAGCCAGCTTTTGCCTCTTTCACCGTGTAGAGAAAAAGAGCTGTATGTGCAAAATAAAGCACACAATGTAATAGTAACAAACTAATCAAGATAGGTATGCGCATCTGCGATGGAAGAAGGATAGCTAGTAACAGATAGGTTGGGACTAAAGCAAATTCGAGATAACGGTCAGCTTCTCCTATAAACGAGAAAGTCCGAGTGGACACCATCATAAACGTAACGAGTGCGGCTACGAACCAGGCAAATAGGAAGGACACACCTTCACCCAACCATGCTACATTCACCATACTCCAGACAATGACAATAAGCGTGAAGAGAACCACGGTAAAACGGGCAACAAAAACTCCATATACATTCTCATATAAAAAAAATTTGCCTATTTCCTTTGCGGTTCGAGGGAGTTGCCATGCTGCTCGTTTCCGGGTCCTGTAATGTTGAGCAGCAATATTCGTCCTGTAATTATGCAAAGCGCGGATATGTGCTTGTAATACGCGGGCATAATGACCGCGCGAAATTACAATTGCCCATCCACAACAGATCAAAGGGAATAACGCGACAGTCGCCGAATTCAACATAAATGCAATTAGAAGTGAAAAGAGTAGGATTACCTGAGCACCAAACTTACTCGTAATCAGTGTCGACGCGCCCGCGAACACTGCCAGAACCAGCCAGCCGCCATTTGTTGTGACGTCATATTGCCATAAGCTCACAAATGCAACCGCAACAAGGAATTCGCCTACTGTACGGGCTGTGCCCTGATATGCACGAGGCCCAGTGCTGACACCTACGAGGGCAGGGCTAAAAATAAATGCTAACATAAGCAAAAGTAGGGGGAATGTTGTCCATCTGAAAGGGAAGAGGAATACAATACTGACCCAAATAAATAGTAGCACTAGCAATACATCAAACAGTGAGCTGCTAATTTTCTCGAACTGATCTCGCAATGGACGAGGAAATAGTGCCAAGAGATAGTGATATCCAGGAGGATAGACATATGCCCCAGGCAAGACAAATTGTGGATGACTTTGCGGGAGATTAAATCGGTGCTCTCGTATATTTTCAGCTTGAAAAAGATGAAAGTATGTGTCACTGCCTAATGCATCTGGCAGGACCAAACGAGGCCACCATCGGGACACAAACGTTATGATGAGCAATGATACGACGCTCCACCACGGCATAATCGACCTGCTTTATCTATTTTTAAGAGTTTTGAAGTCGGTAGAGTACAAGGCGTAATTGTTGACGTGCGAATCTGTCGATTGTCCACATACTTATCAGCAACATTGCACCTAGTAGTAACAGAGTCCGAAGAACAATAGAATGCATTGGATCAGAAACTAACTGCGAAACAAGGAGCAGTGCCACACTAGTTATAGTAAAGCAAAGTAGAATTCTAATCCCCGTCTGCATATCAAACTCTACATCAGATTGGCGCACCGAAAAACGCCACATCAGACCAGTGAAAATTAGTTCGGCTAGAAAAGAGCCAATGGCCGTACCCCATATTCCGAACAAAGGGATAAAAATTAGTCCAAATGCAATATTCGTCAACGCACCCGACCAAGCAGCAATCGAATTGGCAAACGTCTTCTCGCTTATGACGATGCCGATATTCGTGATGCTGGCAGAAGCATGTAACACCTGTGCACCAGCAAGCCAGGGTACAATGACGTAACCATGTCGATAGTCAACGGGAACGAGGATGCTGAACAATTCAGGGCTATAACCTGCGAAGACAAGCGCTACAACACTCATGATTCCAGCATAATATGTCAAAATCCGCCGATATGCGATACCGCGATTCTCTTTATCCTGAATCAATCTCATGGCATGAGGCTGCCATGCATTGCGAAAGACCATCCCCAATAAACTGAGAATTAAGGCGATTCGCGCTGCCGCTCCAAAGATACCGACACCGTTCAAGCCAAGGAAGATAAGTAAGAGCAGGCGATCTACATACGTGTTAATCCATGTGACAATTGTTGCGGGAAACGCAGGTAGACTAAATTGCAGCGATCGTCTCAAGATCGGCCAGGAAAAGCGCAAACCAACGTAGCGCGGCATTAAAGCAAGCCCAGTTCCTAGTTTAGCCACACCTGCGATTGTACCAGCCCAGAAGACACCAGCGACGCCCCATGCCATACCAAAGACCAACCACAACGCAATGCACACATAGAGTATTATGCTCACAATATTAATTAGATTGTAGGCAATGATATGTCTATTCATGCGCAAGACCAGACTCAGTAGATCCAAATTTGGCGTTTTTGGCTATTTTCAGTCGAGATTGCAGGGATTTTGGAGTCATTTATTCAGATTTCGGTTACAGAAAACAACCTATTTCATATCTGAAAATCGCCCAAATCTAACGCAAAAACTAGATATCGACCGGCAAATTTGTATTTATGTCAACTGTTTAGCCAGAATTCTCTCTCAAAACCTGAAATTTGGATCTACTGAGACTAGGAAAGTTGGACAACGCAGTGAAGTATGCAGTCAGTACTCCGAGTATAATATATCCACTCAGACTACGATCCTCGAACAACAGCTCAGCTATCGAAGAGGAAAATGCCCACATCAGCAGACATATAATCCCGCCAAATGCAGCAATAAAAAACAGTAACGTCGATATAAAAGTTTTCAGGCATCCGTCTTTCTCTTCCGCATAATAATAGCGTGCAACAGCATTTTCTAATGAAAGTGTCATTGCAATTGTCAACAATGAAGTAGTCGTAGCAATTATATCGACTATACCATATTCACTTGTTGAGAACGCGCGAGTCAACAGGGGAAGCAGAAGAAAACGGATTCCCTGTGATACCCCACCCATAAGACCATAGGAGAGAATGTCTTTGGCCAATGTAGAAAAGTGCATATCAATTTACCAACTATAGAGGGTAGCGCTGCTGAGAAATTGTAATGATAGTGAAGGCTCTGCAATATATGAAATAATATCACAAATGGTCTTCAAGTTTTCCATATCAGTGCCGAGTATTGAAACACCCATTCTTTAGACATTATAAGGATTCAAAGTTTCTCTCTGAGAAATTGTACAATCGTCAGACCGAAAGGCTCAATCCTTATAAACTCTTTTTATTCTACCAACAAAATAGAGGGTATACATGTTTAACGAATCTATGCGACCATTCTCTGCGTACGGAAAAGTACGTCAATTTTTTTCATCGATCGGAAAATACTCTGCTGCTGCAGACTGTAACCTATTGTATTCTGGGGGTGGTTCAAAATTAGGTTTACACTTTTGATATATAGACAAAAATCTATATGAGACCGTTTTCTCTCTGAGAACCGGCGAAATCAGAGAATATAAACGTTCTTTCTGTTTCTAAAAGTGTAAACCTATCTATCCAGCTAAAATGAACCACCCCGTATTCTGCATCGCTTACTTTTTGAATATTCGTAGTCATAAATTTCTCAGGGATCAAAGTAAAGTTAGCCTTGTTTTCTAAATGTGTTATGGATGACATGATCTTTTTGAGAAAATGATACGGTTGTAAACACATGTCTTCATACTGGATTTCTACATGTTGAGTTGTCGGTAATGAGCGAAGACTATCCTCAATATCTTTAGCAATGTAATATACTTGAGCCGCAACTTGCTCGTAGGGTGTCAATGATAATAGATCCGGATATTCTTTAGGGCGGAGAGATATCCATTTCTTTTCATCTCCCATAACTTCCCGCCTGGCTAGCAATAAAGATTGCATTGTATACAGAGGGTTACGTTTACAGTAAATAAAAAATGATTGATCAAAAATTTGTGCCAATGGGCGAACCTGTAAGCCACAAGTTAAGTTTTTGACTCGATAGTTGTGAAATGAAGGTTTTCCAATTTTGACAAAAGAGACAAAAGTCATCTCAATAGATTGCATCAAGAAAAAAGTGCAGAAAAGGAGCCATCAAGATGCAATTGCCGATAGTAAATGTAGCGCCACTGGTCAAGGAGCATAGCGAAACCTTTCGTTCAGTATTTGCCAATCGTAAACAGTTTCGCCACTTTGAAAACTATCTGACGGGTCTGATGGTCTTGGACAACAAAAGCATGGCAAATATTGCCCGTTGCATTCTAGATAGTGCAGATAAGACGAATGTATCACGGTATCTGAGTGAAGCTCCTTGGCGAGCCGAAAAACTCAATGATGAGCGTATAGTCAGAGACAGCACAATACCAACGTTCAGAGTCAGAATCGGTATTAGCGATTGACGATACACTATGTGAACATGTGGGAAGTCTGTTCGAGTATATCGACACCCACTACAATCATAGCAATGGTCAGCATCCACTGGCTCATAACTTAGTCACAAGTCACTATGTCAGTGGCGCTATCCGTTTTCCGGTCGATGCAAGTATCTACCGACGGTACGAAGAGTTTACCGACTGGGAAGCATTTGTGGAAAAACATTTCCCAGTGACCGAGATTCCCAAGAAAAAGAAAGAACGAACCGCTTTTCATAAACGAGTGGATAGCCACCTATTAACTGACCCCGCCTTTCGAGAGCGAGACGAAGCGTTTAAGACCAAGATAACCATTGCCAGTGAACTGGTTGAAAAAGCTGTTGAACGAACCCTTATCTTTGGTTGGGCTCTCTTCGATGGTTGGTATCTCGCTCCAGATTTTCTAGCTGTACTCGATCGTCTGAATAAAGATTGGATCAGCATCTTGAAGTGCAATCGCAATCTGGAGACAAATAGTTTTCGTTTGCGGGATGAAGATGGTCAGCCGATAACTTTCGAGGGGCCACATATTAAAGTCAAAGAGTTGGTCCCCTACATCCCCCAGAATGCCTACAAGCCTGTCACCATTGATGGTCGTACTTACTACACCTTTACCATGACTGTGCGTATCCCTTCTATCGGCAAGGTACGCATCGTGATTAGTTTTGATAATCCTGAATTGCAAGACAATTATGCCGTTTTAGGCTAAACCAAAAAAATAATTATACGCGAACGAGAGAATGGAGAGGGGGAATAAGGACAAACCATTTTTCTAAACCAGGTAAACGTTGGAAGCGTTGTTCCAAACGGTCCATCTCTTTCTGAGTGAGTTTGACGCCGGTCTCATAAAGAGTGGAATTCAGGTGAATGAAGGGTTGTAGTTGGTTAAAGCGAAAAGAACGGGCAAAATTGAGAACGGTCTCAAGAGAATCGAGAAGAGAACCGTTCCAGTGTTTTTCAAGATGGCCCCAAACCCGTTCGATGGGGTTGTATTTACTGTGATAAGGAGGGTAGCAGGCGAGCTGAATAGAGAGACGATAGTGCTCAACAAACTGAGTGAGACGATACATAAACTGAGTCCGACGGGTATGATTTTCGGGACCATTGTCCTGATTGATCACGAGGGTCTTG
This sequence comes from Chloroflexi bacterium TSY, assembly GCA_019217005.1. The sequence goes on from JAHBNG010000030.1 coordinate 77,319, forward strand.
ACGTGAGGAAAGTGTTCACGTACGCTTTCCCAAAATCAATCAGGCAGTCGACAATACAGTCACTCGTCACTTTCGACTGAGTCAAGTAAAGAAAGAGTTCCTTGGTTGAAGGGAGGTAAATGCCAAAAGGAGTGACTTTCTCGGTCTTCTTATCTTGAAAGTCATGATCGAGCGCTTTGACAACCACTCGACTTATCCCTTCTCTCGAGAAACGGTCAAGTAAAATCGTCGCTTTGGCATCCCAAGAGAGGCGCAGAACCGTCTCGTCTGCATCCGCTTCTTGATTGATCTGATGAATTCTATCAAAGATCGCATCGGTCTCTGGGATCTTTTTCACTGGTTGACTTTTTTTGACCCGGTTTGAGCCATAGCCTAACTCATTGAGCTTCAAGCGGATGGCCTTTCGCCAGGCAATTCCTCATCTGTGTATCCTTTCTGCTCGATGAGCTGGGTACGCATTTCGGCGGCGGTTAGTCGAGTGTACAATTGGGGGGTTCGAAAGGTGGGATCGGTCTGGCTGAATTGATCGGCGATTTCAACCATATCGGCCAGTAAAGTGGGGATATGGTCTTCGGCTTTTGCGACCACGTCGGTGGCTTTGGTCGACATAACAGAAGCCGCCTTCTAGTTCTTCCAGGGCTTTGGCTATCGTCGCCCGATTCCAGCCCAACTCTCGTTCTGCTTTCGTCGGACTCCCTTCGCATATCGTTTTGACCGTTTGGGCCATGAAGTGCCTTCTTTCGTATCCACTTAACATGGCCTTCGTCTCTTTCAAGACTTCAACCATTTCTGGCGAGATTGTCATTTTTGCTCCTTTTGGAGAGCTAGTTTAATACCTTCTCGCGTATATTTTATTTTTTGGATTGGCCTTAGTGACCAATCGCACCGACTGTAATGCCAAACGCATTCTCTCGATTTACCTGCTTCGTTGGCCTATCGAGACGGTTTATCAGGATGGTAAACAACTGCTTGGTCTTGATGAATATTGCATGCGAACTGCCCACGCCTTTCAAAAACATTGGTCTCTGGTCTTCGTGGCTTATTCTCTCTTGCACCTTGATTGTTTGGGACCATCATTGGCTAAAACTCAATTCTCGCCCAGCAAATCCCTTGGTGAGGCTACCCGGCAGCAAACTCAGTCACTGATTCAAGATCTCATCTTGACGGCTCATGATGCCTTGAATGACGGACAGGAGATTGCGGAGGTCTTCGCTACCCTTTTCGCCAAACGGCAGGTCTGCTCTGCTTAATTTGACTTTGTCAAATCTGGCACCTGCTCAAAATACAACTATCGAGTTTTTGAAATACATTGGTCTTTGGTAAACACTTTCTAAGGCAGCAACCTCTTTGCGCAATGCTGAAAATTTTGATTTCTTAAGAGCGTTAGGTGAAACTTTATGTGTGTCACCAAACGGAAACCATCTTGACCAAAAGTATCCAAATTCATGAGGTTCATGCCAACCATCAGTAACACCATATCTTGACTGATAGGTCGAATCCCCATTTTCTCCGTGTAAGCCCAAGGCTTGTTCAAACAGCATGCCAAGATAGGGTGCCATCCAAAATCTGGCGACAAAATTACTAATATATTTTCATATGTTAGTTTGAGCTAATATTTGAGCCAAGAGAGTAGTCCCGGAACGTGGAACACCAACAATGAAAATAACAGGAAGCTGGGGCGTATCAAATTTATCTATTTGCTCTCTCTCGGTTGCAGCCAGCAATGTATTAATGTGTTGTAGACGAGATTCCTGTCTAGCACTTTTTTGGTACTGAGGTGCTCTTTCGTGTTCTTGCATAGTTATACCTGTAGGCTTTGTAAAGGCCATAAATTTGCCGCTCGTTTCGTCTGAAAAATGCGAAACACATTCATGGCCTCCACAACCACAATTGGTATTAATTCTGGCTGGCTGAACCACCTTTATCGTAAGAATCTACCCAAAAGTGGCTGTGAGTCCAACCAGCTTCTCGAGTAAGAATGCATCATCACAGAACTTTTCGGATAAGCACTAAGTGTTAGACCACAGATATGTCTCTCGAAAAATACCAATTGCATTAAAACTTTCTTTGAACTGAAAAACATTCGCCCGTCCTTTCATATTGACAGAAGATGTCCCAAAGTCAAACCACCTGAATCCTTTCTCCTGTGCACGCACTAGAGCCTGATATATCAACAAACTAAGGGCCTGTACGTGCTGATTATCGGGATCCTGGCAAAGATAAAAGGAACTATTGACTCGATCATTAACAACAACCAATCCTATACCAGCAATTGGCTTGTGATCCCAATACGCAACATCTACGTATATCTTCTCTGGAAACAACTTGTGCAGATGGAGAAACTCATACGAAGGATGAGTTGGTTTGGCTTCATGCTTTGCGAAAGTTTTATCCATAACTGACCAAAAGTCATCTATTGAACCATTGTGTTGAATATCTACACCTAGCTTCTGCGCTTTACGCATCATGTTTCGAGCTCTAGAGGTCATTTTGTCAGCTATTGGTGTATCGTGTTCGAGATTTACAACACTGGTAATATCTCGATTGACACATTGGAAACCATGCTCTATGAGCGCCAAACAAAATGTTGCGCTATATTCTCGATGACAGATAGATATAGGCAAGACCAATCTAAGATCGACTACCTGGAGAGTAGCAAAATACTCTAGGATTGCCTCAATAATGTGGCAGCTATCTCGGTATCCTAAAGGAGTCCGAAATACACATCCGCCATAACTACCACCATATGGAGAACGCGCCACTCTCTTGCCATTTTCATCAAATATGGCTGTTGGCATTACCCCACAAAGTGTATTTCCTTTATTGATTGCCAAGTGATGTTCATTTGCAGTAAACCTCTCACCATGATATGACAGAAAATCCAAACGTTGAAAGATTGAGCCGTTATTTGAATTTTCAACGAATTCGTTCCATTGGCTTGTCCGAGATAGATCAAAGCGTTCTGCTGTAAAAGCCATTTTATGTTAGAGCCACTATATTGATTTAGATCCACCAGCCTGCCAAGATGCGTAAACGTCTCGAATGCAATAAGAACGAGCGCATGTTGTTAAATGCTGATTTATGTCTATAAAAATTGACCGAGTTCCAATGCCGTGGTAGATGTGTTTATTCACAACGTCGGGTGTTGCGTGTTGTAGTTGAGGGCACTCCTTCTTGAGAGCTTGATATGGTTTCATATCTGCTGAGTTCAGGTATATGTGAATTGGATGAAAGTTAAAGACCTTCATCCCACTCCCGCTGATGCAATAAGAATCCAATCGCCAATTTGTATCCTGGCGCTCCATTTCAAAATCATCTTCCCAGTAAAAAGGGATCCGTAGTAAAGTCTTCTCCTGCCAGATATATTCAACAGGTTGTAAATGTGCTGCCCTTGGAAGAAACAGAGAAACGTCCACATGAATAGATGTGGATTCAAGCACATTAGCTAACAAAGGTGACGACTGATACAAGGAATGCGTGCGCATGGATGTCGCTTTAGGAACCAATGACATGCAGTGACTGAGGACCTCCGTTGGCGTAGTTCCATGCGTAGAGTTGGTCAGGAAATTAGGATGAATACCCAACTCAAATAGCTCGGCATTTTCTCGCAGTCGCTCAATAGCCGCACTGGCGTGTGTGACAAACCAGGTAGCTCGTACCCCATGTTGCCGCAAAACATCTGCAACAAAATCAATGACAAAATCTGGAGCCCAATCGATGTCTAATGTGATGATTGGATCATCCATCAGCACACCCGTCATGATTGACAACTGTTGCATCCCAAATCGTCACTTTCTTCCCTTCAATATACGTAAATGCTCCAGGATAGGGTTTCGTCTGAGCCCGTATGAAATTCTGGATCCGCTTTGCATCCCATGACCAGTCGATCAAACCATCCTCGGGTCTACGCTGCGGAAAAACAGTGGCTTTGGTTTCATCTTGTGCAAAACGCGGTGCATGACCAGCGCTCATCATTGGCAGATACTCTTTTAGTAAGTCAATAGAAGCTTGATTTGCCTTTTCATAGACTGTTCGGCATGTATCAACATCATCAATCGAAAAGCTCTTTTGAGCAATGATATCACCTGTGTCCACTCCGTCATCAAAATAGAAAAACGTAACACCTGTTTCCTTCTCTCCATTGATGATAGCCCATGGAATCGGTGCACCACCACGATACTTGGGAAGCAGAGATGCATGAATGCCGGCACAGCCCAAGGGTGTGCTTTCTCTCACTTTGCGCGGGATAATATAATACCAACCTAACGCAAGCAATAAGTGAGGGGTCCATCGATGGATATATTGCAAATACTTATCACTATTCATCTTGCCGGACAGAATGGCAATTTCACATCCAGTCAAATCCGCGATATTGTCAAAGCGAACATGTGTAGAGATCGTCACAGGCTTCTTTGAATAAGAAATTTCAATCTCCCGGGGAGTCGTCAAAATTCCAGCAAGCTCTATCTGAGAAAGTGGCAAAATACTATCCGCTATGCATTGGTAGCCGAATGCTGTGCTACTTAATACGGCAACCCTCAATGGCGTCATGGCTGTCAACTAACGAACCTCCGCAACCATTGTTCCACACTCAGCAAGGACCAGATGAGCAAACGCCTATTTTTATGCCCATCTAGATGTTCATTGACAAGCTGTTGTATGGAGCTTCGATCAAGAAACTCATAAATTCGTGCATGCCCATTAAATAATTCGCGTCGCACATACTCAATGCTCTCCCCCTTGAACCAACTTGCATCTGGGGTCGAAAACCCTTGTTTCTCACGTTGAGTTACTTCGTTAGGAATATAGCGTTCCATCGCTTGACGCAATAGCAGTTTGCCATCTTTGGTCTTCTGGAAATATTTGCTTGGTTTGCGACCGCCGGGATCATTTTCGTTGATGCGGATCACTTCACCTAGATTTCCCAACTTACAGCGAACGGGCACACGCATCGCAAAGTCAACTAGCTCATTGTCTAGAAATGGTACTCGTGTTTCCAAACTATGCGCCATGCTTAGTTTGTCTTCAACGACCAGCAGACCATGCAAAAATGTCTTGGCTTCAAAATAAAGTGAATGATTGATGTAATCTTCTGGTTTGGTTAGTTCTGCATCATGTTGGCTGAAGACATCACGGAAAATATCGCGCGTCCAAACATGTTGCACTCCAGGCCAAATGGGTTGAAACACCTGCCGAATTGTATTATTTGGAATTAGACGTTGCCAATACAGATAATATTTGTCAACATATTGCTCAAAACTATCATTAACGACGGCTCGATAATAACGCCAAGGATACCCACCAAACAATTCATCTCCACCACCCCCTGACAACACAACTTTGACAAATTTGCTGGCTAACTGAGCCGCATAGAAATTGGGGTAACTTTGTCCAACGCGTGGATCCTCCAGATGCCAGGTGAGTTTAGGAAGGACCCGTTCCATATCTCCTGCTTTCAAGACCATTTCGTAATGTTCTGTCTTGAAGAGATAGGACATATATTCTGCCTTCTCACGTTCATCAAACGTCAGTTCAAGTCCTGACGCTGAATTCAGATCGAAGCCACAGGTAAAGGTTTTCAAATAGGGAAGCTGGGTTGCCGCAAGCAATAGCCGTAATCGATCCAGAATCCATCCCCCCGCTCAAGTATGAACCGACATCCACATCACTCACCAGTTGCCGATTTACAGCTAACCGGAATAAACGATCCAGTTCTTCTAAATATTCTCGCTCATCTTGCACATGAGTTGGTTCGCGAAAGTGATAATCCCAGTAGCGTTGCGGTGTAGCGTGCGCTTGTGCCCCCAAGATTACGCGCATGTAGCAGCCTGCTGGCAAAAGTCGTATACCAGCAAATAATGTGCGGTCTGTAAACAAATTTTGAAAGGTAAAATATTCGAGCAATGCCTCTCGATCAAGATTCGTGCAATAGTCTGGATGATACAAAATTGCTTTGATTTCAGAGCCGAATAAAAATGTATGGCCTTGTTGAGTATAATATAATGGCTTAATGCCATATCGATCCCGCGCTAAAAACAATTCTTGCCGTCGTCGATCCCAGACTGCAAACGCAAACATACCATTTAAGCGATCTAATGCTTTCTCACCCCACTCGACATAGGCATAGAGCAATACTTCACTATCGGACTGCGAATGGAATTGATGCCCCAATGCCTCTAACTCCACCCGCAATTCCTGAAAGTTATAAATCTCCCCATTATAACTAAGCACAAACTGCTGATCTGCCGTCATCATAGGCTGATGCCCCGCTGGTGACAAATCAATAATTGCCAGTCGTCGATGCCCAAGCCCCACAAAACTGTCTGTATAAAAACCTTCACTATCCGGACCGCGATGCGCAATCGCATCAGTCATCCGGCGCAAAATGACAGGAGAAACAGGCTCACCGTTTTGGTTAAAAATGCCAGTAATGCCACACATAACACCTAGCTCATTTGCATATACGGAGCACGGCCATAAATTTAAAATATATTTGTCGCTCCTACCCGGCTAAAGTGGTCAAATGTATTTTAAATTTATCAGTTACAGCAAAAGTCGGGTACAAATTTATTATGTTGAGTTAGAAGGGGAGTCAGAATCATGACGATTTGTATTTGAAAGAAGAGCAGACTCCCAAGCGATTTCAAGTTCAGAAACGACTGAATCAAGGTGATGGCAAAAGCGAAAATAATCTTTGCGTTCAGCCAGGATCGAATGTAAACGTTGCCGTTCAAATAAATAAGCGGACCGGTCAACGGATCGCAGCCGGAAGAGCAATTCGTCTTTGGTTTCAGTCGGATCGACGAAGGCAGCAAAAGAGCCATAGCGAAGGACGAAGTTATTAACACTTTTGCGTCCAGTGATAAGTCGTTGATTGGTTTTCAAGCGGCCAAAGAAGCCCTCCAGGGCATTGTTAGTGGAAGGAAGACCCGAGACATCGTAGCAGACAAAGAGCCCCCACCAACGGTTGCGAAATGTTGTGTTGATATGCTGAACAATCGAGCGATCTGCGTCATCGAGAGTCGTATCCTGTGTCAGTGCGACTAAATATTGATCAACAGCTGATGCAACGGAATGAGCAGTGACCTGTACCTGGTCGTCGGCTTGAGAGTCAGGCGACAAAAGCCGTTGGAGTGCCACCAACCACCCAAGTTGCCGTCGTAAGCGGTTGGCTTGAACAGTGCAAAAACGATGAAAACCAGCAATCTTGATTAAGCGGGTCAGTAACGGATGCCCCCTTTTTCCTGAGCCCGTAATAATGATGCTTCAATCGTGATTAATTGTTGAACCATCTGTAAGCCACCTAATTCAAAAGGAGTCAATCCTCTTGTCAATAAAGTGAACCGCAGATAGCGAGTATATTGCAAAAGAACTGCTTTGTAGGGATCGGTTTCCGCCAATTCTCGAACCGTTTTAGACCCGATTCAAAAAGCCACGCAGCTTCTTTTTGAGTTGAGTTTTCATTGTACGGTCAAGCGCATAAGTGAGTCGCCCAGCTTCTTTAATGCAATGGAACTGACAAGTCTGATGGGGGCAATTCGGCCACACTTGAGCAACAGCAAGTTGGATGTTTTCCTGTCACTGATGATGCCCTTGATAGGGATTTCCCATTCGTTTATCGGTTCCAACAGTGCTGAAACCAGAGTCTCAGTAGATCCAAATTTGGCGTTTTTGGCGATTTTCAGTCGAGATTGCAGGGATTTTGGAGTCATTTATTCAGATTTCGGTTACAGAAAACAACCTATTTCATATCTGAAAATCGCCCAAATCTAACGCAAAAACTAGATATCGACCGGCAAATTTGTATTTATGTCAACTGTTTAGCCAGAATTCTCTCTCAAAACCTGAAATTTGGATCTACTGAGTCTTGTGAGTCCCTGATTCCAACACTTCTGCCATCAAAGTGATGTCTAACTGGACTTCTCGAACCACATAGAGCGCTGGACTTCCTTTCTCTGGTTGCATCCCATCTATGGAGAGGATTAGTCCGCCCAACCTTTTCCATTTTTTTCTGCTGGTTTACTACCTTCGCTGGCTGTCCAGCTCGCAACAAGGCTAAAAATGTACCGATTAAGTTCAGCACTTGTCTTTCAGATATCGTTATCCGCTCTTTTAGTCCTTTATGGATTTCGGCCACTCTTCGTTGATGCCAAAATCGTTGGTATCCTATTTCGACGATTACATCTAACCCATAACCGCATTCGGGTACACCCAACTCTTCTGCTTCTTGGGAACGATAGACCACTTCTTGCTGCAAGCAGTTCTCATTTTGACACCGATATCCATGACTTACCACATAATATCTGCCCTCCAGTGTTTCCAGATACTTATGCCATAATTTATAGCTTCTTTTCAGTTTGCTTTTGCAGTTCGGACAGCGCTTCTTTGTTGGTCGGTAGTATCGTTTCTCTACCTGCTTCTCCTTCTTTTTGCGCATTTTTCCGGACCTCCTTGGCCTCTCCTATTCTAGCCTTTTCTTCCGGAGGTCTTCAATTTATCTCTTTTTGGTCGCAATCATTTACTTGTCATAATATTTCTGTACCCGACTTTTGCTGTAACTGAAATTTATTAGCTCGTGCGGTATAAACATGTCATCAGTTCTGAAACGACACGGTCTAGATCGGCTTCCGTCATTTGTGGGTAGACCGGCAAAGTCAAGCTCAGTCGGTCAGCCAGATACGCATTGGGAAACTGTTCTCTCTTCAAACCATATTTATCCGAATAGTATCCCAAAATCACGGGTGCATGCGTGCCCTGACGTGTGGATATTCCCTTGTGTTCGAGAGTCAACATCAAATCGTTGCGTCTCTCGTGTAATTCGTCAACCGTTCTCAATGTTGGATTTTCGGGACGAAACAGGCAAACATATGCTTGATATCCATGTACATATCCATCGGGAACAAGAGGGGGTTCCAGCCAATCTACATTCCTGATTGCTTGATCATAATAACGAGCACATCGTCGTCGTTCTGCCATAATTTCAGGAGCGCGCTGCATCTGAACTGCTCCAATAGCGCCCTGGAAGTCTGTCATGCGATAGTTGAAACCAAGATGGTTATATTCGGCAAGGAGAAAAGCCGCTTTATTTTGGTGGCGTGCCAAATCTGTACGCGAGGCTCCGTGATCCCGCAAACAGCGCGCAAGACGGTCGCAATCATCGGATGAGGTCGTGATCATCCCGCCTTCACCAGTAGTAATTGATTTGCGCGGATGAAAGCTAAAGCAACCCATCTCTCCAAAGCTGCCTACATGCTTCCCGCGATACCATGCATCAAATGCACATGCAGCATCTTCTACAACCCACAAACCGTGCTGTCGAGCGACAGTCATAATCGCATCCATATCGGCGCACAAACCGAAGAGGTGCACGGGAATGATGCCTACTGTCCGTTCAGTGATTAAGCCTGTTATCTGTTTTACATCAATATTAAAGGTTTGCAAATCAATATCACAGAAAACGGGCGTTCCCCCCATAAACTCCACCACGTTTGCTGTAGAAATCCAGGTGAAAGCAGGCACAATCACTTCGTCTCCCGGCTTCAACCCCAATGCTGCAACTGCAATATGAAGAGCAGTAGTACAGGAGGTTGTCGCAATTGCATGTGGAATCTTTGCAAATGCTTCGAACGCCTCTTCGAACTCGCGAACATAGGGACCTTGTACAACCCAGCCAGTCTCCAGGGGTTTGACAATTGCTTCTCGCTCTGCGTCTCCAAATACGGGTTTTGTAATCGGAATATTCATTGTGAATCGATCAATCTTCTGAGTCCGGCAGACAATTTAATTTGAGGCGTATAATTCAAGATCTTCTGTGCCTGCGTACGATCAGCACAAAATCGGGTGGGATATGGCATTGAGTACCGGTGTTCTGGATCCATGTTGGACCCGACTAATCGAGCACTCATTAAAGCAAGTTCAGTCAGTGTCGTGCAAATTCCCGTTCCAATATTAAGCGTGTGACACCCAATTCGACGGCTCAGTGCAAGTTGAAATGCTCGAACAACATCATCTATATGAATGAAATCTCGTCCATCTTTTGGATGTCCTTGAACACATGGTCTTTGATGTTGAACAAGCTGTCGAATAAAGTTTGATTCGACCGTTGACCGCAATGAACCATCGGCTGCCGTACCGTGCACATTGAACAGACGAAGACAATAAATGGTCATGTTGGATGTTCTTGCAAATGTACGACACCAAACTTCACCACACAACTTGCTTGCACCATACGCAGAACTGGGAAACGCGAGATCTGTCTCCTTGTTCGGCAAAGAACTCTGGCCGCTATAAACCTGTCCAGTTGATGCATAGATAAAGATCTCAATATCTGCATCCTGTGCTGCTTGTAGTGTGGCTAAAGTTCCTTCACCATTGACACGATGTGCTTCAATCGGATTCTGATTGCTCAGAGCAAGTGGCAGACATGCAAGATGGATAACCGCTCGACAATCTCGAATTGCCACTGCTAAATCATCTGTGGTACAAATATCGCCTTGCACCCATTCAATCATGGTCAGATTTGGGGGACAAGGCGAGCGGCCAAATCCGCGCACAAGCCAGCCATCTGCAACGAGCGCCAACGTTAGGTGCTGTCCAATATATCCTCCAGCACCCGTTACCAAGACCTTATCCATGAAAAATGAAGAGAGAATCTAGGCTTGTTCACGGCGTTTCCGGACAGCTTTGGCATCTTCTCTGCGCCATTCAATCAGCCGCTTTATACCTTCTTCCAGATCGACAGACCAGCGGAAGCCTAAGTCTTGTTCGGCTGTCTCAGTAGAACCAATGCGGTTTGTAACGAATGTCTGGCCGGCTGGTTGATATTCAATCGATAGATCACTTCCCGTTAATCGTAAAAGTAACTCCGTCAACTCTTTGATCGAGGTACCAATACCACGTCCAATGTTATAGCACTTGCCAGTAGTATTCGCTTGCATTGCCAAAATATTCGCTCGTGCGATGTCATCCACGTAAATAAAATCGTACTGCTGCTGACCATCGCCAAAAACAAATGGAGGCAATCTTTGATCAATCCGGTCGAGTATTTTCATCATGACGGCAATATAGGCACCCTTGTAATCCTGCCCTGGACCATAAACGTTCATATAACGCAAACCAACCCAGTCTAGCCCATACCGATGCCCCAATGATTTAAACATATGCTCGCCGGCTATTTTCGTCGCGCCGTAAAACGTATAGTTATTGTATGGGTGTTCTTCCCTCATAGGCAACTCAACAGCATCGCCATAAACTGATGCCGATGAAGAATAGACAACGCGTTTGACTCCACGCTTTATGGCAGCTTCAATTACATTGAATGTCCCGCGGATATTGACATCAAATGCTGCGCGCGGGTATTCATGGCATTGAAGTAACCAAAGAGCGGCAAGGTGAAACACGCCATCGATGCCTTCCATCGCGCGTTCTAACACATCGCTGTGTAAGATGTCTCCGCCATGTGGAAAGATCGATACTCTAGGATCCTGCAGAGCCGTTCGGATATTTTCAGGACGTCCGCGGAAGAAATTATCGTAAACAATTATTTCGCCAGCATCAGTTTTGGTTAGCTGATTGACAATGTGGCTACCAATAAAACCGCCGCCACCGATCACTAAAATGCGTTTATCTTTAAGTTCCATAAAATGTGCCGAACATCTGTCGCCAAATCACCGTTGCCTCATATACCAGTCAATCGTCTTCTGCAATCCTTCATCAAATAGAACGATAGGCTCATATCCCAATTTCTCGCCAGCCAACTCAATAGCAGCCTGTGAGTGCTTCACATCTCCAGCACGAGTATGAATGTGTTCAACATGAATAGGAGTATCGATGATTGTGCGCAGTCGGTCAACAAGATCTAGCAAAGAATGGCGCTCACCGCAGGCGACATTGACGACATTGCCTGCGGCATTTGGTGCAAGACAGGCCAATAGATTGGCATGCACCACATTCGCGATGAAGGTAAAGTCTCTACTTTGTGTACCATCGCCGTGGATGGTAATGGGTTGCGCCTTTAAAGCCGCGCTGATGAACTTGGGAATGACGGCAGAATATTGTGAATTAGGATCCTGACGCGGCCCAAACACGTTGAAATAGCGTAGACACACGGTTTCAAATCCATAAATGCGCCAAAAACTTTGACAGTATTGTTCCCCAGCTAGTTTAGAAATTGCATATGGCGAGATAGGATTCGGGCAAATCGACTCAACTTTGGGCAGTTCCGGATGATCGCCATAGACAGATGAGGATGAAGCATAGACGAGCCGCTTTACACCTGCATCACGCGCAGCACGCAATATATTCAAGGTTCCATGCACATTCACCTCATTCGAGGTAAGTGGATCGGCAATAGAGCGAGGAATAGACGGCAGCGCGGCTTGATGAATCACATAATCTACGTTTTGCACTGCATCTTGCACGATGTGATAGCTGCGTATGTCTCCTTCGACAATTTCAATGTCTCCTTCTAGCGGTAGAATATTTCTTCGTCTGCCCGTGGAAAAGTTATCAAGAATTCTTACCTGATGTTTCTGGGCAAGTAACTCAGAAACGATACTACTTCCAATGAAGCCTGTACCGCCTGTGACAAGATAACGAATCATTGCGAGTCCTTAATTCAAATGGCCATCCCTTGGCTGGGTCGGGGTGACTCTAAAAGTTTGACTGGCGAAGAGACCAGAACTAAATCTATACTCATATCCTTAACCTTTATCCGTTGGCGGCAATGGGTCGTCTTCTGGCCAATCTCTACAGCACAATATGCCTGGTTCGACCTTATGATAGCGCCATCCGCTCTCTGGACAAATGAGGTTGCTATCCGCGTCTTTGTCTATCAACCGATATCCATGCCGACTCATCCACCCCTCCCACACCGCTGGCACGCCCAACATCAACGCATAATCCGGCACATCCCCCCGTACCACAGCACCAGCGCCAATAAACGCATATCGTCCAATCGTTGCACCACAAACAATCGTTGCATTTGCGCCAATGGTTGCGCCTCGTCGCACTAGTGTTCGCTGATATTCACTTTGTCGTACAATCTGTGAACGTGGATTGATCACGTTGGTAAAGACGCAGGAAGGGCCGCAAAAGACATCATCTTCAAGTTTGACGCCTCTATAGACAGATACGTTGTTCTGTATTTTGACGTTACTACCAATTTGCACACCTGATGCCACGAAAACATTTTGTCCTAGACTACAATTTTTCCCAATCTGCACATTGGCCATGATGTGACAAAAGTGCCAGATCTTAGTTCCTTCGCCGATCTCACAAGGTTCATCGACATAAGAGCTCGGATGAACAAAATAGGACGTTTGGCTCATAATTGCGTATCATCAACTCCTACAGAATGCTGTTTTCAATTGGTAATTGAACCGGCATCCCGCCCAACATCAACGATCGCTGAGCTGCCTGCAACACCCGTAATACACGCAGCCCACTTCGTCCGTCTGTTACAGGTGATTGTCGCGTCTCAACCGCTTGCAGAAAGGCTCGACACTCGCAACGCAACGGCTCATCGTCAGCAAAAGGAACGTTCTCGCCTTCGCCGCGTATAGGTTCTGGCAAGCCTTCACGCCACTCTACTCGCTGATCATAGAGCACCAATTGTTTTGACACATCATCGAAACTGGCCATTTTCTTTGATCCCACAACCACGAGTCGCTGTTCCTTAAAGGGGTGTAACCAGGAAACATAGATATGAGCGCGAACCCCATTATCAAAGACTAAGTTTGTAACCGTTACATCCGCAATGTTCGGTTGAACATAATTCCCGCCCGACGCCGTCACACCAAACGGGAGTGCACCCGTCAATCGCAAAATGACGGCAATATCATGCGGGGCAAAACTCCACAAAATATTCTCCTCACGTCGAATCTTCCCCAGACTCAAGCGATTAGAATAAATATAGTGAACCTCACCCAATTCGCCCGCACGAACCATTTCAAATAGCCTGACAACGGCCGGGTGATATTCCAGAACGTGTCCAACAAGCAAAATCCGCTCGCGGGCCTCGGCCATCTGCACAAGACGAGCGCCTTCTTGATACGTTAACGCAAGCGGTTTTTCAACAAATACATCTTTTCGAGCTTCAAGTGCTTGAGTCACCACATCTGCATGGGTTTCAGCTGGCGTTGCAATCACCACACCATCCACATCAGCTGCCAGAACCTGATCCAACTCTGCAACGATATTTACAGCGGGAGCCAGTTCTTGGGCTACAGCACGTCCATGAGCCGTAGCATCACAGACCATATACAAAACCCCCAACTGATTAAAGTTACGAACAAGATTCTTCCCCCAGTAACCACACCCAACAACGGCGATCCGCATAAATCTATTCGTTCCGTGAATTGATGCTATACCGCAAATAGCTCTGGTTTCAACAGCCGGATTGTTTGCCGCTAATTCTGCATGACCGAAGTTGTGCCTCTGCGCGCCACAACCTGCACCCCATCTGCAATTGGCTCTTCCGACACCAAAATCAAATACCCACCACCGCCAGAAATCTTCCCCCTCAGCGCAGTATCACGATACTTTTCAATCTATTCCTCAATCATTATGGACATAACCAATCGAATCGACCATAAAACGACGCTCATCCTCACTGTTTACCGGTGATTCTCTTTTCGTCATGATGATATTCCTATGAATCTGGATACTTCATCCACACCGGATTGAACCCTTCTCCTTCCAAATTGGTAAGCTGCCTTTGATTACTTCCATCTGCATTCATGATCCAAATCTGCCGGATCCCGGATCGATTCGACATGAAGGCAATTTGGCTACCATCGGGAGACCAACTTGGGTGACGATCCCAAGCGCCCCAGTCATCACGCGTCAACTGAATTGCGGGCCACACATCGCGCTCGACGACCCAAATTTCATCGTTACCGCTCTCATTCGAGACGAGAGCCACCTTTTCGGCTGTTGGTGACCATGCTGGATCCCAGGCACCATATAGATTGCGCTTGACAGAACGCGGGTTGTCATCATAGGGAAAGCCGGGATCATCGCCAAAAAAAGTCAATTGTTTAACCGTCCCATACGTAAAAAACTCATAAAAGATATAGGTCTGATTGCGACGATTCTGATCTTGCTCTCGGCGCACAAATGCACGAAACTGACGATCCGCCGAATACTCATCTCGTTCCGAGGCTCGACGATAGGCCCAATTCCACTGTGGACGCAGAGCTGCAAGACCGCTGCCGTCTGGGTTGATGGCCAAGTAATTTATGTTCGTCGCACGTCCTAAAATAGTCAGACGTGTTCTCGATGTCTGAAAAAGGATCTTGCTGATTAAATCAGGGGGGAAGGTAGGCGTTGGTACAGGCGTTTGAACAAATTGTTCCAAACTAAGATCCACAAGTATCTGTGGCGTTGGTGTAGCCGTCGGGGGAGCAGGCGGCGCAGGTGTCGCTGTCGGCGGCAGAGGCGTTGGTGTTACCGTTGGAACTAATGTTGGTATAACCGGTGTGTCTGTTACCGTCGCAAAATATCTTGGATCCATTGTTCCTGTCGTCAACGCGATAGCTGTCGCCTGACGCACCATAAAGGTTGCTTCGGCTGCATTTGCGGCCGTCGGCGTATTTGTGATGACCATGACAGTTGGTGTCGGCGTTGCTGTCACCATATTAACAGGCGTTGGTGTGGCCGTACCTGTCGTTTCCGCTTGTGCAGTCTGTTCCAGCACCAGCCCCGCCGCCACAAAGACATCAATTGGCGTGGGTGTCGAAGTCACCACATAGGGCGTCCATGTTGCCGTTGCCTCACCACGTACGGATTGTTGGGCATTGAGTTGTTTGGTTTGTAGCAACATAAAGACAAGCAACGCCAATACACAAAGGTTCGTCGATGCCTCAAACTTTGTCAGACACTTCATACAGAATTAGATTTTACAGGTGTCCAGGCTAGATGAGCCTTATGTCTTTTCCAAAACGGTCTCAGGGTGTGGAGCAGCCGTTTGGGTGATGAAATCCGACGGAGTTGAACCAATCCGTGCTGAATCAACAACGTGTCGGGTGTCGACTAATAAATCGGCGCGCTTTGCAATATATGCCCAATCATAGACAGAATGATCGGTTGTCACGACAACGCAGTCAGCCATCTCTAATGCAATATCCAAATCATGAACGCTCGCCATCGTTAACTCGTCATATGAAAACGATGAAACGTGGGGATCATGATACTCTACATCCGCCCCCTTGGCCTTGAGCAAATGGATAATATCCAGCGCAGGTGACTCACGTAAATCACCTACATCTTTCTTATACGCCACGCCCAACAATAGGATACGACTTTTTTTTACAGGTTTGCCAACATCATTTAAAGCGTCTTGCACTTGTTGCACCCAGTAAGCGGGCATAGACGTATTGATTTCGCTCGCTAGTTCAATAAAGCGAGCATTATATTTGACCGTCTTGAGTTTCCAAGAAAGATAGTGCGGATCAACCGGAATACAATGCCCCCCCAAACCTGGACCAGGCGTAAACTTCATGAATCCAAACGGCTTGGTATCCGCTGCATCAAGCACTTCCCAGGCGTTCAATCCTAGCTTTTCACACATCAAGAGCAGTTCGTTCGCCAATCCAATATTGACCGAACGAAATGTGTTTTCAAATAATTTGACCATTTCGGCTGCCTCGGGCGAAGAAACGGGAACCAACGTACTCATCGCTTGGCCATAGTAGGCAGAGGCCAGCTCCAAGCAAGCGGGTGTTACCCCGCCAATCACCTTGGGCATGGTTTCAACCGTCCAGTCAGATCGGCCTGGATCAATACGTTCGGGCGAGAAAGCCAAGAAAAAATTTTCTCCAACCTTTAAGTTTGGATTGCGATCACTCAATCTAGCGAGCATTACCTCAGTTGTTGTTCCTGGATAAGTTGTTGACTCCAGAACAACAACCATACCCGAACGGAGATGCTTTGCTATCTGTTCCGTTGCATCGACAATGTATGAGATATTTGGATCTCCTGTCTTGTTTAACGGTGTCGGCACACAGACAGAAACAGCATCACAACTATTCAGCACACCATAATCCGTAGTTGCAGCAATGGGATAGAGCGACTTAGAGGACACATCTTCAATATACGATTCGCCACGGTTAATGGAATCGACTTTAGATTTGTCAATGTCAATACCGGTTACTTTGTACCCGGCTTTTGCAAAGGCAACACACAGTGGTAAACCGACATAACCAAGGCCGACAATGGCAACGTGAGCTTCACGACGATGAAATTTGTTAGAAAGAGTTTGTTTTGTCATGAACTTATTTTGAAATGAATCATTGCTTCTCATTCATCGAAAAAGGCTATCACACAGCGGTATGAACGGTCAAGTCATTGTGTTCGTAAAGCGTAGGAATGAGAATTAAATGAACACCGTCTCGTCTCATATGGACCATTGCATCTGGAATAGCCTCCACCAGAGCCTTGTTGCGCGCTTTACTTTGGTGCAAGTCTTGCATGGTCTGCTTTTGTTCGGTTACGTCACAGGCAATAACATAGGGTAGCCCATCTACCGTCGGACGCGCGCTCCATGCAAGCCAACGATGGCGGAAATGATGTAATTTTGTAATTTGGGTGTCGTTTGCAAGACAATTTACTCACCACTGGTATGGTCGATGTGGCGACGATTGCTACTCAGTCGATCCAAAATGTGTTCATAAACTGTTCTCTCATGCG
Source organism: Chloroflexi bacterium TSY (assembly GCA_019217005.1). Next base: position 95,007 of record JAHBNG010000030.1, read on the forward strand.
GCTCTACCTGACTGGTACCGGTGTTAGAGAACACCTCCTCCACGGAAATTTAGATCGACTGAGATTGGCTATCCCGGGTCACGAAGTGGGCATTCTGTTCCATCCTCAGTCCCCGCTCCCCGCGAAAACTCCGAATCTCAAACTAAAATACACCCCCATTGCGAGGGTGCACTTCAGCTAACATGTAGCTATCCAAACTGATTGGCCAACGCTGTCTATCGACGCGTGTGATTAGCGCTGTGGAGAATGTGCCATCTCCAACGACCTGATCCTCGAATTCTATCGGGAGACGGTAGACCTACTACTCGTGCAGATCTTCAAGGAGCTGATGGTGCTTGATGCCGACGGCTGCGTAGCCGTGCCCGACCACTGCGGGCTGGGAATTACGCCCAACTATGAGTCGCTTGCCCAGCATCAGATTGGGGCGTTGTAAGTTCGCAGCTCACTTTTTCCGTTCCCTGCAACCCGAAATGAGGGTTTTGGGCGAGTTGAACACCCTCACTGCGAATTGCTAATAGTCGATGCATCCACTCTGCAATTTCTTGGTAGCGCAGATGATGGGTGTCCATACTAGGTGTATAAAAGCCGCCATAGAGAACAGGGTCGTCAAAGCGTAAAAGCCCTGATTTGCGATAGCTATTTCCTTGTGGTGTTCCTGGGATTGGCAGTAGACCAAAGCATGAAACTTGAAATGATAAGGCGGGATTGACTTGCTGTAGATCATCAAAGAGTTCCAGCAAAGCTTGCTCAAGCGTCTGTAAAGACTCATGACTTTCATCAGGAAAGCCAATAATAACTCCATAGTTGATTGCAGCAACGCCAGAGCGCACTACACTTCGCATCAACTCACAATGCTGCTGCCAGGGCAGCAATTTGGCATAATTTTCTCGGCCAATAAGGGGCCGTTCACCTGGTATATAGGCATGAAAACAACCAACTTTGCCATCCCACCCCCACAAGGCATTGATTAGTTCTTCATCTGGCGTAAGATCAGAGTCTTCATGATTGAACCCACGTCCAAGCGTTGCTTTTCTCAATTCGAGTCCGTTTGGCCAATGATGGGGTAGCCCTATTTCTCGAACACCCTTCATGATCTCCAGAACCTGTTCTCGCCCGTTTTCCCAAAGAACCCGCGCCAGAAATTGATCAGATGTAAAAAGGACCGATCGCGCCCCAACCTCTTTCTGAGCTTCTACCCATTGAAGCGTTCTGCTCGGGGTCATACTCTTATATCCTAAACGATAGGTTGGCGTCTGACAGAAATCGCATTTACGGTCACAGCCGTTATCCGGAATCACCGCACCGACAGGCAAGAGCTCCTCCGGGAAAGGTTTCCGCCAATATTCTTGACCTAAACACTGGTGTACCGTGTCCAGTGAGGGCAACGGCCATTCTTCTGCCCCCAAAGGACGAGACCATTTTGTGCCTATTTCGCCATTGGCAAAAATAACCCCACTGAGGTCGTCGCTGGAGCCTCGTCCGATGATATAGTCAAGGATTTTGCAATTAGACCCTCCAGATTTATCCGTGACCACAGCCGCAGCGCCTGCCTTAAAATAGGTTTGAGGTTCAGCAACACAATCTGAGCCACCGACGACGATGGGGCGACCACCTTTGGTCAGATGCTTAATCACCATACAAGTCACTTCTCGGTGTTGGCTGAAGTTGTTTGTCAGCCCCCAAACGTCATAAGCTGTCGGGTCAATTTCCGTAATCTTCCGCCCAACATAGACTTTGCTCATATCCATGCCGTCCCAAGTGACTCGGCCGTGTTCTTCCTCATAGTCACCATGTTTGAGGTTGATAAATTCGACGTCCCAGCCGCCACTTTGGAGTGTTGGCATCAAAATTTGTTTGCTCACCATAGGAATATACTTCCTCACTGGCGCATAGTTCCGCCCCTGTGGGTCGTATAAAGCAATCTCAGGTGTTTCAATGAGTCCGATTTTAGGTATTCGCCCGTTGGTTAATGACATGAATTCACCTTATCGTTGAATTATTTTGAAATAACAAAGCGTGGCTTTTCTTAGCTGTAAGCCGTTAGGTCAATATTATGATCCCAAACGTTGTTTCACTATCTTTTGAAGGGCCACTTTTCTATATTCACCAGTCGGGCATCAGACCCCCTGCCTGCAATTGGGCTTAGCTTTACCCACAAGTCGAAAAATGTGGGATGGCGCTGTTTCAACCCCTCCTTAATCCTCCCCAGCTTGGGGAGGAGACTGTTGTCGGATGCCCGAGCTGCTCGGATTATCCGATCTGCTCGGAGGTAAGTCACCTTCCCCCAAGCTGAGGGAAGGCCGGGATGGGGGTAAAACTGCTATCTTTCCCTTTTCTCCGTCACTAAAAGATGTGGGTAAAGCTAAGCCTGCAATTGGGGGAGGAGGGCTTGTTTGCTAACCAAAGTGCGTCCATTCTTGAAGATACTCCAATTTGTGCCATCTTGGTCAATTAAGCCAACTGATGGGACTTCAATCATACCAATACGCGGTGTGGTGTTTATAGCTGAATACATTACAAGGTCTCCTAGAGCTAAGGGTTGTTCAAGAACTACTTGGCACCTTAGCAGTCACCAGATTTCGTGATCTTGGCGTAATTCATATAGAACTCACCAATCGGATCGACACCGTCTAAACAAGATCTGATCACTCGGATACTATCTACGTGAAAGGGGACTAGGGAACCGCCATCTTCCCATAAAATGTTTTGTAACTGCCGATAGATTTCAATTCGTGCCTCTAGGTCAACCTCGGCAGCCGCTGCATCTAGCAAGGCATCAAACTCAGGGTTATTGTAATAGGTTTCATTCCAAGTCGCGCCACCCCGATACGCTTCCGGCAGGATGCGGGGTGCTAATCGTTCGCCCCAGCTTGTCGTCACAAAAGATTCGGTCAACCACACTTCAGCCCAATAGCCATCCGCGGGTCTTTGCACGATATTGATCGTGATACCAGCTTCGGCGGCTTGCGCTTGATAGGTTTCCAACATTGCAGACCATTCGGGATAGATCGAACTGGTGTGAATGTCAAGCTCAAGGCCATCAGGATACCCAGCTTCGGCCAACAAAGATTTAGCCAGTTCAATATCCTGCGGACAATCAATGTCGGCACGATAGATGTCGCCTGTCCACACGGGATGGTCACAGGTCACAGTACCTCGCCCGCTCAGGGCTTGGGCTACGATCTCCTCTCGGTCAGCGGCAAGACGGATGGCCTTCCGCACACGCGGATCGTCAAACGGCGGTGTATCAGTCCGCATCGACATGGAATGCCAACGTCCCCCCGGAAAGACTTGCACAACAAAATCATCATTGCCTTCAAACAAAGCGGCTTGTTCCCAACTAATTTCTAACAAATCAATTTGACCAGAGCGCATCGCCTGTGTACGGGCGACCGAGTCTGGAATGGCAATAATACTGGCACTCGCCGTGCCGGGAGATCCTGCCCAATAGTCGTCATGAGCCACAACTTCAGTGCTCCCGGCAAAGTCTAAAGTCTCAAGTTTAAAGGGGCCTGTCCCAATCCCGTCTTCGGCAATGGTTCCTCCCCCATTTTCACGAATAATGGCAGCCTGATAAGCCACCAAAAGTGATGGGAAGTCAACGTTGGCTGGATCAAGGCTAATTTTTACTGTATAGTCGCCGATAGGCTCAACGTTTCGGATTATGTCTAAGATGGCAATCAGGGGCGAATTTATTTCTGGGTCAAGTAAGCGCAGTAAAGAGTAGACCACATCGGGTGCTTTCATTTCTGTACCATCGTGGAAAAGTACGCCTTCACGCAGCTTAAATACCCATTCTGACGCATCCTCATTGGGTGTCCACGATACAGCCAAGGCTGGGATATTATTCCCTTCAACATCCCTGTCTACCAAAGTATCGTAGGCCATCAAGGTGTAGTGAAGATGACGATTGGGGCTGTGAGGATCAAGCGTTGTAGCAAGCCCTAATCCATAATTGTCAAATACGTTTAGGTGTCCGCGTTCGACCTCTCGTTCAGCATGTCCAGTCGACGCGGGAATCGTCCTTGGCTGACAGGCTATCAGGAAAAAGGCCAACGCGATTAAGATAGATAATGGTTTAGTTTTTTCTGCTAACATTACAGCATTCTCCATAGCCATGATCGAGTATTATGTGACCTGCAACTCCGGGACCGAATATCCGTTTAGGCCATGATACTGACTCTCTATTTCCTCTTGAAAGAAAAACTTTTCATCACCGAACGCAGGTTTTAGTTCGTCTAGCCAAACAGCCTCTGAATCATACTGGGCAAAGAAGGGACGATGTATCCAGTCTGGATTGCGGCCCTGGAGAAATCGCAGCGTGAGTACTTGCTCTCCGTTGACTTTCGTTGGACCCAGGACTTGCACCTTGCCTGGATCTGTGGACATACTGGGACCTCGCACTGTGCGACTAAGGCCACTGACACGCTGATAGGCGTCTCGGAAAATCTGCCAGGAACGAATAAGCGGCACAGCAAAGTAATGTTGAGCCCCTGTGTCGCGGACAATAAACATGTAATAAGGGATCAGACCCAAGTCAACTTGATTGCGCCACATGCTTGTCCATGTATCGGCATCGTCATTGATATGCTGTAAGATGGGTGATTGCGTGTAGATTTGCGCACCAGTTGAACGGATACGGGCAATCGCTTTGGCCACGGCTTCTGTTTTCAATTCGTTGGGATGGTTGAAATGAGCCATGATGGCCAAATGCTTCCCAGCCTGTACAATGCGTTCAAACAATGCCAGACAATCATCTGCATCTGAGTCCGTCAAAAAGCGATAGGGCCAATAAGCAAGCGCCTTTGTACCAATGCGAATGGTTCTCAGGTGCGAGAAATTGGCCTTCAATAAGGGGTCAATATATGTGGCCAGATTCTTCGTTTTCATGACCATTGCATCGCCACCAGTAAACAAAACGTCTGTCACTTCTGTGTGCAAGCGTATATACTTCACCAAAAGATCAGTTTCTCGCATTGCAAATTTGAGGTTATCTATGCCAACAAATTGCGGCCAGCGGAAACAGAAGGAACAGTAGGCGTGGCAAGTCTGGCTTTGACTAGGAAAGAAGAGCACTGTTTCTCGATATTTATGTTGGATGCCCATCAGCTTTCGACCATATAACGAAGGCACATTGTATTCCATCTGTCCGGCAGTATGAGGATTTAATTGATGCCGAATCCGATTCGAGAGGGCTTGCAACTGCTCCTTACTTGTATTTTGCCTCAAAGCGGAAGCCATTTCCGTAAAATGGAGTGTCTTTAGCATTTCTGGTTGGGGAAATGTCAATATAAATATAGGGTCATACGGCACCTAAGGCTAAACCAAAAAAATAATTATACGCGAACGAGAGAATGGAGAGGGGGAATAAGGACAAACCATTTTTCTAAACCAGGTAAACGTTGGAAGCGTTGTTCCAAACGGTCCATCTCTTTCTGAGTGAGTTTGACGCCGGTCTCATAAAGAGTGGAATTCAGGTGAACGAAGGGTTGTAGTTGGTTAAAGCGAAAAGAACGGGCAAAATTGAGAACGGTCTCAAGAGAATCGAGAAGAGAACCGTTCCAGTGTTTTTCAAGATGGCCCCAAACCCGTTCGATGGGGTTGTATTTACTGTGATAAGGAGGGTAGCAGGCGAGCTGAATAGAGAGACGATAGTGCTCAACAAACTGAGTGAGACGATACATAAACTGAGTCCGACGGGTATGATTTTCGGGACCATTGTCCTGATTGATCACGAGGGTCTTGACGTGAGGAAAGTGTTCACGTACGCTTTCCCAAAATCAATCAGGCAGTCGACAATACAGTCACTCGTCACTTTCGACTGAGTCAAGTAAAGAAAGAGTTCCTTGGTTGAAGGGAGGTAAATGCCAAAGGAGTGACTTTCTCGGTCTTCTTATCTTGAAAGTCATGATCGAGCGCTTTGACAACCACTCGACTTATCCCTTCTCTCGAGAAACGGTCAAGTAAAATCGTCGCTTTGGCATCCCAAGAGAGGTGCAGAACCGTCTCGTCTGCATCCGCTTCTTGATTGATCTGATGAATTCTATCAAAGATCGCATCGGTCTCTGGGATCTTTTCACTGGTTGACTTTTTTGACCCGGTTTGAGCCATAGCCTAACTCATTGAGCTTCAAGCGGATGGCCTCTTCGCCAGGCAATTCCTCATCTGTGTATCCTTTCTGCTCGATGGGCTGGGTACGCATTTCGGCGGCGGTTAGTCGAGTGTACAATTGGGGTTCGAAAGGTGGGATCGGTCTGGCTGAATTGATCGGCGATTTCAACCATATCGGCCAGTAAAGTGGGGATATGGTCTTCGGCTTTTGCGACCACGTCGGTGGCTTTGGTCGACATAACAGAAGCCGCCTTCTAGTTCTTCCAGGGCTTTGGCTATCGTCGCCCGATTCCAGCCCAACTCTCGTTCTGCTTTCGTCGGACTCCCTTCGCATATCGTTTTGACCGTTTGGGCCATGAAGTGCCTTCTTTCGTATCCACTTAACATGGCCTTCGTCTCTTTCAAGACTTCAACCATTTCTGGCGAGATTGTCATTTTTGCTCCTTTTGGAGAGCTAGTTTAACACCTTCTCGCGTATATTTTATTTTTTGGATTGGCCTTATCCCAGTCGATCAGCATATTGACAACATAGCTGTTTGAACGAAATGGTAAAACGCGACCTACAACATCCATCGCAAACTTTCTCTCTTCAGAGAGCTTCTCCAGTTGAGAAATCTGCCTGAAGTTCTTTAAATCATACGTTTTATATTGGGTAGCGCGGCCGTCCAAAGTCTTTATCATTCTATCGCACCTCATAGACAAAGTAGCGTACCTTGATAGTATCACTATAGTCTATATGGTTGGGATAAAATGGCATCGGCTTGGACACTTCTACGCGCCGGCAATAACCCTCTTCTTCGATCTGCTTCAAGGCAGTGGCGTAATCGTATTGCTCATAGAGATCATCCCGTTGGGAGAAAATCAGAAATCCACCAGGGCGTACTACCCGACAAAATTCTTTTAGAACGGGTTTCACTTGATCGATAAAGGTAAACACAGCAATGCTTTCAACCGCATCAAAGGTATCATCCGGAAAAGGATAGGGGGCTTGGTTCAAATCTTGTTCATAGAGCTTTTCGTAGACTCCTGTTGCTTTGGAAGTAGAAAGACAAACTGGAGAGAGATCCATGCCCACGATCTGGGTGGACCCCGCTTGATAAAGCGCCATGCCCGTCAATCCTGTACCGCATCCCGCATCAAGAATCTTGCCCGTCATCCGTGCATATTTCCGCATTAACCCTGCTGCTATTTCATGCCCATCGTATCCCCACTCGGCGACGGCTTCGTTGTACACAGGGGCCAGATTTGCATATCTGGCAATTACCTGATCCCGTTGGAGCGGGATTGACTTAGCAATTGAATACTGCTGATCGTAAGATTTCGTTCGCATAGAATTATTCCTCAACTCACATTCGTGAGAATAGCCTCTGTTTTATCAAATGATTGAGCTTGCGTTGGATGAAAGTGTACTGGTAACACTTCATAGACAAAATAGAAAACCCCAATCTGGTTACCATAGTCTTTATGCAGAGGGAGATAGGGCTGCGGATCAGACTTTACCAAGCAACGCGCCAAGCCTTTCGTTTCGAGTTGTTCTAAAGCCGACGCGTAATCATGCTTCTGGTATAAATCATCGCGCTGTGTAAAGATGAGATGGCCCCCTCGTTTCACAAGGCGGCAAAACTCGGCCAAGACCGGGAATGGATCTTCAATGAAGGTAAGAACGCCAACACATTCCACTGCAGCAAAGGCGTTGTCCGCAAAGGGATATGGTATGCGTAACATATCCTGGAGATGGACTTCCTGGTAGGCACCCGTTTGTTCGGCCAAGGCCAACGCCTCTGGCGAAATATCAAGACCGACAATATGGGTGTAGCCCAGTTCCGCCAATATTTCGCCAGTCATTCCAGTTCCACAGCCTGCATCCAATACTTTGCTGTTCAGGGACACATACTGTTGCATATACTGCGCTGCTACCTCAGGACACTGATATCCCCAGTCCGTCACAGCCTGATTGTAGACGGGTGACAGCTTCGCATAACGTGCGACAACCTGCCGGCTATCTGCCCCGACTGCGGAGGCCACCTTAAACTGCTGATCGTATCGAGTTTGACTCATTTTGTCTCCTTAATCAGTGAACCACAGTCGACCAAATCGTGTCATACTGCTCCTTGGGGCCTTAGGCTCAGGTTGACCTGTGAGAATCTCATTGCCATTTGAATGTTCAGGTAAATCGTTTAGCCAGGGAAGTTCACTATGGATGCGTATATCGCGGTGGGGGACGGCAATTTTTATATCGTGTGCCGCAAACTGATCCAAAAGCTTGGTATAAAAATCTGTATAAACATCCCACCAGTATAATGACGCATCAATCCAAACCCGGATAAAAAACAACATCCCGGTTTCTGTAAATCCTTTCATGTACACTCGAATATAATTGTCCTTTTCCAACCGAGGGTCGCCAGACAACGTTTCTTTCATAAGCTCTATGACTTGCTTGGGGTCGGCATCAAGCGTTGTTTGAACCTCTATCTGAACCCGATGCAAATAATCGTCGCTCGTAAAGTTGACGACGGGGGCTGATAGGAGTTTTTCATTCGGAACAATAATTTCTATTCCGCTCCAGGTTTTCGTGTGCGTCGAGCGAATATTGAGCTTTTCTACCTGAACCCACTTTCCTCCCTCTGCCTCAATATAATCACCAGGACGGATAGACCCTTCAAATAGCAGGATGATGCCGCTGACAAAGTTGCTGAGGATTTCTTTTAAGGCAAACCCCACCCCAATTGATAACCCTCCGGTGATCGCCGCAAAAGTGGTCGCACTAACGCCTAAAGAGCTAAGTACAACCACTAGACCAACACCGATGAGAATATAGCCCCCCAACGCCAAAGAGGCTTCTAATCGCCCCTCGTTGACTGCTGTATACTTCGTCACCAGACGGAAAATAATATCGTTCAGCCCCCCAATGGCATCAATCCAAAAATATAAACCCACAGTGGCAATGAAGATCGCGCCAAAGGTGAGCGGATTCTCGAAGGTTGAGGTGAGGACGACCCCTGCCGCTGCGCCGACATCGACGAAAAGGCTCAAGATTTGATAGAGGACAAACAGAGCAAACAAAGGGCCAAATAGACGCGTGTGAAAACGGCTTACATCGGCTGCAGGGAAGAAGGTATACAAAATGCCCACAAACAGCCGATACCCCAAGAAGACCCAAAAGATGGTCAGAAGCAGGCGCAATAGACCCAACGTCTGCCCCATGGAGAGCAAGACGTTGATGCCCACAATGGCTCCAATCAGCCCCAAAAGTGGGGCAACAATCTGTTGCAGACCGAGTCGTAGAGATGGGTCAGCGGTTGGGGCTTGGGTTTGGTCTGGTGCCGCTTCGGTCTGTTTTGGGGAGCGCTCTCTGAGGAACAAGGTAATGATTTTGGCAAGGAGATAGACCGCCACCATAATAATCAAGATGGTGACCAACTGAATTTGGATGCTGGGACGCGCCAAATAGATTTGCAGTTTGGAAACAAGATCAAGCAGGAATTCTAAAGCGGTTTGATTAGACATATGAGGCATTCCTTGAGCAGGTAGGAGTAATTGGCGATCAGTAATTACTGACCACCGACTACTGGTTATCAATCAAGTCATCAAAACTATGGAAAACGTCGTCTTCTTCAATGACTGACAGTTCACGCTGGCGAGGCCAAGGCATACTTGTTTCGACTTCATGAATGAAGGCACTTAGTGCCGGATCATCGACCGTTACCAGGGTCAAGATGTTTGTTGGCACCAAATTGGCTGTTTGCATCAACAACGTTTGGCTCGCTTCGTTGGTGGCAAAGGTCACAAAGCGCAAGGCCAACAAGGTCTGTTCCTCGGTCGTCTCCTGGTGGAAAAAGAAGCTATCTACCCCCAGGAAGGGTCTTGAGATATGTTCGGCTTCACCGACGGGCAGTGAGGTGACACCCACATGGGCTACGCCCAACGCGGCTTGCGCTTCGTTTAGGAAACTTGGCCCAGCGACTAAATAAGCCACTTCACCTGCCAGGAACATCTTCTCCAATTCTTTCTGATCCCTGCTAAAGATAAAATGATCCGTTTCAGCCGCTTCGGCCAACCAGGCTCGCCAGTCAGCTAAATCCGCTTCACTCAAGGTCAACTCGCCTTGCTCATTAAAGAACTCGCCTGTTTGACAAGGATGACAGCCAAAGGCAGCTGCCCCCCAAAGCACTTCGTAAAAGTCGGCATTCACGGCCACAGTCAGCCCTTCTTGCGCCTGTAACAGCAAGTTTTCAAAAGTGCTGGCTGGGGTATCGACTTGGTCGACATTGTAGTAAAGCGCAGGGACGTGCAAGGCTTGGGGGATACCATAAATTTGATCGCCAACCGTTAGACTGTGGACAGCTTTGGGGAAAAAATCGCTCTGCTGATCTTGCCCAAATAGATCGGTTATGTCTTGGATCAAGAGATTGGCTTCGTACGTTTCGAGTTGCGTTTGTGAGGCCAAGAAAAGGTCGGGCAGCGTCAAATCAGTTTCTGCTTCTAGGGTCGAACTCAGTTGCTCTGTGAATTCGGCGGCTTCCACAAACAACGGTGTAATTTGAATGCCGGGGCACACTCCGATAAAGTTGGTAATCACCTGTTGCCAGGCTACAGCTTCCGTTTCGCTCCAGCTATGCCACAAAGAGACCGTTCCTTCTTCCGTACAGGGTTGCTCAGCCTCGGCCACAATTTCAAAGCCATGCGTCGCATCGACTAGCTCAGTAAACTTTTGCACGGCAGCGGGCGGGTCGATGTCGTTGATCAAAACCTCGTCGTAAACCAAATCACCCCACTCAAAAACAGCTTGCATCTCAGCACGATTGGGGATCACTGTAGCCGCACTGGCTTGCTGTAGAAAACCTTCTATGGCTGGATTGTCTGCCGTGCTCACATTGACATTGGTGGGAATAAGCTGGGCTTGTTCTAGCAGGAGCGTTTGGTTCTTTACATCGGTCAGGAATTGGGCGAATTGGAGGGCGACGGTCTGTTCTTCCTCCGACGCAAAGGGGCTGAGAAAGACGCCATCGACCAACAGGAGGGGGCTACCCAATGGCAAAGGGCGAACGCCCACTTTGTCTCGGCCTAAGGCAGCTTGTAGATCACTCAGATGGCTGACGTCGGCAACGAGGTAAGCAGCCTGTCCCTCCTTAAACAAGGTTTGCAATTCGAACTCATCAGGGTCTGTGCTAAACGCAAAACCAGGCTGAATTTGGGCAGCTTTAAGCCAGGCCAACCAATCGGCTAATCCAGCTTCACCCACAATGAGCCTCCCCTCCTCGTCGAACAAGGGGCTTTCGCTGCTCTCGCCAAAAGCGGAAATCCCCCAATAGCTGGCGAAAAAGCCAATGGGCAAAGCGACTTGTGTATCTGGTGTTGCAGCGATCAACAAATCATCGAACACCACAGGGGGATCGCCGGCCAGATCGCTGTTGTAGTAGAGGGCCATGGTGTTCAAGCTAACCGGAATGCCGTACAAATTTCCCTCATACGACATCGACTGATCGACCAGCGGCGAAAAACGCTGTTGAAAATCGTCCGCCAACAGCGTACTCAAATTGAGGATCAGCTCCTCGCTGGCGAGTTGAGTCAACCGTCGATTATTACGGGTAAATAACGCTGGGACATCGTCTGCTTCAATCGCTGCTCGATAACGATCCTGAAACTCAGCAGGGTCAACATCAATGATCGCAACGGTCGCACCTGGACAGAGCTGTGTAAATTTGTCCCCAATTTGGTTGAGGATGCTTTGTCTGGCCCTGGTCCAGGTATTCCACATCGTCACCTTGCCTTGTACATCACAATCCGTGGTCTGGCTGGCGGCCAGCGTCTCGTGGCCATAGCGGGCGTTAATTTCCTCAGTCAGGCTTGTCGCAGCCTCACCCAATCCAATTTGTCCATCCAACGCTTGACCATTAATGTCATCGCCATAGTCAGTAAGGTCGTGAAAGACTTGAATATTCGGTAAACTCACCGGCACGGCTGTCCGACTTTGCGCGATAAACTCAGCGACTAAGGAGTTAACGCGGGGGTCAATATTCACGCGATTGTTGGCTGGAAGTTTGCCAACGGCGAGCGCTAGCTTGCGCTGCTGCTCACGATTGGTTAAGTATTGGGCCAGCTGCAAGGCCAAATACTGGCTTTGCTTGGTGGAAGCACGATTAAATAGGAGTGCTTCCGCTTGCAGAAATGGCCCAGCGGGATTGTTTGAGCTCCCCGGTAAGCGCACCACCCCGACGACCTCTTCGCCCAACGCGGCTTGTAGCGTTGGTAATTCCTGTGTACTACCCACATAGTAGGTCACTTGACCGGAGGTAAAGAGTGAGGCTAATTCATCGGCATTCCGATTGAGGATGACATTCGGATTTTCCTGCGCCTGCTGCAACCAGCCCAGCCAGTTGGCATAGCCACCTTGATTTAAGATCACCCTCCCTTCTTCATCAAAGAGTTGGCCGCCAAAAGCCTGGATGCCCCAAAAAGCCCCATAAAAGTCAGTGCGGATCGCCACGGTTTTGCCCAGATTGATTTGGCGGAGCAGGTCATCCAAATCGGTTGGCGGCGTAAAGACCTCGACGGCCGACTGGCTGCTTTCAACCTCAGTGACCAAGTCATCCAGTGCTGCGAGGGTCACGGTATCCGTAATTGTGCTCTGCTTCGCTTGAATGAGCGAGGTGAACACGTCGCTAGACGACTCAGGGGCCTGCGTTTCTTCGAGCAGGGTTTTGTTGTAATAGAGGGTGAACGTGTTCAGCGAGAGGGGGAGGCCGTAGACGGTTTCTTCCTGGCGCAGCATATCCAACGCGGCAGAGAGGTAAATGTCTAAATCAACCTCGTCCTCCTGATCAATCTCCTGGATCAAGCCCTGACTCGCCAGCTGATTAACCCATGTCGCTGGCGCAACGAAGAGATCGGGGCCAAGACCCGCTTCTACTTGATACTGAAAGGTCTCCTCAATTGTATCTAGCGGATAGAATTCTTCCACCAAGTTCACATTGGGATAGAGATCGGTGAAATCCCCAAAGATGCCCTGTAACGTTTCCCGCTCCTCGCCTTCCCAAGTGTGCCAAATCAACAATTGTCCACGCAAATCATTCGATAAGCGTCCACCAGAGTCGCGTACCGCAGAACCGAAACAAGCTGTTAGACACAACAACATCAAGATCGGGATGATTATTTTAGGAATAAGTAAGGGGAAATGAATCATGGCTTCTCCACTGTAAATTCTTCAGATATAGTAAAGAGTTTCGGCATTGATTATCTTGAGCCGGGTGAAAATCGCACTAATACCAACTAAACTACTCGGGTTCTAGTTCTATTTGAATCATTGGCAAGTTTTGTAGGGACAGCAGCTATTTAACTGCATCATATTGAGGGGGATTGTCCCACTGAGTGGAGTTGTTTCGCAGAAACTTGGCTATTGCGTCCCACAACATTCTCTTCAGAGTCAAGAACTACGATTGCTTAAGACTACTATATGCAAAAAAGGCGGACAATTCAATAGTACGGTAGTACTATATATTGGCCTTTTTCCGTAAGTTCAACTCGAGTTATGTTATAATGATCGGCGACCGCAGAACCCCCAAACAACCAAGCCGAAGAGGGAGCATTCTCTCTTAAAAGCAGTAGGTCGAATCAGGGATGAACTAGTCCCAGAAGGACAAAAACCTGTTTTTGACTCGTCATCACAAAGGGATCGGCATACGTGGTATTCAGGAACGACGCGACAAAACGCGAATCCGGCTGATTTTTACGGATTTATCAGAAAGAATTCGTAAAAATCAGCCGGATCCACCCAAATCAGCGTTCAATTGAAAAACTGTGCAAAGAGAGTGGTTTTAGGTTCTCTGGGTCCAATCAAAAATTGCGCCCAGAACTTTGTCCCGATGTTCAATCAGGTCGCGGTAAGCATCCGCGACCTGCTTTGGATCGTAAACGCGGGAGACGAGGGGATCAGTTTTGAGTCTCTGTTCGACCATCAAACGTGCCAGTAGGGTGCAGTTTCGTGCCATACTATGTTTGGTAAAATCGTTCCCCTCGACAGGTGTTTTCCATTCATGTGCACCTCGCAAGGTCAAATTGCCACCAGGTCTCCAGAGATGAACTTTTTCTAAGAATGGTGTGATATCGGTTTAATAGGCACCCCGTGGTGAGCCAACGAAGACAACCGTTCCGCGGCGCTGTGCATAATTGAGCGCAGACGTAGCAACTGAGGGTTGACCAGTAATTTATCCTCGTGAAGGTTCTTTCATCGTTGCCTTTGCTTTCTCTACCTCAGCCGCAAGATGATCTTCGTATTCAAGAGGTTGTGCGAGATGAACCATGCGTGCGGGTCCAGCCGTGTGCATCATGGCATCGCCGTAGAGAGAATCGACCCAGAAGCGGGCAAAGGCGCTGATCTCATTCCTCAACAAAGGAATCTCATTTGACGCATAGCGAGCGGTGCAATTAATGGTAAACATCCGGCGTCGCTTGCCACCGCCCCAAGCACTATGTTTGGTATTCTGATTAAAGACCACCACGTCACCAGGATTTGTCTCTAGCGCAACGGCGGGTACATCTGAACCATGAATCCCCAGAAGCTCTTGAGAGTGTTGCAGAGTCTCTTGCAGCGATTCTGCATATTGGTCGCCGTAGCGGTGGCTACCGGGGATGACGCGTAGAGCGCCTGTCTCGCGGCCTATTGGGTCAAGGTACAGCGCCATTTTGTAGAAAATCCGCGGTGGCTTGCCCCGTCTCTCGCCGCTCCAATCAGTATCCGAGTGCCAACGTGTGTCGTCCACGTAGAAGTTCCCGTCACTGCCCAGATAGTTGTAATCATCGCCCAGCAAGCTGGTAAAAATGCCGTTCACTCTGGGATCATCGAGCAAAGATGAGAGAACCTCGCTTTGGTCGATGAAGGGTACAATGCATGAGCGTGCGGTCCCATCATGTCGCTTGCCATCATGTCCACCGCCGTGGCTGGCAAAGACCGCTTCAAACGCATTGGTGATCTGCTCGATCTTATCATCCAAAAGACCAGGAAAGGCGAGATAGCCAAAAGTGTCCATGAAAGCGAGTTGCTGAGGGGTTAGTTGGAATTCTGTCATCTTGTTATCCCTTCATCTTGTTATCTTGTCTACCACATAAAAAAGCTTTCAGCTAATCAGCCATCAACTTTCAGCCAGAATCTGGTTCCACCTATTGGCTGATTTTATACTTTCCTATACTCAGTAGATCCAAATTTCAGGTTTTGAGAGAGAATTCTGGCTAAACAGTTGACATAAATACAAATTTGCCGGTCGATATCTAGTTTTTGCGTTAGATTTGGGCGATTTTCAGATATGAAATAGGTTGTTTTCTGTAACCGAAATCTGAATAAATGACTCCAAAATCCCTGCAATCTCGACTGAAAATCGCCAAAAACGCCAAATTTGGATCTACTGATACTACAAGAAATCCGTTGCTCTGTGACTAATACAAATTCTCTGTGGTCGTAATCGGACACCATCTGCTGGTAAATAGAGCGTCCATTAGGGCCTCCAGCGCCTCAGGTGTTCCGATCCGGCGTAGTGCCAGGGATGCGAAATGCCGAACATAACGATCCTCATCCGTCAGGGTGTCTATGAGTGGCGGAATTGCTTCGTTGACGGGTTGTCCGATTTTGGCCAGGGCCAGACATGCGTTGTGTCGGACGCAGACGTTTTCGTCGCGAATGATGTTGATCAAGCCTGGGATGGCATCGATGGCTGTTGTCTCCATTCGCCCCAGTGTCTCCGCTGCATGACGGCGAACCCGATGGTGACCGTCACGCAGCAGCTTCGTCAAGATCGGCACTGCCTCCGGCACCGGCAATCCGATGTTGCCCAACGTATCTGCCGCCATCGTGCGCACACACCAATGCTCGTCCTCTAGAAGCTCGACCAAAGGCAACGTCGCCGGTTGACCGATGGCACTAAGCGTGTGGGCAGCCGCACAAGTGGCGGGATTGTCGCCTCTGATATTGGATGGCATACGAATTGAGATTTGCTCGGCGAAGGCGACAGCTTCCTTGCGCAGGATATCGATCAATTGTGGGACAAGGGATATGCCTTGAGTGCTCAGGGTATAGGCTGTATTTAGGCGAACCGTTTCGTCTTGATCTGCCAACGCCGTCATCAGTTGCCTCAACGCTCCATTTTCCGGTCCAGGTTGTTCACTTCCAGCGCCATGATAGCCATTCCATACTGGGGATCTCTTGTGTCCCGCCAACCAGTGCCAGACGTCAGCGTTGACTGGCTGCAACGAGTCATGTTCAAACGGTTGCCAGTGAGAATCAGCACAGTTCCATGTCGGCTCCTGCGGTTCTTCCATACGTTCGAAGAGGAATTTGAGCATATAGCGATTCTTGTTGCTGATGTTGGCCGTCGCTCGGTGCCAACTATCGTAATGGACAATCGCCACCGTGCCCGCTGGTCCACAAATCGGCAAAGAAGTTTCAACAGTTTTATCTGCATTGGGATTGGAGATATGGTGATGATATTGTTTTCCAGGAATGATCCCCGTCGGCCCCATATCCTCTGTGACATCCTGAGGATAGTAGAAGGCAAGCACCCATCGAGGACGTGGATGCCGGATAAGCTGGTCAAAGACATAGTTGTCCTTGTGCCATTTCTGCCCGGGGCTACCGGAAGGATTCAGATGGCAATGGCGGTGCGGATTCATCAGATAGTTCGGACCAAGGATGCTCGTCAATGCGCCATGCACGGTGGGGTGATCAAAGGCTTGCTGAATCTGTGGAAGTCGAGGCAGGATATTGTTGCCCGGATTCTGCTCCTCGGCAAAAACGTGGTCGATCGCCTGGCAGAGATCTTGATGAAATGTGCCAGAGAAATCGGCTTTCAGAGTGATGTAGCCATCCACAATAAAGCGCTGCATCTGTTCATCGGTGAGTAACTGTTCTTTATCAACTGCGTTCGGTTCCTTAATTTTCATGATGTTCATTCTGTATCTTCTCAATCAAGCGGAGGAAGACCTTAAGTAGCGCCTGTCATCTTGTTATCCCATCAAACTTAGGCTTTTCCAACAATTAAAATCCCTAATTTGATCTGGAAAAGCTCAAGCCATTCCAGAGAAATCGACTAGGCAAATTAGGGATTTATTTCTCTGGAATGGCCTTATACCCAATCCAATGGCCACTGATAGAAAGAGACTGGAACTCCTTCTTTCATAAACGACGAAATGCGCTCTGGTCCAAAGAGTAGCTTGACCATCTCACGGCGGCCAATTCGAAGCTGGTCGGTCCGATTGTGAATTAGAATCTGCTCCTCGGTTGTTTCTTCAATCGTTAGGTGAGGGGTGATTTTGTGCATTAGTTGCTGTGGGTTCACGACGTAGATCATGCCGAGATAGGTGCGATTGAAGGGCATACCCAGCTCATCAAGTAGATGACTCAGCCCATCGTGAACAGGCGGTGTATGAATGGTCATGCGTAAGGTTGATGTTGCGTCATTTTCGTCACGACCCGAGGTAGACAAATCACAATCATCTGCCTCTTCAAAGATTGTACGGATCAATCCTGCAGTTACCTCAGATGGTCCACCGTGCTCAAGAATCTGATCGCCACGCACAACGACATAGGCCAGAAAGCGATCAGTATGCCGCACAACGAAGAGTCGGTTCCCCAACCGATTGAGGAGCAGTGAATCTAGCTCTGATCGACGTTGCGCACCAAGAGGTTCGGCTCTATGCAAATGGCTCACGTCGGCCAGAGCGGACGTCGTCATTGTTGCCTCTTCAACAAGCAGCGAATCCTCCAACTGTGGTAGATAGTGATGCGCTCCCCGATCAATGGTGAAGGTCCATCGTTGCGCTCCTCTTTCCCAGCCAAAGCGGCGATACCAGTTGTCAATATCGGTTGTTAGCAATGCGATGTCACAGCCGTTGGCGCGCATTTTGGCATGGCAATCTAGCAATAGCTTACCCCCAAAGCCACGGCGACGAAATTCAGGTAGGGTTGCCACTCCGTTGATCCCGCCGACGCTCAGCATGATCTCTTTTCCTCGTGCCGTCCGCGCGCGTACTGTCGTTGTAAAGATGGCCATGCTGCTCACGACCTGATGGTTGACCTTGATGATGCGGATATTGTCCAGATTGTCAGGAGCGTAGACATGGGGACATTCTTGGCCCCATGTCTACGCTCCACGCTCCAGGCGCATAACGGTTGTTCCCACGTCCAGTGTTGGGGCTAGTTCGCGGAGATGGCAAGCGCGTGGTCCATCGTAATCAGGGATGTTCATGGTTTTGAATCTTTTTGAATATCTTGATTCTGCAGATTGTACCACATCCTGACGCACTTCGTCTTCTGTGTAGCGCCACCGCGCCACCTTTTTTTCTCGCTCCTCATCCCAATCTATTTTCAATTATCGGCGCGATAGCATTGCCAATAGACCAAAATATGCAAAAGCAAACAAATTTTTCGTGCAACGCGTTTGGCAACGCATGTGGCAACGTCTGTGCAACGGGTATCAGTTAATCTTGGAGGCAGAGCGAATTCGTTCTCTGCTCGAACCATCGATGGTGGTTCACAAATGAGAGTCTCAAATTCAAATACACCGCTTCTCTCCCAAATGTATATAGAAGAGCGCTGCATCCCCCGAAGGATGTTCTATGTACATTTGGGGTAGATGAGCTAATGACAAAAGGAGGATGTCTTGATGATTGTTCGCTTTGTTACGTACCATGCCCTACCCGATAAAGATGTTGAGCTTTGGTTGAGCGAAGTAGCCTCTGAGGTGCGCGGCGTGGAGGGGATGCGACGCATGGAACTCATTCGCTCCCACAATGATCCCAGTCAATATGGGGCCATGCAAGTCTTCAGAACCAAGGAGGATCTCGACGAATACAAATCGTCTGGACCATATCAGCGCCTTTTACAGAGTATTCAGGATAGTTGGCTTGATGATTCAAAGCCGGTCGATGAACAGATTTTTAACGTTCTGGATATTTGATGATGTTGTGAACCTTATTATTTCGGAACAACTCTATTTTTTCTGCCAATGAGGAGGATGACTGATGATCTATCATGTCGTAACCATGAAAGTTCTGCCCGATAAGGGAAATGAAGCCGAACAGATTCTACTAAAGGCGCAAGCATACCTTGAAGAGAAAAACCCAGTCGAAAATGCTCAATTCCTCAGAGGGATAGACGATAGTTCGAATCGATTACACATTTCAGGATTATATGACTCGCTCGCTGCATTTGAGACGCAGCGGGAAGCCAGACATAAAGATCCCGAATGGAAAACGATTCTTGACGAATTAGATGCAGTCGTTGAGGACTCTGAAGGCCACTTCTATCGGGTTATAATGCCTCCACGCTAAAATCCAACTAACGTCCAGATGAGAACTGATCTCATTAAACATGAACATAACGCATGTCCTAAGAACCCATCCGAAAAGTGGTTGTGAGTCCAACATGCTTCTCGAGTGAGAATAGATTGTCACAGAACTTTTCGGATAAGCACTAAGTGACCTGGATCCAGTCAAGGTAGAGTTCTTCGCGGCGAATGCCCAGGTGTATCTAACCGAACTGGAAGCGCTTGATGAAGAACTAGACGCTTTGCATCCGAATATGAGTTTGAGGTTGTCGGGACGGTCATCCCATCGCTCAGTACAATAGCACCTCCCTCTGCTGGGGATCTAGCAGCGCTTCAGGATCAGATCGAAGAGGAGAGAGTACTAGCGATCTTCGTCGGTGAATCTGCCAATGAGAGTCTAGCACAGCAGATTGCCGATGGCATAGAAATTCAGGTTGTCATAATCTATACGGAATCACTCAGTAAAGCCAATGGTCCAGCCGCTAGCTATCTTGACTTTATGCGCCACAATATGACAATGATTGTAAGCAGACTTTAATGATATGCTCTCCACAGTTTTAGGTAGTCAACTTGATTCCCGTATAGATCGTGACAATTTATACCGCACTAGCTTATAAACTTAAAATAAATTCGCTCCTTCTACTCGACTGAAAACGGTCAAATTTATTTTAAGTTTATGGCAGTGCTCAGTATACATCCTTTCGCAATTACATTTCCTCACGATAGTGTAGTCCGCGCCGTTCCTTTTCGTCCATGGTCGCTGCACGAATCATCTCGCGAACCTCTATCGGATCCTGAACATTGTCAAGGACAAATTCAGGTGTGGAGGGATCGTTACTATGAATCGTGATGTCGCCCACATTTAACATGCGCTCCCCAACATGTTGTTTGACCTTCGTATCGCGTATGCGTACGAGCTCGATCTCCTCCAGGTTGGTGCCGAATAAACCACGAATAATGCGCAATCGTTCTGAAGTTAGCTCATAGCGGACGCCGATTGTGAGATAGGGGCGTCCTCGCCAAAGCAGTTTTTCTTCATCGTAGTCCTCGGTGGCAGCCGCAGCATTTGGTGCAGGGGCAGCGACTGGCGTATGCCCATCGTCTTCAACGGCATCCAAAACAGCAAAGACGCTATGAGAGATAGCGTCGACTAAAGCATCCATCTGGTCTTTCGGGACAGCCGAAATATTCACACCGCTTTCTGCCAGCGATCTCCAAAACGCTTCGCGCGCAACTATTTGTACATTATCTTGATGCATAAAATAAGTCTCCTCAAACGGTGGTATCTCACATTGTGTATAAATCGGCTTTTTCTCTGAAGACCAAGTAACCTTTACACAATTTGTGGTATACCACCCCTCAAACTTCGTCTTGAATAAAGCGTGAGCTTATACCAGGACTCGGAATCATACAAATTCCTGCTTTGCCAAACAAACGATAACGGTTCTGTGCAATGAACCGATAACACCAATTTCGTATGGGTCGTGGGATCCACAGCAAGTGATAAAGCAGCGGCCACATGCCCGACAGACCGTGCGCAATGCGCAATGCCGCATCACTTTCGGTATAGCAATTTCCATTTTTGACTAACACGAGACTATCAAAAGACACTTGACTCAGACCATGCCGGGCCAGCAGTTCTTGCCCGGCAGCAGACTGTAGCGAGGCAAAGCGAAACACACCTTCCGGATCGCGTTGGATAATGAATTGTACGGACCAGGTACAGAGATTGCAGACACCGTCAAATAGAATAGTAGAATTCTTCATGCTTAGATTATATCAGAAAAATTGAGTCATTTCTAGCCGATTGATCTCCGCCGAAGCATTTCACTTTGGGGATGAGTGTTCAAGATAGCGTTTGCATCAATACGCCCCACAAAAATCGAGTTTGACATCGGAGTTTCTTTCCCTTAGAATGAGCCAAAGATAAATTATCATTTGTGAGAGCGTATTCAGGAATGGGTATGCAATCGAGATAGATAAGAACCAATTCGCCTCTTTTATTGGCCAGAAACGGTCAACTTTATTCTCATCAATGAGCAAGTGCGGGACATTTAAAGACATGACTACCTCATAAGATCCGCAGTTATCATCGCACACAAAAGGGCATTATTTGTTCGTGACGCAGAACAAACAAGCTGTTTGTTTTACTATCTGGCGATAATGATGTCCACAGCGCATAATATCAAATTGATCCTCTAGACGAATTACCTCAGATCCTTTTGAACCAATCCAAAAAGTAACCATGCTCATTCCTAAACCTTCGTACCTCTTCGTGAGCTTCGTGGATGTTTTGAATCTTGGCAACACCTTGGAATAGACCATGCTCAAACAAAATGCATACTGGCTCCTCTTCATCCAGTATCTCAACCCGCTGGGCAGAAAGACATTTCTTCTCGCACTGCTGGTCTTCACGACCATCGGATTGCAACTTCTAAACCCACAGATCATTCGCTATTTCATCGATACCGCAGTGGAAATAGGACTAGGGGATGGTGGAACCATGAATCTGGTTTGGGCAGCTGTTTTGTTTCTCGGCGGCTCTCTGCTTTTGCAAACTTTGGGGGGTCGTTGCCGTCTATGTCAGCGAGGATGTTGGATGGCAAGCCACAAATCGGCTGCGCGAAGATCTGACGCGTCATTGCCTCAAGCTCGATATGGGCTTCCATCATCAGCACAAGCCAGGCGAGATGATCGAACGGATTGATGGAGATGTTGCCAACATCGCGATCTTCTTTTCGCAGTTTGTGATTCAGATTGTGGGCAACTTGCTTCTCGTCGTGGGCGTATTGGTTGTGCTGCTTTGGACTGACTGGCGAATCAGCCTAGCGCTACTTGTTTACACGCTTGTTGCCTTGACGACGATTCTTCTCATGCGTCGTTTGGCTGTTCTACGAGAAATGGAAGCCAGAGAAGCAAACAGTCAGTTATTTGGCTTTCTTGAGGAATATCTCTCTGGTATAGAGGATATTCGAGCCAGCGGAGCCGTTCCCTTCGTCATGCGCAAGCTCTTCATGCACAGCAATGAACGGCTACAGACAAACTATCGAAGCGGTATGAGAAATGTTCTAATGGGCAACATTTGGAACATTTTCTATACGCTAGGTCACATCATTGCCCTGACGGCTGGATACCTACTCTTTCGTAACAACTTAATCACCGTTGGTTCAGTCTATCTGATCATTCACTATACAGACATGATTTTGAATCCACTTGATCGAATTACCCAACAGGTTCAGACTTTCCAAAAAGCCGCGGCGGGCATGGAGCGCGTCTTTGAGCTAAAGAGACGGAGTAGCGCAATTAGTTCCGTTCCCGCAACTGTACAACATCGAGAACTATCTGGTCCACTCGATATCTCATTTGACAAGATCACCTTTGGCTATGTGCCTGACGAACCAGTCCTGCAAGATATCTCGTTTGAACTACCGGCAGGTAAAGTGCTAGGTCTGCTCGGACGGACGGGGAGTGGAAAAACCACGCTCACACGGCTCCTTTTTCGACTCTATGAACCACAACAAGGCACAATCTTGATTGGAAACGGAGATGCCACGAACACAAATGGTCAAACATCAAAACTGGACAGCAAAACGCTCAATCTTGACCAGTTACGTCGTTCGATCGGCGTTGTCTCTCAAGATGTACAGCTATTCAGCGGCTCCGTTCGGGACAATATAACGCTGTTCGATCCAACAGTTTCCGAACAACGGATCCAGGAAGTGATCCAACAGCTTGGGCTGGGGCAATGGTATGCCAACTTAGAAGATGGTCTTGACACCCAATTGATGTCTGGAGGAAGCAATCTTTCCGCCGGTGAGGCTCAATTGTTGGCCTTTACGCGCCTCTTTTTACAAGATCCGGGTCTCATTATTCTGGATGAGGCATCCTCACGGCTCGATCCCATGACGGAACAATTTATTGAACAAGCAGTTGATAGGCTTCTCGAACATCGAACCGGCATCATTGTCGCCCATCGCTTACGCACAGTGGAACGCGCAGATACAATACTGATACTGGATCATGGTCGTATTCGGGAAATAGGAGCACGCGAAACTCTCGTAAACGATCCAGATTCACACTTCTTTACGCTTCTCCAAACGGGGATGGGTGAAGCGCTAGCATGACCCACAAACCATCATGAAATCATTCTACTTTATCTGGCGCTTGATTCAATTTCGGCCCCGAAGCTATCTCTACAATATGATCGCCTTTACGGTTCTCATGCTGGGCGCATTGGCACCGGGGTGGGTCTTTCGCGAGTTCTTTACGTTGATTGCACTAGATGAACCAGCCCGCTTTGGCATTTGGACATTGCTCGTCATGCTGCTCGTTGGCACGGTGGCTCGTATGTGGGGGCTGTACGGCATGTTGGATGCAAATATTCCTTACGCCTATGCCAACTACACGTTGCTTCATAAAAATCTGTTGACTCGGCTCTTTCAGCTTCCAGGCGCGGCCGCACTGCCTGAATCACCAGGGGCCGCTATCACAAGGCTACGCGATGATGTCGATGAGCTGCCATGGTTTACTCTCTGGTTTAACAACCTTGTCGGTTACGTGGCTTTTATGATTGTGGCCGTTGCGATCATGATCTCGATCAACCTGACGCTGACCTTAGTCGCATTCCTGCCCCTCGCGGTGATTGTCACCCTTGCCAGCGTCGCAACTGAGCGTCTCGAGCGCTACCGCAAAGCTGCCCGGGAAGCGTCTGGCAGCGTCACAGACTTCATCGCCGAAATCTTTGGCTCGGTTTTGGCCGTTAAGTTGGGGCGCGCCGAAGATCAAGTGGTCAATCGAATGGTAGAGCTAAACGACGAACGCCGCAAGACCTCCCTCATGGATCGGCTGCTGGAGGAAGCACTGCACTCAGTCTATCACCACACGGGCAATCTGGGAACCGGGATTATTCTACTTCTCGCTGTTCCGGCCTTTCGTGCCCAATCGTTCACCGTGGGTGACTTTGCTCTCTTTGTCTCCTACTTGAGCAGCATGACAGCTTTCTTCTCATTTGCAGGCTTCATGTGGGCCAGATATCGGCAGGTTGGTGTTTCGATCAACCGACTGCAGGAATTGATGCAGGATGCGAATCCAGACGATTTGGTTCGTCATGGACCAGTCTATTTGGCTCCTACTCGTAAACCGTTCTTAACGTTGAGCGAGAATGGAGAATCTAGCCATGTGTCAGGTACATCCCTAGAGTCAGAGCTCTCTTCCAATGGAGCTTTTCCCGAAATTCCTTTTCCCGAGCGGACGGAACACGACCACTTGCAAACGCTCAATGCCAAAGGGCTCTCCTACCGCTTTCCAGAGAGCACGAATGGTATCTTCGATATTGACCTAACCATTTCTCATGGCTCTTTCACAATGATTACGGGCCGCATCGGCTCAGGAAAGACGACGCTTTTGCGCTGTCTCCTTGGCCTCTTGCCGCTTGATGCTGGCACTGTGACTTGGAACCATGAACCAATTTCATCACCGGCTGACTTCTTTGTCCCACCACGCTGTGCGTACACTGCCCAAGTGCCGCGTCTCTTTAGCACAACGCTACGGGAAAATCTGCTGCTGGGGTTGGATGAAGAACGGATCGATCTCGATCAAGTCATTCATCACGCAGTTCTGGAACAGGATATAACCGATCTCGAACAGGGACTGGAAACAGTGATTGGCCCCAAAGGAGTGAAGCTATCTGGGGGTCAGGTACAACGAGCCTCCGCTGCACGCATGTTTGTGCGACAACCAGAGCTATTGGTCTTCGATGATTTGAGCAGCGCGCTCGACGTCAACACAGAGCGCGTCCTCTGGGAGCGACTCTTTGCGTTGAATAGCAATGATGCCCATCGCACAACGCCAACCTGTCTCGTTGTGTCGCACAGGCGCCCCGCACTGCGCAGAGCGGATCAGATCGTCGTACTAAAGGATGGACGGGTTGAGGATATTGGGAAGGTAGATGAGCTATTGGTTCGGTGCGAGGAGATGCAACGGTTGTGGGAGGGGGACGGGTCTAGAAGTCCCTAATCCCAGCTTCGCTCATCTACCATTCCAGGAGCATCCTCCGCGATCGCATCGGTCGCCACAAACACAACCTCATCTGCGCGCACGCGGCAAAGTTGGCGAACGGCCTCTTTCACTGGTTCTGTTAAGCTGTTCGTATCGACCGATTGATCATTGAGCGCCACGCGCACCACAAAGTAATCTCGGTTCTCTGAACGTGAGACGACACCCTGGACAGCTTTGGCACCACCAATCTGGGCGGTGGCTTGACCGATCGCAAAACGGAGTTGGTTGGGGTGAACAAACATACCCCGCACCTTACGCGCCTCGCCACTGCGACCCACCAATGTTATTGAACGCTCTTCTTGCCGACTCTGACCCGGTGCTGGATCGGTGAGAACGGCCATGTCTCCTGTTCCAAAACGAATCAAGGGGTAAGCGTGATCATAATGTGTGACGACGACTTCACCTGCTTCGCCGGATCCCACAGGGGTGCCCGTTTCCGGGTCAACGACTTGGATCACTGGTTCGGGCTGTAGCCGCATGGCCATGGTGCCATCGAGATTGACGGCCAAAAAGCCCAACTCCGCCGTGGCATAGGCATTGCCCAACGTGATACCATAGGTCTCGACCAACGTTTGGCGCAATGGAGCAGGCAGCGGTTCTGCCGTGACAAGGGCTTTCGTCAGTTGCAGGTCTTGCTTAAAATCCATCCCCGCTTCTTCTGCTTTTTGGATGAGTATCATCAGGAAGCTTGGTGTACCGACATAGCCGGTCACGCCCAAGTCCTGTATCAATTTGACCTGTAGTTCGCTGTTGCCAATTCCCGTGGGCAAAACGGTGCAGCCCATCTGAGTGAGCGCTGTGTCTAACATGAGGCCAGCGGGCACCAGGTGATAGGAGAGTGCATTGAGCACAACATCACCTGGTGTGAAGCTGCTCTTTTCCAAGGCAAGCTGTGCCATATCCGACGTGGTCGAATCATCACCTGCGTCGGGTTCATAGAGAGGACCGGGCGACATAAAAATGTGGCGCACTTTGCTCATCGGCACTCCCAACATCCCACCAAAGGGGGGATCAGCTTGTTGGAGTGCAATCACGGTGTCTTTGGGCAAGATGGGAATTTTATCCAGGTCGGCGGCTGTTTGAATGTCACTCGGTTTGAGTCCCACCTCATCAAAGCGTCGTCGAACGGCGGGTGCATTGGTATATGCCCGTTCGATTAACTGACGGACTTTTTGATCTCTATCTGTGCTCATTGTCTTCCTCACTTTATTTTCAATGTGTCACCCCAACCACCGCTTCCGTCGCTTATAGTGTTTCACATCGCGGTAGCTTTTTCGCTCCCCCAATTGTGTCAAACCCAGATAGAACTCCTTGATATCCGCATTGTCGGCCAACTGTTCCGCATCTCCGTCAAGCACAACACGTCCCGTCTCCATCACATAGGCATAACTGGCAGCCTTGAGTGCAACATTGGCGTTCTGTTCCACCAATAGAATCGACACCCCAGATTCTTTGTTGATCTGACGGATGATGTCGAAGATGTTTTTGACCAAAAGAGGAGCCAATCCCAAAGAGGGTTCATCGAGCAGCATCAAGCGTGGCTTGGCCATCAGTGCTCGTCCAATGACCACCATCTGTTGTTCACCGCCTGACAAGTAACCACTCGTTCGATCGCGAAACTCAAGCAGACGAGGAAAGAAGTGGTAAACCTCATCGAGGTCGCGCCTAAGCTCAGCTTTGGAGGTTGAGCGAAAAAGAGCACCGGCACGTAAATTCTCTTCGACAGTCAGGTGCTCAAAGAGCGGACGCCCCTCGAGCACCTGCACAATGCCCAACCGCACAATCTCATCTGGCGTTAAATTGTCGATGCGTTGACCTTCAAACTCGACGCTTCCACGCGTCACCCTTCCTTGCTGCGAATGGAGTAGGCCAGAGAGCGCCTTGAGCGTTGTTGACTTGCCTGCGCCATTGGCACCCAAAAGCGCCACAATCTGCCCCTCGCCAACTTCCAGCGTGACGCCGCGGAGGACGAGTATCACATCGTTGTAGACGACCTCGATATTGTTGACTTGTAACATGGAACGTAAATCATTTTGGTTTCGCATCCGGCAACTCAAAAAAGTCCTGCACGATCTCGAATTCGATCTTGCCATCGTTAAAGACCGCACGCCGGATCTGCGCCCGTCCTGAGGAGCGATTGCCGCCCGTCGCATCCACGCCAAAAATGCCGAGTCCGTCAACGTACCCCATATCTTCCATGGCGGCCACTATGGTGGCACCATCCAATGCTTCGAATCCAACCAGATTGATGGCCCGGCGGAGGACCGCAGCAACGGCATGAATTGTGGCGTAGGCTGTAATGTAGGTATTATTTTGCTCGCTCTCCTCACGACCGTTGGCCTCGAAGATCGCTAGAGCTTGTTGGACACCGGGTTCATCAACGTCGTTCCAAGCCAGATGGGGAAAGACACCATAGAACCCTTCAGCCAGTTGCGCATTTTCGCCCAAAAATTGGAAGACATCGTTGTTGGTGGCCCAATTGACGCCGCCCACCAAAACTTGATCCCACGAACCGAGGGCATGAAGCGTACCAATGACTTGGGTTGTACCAAATGAGAGATTTTGGCTGTAGATCACGTTTGCACCACCCAGCAAGAGGTTTTGCAGTTGGCCCGTTACATCCGCATCGGGCGAAATTGGTTGTTCCTCTAGCGGCAAAACAGTGATGCCCAGCTCCTTCGCAATTGCCAATGCCTCCGGTGTGGTTGCACCAGCACCAAATGCATTGGCCCAACCAATCACGCCAACGACAATCTCATCCCCGGCACCATCAGGCTTTACGTCGGCCCAATTCTCGCTGAGCCAGGTCAAAAATCCAGCAAATTGGTCGGAATAGATGGGGAGGAAGGCAAAGGTATAGCCATTCGGTGGATTGTAGATCGCTTCGGCATTGAGTCCAGAGACAAAGTTAACAATCTCATCTTCCACAACCCGATCCTTCAGCGCAATCGTGGCCCCACTCCCGTAGGTTAAGATAAACTTGGGCTTTGGATCAAAGGCGCGCGCCTCTTCATAGGCCACAATCTCCTGCTCAACATCATATTGTGTTTCGCGGTAGACCAGCTCAAGCTCTGCGCCACAAACGCCACCTGACTCGTTGATCTCGATGATGGCATCCTCTGTGGCAAACGCAAACGCCTCACCAATGATTGCGGCTAGCGGTCCCTCGCGCCCGGCGTGTTGGTGGATATAGAGCGTCTCACCCGTCAAGTCGTGCTGACATGCTTCAATTTCGGGCAATTCGGATGGTTCCTCGACCGGATCCGCTGGATCCGGATCGGGTGCAGCTGCGGTTTCGCTTTCTTCACCCGCATCAGATGCATCAGCAGAGGACTCTTCAGCCGGAGCCGCACTATCTTGACTGGCAGCGGGGGCACCACCGCAAGCAGTTAACAATGCAATTGCCAATAGAGCAATCAGGGCAAAAAATAACTTCTTGTTCATACGTGATCTCCTTAGTAGATTATCTACCAATTTCTTGCACAGGGGGCAAGAAGTTGCAAGGTTGCAGAGTTAAAAAGATGTTTGGAGTATTGGAGCCTGCTCTCATGCAAATCGAGTCTATTCTTTATCAGTAGATCGCAATCGTCAGATTCTTCGCTCCGCTCGAGAATGACACGATTGCGGTCTACTGTTTATAGCAGACGAGATTCTGTGTACCCAGCTTGCAACCCTGCCACTCTGCAACTTTGCTTCTGGCTTGGTCAGGTTCGTACTTATCCGAAAAGCTCTGTAACGATGGGCTCTCGCCCGAGAGGCTGGTCAGGCCCCAATCTCTACCGAGAAAACGGCCTCAGCCGCCACGATGCCTTGAACAACATCCAGCGGTGAGCCATGCCACGTGGTTCGAAAATGAGAAACAGAATCAGCACAACGCCAAAAAAGATGGGGCGAAAGGAGGTCAAGAGTTGGGCTGATTGATCAGGAAAGAGCATTGCGAGCCGTTCACCAAACCAGACCGCAACATCTTCCAGAACAATGATCGAAATCACGCCCAGAAATGGACCAAGTTTGTCTCCCAACCCTCCAACCACCAACATGCCCAGAAAGATGATTGACTCATTGAGCCCATAGCCAAATTCGGTGCCAACGCCCCGCTGGGTAAATGCCTTGAGCGCACCAGCCGTGCCAGCTAACATGGCGGCGATGAAGAATGCCCGCAATTTGTAGCCATAAAGATGAATACCCAACAACTCGGCTGCCAGATCGTTATCGCGGATCGAGACAAACGCCCGCCCCAGGCGTGAGCGCGTCAAGTTGTTGGTCAAGATTGTAGTAATCAACAAAGTGAAAAAGGTGATGTAGAAAAATTGAGAGACTTCTCCCAGCCGTAGGCCAAAGAACTCTGCCACCGGAACGTCGATGCGGCCCGAGGTTCCACCCAGTAGATCTTTGAATGTATGGCGGCTGAGCCAGGGAATGATAAATTGGGCGGTGAGCGTGGCCATGGCCAGATAGAAACCCTTAACGCGCAATGAGGGCAATCCAAAGATCAGACCGAAAATTCCTGTAGCCAATGCCGCAACTGGAATGGCAAGCAGCAGAGGAAGCCCCCAGTGAACCGTCACGAGTGCGGCGGCATATCCACCCACCAGCATAAACGCCGCTTGTCCCAGTGAAATCTGCCCTGCAAAACCCGTCAAAATATTGAGACCTTGTACGGCAATAATCGTATAAGGCCAATCCAAAAAATAAAATATACGCGAGAAGGTGTTAAACTAGCTCTCCAAAAGGAGCAAAAATGACAATCTCGCCAGAAATGGTTGAAGTCTTGAAAGAGACGAAGGCCATGTTAAGTGGATACGAAAGAAGGCACTTCATGGCCCAAACGGTCAAAACGATATGCGAAGGGAGTCCGACGAAAGCAGAACGAGAGTTGGGCTGGAATCGGGCGACGATAGCCAAAGCCCTGGAAGAACTAGAAGGCGGCTTCTGTTATGTCGACCAAAGCCACCGACGTGGTCGCAAAAGCCGAAGACCATATCCCCACTTTACTGGCCGATATGGTTGAAATCGCCGATCAATTCAGCCAGACCGATCCCACCTTTCGACCCCCCAATTGTACACTCGACTAACCGCCGCCGAAATGCGTACCCAGCTCATCGAGCAGAAAGGATACACAGATGAGGAATTGCCTGGCGAAGAGGCCATCCGCTTGAAGCTCAATGAGTTAGGCTATGGCTCAAACCGGGTCAAAAAAAGTCAACCAGTGAAAAGATCCCAGAGACCGATGCGATCTTTGATAGAATTCATCAGATCAATCAAGAAGCG
This sequence comes from Chloroflexi bacterium TSY, assembly GCA_019217005.1. The sequence continues at coordinate 125,759 of JAHBNG010000030.1, forward strand.
GATGCAGACGAGACGGTTCTGCGCCTCTTTGGGATGCCAAAGCGACGATTTTACTTGACCGTTTCTCGAGAGAAGGGATAAGTCGAGTGGTTGTCAAAGCGCTCGATCATGACTTTCAAGATAAGAAGACCGAGAAAGTCACTCCTTTTGGCATTTACCTCCCTTCAACCAAGGAACTCTTTCTTTACTTGACTCAGTCGAAAGTGACGAGTGACTGTATTGTCGACTGCCTGATTGATTTTGGGAAAGCGTACGTGAACACTTTCCTCACGTCAAGACCCTCGTGATCAATCAGGACAATGGTCCCGAAAATCATACCCGTCGGACTCAGTTTATGTATCGTCTCACTCAGTTTGTTGAGCACTATCGTCTCTCTATTCAGCTCGCCTGCTACCCTCCTTATCACAGTAAATACAACCCCATCGAACGGGTTTGGGGCCATCTTGAAAAACACTGGAACGGTTCTCTTCTCGATTCTCTTGAGACCGTTCTCAATTTTGCCCGTTCTTTTCGCTTTAACCAACTACAACCCTTCGTTCACCTGAATTCCACTCTTTATGAGACCGGCGTCAAACTCACTCAGAAAGAGATGGACCGTTTGGCACAACGCTTCCAACGTTTACCTGGTTTAGAAAAATGGTTTGTCCTTATTCCCCCTCTCCATTCTCTCGTTCGCGTATAATTATTTTTTTGGTTTAGCCTAACGGGTTTACACAGGTCTTCCTACTCACAGGTGGTGGTCCAGTTGGCTCAACTGAGATTTACTCGATTTACGCCATCAAAGCAGCGCAGACGTTCCGTCTCGGTAAAGCCGTAGCAGCGGCCATGTCGATGGTGCCATTCCTGGCGATTCTGATTGTGATTTTGGGACGACAAGTTTTATCGACCCAGACTGGGCGTAGTGAAGATCGCTCTGCTGAGGAAGGTGGAGGCTTGTTTAGCATTCTTGCATGGCCATTCAAGATGTTGGCGGCTGAAATCCTTACTATCTTTTGGATCGTCAACGATGCGGTCGAAAATGTGGTTGAAGGCATTGGTCGCGCATTCAGCAGCAGACAACCTGTCACGATGGATGTACACCAAGCCAAGCTTCAAGCGCAGGCCCGGCGACGACGTGTCGGAATCTTCGCTGGCATCGTCCTGACGCTACTGCTGGCCTTTGAGCTTTTCCCTTTCTATTTTGGGGTGGTTCATTTTAGGCGGACAATTAGGTTTACATTTTTGCAAAGAGAAAAGATGTTTATATTTTCTACTTTGAGCCATGCTCAGGCAGAAAATGACCTCATATAGATTTTTATCTATGTATCAAAAGTGTAAACCTAATTCTGAACCACCCCCTATTTTGTTGTGATTACCTCATTCAAGTCTGAGGTGCAGATTACGACTTTTTCGTCCATTTATGCGCCAGAGCCATGGACCTTAGTGCAATATGAGAAGCTGCTTGGGCCAACCCGCAATTTCTTGATTTGGATGCGGAATTCCTTCATTGTCTCCGTTTTCACACCGTTGATCTCAACGATGGTGGCTTCTTTGGCTGCATATAGTCTCGTGCGATTGAACTGGAAAGGGAATCGAGCCTTCTCGGGTGCGGTATTCGGGGCCTACCTGATGCCTGGTGTATTGATGGCCATCTCCATTTTCCAGATTTTTTCGACGATTGGATTAACCAATAGTCTCCCCGGCTTGATGCTGGCTTACTCCACCTTTGCATTGCCCTTTGCTATCTGGTTGATGATGGGCTACTATGCATCAATCCCCAAAGAGCTTGAAGAGGCTGGTCTTATTGATGGAGCCAACCGATTTCAGGTCTTCTTCCGCATTGTGTTGCCGTTGACCAAGCCTGCGCTTATGGCCATTTTCCTCTTCGGCGTCACCAATGCATGGCATGAATACCTCTTCGCTCACATTCTCATCTGGAAAGAAAACCTACGCACTTTGCCCGTTGGTCTTGGCATGATGATTATTGGCGATGTGCAGCCGTGGGGTGAATTGACGGGTGCCGCGCTCATCATGGCAGTCCCCGTTTTCCTTATTTACTCCTTGGGTCAACGCTTTATGGTGGCTGGTTTGACGGCGGGTGCAGTAAAACAATAGAGTTGCAACTTTAGATCATTTACTTGAGTATTTCTCTCTGAAAAAGACCTCGTGCCATACGACACGAGGTCTTTTTAATTCTTCATTGGGGGCGGCAAACATATCACGAACATTTAAAAAAGATTTCCCTGCAAAAAGGGTAAAATCACCATGAAGGCGTTGCTTAATGTTTGACAAGCTGAGCAAGGATGTGTACAATAAATATGCAACACAAATGTTGCGTATCTGGGTTCCACAAAAGATTATCTGACGGCTCATGAAAAAGACAGTTCGCAAGCGACGATATTATGAGGCATCTCAAGACGCCATTTGGGAGGCCATTACAGATTCAGTCGCTCTCTCTTCTTGGTTTATGGAAGCCGATTTTACGCCGGAAGTTGGTTATCGATTTACGTTCAAAGACAAGCCCCAAGGGGGTTGGGATGGCTTGCTACATGGAGAAGTATTGAAGGTGGATCAGCCGGTGCAGCTAGAATATACTTGGGCGGGTAGCCAAATGACGAGTATCACCATTGTCAAGTGGCAATTGAGATCGCAAGGTCAAGGCACCATGTTAGAGCTAGAACACAGCGGCTTTGATGGTTTTCGAAATGTGGTCATTGGATTGTTTCATCAGCTTGGTTGGAACAAGTATTTTAATCAATTGGCCGAGCATCTTGATAGGAGCCGTTGACATTTGACAGCCCTCTCGAGAAAACGTACCGCCCAACGCGACCCACTCTCTGAGGGCGCACTCTAAATGTGAACAGAACCTAGTAAGTCCCAAAGAGCGTAAACAGATAAACATGGAAAAGCGAGCAGACGTCTTTCAAGCCATCTCCGCACCCGTTCGACGCGAGATCATTCACGCCCTGGCCACAACAGGGGATCAATCGATCAGCGAAATTGCGATACATCACGCGATGAGCCGCCAAGCCGTCACTCGCCACATTCAAGTATTGGAGCAGTCTGGGATTGTGAAGATTCGCAAGAGTGGACGGGAACAGATCTGCTCATTCAACGCCCAGGCGCTCAAGGAGATCTACCGTTGGGTGACCTTTTCCGAGCAGTTTTGGGATGCGAAGCTGGATGCATTGGAAGATTATTTGAGACAAAATAGGAGGAATACTCAATGAACATCAAAAAGTATATATTTGCGGTTATCGCCGCAGTCATTATCAGCATCATCTTAAACACCGTCTACTATGCAGTGACAGCTGCGGGGCATACATGGGCCATGACCAAAGCCGAGCCCAATTTGCTATTGATGATGTTGAACCACGTTGTTTTTGCGCTTCTATTGGCCTATATTTATCCGTTTGGATATCAAGGCGGATCACCTGTCTCTGAGGGCGCTCGCTTTGGGGTGCCGATTACGCCGTACTTCTTACTCGATATTGTTGTTGCGGCGGTGGTTACCTCACTCATGGGGATTGCGATTGGGTTGATCTATGGGCGTGAGATTAGAGCATCAAGTAGTGCATCGACCGTGTCAAGTTAAGAGTAGAGACCCACACAGACTCAGATTGTTATGGTTTTCATTGTTGCAGTCAAATGGCGGTCGGGAATCGTTCGTGATGCTGAACAAACAGCCTGTTTGTTCTAAAAATGGCAGATAATTCTTTGTCGAAGAGGGGTGGTTCAAAATTAGGTTTACACTTTTGATATATAGACAAAAATCTATATGAGACCGTTTTCTCTCTGAGAACCGGCGAAATCAGAGAATATAAACGTTCTTTCTGTTTCTAAAAGTGTAAACCTATCTATCCAGCTAAAATGAACCACCCCAATTCACTGACCATAATATTCAAACATTCGCCGAGGTAAGCGCTGTTTATTGCGAGCTTCGACATCGATATGGATGATGACAATCTCATCTTCACCACTCTGCGATTTAACTTGAGCCACTACATCTCTCAATCTAATCTTTGAGTAGCATTTTGAATCTGGCGCAATTTATAAATAAATGAATTTCTATTGAGCTCAACCATATCGTACGTAATAGCTTCCCAATGAGCTACATCCTGCTTGAGGCGAGCGCCGGCGGCAAGGCCCAACGGCAGCAAATTTTCTGTGCGAGCAACTGTGGCCTTTTCACAGAGCCCATTGACTGTGTAGCCACCGCCGCCATCCAAGACCGTGCCTTCCTCCAGATTGCGCTTGGCTACCGTGATGACTTCCGCCACGGGTGTTGTCAATGGCGCACCCGTCGCCTGACCATAGAGCGCAGCTTTGGCGATAGAGATGGGTGCTTCGACCGCAATCAGATGATAAGGACGATAGAGCAAAAAGTTTTGGCCATTGCCACCAGGATGAAGATGATAAAAGGCCAGATCCTCCTGCGTGAATGGATGGTCAGTGCGAATGACGACAAAAACGCCCATTCTCAACGCATCGGGCAACATTGTTCGCCCATCTGCTGCAACACTATTGGCTAGTTCGACAACACCATGTCGACTGAGCAACCTCCCTTCCTCTTGTAGACTGAATTGCTGGGGAATATCGGCCAGATTGACTGACGGTTCGTGCATCCCACGTACATCTGGCGGCAGACCGGCTGCATTGGCCAGCGCCGTCATCTCGACTTGGGCTTTCGTTCCATCGCGGAAAGAATTGTACATCTTCAGGTTGATGGCGCGACGGTTAAGCGTCTCCTCATCAAAGCCAAAGCGTTCAGGCACTGTATCTGGTGTGCCCATTGGATCATCCTCAAACAGAATGGTACCACGCCCCGCAGCAACCACTTCGAACCCCAGGCTACGCGACCAGTCGACAATATTCATGGTGCAGCCAGGCTGATCTCCATCGACCAAAGTATAGACAACGCCAGCACTATCGGCCAAATGACGCAGAATTGGCCCAACTGTCACATCTGCTTCCACATTGACCATGACGACATGTTTGTTGTGGGTGATGGCCTCGTAAGCCATACGGGCTCCAACCTCTGGTATCCCAGTCGCCTCAACGATGACATCGAGCTGCTCTGTTTGTGCAAGGAGCAACCCATCCTCAACGACGGCGCGTTTGCCTGTACGGATGGCATCATCGATTTCGTTGGCACTCGTGGCAACGTCGATCTGTTCCGCAGAAATGCCACTAACCGCATAGGCACGGCGTGCGTGATCAAGTTGAATGTCGGCAACGGCTGACGTTTCCATGCCAACCATGCGTGAAACCTGGGCCACAAGACCACCACCAAATTTCCCCGTACCAATAATGCCGACACGGATCGGTTGATCTTCTCCAGCACATTGCGCAAGCAGTGAACTAAGCATTTCTATCTCCGTTTGTAGGTTATTTATGTCGAGCGTGGCCTCAAAAATCTTGATCAAGTATGTTGCCGGGGGAAATCGTCTGAGAAAGTTTATCACTTCTGTTCAAGGGGTGGTTCATTTTAGCTGGATAGATAGGTTTACACTTTTAGAAACAGAAAGAACGTTTATATTCTCTGATTTCGCCGGTTCTCAGAGAGAAAACGGTCTCATATAGATTTTTGTCTATATATCAAAAGTGTAAACCTAATTTTGAACCACCCCCGTATTTTGAATAACTATCTGGCGCGTGTAACGTCAGCCGTTATGGCCAATGGGGGATATCTAGATAAGATTATGGGCGATGGATTTATGGCAATTTTCAATGCGGAAGATCAACCTGATCATGCAACCAATGCCGTCCGTTGTGCTGTGCAAATGCATAAGCGTCTGGCTGAATGGAATAAAGAGCAGGTTCATCAACTAAACTTGCGCATTGGGATTCATACAGGAGATGCAGTGATCGGCAATGTGGGAACCGAAGAGTTAATGAACTATACAGCTATTGGAGATACTGTCAATTTGGCCAAAAGGTTGGAAGAAGCAGGTCAAGCAGGAGGCACATTGATTAGCGGAGATACATACCGTATGCTGGATCTGGAGGCGTTACAAACCGATAGAATTCAAGCAAACTATCGCGGTCCCGGGACGCTAAAAGGGCGAGCAACACCTGTCGATTTATACGAAATTTGGCCATATAGCGCTCCCTAAGCACTATTCACCGTCCCAGGCTCGTTTGCATCCAGAGATGATCGTTGAATTTCGATCGTAAATCCCCAGAAGGAGATTCCAACGTACTCTAAGCGCTTCCATAAGGGTAGCAAAATAATCAGTAAATTTAACATGCGAACCTGCTTCAGCCCGCCAATAGGCAGGAACAATGCCGATACGATACCCAAAATGACGTGCAAGTGCAAGGACTTCTGCATCAAACCCCCAGCGTTCGATTTGAGTCAATGGGAAAATTTTCTCAGCCGCTTCTTGTGAAAATGCCTTAAAACCACATTGTGTATCCCAAATTCCGGGGACAGCGACAAATTGTATAAAAAGATTTCCTAAATCTCCCAGCAAGCGCTTTAAAAGTGGTTGTGAGATAACTTGCTGTGCACCTTCAACATCTTTGGCATCGCGTGAACAAATGACAACGTCATGACCAGAATGTAATAAATGCTGCATCTTCTCAAAGTGACGAATGTCCGTCGAATTATCCGCGTCAGTAAAGAGGCGTATCTGACCGTGAGCGGCCAACATCCCTTCTCGAACAGTATATCCCTTCCCGCGGTTTTGCTGTCGATCAATCCAGCGGATCTCTCGCTTTCCTTGCGCAAATGCTTTGACTTGATCCAGGGTGTTATCTTCCACTCCATCAAGCACAACCAGTAGCTCCCAACTATATGATTGTTGGATTAGATAATCATAAACAGAGATTAACGTTTTGCCAATCCGCAACTCTTCATTGTAGGCAGGAATCACAACACTCAAAAATGGGGTTTGTTTGGGCTCGTTCATAAGAATATGGGCTCATCCAATACAAATATTTACAGTCTTGCCTATTTCAGAAGATATCGCTATCTTCTACATTTAATTGGATGATGAGTGAAGAATATTTTGTGGCTCTTCAGGAATTCAAGGGGTTGACAAGCTCAAGAATGACCAACGCCGGTTGAGTAGCGGAGCCGTATCGAAACCAAAGCGGGTCTACCCCTGAGATCCGGTTGAGCCTATTTTGTTTATGACATCAGACGCCAAAGCGCCATTAGCGAAAAGATATGTACAACAACTGTGCCTCCCCACAGCATATAGGCTCCAATTTTTTGATCACGCGCCGCCATCCAAACACCCCAGATAAAATTAACAACCCATGCCATGAGGCCAATGATTGGCAGGAGGAATAAAGCCGATTTACTGCTAATCCGCTCAGGCAAACCATCTGCGTTATAACGGAAAACAAGATCAGTGGGTAGATCTGGAAAACGGACCATCAACAGTCCGAACAATACCAGAACACCTAATATTCCAACAAGTATGAGCATCGTACCAATGAGATCTTTCTGTATCAAACGCCCCCAAATTCGTTGAAATAAGGAAGAGTGTACCCGTCCGGCTTTGACAAAAACGGCCTGTCCTAAACGATACCGCTCCTGAACAGCATCGATAAACGCTTCTGGCGCAGCAGGTGAAACCGCATAAATAACATCATCAAGATCGAGGAGTATACACTCTTTCATAGGTCGAGTCGCAAACATCTGGACATCTCCTAAATCAGCGGTCTGTACAGGGCGTAAATGGATTGCTGGCCAATGATGCCATCCCCCCTTTGCTTCTTGGTCGCTGTCTTGAATGATTCGCTGAACGCGGTACAGTGGAATCACCTGTCGCATACCTGCCCAGGCAATTGTGATGGCATTCCGATCAACCCAATACTCTAATGTCAAGACACTCCAGGTTCGATAGACAAAGTGTGCCAAGAATGGTAAACTCGCGAGCAAGAGAACAATTAAGCCAAATTTGATCCAATCTACAGGTCGACGCAAAATCCAGATCAAGAGCAGAATATCGATCAGAATCACCCATAAACTTATCGCTATGCCTTCCCAGCGAGATGGTGATGAAATTGCTTTAAAAACCATGATCGTTATTGACTCATCTAGAACCAATTCTCTAGCGGATCCAACATTTTTCTGTTCGTTGCATCAAGCGCGATCGGCGTCAGGCTCGCATATCCTTGGGCAACAGCACCTACATCCGTCATTTCATCAGGCTGATCGATTGGTGGGCCCCCAGATGTCCAATAATAAGTGCGACCATAAGGATCCGTGCGTTCGACCGGATCTTGCATATAAGAACGACGCCCCAAACGAGTGATGCGAAGACCTTTGAGATCGGGTAATGGCAAGCCAGGAACATTCAAGTTCAACAACGTTTCCGCTGGCAATCCACGTTGCAGAACTCCCTTTGCAACCTGAATTGTGAGCTCGGTTGTCGTTTCCCAAATCTGCTCCATTGCAATCGGTGGGCTTGTACGATAAACCGAACTGACGGCAAGCGCTGGAATCCCATTAATTACAGCTTCGCGTGCACAGGCAACAGTGCCACTGTAATAGACATCGATTCCCATGTTGTGTCCTGAATTAATTCCACTTACCACGAGATCTGGCTGAATATCCAAGACCCCACCTGCTGCCAACTTAACGCAGTCGGCTGGATTTCCTGAACAAGCATAGGCCAGAGTCCCATCATCTAAGGAAACCTGCCGGATACGCATCGGTTTGTGCATGGTGATCGCATGACTCGCTGCACTTCGATTGCGCTCAGGGGCCATCACAATGACGTCTCCAATCTGATCTAGCGCCTGTTTCAGAGTGAACAAACCTGGATCATCAACACCATCATCATTTGTCAATAAGATTGTCGGCAATTTATTCTTCCTCCGGCTTATGGCGCACATAAACCGTTATCTCATCGCTTTCTGTTGCATTCCCTGCTCGGTCGTAGACCCGTACCTTAATCTGATGTCTCTCCAAATAGAGACCGGTACTCGTGCGAATTGCGGCAAAACCATCATCCCCCATAGGGCGTAACCGTCCTGGTACAATCTCAGAATCATCGCTCTCAAAGGCGAGCCAGTTCTGGGTTTCTGGCACTTCAACCTGGTTCACATCCTGCATTGTAATACGCCAGCGTTCATTGTATGGTGCAACAGTCGTTGTCACAAATGCTGAACCGTCGATAAAATACTCGACTCGTTCAATTGCCCAGCGATCATTCGGCAATACATTAATATTGATTTGTTCGTCATCTTCCATTACATAGAGTTGATCGGGTTTCGGCTCGCTAACAACGACAGTGGGTGGTGTATTGTCAATCGTGAAAGGTGAGCGAATCTCGCGTCCTCCATCACGATTGACAAAGAGGCGCATCGTGTATAAGCCCTCTTCTAATCCTGATGTATCGAGTCGCTCGAGCACACCGTTGAAAACATCATCACCATGCTCTGGGCCGATCTGCGTCCATTGTTGCGGCTCCTCACCAAGCCCAAATTCAATCCGACGCGGTCCGCCCCGCGCATTGCCGATGATTTCCACCGTGCTGCTAATATAGCCCCCTGGCGGTGGAAAAATGATCGCAACATCTGGGTCGAAGTCCACGATCTGAAGGGTACTTTGTTCGGTTGGCGGCTGCTCAATGCCGCTCTCTCTCACCCAATCAGCCGCCTCTTGGGGTAAAATCTCATAGACACGCGTTTCACGTCTTTCTGGTGGAATACCAGGTCCGGCTAGCTTGCCCGTTTCTCGATCAATCTCAAAGGGTTGCCAAATATTATCTTGTAAAGTTGGCTCTGTACCGGCCAGAAAGATCTCGTATCGCTGACGATTACCAGGGCAGTGATCGGTAGGCAATAGGCCACTGGGAAGACAGACAGCACGCGTTGTAATCGCGGCAGGTTGATCATACCATTCTTCGGCCAAACCTTCATGATATTTTGACATTACGCTATTCCAGATCGGGGATGCACCCGATAGACCGGTCACATTGCGCATTGCCTCATTGTCCGTATTTCCGACCCATACGCCAACTGTTAACTGAGGCGTAAAGCCCATTGTCCAATTGTCTTTGAAGGCGTCTGTTGTGCCTGTTTTTGCCGCGACGCGTCGGTCTGGCAATGTCAACGTCGTATTGGCACCAAAAGCAGGAGCACGAGCTACATCATCGCTCATGATATCGGCCATCAGGTAGGCAACTTCTGCACTAAATATACGCTCTGCTTGTGGCTGGTTATATTGGTCGATTATATTCCCATCGCTATCACGCACGGCCAGTACAGAAACCGGATCCAATGTACGAAAGCCAGTTCGTAGTTCCTCTACGGGAACTGGTTTGCCAACCATCACACCACTATTCGCAAAAACACTGTATGCATATGTATGATCAAGCAGCATGACCTCGCCACCACCTAGTACAAGACTCAGGCCATAATAGTTCAAGCCTCGATCAAGACCATTGATCCCCATGCGATGAGCTGTACGAAGCGCATTGGCAACCCCAACCTGATCCATGACGCGGATGGCAGGGATATTGTATGACCGAGCAAGTGCGTTGCGGAGAGAAGCGGGTCCATGATATTGGCGATCATAGTTCTCAGGACGATAGTATGAGCCATTGGCTTGTGGAAAAGCTGTATCGACATCCAGAATCATACTCGCTGGCGTCATCCCCTGTTGTAGGGCAGTGGCATAGACGTAGGGTTTAAAACTAGAACCAGGTTGACGCTCTGAGATCGCAATATTGACTTGCCCATCGATCTCTTCATTGTTATAATCGAGCGAGCCAACCATTGCCAGAATTTCGCCTGTGTCGTTTTTCAGGGCGACAACGGCTGCGTTGCTTGCGTTTTTGTCCGATTCGAGCAAAATTGCTACCTGTTCACGCGCAATCTGTTCGGCGTATCTCTGCAAATCGACATCGAGCGTTGTATAGATTTCAAGTCCTTTACGCCAAATAAAGAAGGGATCTTGAATTGTGTTATATTCTCGTTCAATCTGGTCAAGAACATAAAGAGCAAAATGAGGAGCTGTCAAGTTGTCAAAGCGTTCAGCAACCGACTTGCGCAGTTCCAACTCCTGGGCAAAGGCCGCTGTTGCCTCTGCCTCGTTAATCACGCCGGCCTCGACCATTGCCTGGAGGGTAACACCTTGGCGTCGTTTAGCATCCTCTGGGGCATTAATGGGATTGAGGGCAGGGAATTGTGGGATTGGGGCAAGCATGGCTGCTTCCGCTAGATCCAACTCACTACTGCTTTTGCCAAAATAGACCTGGCTGGCAGCCTCAATCCCGTTGGCCAAATTGCCATAAAAATTATTATTGAGATACCATTCCAAAATCTTGTCTTTGGAGTACTGTCGGGTGACCTCAGTCGCAAGAATTACTTCTTTGATCTTGCGTGCATAGCTCTGTTGCGCACGCTCTTCGGGCGAAATGACAACATTTTTGATCAACTGTTGCGTAATAGACGATCCACCCTGTACGGCACCGCCTTGGAGATTCGACATAAAAGCGCGCAATAGGCCACGCACATTCACGCCAGGATTGTCATAAAAGTTGCGATCTTCTAATGCAATTGCCGTCTTCGAGACCCAAGGTGACATCTCATTTAACGGAACATAGCGCCGGTCGCCACGTTGCGCATAAACACTTTCGTAGAGCAATTCCTGACCTGTCCGATCGTAGATACGTACAGTTTGAAAATCCTCTTGTTCGTACTCAATCGCCGAAGCATCGGGCAGTTGGGCGGCATAGGAGTTGTAGATACCCATGAGTGTGGCTAACGCAATACCGACCACAATCATGAGCGCCGCAAAAATCACCACAAAGACTGCAAGACACCCTTTGAGACGTACGCAGTATTGGACGTGGACGGTTGTTTCTGGCGCGTTGACGCTGCCGCCGTGTCATCAAGATATAGTCATGTCGATCAAGTCGATTCATGGCACATTTCTATCTGGGTTTAGAACCTACCCGAAAAGTGATTGTGAGTTTAACCACCCTCTCAAGTGAAAATGCACCGTCACGGAGCTTTTCGGATAAGCACTTAGGAATGACGATTCAATAATTCATCAATGTCATTCTCAAGTGAAACGAAGAATCTTCGATGAGTTATTT
>JAHBNG010000195.1 GCA_019217005.1 Chloroflexi bacterium TSY
TTGGTTGTCTGGGGACGAGATTGTGCCATGCTTGATAGCGAATCAGGCGACCACTATAGACAAATTGACCAAACGAGTCTGGAGTTGTGGCCTCGAGTCGCTTTCCCCTATAGCATCGAGAGCGGACGCACAATATCACCATATTCGGTGGTCTGCCTTTTTTCCTTACGTTCGGGTAACTCATTTGCGGCGCGCTGTGCAGTTAATCGCTTCCCGAAGGACAAATCGGTCGACGTCGCTTTCTAGCATTTCTCTGATTGTAAACCCGGCATCGACCACCGCCACTTCGTCTGACTCCAGTGATTTCTTCGTCTCTTTCAGCAGCTTTTTCCGAAACTCACTTTCCTTTGTGCCTACCTCGCATCTCATGATTGCCTTGAGCAGTGGCACTCGTTTCCCCTATCTCCCCGAGCTTATCATCACTCAAAGATGAGCGCGGGCAATGCCACGAGCCGTTGAGTTATAGAGTCGGTTCACTTTCCCTTAGCTTCGGTCGCCAGAACCCTGTGATATCTATGCTTTTCACTCGGTATCCTTCTAACTTTTTTGCCTCCCATTCCCCTTTCCACTCCACTTCTTCTTGCCACGATGAGAGCAGGCTTGCAATATCCCATGATCCATATCGAGCTCCACCAGCTTCGCCGGAGCTCCTCATCTTCAAACCGCTTTCACTCAATCCACTATGGATTGCTCCTCGACTTTTCAGAAACGACCCATTCATCATCGCCCACATCAGACGCATTACATTTACGTTTGTTCCCACCGGCGTTACTTGCAATACATTCATCAGTACTGCTATAGTTATTTCTGGCGCGGTTAGCATTCCTTCCTCCTTTTTGGGTTCTCTACCTTTAGGATGAAACGCTAACCGCTTTTTGTCACATTTCTCACCTCATCTCTTTTCTTTTACCAGAAAGTAAAGTTCTACTGAGGCTGACAAAACCTGTGCGAAACTGCAACATGATATATTGGCTTTCTTCGTAATGCCAAGCATAGTGAGCTGGTACATCGGGTGCGATGGCCCAGGGGAAGTTCTCGATGATGGGGGGGATAAACACCTCTTTCCAAACGTAGATTCGATAGACAAATGTTTCTGGTAGAATACCATCTTGCCCACCACCATATTGATGCCCTAAACGTTCACTGATTAAAGGCTCTAGCAGAGGATAGGAAATTAAAATTAGCAGGCCAACACCGAACGCTCCAAGAATTAGTCGTTTGAATGATGCAAGTCCGCGTCCTGACATTGCCTCGAGTATGATGATGCCAACAATGAGACAAAAGGTTCCCGCAAATGAACCACTTGCAATCAAACACATAGCACACAAGAGCATTGATCCAATCATGACCAAGCGTTGCCCACCGTTCTGAAACGTTGGTAAAAGGGCCCAACCCAATAGCAAACTGACCATTAAGAGAATCCCCAATGCGTTCCATGCTCCAAGCAGCGACGTCACGCGACCTGTTTCCTCTGCCATTTCGCCTAACGAAGATGGATATAGGGTTGCCAGAAGATCGATAACTGGCTTGAAGCCGACAGCTTGCAGAATTCCCACAAAAGCAATCAATGCACTGCCAAGCATCATGGAGACAATGAGTCTACGTCGCTCTTCGTCATGTTGGGGGAGCACAGCAAAGGGCAAAAACAGAAGTAAAAATTGAATGGGCGCAACTAACTTAAAATTTTGTTGCAAGTTTAAGGATGTGCCTCGAATCATATAGAGGCCCAGTGGAATCAAAACGGTGTCGAAACCGATGAGCAAAAAGGAGACAAACCAGTAAGGTTGCCATTGATCATATCTGCGACGTTTGTCCAAAAGTAGGATAAGAACCGTCACGCCAGCGGTACAAACAAGAACAATCTCGTTCACTGTCAGGATTGGGACGAGTCGTCCACGCTCAATTCCTGAACCGACAGCTATGGCAAATACGACGACATAACAGAGAATAATCGGTCTGGTCAACACAATTAAGGCTGCACCGACAATAGCAACAAGAACGACCGCGAACCATCCTGTGGCAAGAATCAAAAACCCAATGGCAAAACCAACAGTACAGACTGCGACGTAGTGGTGAAAATTATAGATTCGAAGTGTATCTGCAAGTTGTTGGGTCATCTTGATGATTCGTCTTGTGGTGAACGGCCCTCTTACGCTTTGGTGCTTATCCGAAAAGTTCTGTGACGGTGCATTCTTACTCGGGAAGCTAGCTGGACTCACAACCACATTTCGGATATGTTCTTAGGTAACTATTCAGATAATACAGAATGTGCGGGGGACTTTCTTTCGTACAAGTGGCTCTCGCGTCCTAGCGCCCCCGGCACGTCTAGCGGGGTCTAAATGGTTGCCACTTTAGTTATAATAACGTTGATAAGAGCGTTGGTCTTGTCCACGGTTAACGACAACGTTGATAGATTTTGCGTCCGATGTCGAGAGACGTTTTTGAGCGGATTCAAAAGCATCTTTGCGTAGCAAATTACAACCGGCAACAAGCAGAACGTTGTCTACATGTTTTGCGATAATTGAGGGATCAGCAACAGCCAAAAGTTCTGTCGAGCGGTCTGTACTAAGCAGTTCGGTGGGATTATTGTGGCGTGGACCACTTGAGATCACATGGACTTTAAATTTTTTATTGCGCCTAATGATTTCGGTAAAAGAAGCATCATTTGTGAGATAATTACTGAGTCCGATATCATTTGGAAGCTTAAAGATTTTATGCTGCGTTGGCCGACGCAAATCCGCGTCAACAACGAGAACTTTCAATCCTAATTGAGCCAACGAGATTGCTAAGTTCGCAGTGATTGTAGACTTACCCTCACCTGGCTCAGCACTTGTGATCATCATTGACTGCAGATCTGACGTATCTTTTCCAATGACTAGATTCGTTCGCAAGGTTCGAAAGGCTTCTGTGTGGATTGTAGGACCATTCAAAAACGCGATAGGTTGTTGAATGTTCATGCTCGGAATGGTACCCAATGTATTGAAATTCGTGATAGATTCAATATCCTCGGCCGAATAGAGTGTCGTATCAAAATTCTCCAAGACAAAAACAAGACCAAGTCCACCCATGACACCCGCAATGGCGGCCAAGATTAGATTGAGTTTCAAATTAGGTGAGGATGCACTTTGTGGCGCAACGGCAGGTGCTACCACAGAGATGGGGTTTGATCGGAGTTCGCGTACTTGGCGACTCTGTTCGACAAGCAATTCCCCCAACAAATTGGCCGATTGCGCTGCTACCTCCGGAGATGAATGCTCGACCTCGATCTCCATGAGTTCCGTATTGGGGATGATATCAACGCTCACCTGAGGTGCTTCAGTTAAGGCAAGCCTCTGCATGATCTCCCGAACGACAGGGTCACTGGTCACCACGTTGAGGTATGTATTCATCAATCTATCCGCATATTGTGCGCTCCCCCAACCACCTGTCCCATCTGTGCTTGTGGCAACACGCAACGTCGTTGCTGCTTGATAAGTTGGCGTTAGAAATGAGGTGCCAATTCCTGCAACAATGATGGTAATTGCCGTTGTCACCACAATCATCCATTTTCGACGTAATAGAATTGCCAGATATGAGCGAAGCTCCATTGGGAGTATCTCCTATGGATTCGGAATTCAATCACGCATGGATGTCATTCTCGAATGAAACGAAGAACCTATTAATAAGTGATTGAATCGTCATGCCTATGCAGCCAAGGCCTTCGGTGCCGTTGCATAAATCACGTTGCGGATCTCTCCCGAAATTTCATCAATCGCATCATCACTCAACTCGGGAAAAATTGGAAGAGATAGAATCTCGTCCGCACACGCTTCTGTAATTGGGAAATCTCCCTTGTTATAGCCAAGTTCTTGATATGCAGGCTGTAGATGAATTGGAAGAGGGTAATGTAATCCTGTTGCAATTCCACGATTACCGAGTGCTTCTTGAATTTCTGCACGATTTTTTGCGCGAATCACATATAAGTGATAAGTATGCTCATTATGTTTGGACACTTTGGGTGTAACGATTGGTAAGTCTCAGTAGATCCAAATTTGGCGTTTTTGGCTATTTTCAGTCGAGATTGCAGGGATTTTGGAGTCATTTATTCAGATTTCGGTTACAGAAAACAACCTATTTCATATCTGAAAATCGCCCAAATCTAACGCAAAAACTAGATATCGACCAGCAAATTTGTATTTATGTCAACTGTTTAGCCAGAATTCTCTCTCTAAACCTGAAATTTGGATCTACTGAGTCTGCAAGCATACGACGATAGGTCGCAGCTGCCCGACACCGCTCGGCATTCCAATCATCTAGTTTTGACAACTTCACGCGCAAAACAGCCGCTTGGAGTGTATCCAATCGTCGGTTAAACCCTTTGACTTCATGATGATACTTTTTCTGCATCCCAAGATTGCGCAGTAGGCGAATTTGTTCTGCTACCTCTCGATCATTCGTGACTACTGCACCACCGTCACCATATGCTCCTAAATTTTTACCTGGGTAAAAGCTAAAGCCGGCTGCATCTCCTAAACTGCCAGCTCTGCGCCCCTTATAGCAAGCACCGTGCGCTTGGGCTGCATCTTCGATCACGCGCAGCTTATATTTGCGAGCAATTTTTAAGATTGGATCCATGTCCGCACACTGACCATAAAGGTGAACTGGCATAATGGCTCGTGTTGCGGGGGTAATGGCGGCCTCAATTTTTTCCGGATCAATTGTGAAACTATCGAGATCCATATCCACAAGTACAGGACTGGCACCACAGTTCGAAATTGCTAAAGCCGTTGCCATAAATGTATTCGCCGCTGTGATAACTTCATCGCCGGGGCCAATATCATAAGCACGCAAAATAAGCTCTAGAGCTGAGTAACCAGAGTCTACACCAATCGCATAGTCAGCATCGCAATATTCCGCGAACTCTCGTTCAAATTCTTCCACAGCCGCGCCCAAAACAAAATCCCCTTTCTCAAGGACACGATTCACGGCAACGGCGATTTCATCTCTTATCGTTTGGTATTGGCTCTGTAAATCAACAAATGGAATCTTCATGAAATGTTTTGCTCCAAAGTATGCAAAGAATAAGGAATCCCGGATCCGTTTACATTCCTTAGCTGACTTTGAAGTTCATGAACCTGCACAACGCTCCCAGAATGTTCGAGAGAATGTTGAGCCGCTTCCAAAATCTGGACAACTCGCAAGCCATTATCGCCATCGGTAACAGGAGCTTTGCCTTCGCGAATGCAATCTAGAAAATGTTGACACTGCATGCGCAACGGCTCTTCGAAACGAATATAGGGACTGACGATATTTCCGTAATGATAAGCGAATTGAAATTCGCCAAAGGTATCTGTTCTTCGGATCGCATGGACGCCTTTGTCGTAGACTTTGATCTTCTCTTGGCTCTCGATATCGTCATAGACGACCATCTTTTCGCTACCAACCACAGTAATTCGACGAGTTTTCAGTGGGTCCAGCCAACTAACACGCAAATGCGCTAGAATGTTATTGGGAAATTTGAAGGTTAGATATGCCACATCTTCAAGTTGATTCTGTACACAAGACGCGCTCTGAACACTTACACTCGTTGGATCACAACCAAGGATATGGCGGAAAATTGAGATATCATGTGGTGCCAAATCCCAAATGACATTGGCACGAGTCTGGAATAGCCCAAGACTTACACGCACGGCATCGATATAGTAGATGTCGCCCAGTTCTTCATCATCGATCATCTGTTTCAAAACATGAACAGCTGGGTTATATTCAAATGTATGCCCAACCATTAAAATGCGATTATATTGTTCGGCAACCTGAATCAATTCTTGCGCATCGGCGCTCTTTAGTGTAATAGGCTTTTCAATGACAACGTGTAAACCGTTCTGGAGACATTCTTTTGCAATTGTAAAGTGTGTGTGTGGCGGTGTTGCAATAGCGGCTGCTTCGAGTTCCATATCAAACAAATCATGATAGTTCGTCGTTTGATAAGCAATCTGAGGATAGCGTGTCTGAAGGCGATCGAGCTGCTCTGTATCCAGATCAGCAATCGCGATCAACGCGGAATCCGGAATTTCCACGAAGTTGCGAATCACATTGGGGCCCCAATATCCACAACCAATCATTCCCATTCGGACGGGTTTATGCATTTTTACTTCATACCTCTAATTACATCGTCAACCAGGTTTTCACATATTTTATAGTATCAGTAGATCCAAATTTCAGGTTTAGAGAGAGAATTTGGGCTAATTAGTTGACATAAATACGTATTTGCCAGTCAATACCTAGCATTTACGTAAAATTTAAGCGATTTCTAGATATGAAATTGGCTGTTTTTGGCAACTGAGATCTGAAAAAATGGCCCCAAAATCCCTTCTCTCCCGACTGAAAATAGTCAAAAACGCCAAATTTGGATCTACTGAGTATAGGAAAGTAAAAAAAATCGACCCCGAAATATGGTCCAATTCTGGCTGAAAGCTGACGGCTGATTAGCTGAAAGCTTTTTTAGTCAGAGAAAATATCTGAAAACTTGATTTACGATGTACTGATGCTCATTCCCTGAGTTCCCATTTGTTTGGGCCTGCAATTGTGCAGGCCGTCGGCCCAAACAGGGCCTGCGGCGGCACCCAACAAGCTTGTTTACATCGACAACTTTTTGTCGATGTTGATCCGTTAAGGGCCTATTTAGTACCCTTACTTTGTACAGCGGCTGGAACAGTCTGGAAGAGAATTCTCAAATCCAGCCATATATTTTGCTTTTGGATGTAGTCAATATCCATCCGTACCATCTCGTCAAAACGCATGGCACTGTGGCCTTGGGCTTGCCAGGCACCTGTCAGCCCTTGAACCGTCATAAGGCGTTGATGGTGCCATGGTTCATACATCTCCACCTCATATGGAATTGGTGGACGGGGCCCGACTAAACTCATGTCACCCGTTAGTACATTCCAAAGCTGCGGGAGTTCATCCAGACTCGTTTTTCGTAAAATATTCCCCACTTTTGTGATGCGGGGATCACTGACTAATTTGTATGCCTCGGTCTCCTGATCCACTGATTGCCGAATGCGGGCCATCTCCGCCTCATCACCCGCGATGTAGGCTGCGACAAATTCTTTGTGCAGTTTTGACGTGGCCCCAACTTTCATTGTTCTGAATTTACAGATTGTGAACGGAACTTGTTCCCAAACAACTTTACCATTTCGAAGGCGACGACGAGCACTGATGCGTTCTTGTCTATAGATTGCTGGACCTTTGGAATCCAGCTTAATCAGAAGAGCAATCAGAGCCATTAAGGGCAATAAAAAGGGCGAAGATAAGATGACTGCGAATATATCCAAGCAGCGTTTCCAAAAAAAGTAGGCATTTTTATCGGCGTTTGCTGTCTGTGTAGTAATTCTTGGCGCACCTAAGCGTGGATGAGACGTTTGTTGTTGCATGGCATTACTTCTCGCAAATGGATCGCTGGCGAATAATTCGTCAACTCTGTTGAACATGAAACTATCTAAGATGTGCAGGGGTCGTCATCAAGGAGCGGGAATTCTCCAGGAGACGAGTGGGTTTTGTTTGATATGGCTGGTTGAGCAGAAACCACAGTCTCGGCATCAAACCACGGTCGCTACAATTATTGATTGTAATGAGTATCTTTTCAATAAAAAGAGATTGGACAGAACTGACCTTTCCGGAAGAGGTCAAGAACGGTCGGACGTTCGAGGCTATTTCTGACCTCTTCCTGTTAGGTAATATAGGAAAGGGAGATAAAATAAGGGAAGGCAAAAGCAAGGAAAGCCGAAACTTATTGGACTCTCGACCTGGCAAAAAGGACCAACCTCTTCGAGCGGTGCGACCGCCCTTCCCGGACAGTCCGCCAGGTCGACGCCGTGCAACGTCGAAAGCGTGCAGCACCTCGAGTGCCATAACAGGAAAACGGAAAACAGCGTCCAAAGTTGAGGAGCTCAGGCGATACGGGAGAGGTCCAAGATGAAAGTGAAAATGGGAATCGACTGGAGTGAAACATGATGTGATGATGTTGGATGAGACAGGACTGGGCTATGCAGATGAGCATAGCCAGAAGGGATTTCGCCAAATTGAAGAAATGAGAAGAAGACAGGAGCGAGCCATGATGAAGTGACAGTGGGACTGGAAACAGCGCATAATTTGCTGATTGATTATCTCTGGTCGAGCGGGTACAAGAATGTCTGTGGTGCCGCCGAATGTGGTGAACAAGAGTCAGGGAGCGCTATAGTCAAAGTGGTGCATAATGATAAGAGTGATGCCTATGTGATAGCAGATTTGTTGCGGACCGATGTCCATCGATTTTATCCTTGGTCACCTGGCAGTGAATTACTCCAGCAGATGCGAGTGGTCAGCAGTGCCACAATACTGGACCAAAGAGACTGTGGCCTTATCCAACCGTCTGCGCGCTTGCCTGTTGCGTTACCATCCGGCGCTGCTTGAGGTCTTCAGCAACTGGCCTTCTCGGATTGCCTGCCACCTGGTTCTGACCTATCCAACGCCAGAGCATGTGCGCAACTCCACCTATGAAGGCTTCCAAGAGTTTCTCAAGCAGCACCGACATACGCAACCCCGTAAATGGGTCACTTGTTATGATAAGTTAACCGCCACTTATCCCACATCAGCTCCTGCATTTGTGCCAGCGTATCAACGAAGCTCTTCAGCTGGCTGAATGTCTTTTGCTTGCACTATGAACAAGAGACCCTTGACCAGTTACAGTCACTTTTCTGCAACATCCGGATCAGCATATCTTTGCTTCTTTACCTGGTGCTGGCCAGCTTTTAGCTCCCAGTCTTCTGGTCAAGTTTGGCGAGACGGAAACGCTTTCCCTCTCCCATGAGCCTTCAGTCTCTGGCGGGAACCTGTCCTGTCACCAAACAAAGTGCAAAGTCAGAACCGTTCATTTCCGCAGCTTGCGATCGACTTTCGTTATTTTACTCAGCAATTTGCTCGCTGCTCCCGCAAAGAGTCTTCTTGGGCTGCTTTTACCGCCGCTCGCCAACGCGGTCTCAAAAGAGTCATGCTGATCGCACTCTCGCTAATCGCTGGATTTGCATCATTTGGAAATTGTGGCAGACAAGAAACCTTATGAATCTTTCCATTTGCAGCAACGAGCCCATCGTCGCCAACCTATCGCTTAATTGCTTCTAATTTTTTTACTATGTATCGCCTTTGGGTTCCTTGCCTTTGTCCTCATCTATATGTTGACATAACACGCTGCTGGTTCTCTCTATCAGTTCTTCTTCAACGCGCCCTTTTGGAACTGCCATTACATACAAAGCGTGTCCGGAAAGGTCTCACCGTCATTTATGG
>JAHBNG010000034.1 GCA_019217005.1 Chloroflexi bacterium TSY
AATTGAAGAGAATGGAGGCATCGGATGAAGACTAACAAAGAGCGCCGCATCGATCCCCGCCGGGAATCATTATCAGTTACCAGAGAAGCGGCCTCAATTGGGTACGTTACTGCATCGAAGAGCTCACTGGTATGCGTACGCCTGACACTAAGTTGATTGACGATGGGCCAGTAGGGTGTACCGGACTCACAACGTGCGTAAGAACAAAGGGCCCAATAGTACAGCTTGTATCTTCTACAGTGAGATCGACAAGCGCCCACTGCGCAATCGCGTGCTGCTGCTGCTGAGGGACTATCGAGAGTCCTTCATCCGCGTGGTGAAAGGTCAGGAAAGGCGGGAATCACTGCCGAGCAGATCCGTGCTGGCAAAGGTAACTTCCCGAACTATTTTGTAACCTGCGCTTATGATGCCTTCAAAGGCCCAAGATGCTTGTCTGGTACGATGAGCTTGTCACCAAGTTCGAACCGATCCCGCGCATATTAGACTTCTTTGATCTGCGCTACGATATTAGCGACTTTGACGTCGAAGAGCATCGTAAATGCTCTCTCTCTATTTATGATGATCAGCACAGATCGTTCACAAAGAACAACCCCAAGGATCTAACCTACCACCAGCGCACCGTTGAATCAGCTGTGCTCGAGGCGATTGATGAATACGTGCAGAACCATCACGCTGATCTGCTAGATAAATATGGGTTGCTACGCCATGATAATCTCACACAAACATAAATTTATTTCCATCCACATCGGCAAGACCGGTGGAACCAGCATTGAGAACACTCTGCGCTGAGCTGGAGATTGATTTCGAGGAGACAAAAAAAGATCCCAAGGGTAACTGGTGGAAGCATATCTGGGCTAAGGATATGCGCAAGCGTGTCGGCCCCGAGGTCTGGAATGACTACTTTACCTTCGCCTTTGTGCGTAACCCTTACGATATGATCCTTTCACTCTACTCGATGTATACACAGTATCCTGAGTACACCAATCCCAAAGTCCATCCCGGCTCTACCATCCCTGGAATCAGTCTCAGTAGATCCAAATTTCAGGTTTTGAGAGAGAATTCTGGCTAAACAGTTGACATAAATACAAATTTGCCGGTCGATATCTAGTTTTTGCGTTAGATTTGGGCGATTTTCAGATATGAAATAGGTTGTTTTCTGTAACCGAAATCTGAATAAATGACTCCAAAATCCCTGCAATCTCGACTGAAAATAGCCAAAAACGCCAAATTTGGATCTACTGAGTATCGTGATTTCGTCGACTTCATCCACGCTATGGGCGAGTGCCGTTACGAACCCGACGAACAATGGCGGCTACAATTGGATAGCTCGGGGTGCCCAACCAATCCCGCGTCTGGGACAGTTTGCGCAATCTACAAACCAGCTACCTGACCGAAAGCTGGAAGGGACGAGATGGCCCGGAGATTCTGGTCGACTTTGTCGGGCGTTTCGAGCATTTGCAGCGCGACTTTGATGTCGTCTGTGATCGCATCGGCATCCGCCGTCTTGAACTAATCCATCACGGAGCTACGAAGCACGCCGCCTTTGAGAAACTCTACGACGAAACAATGGATCGTATCGTCTACGATCACTTCTCGATTGATGTCGATCGTTGGGGCTATAGTCTCCCGAAACAGCATACTAAAGTGAAATCAGATGGAAAACAATACTTTTGTACAGGTGACGGCCACTGTCCGCAACCTGTTCTCGAGACCGATAGCGCGTTCCGGACAGTGACTGTCACCTTACTTTATCGGTGTTTATCTAGGTTTTCTTCTATCCGATTTCTTAGGTTCTTTCGTAAATTAGACTGTACTTTCAGCAAAGCAGATGAAAACTTGTGCGTTTTGTACATTTCATTCGAATGAGGGTATGCTACAATAACAGCACCCTCCTTGAACATATCCGTCCCTGTGAATTTTGCTTAGAGCAGTACCGTTTATCACGATGAGCAAAGCAGTATAAATGTTGTTTAAGCGGAACTGTCGCTGATAGAATTCAAGACCAAATTCGATATACAACAGATCAGTATCAGATCAAAGTTACTGGTTTAATGGTTTCCGTGTAAAAAGTAAACATTGCTTGGTAAACAGGTTTTTAGTGCTTACTGTTAACAGTTAACTGATGACAGTAGGCGTTCAATAGTCTTTTCCCCTCACACCCTTGAACTTTACTTTCTGGTAAAAGAAAAGAGATGAGGTGAGAAATATGACAAAAAGCGGTTAGCAGTTCATCCTAAAGGTAGAGAACCCAAAAAGGAGGAAGGAATGCTAACCGCGCCAGAAATAACTATAGCAGTACTGATGAATGTATTGCAAGTAACGCCGATGGGAACAAACGTAAATGTAATGCGTCTGATGTGGGCAATGCTGAATGGGTCGTTTCTGAAAAGTCGAGGAGCAATCCATAGCGCATTGAAAGAAAGCGGGTTTGAAGATGAGGAGCTCCGGCGAAGCTGGTGGAGCTTTCGATATGGATCATGGGATATCACAAGTCTGCTGGGGTCGTGGCAAGAAGAAGTGGAAAGGGGAATGGGAGGCAAAAAAGTTAGAAGGGTACCGAGTGAAAAGCATAGATATCACAGGGTTCTGGCGACCGAAGCTGCAAGGGAAAGTGAACCGACTCTATAACTCAACGGCTCGTCGGGCATTGCCCGCGCTCATCTTTGGAGTGATGATAAGCTCGGGGGAGATAGGCGGGAAGCGAGTGCCACTGCTCAAGGCAATCATGAGATGCACGGTTGGAACAAAGGAAAGTGAGTTTCGGAAAAAGCTGCTGACAGAGACGAAGAAATCACTGGAGTCAGACGAAGTGGCGGTGGTCGATGCCGGGTTTACAATCAGAGAAATGCTAGAAAGCGGCATAGACCGATTTGTCCTGCGGGAAGCCATTAACTGCACAGTGCGCCGCAATGAGTTCCCCAAACGCAAAGAAAAAGGCAGACCACCTGAATATGGTGATATTGTGCGTCCGCTCTCTCGCAGCTATAAGGAAAGCGACTCGAGGCTACAACTCCGGACTCGTCTGGTCGCTTTCTCTATAGTGGTCGCCTGATTTGCTATCAAGCATGGCACAATCTCGTCCCCAGAACAACCAAGGTGGATACAGCCAACCGTACCTACTCGATTTACGTCATTCAGGATCCGGCCTACAACACACCTTTGGTTTTGGCGACCGTTATGACTTTGCAGCCTGAAACCATTTATCTTGTCTACCTGGAACGCTGGCCTGTTGAACATCCCCCCTTGGCTTCCAAGCAGATGATTGGCTTACATCGTCAATTTGTTCATGCCGATGAGGCTTGTTTCCGCTTACCTGAACTGGGGCTGCTTGCTGGCAATCTTCTTTCCCATTTAGCCGCTTCTCTTCCTCCCATACCGACTGGCTACTGGGATCGAGAGCCTCAATCCACTCCCGGCAGGCTGCGCCGTGTTCTCTCGAGTGCTCTTTTTCCAACTCCTGACCAACTCGACCCTGACTTTCGGAAAAAGGCCTCGGTTTCACACCATTTCCCTAAAGGCGTTCTCGCTCATCGCCGCCTCAATGCCGCTGCTTAAACTAGCCGAGCACTATTTTTACATTTTATCCCGTTTTTTCAGGGTGGATTCTTTTTTCCGCCCCTTTCGGTTTGCCCTTTGTCACTCAAGCCTTTACCAGAAAGTAAAGTACGTACTTCAATTCGGAAAATATCGGTACAGGCTTCAACTACAGTCACGTGCCCGACCCCGAGATGGACGAACTGCTGGCCGCCGGGCGGGCCGAAACCGATCTGGAAAAGCGCAAAGAGATCTACGTCCAACTTCAGCGTCGCGTTATGGAAAAAGCCTTGCTCCTGCCCATGCACTTGACCATGATGATCGTTGGCATGAAAGCTGAAGTTGACGGTTTTGAATTAGGCCCTGGGGGCTTCTATCCGTGGAAGTATAGTGAGTGGTCGATGAGTCAGTGATTCAGTACATTCTGCGGCGTTTGCTCTTCGCCATTCCAGTCATATTAGGCGTCTCGATCCTGGTCTTCTCCATGCTCCATCTATTGCCCGGCGACCCAGCCGAGTTGATGTTGGGCGAAATGGGAAATACGCCCGAAAATATCGAGCAGATGCGGGAATCGCTGGGTCTCAACGACCCGCTCTATGTCCAATATGGTCGCTACCTGTGGGGCGCACTTCAAGGGGATTTGGGCGAATCAATTCGCACCCGCAAGGCCGTGAGCTGGTATATTGGCCGCCAGATTATGTCCACTGTCCAGTTGACGGTTGCGGGCATTGGCACAGCGGTCATTATCGGCATGGCCTTGGGGATGCTTGCTGCCGTGCGACAGAACTCGTGGCTGGATAATGTGAGCATGTTTGTGGCCCTCTTTGGCATTTCGGTACCTAACTTTTGGCTGGGGCTGCTGCTGATCTTTGTCTTTTCTATCTGGCTCGGTTGGGTGCCGGTGACAGGCCAAGGCGGTCTACAAGGGCTGATCTTGCCCGCAGTCGCTTTGGCGCTACCGTCTATGGCAGTGGTGGCGCGCCTGACCCGCTCCAGCATGTTGGAGGTGCTGCGTCAGGAATATGTGACGGTGGCCCACGCCAAGGGGTTGAACAGTCGTGTGGTGATTCTGCGGCACGTGCTCAAAAACGCGCTGATTCCCGTCATCACCATTGTGGGGTTGCAATTTGGCAGTCTTCTGGGCGGTGCCGTGACGATTGAGATTGTCTTTGGACGTCAGGGGCTGGGACGCATTTTGGTTGATTCGGTACTAGCCCAGGATTATCCCATGGTGCAGGGGTGTGTCTTGTTGGCAGCCGTTGTCTACGTCTTTGTCAATCTGCTGGTGGATGTGACCTATGTGTGGATCGACCCGCGGATTCGTTTTGAGTGATCCATATGACCCAACTTGCCGCAGAATCCACATTCTCATCGTTCACACAGGCTGAGATCCGTGCCGACAGCTTGCTGCGCATTGCCCTGCGCCAACTGATGCGCAACCGAGCCGCAGTGGTGGGCATGGCCATTATCATTCTGCTCATAGTTATTGCGATTCTGGCACCGCTAATTGCGCCATATGACCCGATCAAGCAGAGTCGAGACAATTTGGCCCCGCCCAGTATCACGCACCTGATGGGAACCGACCTAGTCGGGCGGGACATCTTCAGCCGCATTCTGCACGGTGCTCGTCTTTCGCTGCTGGTGGGTCTGATTTCGGTGGGCATCGGTGCCATCAGCGGCGTATTGCTTGGTCTGCTGGCTGGCTATTATGGCAGTTGGCTGGACATGCTTGAGATGCGCCTGATCGACATTCTGCTGGCTTTTCCGGGGCTTCTGCTGGCCTTGAGTATCATTACCATCCTAGGACCAAGCCTGGTGAATCTGATGATCGCCGTGGGCATCTCCTCGATTCCAGAATATGCTCGGTTGGTGCGGGGAGCGGTGCTGTCGGCCAAAGAAAATGTCTATGTGGATGCGGCCCATGTGGTCGGCTGCAAGGGAACGCGGGTCATGTTCCAGCACATTTTGCCCAACGTGGTGGCCTCTGTGATTGTGCTGGCTACGCTGGGCGTAGGGCGGGCGATTCTGTTGGGTGCTGCGCTCAGCTTTCTCGGCTTGGGAGCGCAACCACCAACTCCGGAATGGGGAGCCATGCTCAGTTCTGGTCGCGACTATCTGCGGCGGGCATGGTGGGTGACAACCTTTCCCGGCATGGCCATTACGATTACTGTATTGGCGGTCAATATGTTGGGCGACGGGCTGCGCGATGCGTTGGATCCCCGGTTAAGAATTGGATAAAAAATGTAGCTATTCAGCTATCAGCTTGTTAGCCAGTCAGCTTTTGCGCTAACGGATGAATATCTAGTACAAAGAGGCATAAATGATTACGCAGATAGAGCCTTGCCCTTGTAGGTCCACTGGAAAGGTTTAGCCATAGTTTGGTTGTAGTAGTCAATGAAAGCGAAAACTTTGTTGCGTAAGTCATCAAGAGAAAGAAAAGAACCTTTGCGCAATAGTTTACGGACCAAAATGCTAATCCAGATTTCAATCTGATTCATCCAGGAAGCATGTTTAGGCGTATAGTAGAAGACAATGCGATGTTCTTGATGGGACAAGAATTCGGCACGAGTCTTCATGGATTCGAGGATGCCAGATTTGCCTTTTACACCAAGATCACAGGTGATGTCCGACTCAGCGGCCACGTAGCGAACAAGAGATTCGGAGCAATGGATGTTGAGATTATCAACCACGATATGCCAACGTTTGATGTGAGGGTGTGCCTCAACCATCTGGCGAATATGTGCAACATAATCGTGCTCGGTGCGGGTGGGTTCAGCAGTGACCCAGAGAATGCCACCCAAGGCAACATTGAATGTCAGGATGAAGGCTAAGGTGCCATGACGGATATACTCATGCTCAATGAGACGGTCTTTGCCAGGGACAGTTGGACGATCGGGATATTTCCTTTCGAGGGCTTGAACCCCCTGTCTTTTCATCGTTGGAAACAACGAGTTCACCCTTCTTCGCCAGTTCAGAAGCACGGGCATAGAGGTCATTGATGGTTTGGCTCTTCACCTCAAAGAGTTCATCCTTGGGCGTGTTTTGCCAGTAGCGACTCATATGGGGCCGAATTGATGCATCTTTTTTAAAAGCCTCGCCGCATGTCTGGGTGAGATACTTTCTACTATATTTCGCTTGACCAGTTCGTCGGCGATTTCTCGCCCTGTCCATTCGCTGATGGGACGCCCGCACTTCTCTGGCGATTCACAGGCCAAGGCTTCCAGTTGGCATCTTTGGTCTGCCGTGATTACGGACGGTGCCCCAGGACGTGGCAGGTCTTCCAACCTCTCTTGCGCTGTGAGTTCTTCCAGCGGTATCGCTTCTAGAGCTAGCCATCTCTTTTTCCAGTTGAAGACCGTTTTGCGAGACACGCCCACTTCTAGGCTAATTGTCCCAGAATCTTTACCCGCAGCTGCGTACAAAATTATCTGCGCTCGCTTGACCATCTGTTGGCCCGTTGTGTGCCCCTTGACTAACTGCTCTAGACCTTCTTTCGCTTTTGGGCTTAGTTCGATTTTTTCGGCTTCTGGACCTGGCATCTCTTTTTCTCCTTCTTTGGGATATTATCGATGCCTCCAGTTTACATAACTCCTGCAATTATCTATGTAATCATTTATGCCTTTCTGTACTAGTTGTATGTCCGGATATTCATCGAGACGGAAGCTGAAAGGCTGATCTAGCTAGAATCTATTGGCTTGAATAGTTACAAAAAACAAACCCGTAAATTTAGGAGGAATTGAATGGCAGAGCCACTAACAATTGGAACCGTGTCCGTGATGCCGGGCGAAATGAAACGGGGCGGCATCCCTATTGGTGTCGATATGTATGGCCGCGAACGAGAGATCCCCATCATTGTCTACCGCGGCGTCGAGGACGGGCCGCGCCTCTGGTTGAATGGAGCCACTCACGGCGATGAGCCAGAAGGTCCCTTCTCTATCTTTTTGGCCTTGCAAGAGCTGGACCCAAAGAAGCTACGCGGTACGGTGGTGGCGGTGCCGGTGATGAATGTTGGGGCCTTTTCGGCAGGCGAACGGGGCGACCCTCTGGATTCTTTCACCTACGACATGAATCGCTGCTATCCAGGCAAACCGGACGGCTATCCCACTGAACGGATTGCCTACGCCCATTGGTCGACTATGAAAGAGAATTGCGATCTTCAGATCGCCATCCACTCGGGTGGTGAACACTCGTACTTGGCCCACATGATTTTTGCCAGCAACAATCCCGAAAGTATGGAATTGGGCGCAGCCATGGGGCCAAATTGGACGCTGCTCTTTGCCAGCCCCACTGGCGGCGGCAATCCCAGTTCGCAGATGGGAAACTTGGGCAAAGGTGGCGTCACTGTCGAGCTGGGCGGTAACTGTCGCTTGCTGACCAAAGATTTTCACACAATTGCTCAGGATTTGGCCGACGGTTACCTCAACGTGATGCGCCACTATAAGATGATCGAGGGTGATGCGCACTATGCCAGCAGTTGGAGACAGGGCTACCAGATTGCGCTGCTGGCCCCGGCCACAGGCATGTATGTGGGCAATCCCGATCTACCCTTCGAGACGGAGCTGGAAGCGGACACACTGTTGGGGCAAATCTACAACTTGTACGGCGACGTGATTGCCGAAGTGCGCGCACCCCAAGCGGGTGTGGTCTTTGGTCTGCGCTCACGGGCGTCCGTACTGGAGGGTGAGTGGTGCTGCTTCTTTGGCGTGGTGGAAAAGACGGTGGATGATCTTCTGCCGGGGTAGAGTTGAGCGTGTTAGCCAGTCAGCCACTCAGCAGGCGAAGCTGAAGTGCCTATACATTGAGGGAAACAGGTCATGAGGGATTTTCGGACCTTAAAAATCTGGGAAAAAGTCACTAGCTTACACTCGAAATCTACAAGGCAGTTTGGGCATTTTCTCGTGAAGAACGTTTTGGGCTGATAAGCCAAATGCAACGTTCATCTTCATCAATCCCAATGAACATTGCTGAAGGTTTTGGCCGTGCAGGTGACGCCGAACTAAAACGTTTCATGCAAATCGGCATGGGTTCAGCCAGCGAACTTGAATATCAACTGCTACTAGCATCTGACCTGAAATATCTTTCGCAACGTGACTACGACAAATTGAATGGGCTAGCCATAGAAGTCAAACGAATGCTTGCGTCCTTTATAAAACAGCTACGCAAATGAGAGCCTGAATCGCCATCAAGCCAGCTGAAATGCTGACAAGCTGAAACGCTTATGAACAACATCCAACGCGGTCTGATTCCTGAAGACTTACTCAAATTTCGCTGGGTCGAAGAACTGTTGCTGGACCCAACCGGACAGTATTTAGCCTACACTGTCAAGCAACCCCATGCGGCAAGCAACGGCTATGTCACGCATCTATATATGCGCCATTTAGACGAACCCAGTCCCGTACGGTTGACAACAAGCGATGGGCGCGCATCCTCGCTGGCGTGGAGCCGCGATGGGCGTCGGTTGGCTTATGCCTGGACGAATGGAGAGTCCAGTGCAATACACGTTTGCTCGCTCGAGGATGGGTCGGCTCGTGCTGCGAACTCACTTGTCATCTATCCCACGAGCGACATGCCCATGAGCGGATTGGACTGGTCGGCCGATGGCACCAAGCTGGTTGGTGTGCGCTGGACGCCGTCTCATCAGGATGATGAGGCTCATCATCCTGATGAGACGGGGATTCGTTCTGACATTCCGGCACCCACGGTCAAGGTCATTCGACGGCTGCGCTATAAGATGGATGGTGGTGGTTGGGTACATGACTGCTTTAGTCAGATCTGGGTGCTGGAGTTAGCCACGGGCGATTTGTATCAGATGACGGACAGCGAGTGCGATTACTCGGAGCCCAAATGGAGTCAGCACCGCGACCGGCTGGCCTTTATCGGGCTGGCTCGAGAGCAGAACACCGAACTGGGGCAGGGTCAGATTTTCATCTATGACTGCCCTGATGGTACCTTAAGACAGCTCTTATCTAATTGGCAGGGTGCATGTCGCAGCCCGGTTTGGGGCAACGATGATCGTTCGATTGCCTTTGCTGGCCACACTTGCCCCCAACCGGTCAATCGCCGCAATTTTATGATACCATTTTTGGCCGATGTGGAAGCAGGAACAGCCCGTGCCTTGGCTCCGGAGTTGAATGAGGAGGTGGGCAACTATGCTGTTGCTGACCAGCGGCAGGGGTTGTCCAATATCACAGTACGTTGGCCGCTGGGCGACCGCTGGGTCTACTTCCTGCTGACCGAACAGGGAGGCGTTAATCTCTATCGCATCGATGGCAGCGGTGTATTGGAACGTCTGGTAGACGGCAACAACGTTGTCTTCGAATATAGCCCCGTTGCCGAAAATCGAGTAGCCTATGGGCTGGCCGACCCATCCAATCCAGGAGATATTTATCTGTGGCAAGAGGGTCAGAACAAGCAGATGACTGCACTCAATCCCTGGTTGGGCGATCGCCAATTGATGACACCCACCGACTATTGGTATGACGGTGTAGACAACGCCAAGGTTCACGCGTGGATACTCAAGCCCCCTAATTTTGACGAGACCAAAACCTATCCCACCATTCTCTACGTTCACTGCTCTATGTTTTCGTGGGATTTTAACCATGAATTTCAATGTCTGGCCAATGCTGGATTTGTGGTTGCTTATTTCAATCAGCGCGGCACTACCGCTGGCTATGGCCAGGCGTGGACCAAGGCCAGTGAGGGGGATCAGGGTGGTCAGGATTATGCCGAAATCATGCTGGGAGTAGACGAGTTGGTCCAACGTCCCTACATCGATGCCTACAGGCTAGGCGTGACGGGCGGTAGCTGTGGTGGCTTTATGACGAACTGGATTGTGGGCCACACGAATCGTTTTGCCGCTGCGGTCACCCAGCGTTCGATTGTGAACCAGATCAGCTTTTTTGGCACTTCCGATATTGGCCCTGAATGCACCTTCGGTGAGACGGGTGAGACCCCTTGGAGCAACTTGGATGCGGTCTGGCGTCAGTCGCCAATTGCCTATGCCGAACAGATAGAGACGCCACTACTCATTATCCACAGCGACGAAGATCATCGCTGTCCGCTGGAACAGGCGGAGCAACTCTTTGCCATCCTACGCTGGTTGGGGCGCACGGTTGAGTTGGTCATCTTTGAAGGCGAGAATCACGGTCTGTCGCGTGGCGGTCGCCCCGGCAACCGGATTGAGCGTATCCGGCGCATTCTGGATTGGTTTCAGCGATATTTGTAGATTTCGAAAAATTAGTTATATATGGAGACTCGTGGTGCGTGGTGCGTGTGCTAACAAGCGAGCTGAATTTGCAACAGTAAACTTGAATGAAAAAGTACCTTCATACCCGTCAGATTCTGGAAACGGAGCTTGCCTGAAGAAAGGTACACGCACTACGCACCACCCATACATACTCTAAAGGAACATCACAATGCGAATTGGAGATATTGAAGCCAAACCGGGCGAGTATGTCTTTGACTATCTCAAGGTAGCAAAGTCTCGATCCGGACTCAGCCCAGACATACCGATTCATCTCTTCGTGGGGGCAGAACCGGGGCCAACGCTCTTGATACAGGCGGCGATTCATGGTGCGGAAATCATTGGCACTATCGCCATACTCAATTTTATCCAGAAACTGGATCCCAAGGCCATCCGTGGCAACGTGATTGCGGTGCCGGTGGTGGACCGGGTGGGCTTTGAATTGGCCGAGCGCGGCTCACGTATCGACAAGAAGGACATCAGCCGCCTCTTTCCCGGTAACCCCAACGGCAGCGTGTCGGATCAGGTGGCCGCTGTCTACTTTGAAGAGGTGATTCGCAAAGCCAATATCATGCTTGACTTTCACGCTGGCGCACGCACCGCGTATGAGCGGTATGTGCTCTTCACTGCCGAAGCCGATCCCAACAATCTGACCGACATTGAGATCAAGCGACGCAAGCTGGTTGTCGCCTTTGGGTTGGATTCGGCAGGTTTCTTTCCACCCGGCACCTTTGGGGCCAGCAAATCCAAAGAGGCCATCGAAGACGCAGGTGTGGTGCAGATCACTATGGAGCTGGGTGGCGGCACGGGTTGGATGAAGAATGGGGAGGAGAACGTAGCCGTGGCCGAGCGCGGTATGTGGAACACGATGAAGGCCATGAGCATGATCGACGGCGAGTTTGAGGCCGACGGCCCCGAATGCACCGTCTACAACGCAGGGATCGTTCTCTGGAAGCCCGATGTAGATGGACTCTTTATTCGCAGAAGAGCCTTTGGTGAGCTGGTCAAAGAGGGGGAAATCTATGGCACCTTGCAAGACCCCTACACGGGCGAGGAACTGGCCCACATTCGTAACACTCAAGAAGCGATTGTGATTCCTAGCGGTCAGGAGTGGTTGACCATCGGCGCAACGTCGGTGGGTATTTTGGGGACGGTGGACCGGGTCGAGGATCGGCGCACGATGGATATGTATATTTCATTTGAGTAGGGGAGGGGGCAATGAAAATAGGAACAATCGAAGCCAAATCTGGCGAAAAGGCATTTGGCTTTCTGCAAACGGGCGAAACCCATGCGGGGTTTGATGTCCAAATTCCGCTACACATGATCACAGGGGCGACAGATGGTCCAACCCTCTTGGTGCAGGCGGGGCTGAGTGGGTTGGAGATCGAGGCCGCGTCAATTTTGC
Source organism: Chloroflexi bacterium TSY (assembly GCA_019217005.1). Next base: position 12,183 of record JAHBNG010000034.1, read on the forward strand.
CCAAGTTGATCGATGAACTGGATCCGGCCCAAATCAAAGGCACCCTGCTCGTTATACCACTCATGAACACGTCCGGTTTTGAGTTTGAGCAGGTCAACGCTATTTGGGATAACAAGGATCTGACCACATTGGGACGGGGGGATGCAGATGGCTCGGTCAGTGAACAACTCATTTCTTACCATTACGCCAACGTGGTTGCCCAGGCTGATGCGGTTGTGGACATACGTAGTGGTGCGCTGTGGGGCTATTACGGTTATGCCGGTGTCTACAGTGTGGGGAGCGTGGAAGAGTCTCGTGGGTTGGCAGTGGCTGTTGGCTTGCCGCAGGTGCTGATCGGTCAGCCAGAAGATGGCTCTACGGCGCAGGCTGCCGCAGAGGACGGCAAGATGGTCGTTTCGGCGTGGATCGGCGGGGGGCCGGGTTTACGCGATTATCGAGATGAGAATGTGCGCCGGACGCGCAACGCCGTCTTGAACGCCATGCGCCACCTGGGGATGTTGGCTGGCGACCTCGAATCTGAAACAGACACTATTGCTGTGATTGAAGCCCATACGATGCTGAAGGTGTCGGGCGCACGAGGTCTGACCTTTATGGCCAAAGAAAAGCGAGGCCAGATGGTGGCAGAAGGTGAGTCAATTGGCTACGTACGTCACCCGTACACCGGCGAGACGATTCAGAACTTTACAGCATCCAAGGCCGGAGTCATGCTTCATGCCGGTGCTGTCTGGCCCATGGTGCCAGAGGATGCCACGTTGGCCATTTTAGGTGATCCAGTAGAAGAAGTAAGCATGGGGGGATAAGGATGTTAACGCACGAATCACTCAAAAAGGACGTTGCCCGACGCATCGAACGCATCCAGACCATGATGCAAGAGAATGATCTGGGGGCGCTCATTATCCTGGGCGGTGGTGCACCTGGGTCGCTGGGTGCTATTCGCTACATCACCAACGCCCATCTATGGGGTGGCGCAGGATATGTAGTGCTCGGCAGCGAGGACCCGGATCCGTGGGCGCTCATCTGGAGTTCTTACCAGGGCGTCTGGACCCGCAATGAAACCACCACAGATCCGACACGGGTCGAGTCGCCCAGTGACATTATTGGGCGCACGACCCAACTAGCCAAAGAGTACGCTGCGACCAGCAAGCACATTGGCATGGTCAACATGAACAAGCTGATGGGAGTAGGCGACCATGGCAAGTTTTCCGCCGCATTGGATGGCTACGAGATAATTGAAGTCACCGAAGCCTACAACGTCATCCGCCGGATCAAAACGCCCTTTGAGTTGGAGGCCATTCAGCAGAATGGGGCCATTCTCGACGCCAGCCTGGACGTTTTCCGAGACAATGCATTTGTCGGTGCCCGCTACTGGGATGCCTGCGCCGCTGCCGAAGCGTACGCCAAATCCCACGGGGCCTTTTGGGGACGCACCAAGGTCTCGCTGGACATTACGCCCTACACGGTGCCAACGCCAAAAGACCTGACGATGAAAGAGGACGACATTATCAACTTTGAGATCGTTTACGAATCGCCTTGGGGTTACTGGCTGGAGATGACCACTATCTTCTCCTTCATTGACCTGCCCGACGATGTTCAGGCGCTGTTGGATGGATACTTGCAGGCCGTAGACAACTCTTCTGCCCAGGCCAAGGCCGGCAACACGCTCGGTATGATCGGCGATGCCAACGACCGAACCCTGCGCGACCTGGGGTTCCCAGTGGCGGGCAAGCATACGCCCGATTGCCACAGCACAGGGCTGGACGGCAGTGACGGACCGAGCAACCTGGCCAATCCAGACTTTGTGTTGGAGGCCAACATGGTCTTGTCGTTTCACCCCGGCACTGTGCTGGAGAATGACCGTGGCTTCCTGATTTCGGATAATTTTTTGATCACACCAGATGGGGGCGTACGGTTGTCGCCGCATGGGGCACAGCGGTATTATCTACGGCTGGACAAGGGGTAGCTGTGCAACGTCAACGAGGCATGAAATGACTTCCGTAGGCGCTGCTTGATGGACAGTCACAATTAAATTGGGGAAACGAGACGGGCAGGAAGAATGGCGGTGTGGCAAATCTCTACCTGGCCATGCAGTTTCCCGCCAGTCCTCATGGCCCCTACAAGTGTACCGAACTATTTTCTTAACGTTCATGAAGCTGAGCCAGCGTCAAACAGAGCACTGTTTTCTAAATAATCACATCTTTAATGTTGCTACTTATTTACTCGATAGTTGTATTTTGAGCAGGTGCCGGATTTGACAAAGTCAAAATTAAGCAGAGCAGGCCTGCTGTCCGTCATTCAAGGCATGATGTGCAGTCAAGATGAGATCTTGAATTAGTGACTGAGCTTGCTGCCGAGTAGCCTCACCAAGGGATTTGCTGGGCGAGAATTGAGTTTTAGCCAATGATGGTCCCAAACAATCAAGGTGCAAGAGAGAATAAGCCACGAAGACCAGAGACCAATGTTTTTGAAAGGCGTGGGCAGTTCGCATGCAATATTCATCAAGGCCAAGCAGTTGTTTACCATCCTGATAAACCGTCTCGATAGGCCAACGAAGCAGGTAAATCGAGAGAATGCGTTTGGCATTACAATCAGTGCGATTGGTCACTAAAACGGCCTAATTGCCTTGCAATTCAGGATTATCAAAACTAATCACGATGCGTACCTTGCCGATAGAAGGGATACGCACAGTCATGGTAAAGGTATAGTAAGTACGACCATCAATGGTGACAGGTTTGTAGGCATTCTGGGGGATGTAGGGGACCGACTCTTTGACTTTAATATGTGGCCCCTCGAAAGTTATCGGCTGACCGTCTTCATCTCGCAAACGAAAGCTATTTGTCTCCAGATTGCGATTGCACTTCAAGATGCTGATCCAATCTTTATTCAGACGATCGAGTACAGCTAGAAGATCTGGAGCGAGATACCAACCATCGAAGAGCCCAACCAAAGATAAGGGTTCGTTCAACAGCTTTTCAACCAGTTCACTGGCAATGGTTATCTTGGTCTTAAACGCTTCGTCTAGCCCTCGAAAGGCGGGGTCAGTTAATAGGTGGCTATCCACTCGTTTATGAAAAGCGGTTCGTTCTTTCTTTTTCTTGGGAATCTCAGTCACTGGGAAATGGTTTTCCACAAATGCTTCCCAGTCGGTAAACTCTTCGTACCGTCGGTAGATACTTGCATCGACCGGAAAACGAACAGCGCCACTGACATAGTGACTTGTGACTAAGTTATGAGCCAGTGGATGCTGACCATTGCTATGATTGTAGTGTGTATCGATATACTCGAACAGACTTCCCACGTGTTCACATAGTGTATCGTCAATCGCTAATACCGATTCTGACTCTGAACGTTGGTATTGTGCTGTCTCTGACTTCATGTAACCTATACGCTCATCATTGAGTTTTCGGCTCGCCAAGGAGCTTCACTCAGATACCGTGATATATTCGTCTTATCTGCACTATCTAGAATGCAGCGGGCAATATTTGCCATGCTTTTGTTGTCCAAGACCATCAGACCCGTCAGATAGTTTTCAAAGTGGCGAAACTGTTTACGATTGGCAAATACTGAACGAAAGGTTTCGCTATGCTCCCTGACCAGTGGCGCTACATTCACTATCGGCAATTGCATCTTGATGGCTCCTTTTTCGCACTTTTTTCTTGATGCAATCTATTGAGATGACTTTTGTCTCTTTTGTCAAATTTGGAAAATATTCATTTCACAACTATCGAGTTATTTATTCTAACAATCAAACTCACTAGAAGGAGAATGTATGTTAAAGAAATCCAAAACGATGATGTTGTGCTGGCTGGTACTTGCTGGCGTGCTATTAACTGCCTGTGCTGCGCCTGTAGACACGCCGGCGACCGGGTCAGAATCAGAGGCTGAACCCGCCGCCGAGGAAGCGATGGCAGATGACGGTGTAGTCGAGTTTGTGTTTGCCCATCCGGGGCCAATCCGTACTATGGATGCGCCAGTCACTTGGTTCGGTTCCACCCACTGGTTGACCAATCTGCTCTACGACTGCTTGATCTGGCGGGCAGCGGATGGGTCGGGCTATGTGGGGCAGGCGGCCGAAAGCTGGGAAAATGTGGATGAGACGACGTGGCGCTTCCATCTGCGTGAAGGCAACACCTTCCAAAATGGCGAACCCCTGGATGCGGAAGCAGTCAAGTGGAATATCGATCGGGTTCGCTCTCGCGAAGATTTTATGGTGAATCCCCAGTGGCAATTTATTGCCGACGTGGTTGTTGTCGATGAATGGACCGTAGACGTGATCACCAATGGACCCCATGCCTACTTTGAGTACGATGTCAGCTTCAACGGTTGTCAGCTCTTACCGCCCGACTATCTGGAAGAGGTAGGTGAAGAAGAATTTGCCAAAAGCCCAGTTGGTTCTGGCCCGTACAAGCTGGTTGAATTTACCGAAAGCGACCGCTACGTTTTTGAGGCGTGGGACGAATATTGGGGTGGCTCACAAGAGGTAGGCCGGGTAATCTATCAGGTGATCCCCGAACAGTCGAGCCAGGTTGCGGCCCTGTTGGCGGGGCAAGTGGATATGATTCCCACCATTCCTCAGCCCGAGCGCGAACGCATTGAAAGTGCCGATGGTGTTGGCCTGGTTCGCTCGACAGCTAACCGGATGCACCATCTCTATCTGCGGGCCGAGACCGAGTCAGGCGCCATGGACGAGACCTATCCCGACTACCAGCCGACGACTTTGGACAAGAATATTCGTCAGGCCGTCAGTCACGCGCTCGACCGCACCCTGTTGGCTGAGGTACAAGGTGCAGCCGAACCGCGGCTCGTGCGTGCGTGTGCCTACTACCCCGAAGGCTTTGCCGATAAATTTGCTGGCACAGAAATTGCCGATGAATGGTATGACCCAGAACTGGCCAAGGAGCTAATCGCAGCCGCGGGCTACGATCCAGAGGGTGGCAACAAACCTAAGGTCTTCTTCGACACACCGGCCTTCCAATTTGGTGGTGAAAAAGAGGTGGCCGAAGTGTTAACGGCTATGTTGGAAGAGGTGGGCTTTGAAGTGGAACTGAACATCTTGGACGGTGCCGCCTTCTCTGAGCAGATCGGTCGTCCGGGCAACAACCGCGACGTGATGCTGATTACGTTGGGTTGTGGCCCCTCGCTAACGCCCCTTTTCTACACCTGTGAATGGCAGCAGGCCAACTACAATGTCTGTGTTGAAGAGTGGGATGCCTTGGGTAAGGAGATTATGGCCACCGTGGATCCAGAGACACGGCTGGCCAAGTGGGAGCAATGGTGGGATTTCTATATTGACTATGCTTCTACAGTCACGCTCTATGAAATTGACAACGTCATCGGCATTAGCGACAAGTTTGATTGGGCACCGCGGGCCGATGGGTGGTTTACATTCCGCGATTTGAAGTTGAAGTAATCGATGCAGACATACATCCTGCAACGGCTCTTTCAACTGATCATCACCATTTTCATTGTGTCGTTGATTGTCTTTTTTCTGGTACGACTCAAGGGAGATCCGGTCTCAGTGATGGCTCCACCGACCTTTAGCGAGGAACAGGTGGCTCAGTTGCGGCGCGCCTGGGGTTTTGATAAGCCGTTGTGGGAACAATACGCGATTTTTCTGCGCAAGGCGGTGACGGGAGATTTTGGGCTATCCATCCAACATCGTATACCAGCCATGGAGATTGTGGTTGAACGCTTGCGTTGGACCTATCTCCTGGCCGGTGTCTCGGCCTTGTTGGGATTACTGGTGGCGATTCCGCTAGGCATTCTATCGGCCCTGCACCGCAACAGCTTGATCGACCTGCTGAGTACGACGCTGGCAACCGTGGGGACGGCCATGCCCAGTTTTTGGCTGGGATTGATGTTGATCCTCCTCTTCTCGGTAACCTTGCGCATCCTGCCTGCGTTTGGAATCGAAGAGCCGACCGGCATCATTATGCCGGCCCTCACGCTGGGAACAGGAATGGCGGCGCGCTTATCTCGGTTGACCCGTTCATCTATGCTGGAGGTGCTCGGCCAGGACTACATCCGCACTGCCTACAGCAAGGGACTGATTCGACAGCGCGTGATTATGAGGCATGCCCTGCGCAATGCGCTGATTCCGGTGGTGACAGCTTTCGGGCTGCAATTGGGATGGCTGTTGGGTGGCTCGGTGGTCGTTGAGGCGGTCTTCGCCTGGCCCGGCCTGGGGCGTCTGATGATCGATTCTCTCAATGTACGCGACATTACCGTGGTGCAGGCTGGACTCTTCTGGTTTGCCCTGTCGTTTATTTTGATTAATCTGTTTGTTGATATTCTGTATACGTTTATTGACCCGCGTATCCGGTTTGCAAGTCAGGTGTGAAGATGACAGGTGTAAAGGTGAAAAAATTGAAAGGTGCAAAATGGCATTGGTGCGGCCAAACACCCTTCCACTCTTCAAACTTTCCACTTTTTAGCTATTCGGGTACCACTCAGCTTATTGTAAGCACGTTATTGCAAGGATGACGAAGTTCTGTGGGCGCATCGTCAATTTCGAAATTGGATGTTGGTAGAAAGCAGCATTTAGATATAGCACGTAGTTCGCTGCGGGGGCGCGTACAATATGCATTTGGTGCCTTACGGCGCAGCCCAGTTGGCGTCATTGGCGGCATCATTGTCACACTTGTGCTTTTGTGCGCCATCTCCGGCCCCATGATTGCGCCCCATGATGCCGCCGCCCATAACCTGCGTGCCCGTTTCAAGCCTCCCGGCTTTGCCGACGATAGCGGGTCGTATCCATTGGGAACGGATCAACTCGGTCGCGATATCCTGAGCCGGGTGATTATGGGCAGCCGCGTGTCGGTGACCGTTGGAATAGCAGCAGTGGCGATTGCCGGTACGATTGGGCTCCTGTATGGAATTCTGGCCGGTTTTTTAGGGGGCTGGCTTGATGCGCTGCTCATGCGCATTGCCGACGCCCTGTTGGCCATTCCCTTTATCATTCTGGCCGTGGCGGTATCGGGCGTGGTGGGGCCAAGTTTATTCACCCTGATCCTCATCCTCGGGTTCACGGGCTGGGTCACCTACGCACGAGTTGCCCGGAGCGAGGTGCTGGTCGTGCGTGAACTTGACTATGTGACTGCGGCTCGTGTGGTGGGTCAGCCCGCCAACAAGATCATGGTCAAACACATTTTGCCCAATGTACTGGCCTCCGCTATTGTGCTGGCTGCTCTGCAAGTGGGCATCACCATCCTAGCCGAATCGTCCCTCAGTTTTCTGGGCTTGGGAGTGCAGCCGCCAACAGTGACGTGGGGGCTGATGCTGGCCGATGGTCGTCAACATTTGGGCAGCGCCTGGTGGATGGCCACCTTCCCAGGGATTGCCATTACCATCACGGTCCTTGGCGTGGTTTTTCTGGGCGATTGGCTGAGGGACGTGCTGGATCCGCGCTTACGCGAATAAGTTCAAGGTATAAATAAAGATAGGTTCATTGGGAATCCAGGGTTGACAAGCGAGACAAATGTAGGTCACTTTTGTAAAGTAACAAGTACGCTTCGAAGCATCCATGTCACTTTACAAAAGTGACCTACGACTCATGCATCTTTCTTGTCAACCCCCTGAGATCCTGTTGAGCAATTTCAAATTGGAAACGGGACAGTCGTGCGCCAGGTGACAGTCACTCCCGAAATCTCCCACTTTGCGGTGGAAGTTCACGCCCGCTGGGTCGTGAAGTGACGGTCACCTGGAACGACCTAATTTGAAATTGCTGGATCCTGTTGAGCCAAAAGACAAGGCCAATCCAGAACAAAGATCTAGGTCGGTACACGCACTACGAATCACGAATTACAACTATGTCCACAACAATGGCTTTCCAAGTATCCCGAGGAACAGTGCAGCAGACCCACAACGCCATGCGTGACGAGATCCTGTCGGCCCTGGAACCAGTGCTCTTTGGTTCGTTGCACGAAGGCAAACAGGTTGTGAAGGCGTTGGAGCAGACATTTGGTCAGCAGGTGAAGCAGCCCTACGTTAGCGCCGTTCACTCGGCGACAGTGGGTCTCTTTATTGCCTTGCGCGCATGCGGAGTTGGATCAGGCGATGAAGTCATTACCATTGCCAATGCCGATGTCTCAACGACTGCCGCCATCTCCCAATGTGGGGCCACGCCCGTCCTTTGTGATGTGCTAGTATCCGACTTCACCATTGATGTCGATCGCGTGGAATCACTCATCACCGAACGGACGGCAGCAGTCCTACCCGTTGATCTCTATGGACACCCAGCCGATGTGAAACGGTTGCGGGTATTGGCTGATGCCCACGGATTGTCTATCATTGAAGATGCTGCGTTAGCCTTGGGCGCCTATGATTATGGTGAACCGGTCGGAGCCTTTGCCGACATCACGGTCTTCAGCTTTGCACCCTTCAAACCGCTGGGCTGTGTGGGCAACGGCGGTATGGTGGTCACCCATGACGGTGAACTTGCTGAACGCATCCAGTTGTTGACTGGATATGGTCACGCCCTGCACAGCACGCCCCGATTCCCCGGCCAACAGTGCTATGAGGGAGAAGGGTTCAACGTTCCACTTGATCCGTTGCAGGCTGCGCTCTTGACGATCAAGCTGCCCCATCTGGTAGAATGGACAGAGAAGCGACGCACCATTGCCGCGACCTATGCCGCTGCCCTGCAAGATGCACCCGTGGTAACGCCCAAGTTCAGAGCCGAGTCCATCCCCACATTTCGCTGTTACACGCTACAGGTCGATGAACAGCAGCAGATCTATCATGCACTTCGAGAATCCGGTGTAGAAGCAGTGATTCACTATTCGCCACCCATGCACCATCAACCTGTCTATCAGGGACGGCTACGTGGTGCCGAGAATCTACCCATCACCGACCGTTTGCATACACAGATAGTCTCGCTGCCGGTGGCTGTGGAACTAAGGGATACGGATGTGCAATTCGTGATTGATGCCGTGCTACGGGCAGTTGGTATCAATCGTTGAGTCACCTGACTATACTCGTTTATTTTGGTAATTATTCTGCACGGAGGTATGGAGTAAGGCATGAAAGGCTAAGCACAAGAGGCCATCAAGCTGCACGATTCCCAGATGTTGCTATGGTATAATGACCTCACTATCGCAAGATTCAAACGAGGCAATGTCGCATCATCTGAGATATCTGTTTGCGTCTATACCGAGCGCAGCCATAAACTTAAAGTAAGTTTGTCGTTCTACTCGACTAAAAATGCTCAAATTCATTTTAAGTTTATAAGCTCGTGCGGTAAAGGGTACGAGAGGAAAATATGAAATGGCCTTCAGTGATTTCACAAATATAGCGGAAGTGCAGCAAGCGTACCAGATTCAACATGCGATCATCAAGAACCTTGTACAACCACATGCATTCACACCATCTGAGAGTTATACCCAGCTATTTGGCTCTTTGCCGACCATGATTTATATCCAAGGTTCTGAAGCAATTCATAGCCATGCAGCCATCTTTCCGATGCTGCTGGAGGCTTATCGATCCCATGCTGAAAAGCTGGCTTTCTGGAGTGGGGAGTGGCTTGCTGTGCCAGGCGAACCGAAATTGTCTGGCAATCCCGGTTTTATGGTTTCCCCCCGCTCTCCCCTGGGCATCGCGGTGATAGACAAACCCTATATGATTATCGTTGAAGCCAAACAAGATAACTTTACAAATGGCTGGGGGCAATGTCTTGCCGCTATGGTGGCTGCCCAGAAAATCAATGGTGACCAGGAAATCCCAATCTTTGGCATCGTGACGAATGGCACAACGTGGCAAATGGGTCGCTTACAGGGGAACAAGTTTCAGGAGCATGAAGAATCATTAAGCCGCTCAGTCGTCTTTGATTACCTGAACACAATCTTTGACGTGGTGGCTAATATAACAGTGTCCCGTAGCCAAAACTGATGTGGGATACACAGGAGCTTATCATGACACAACAGATCCCTCTCATCAAACAGTTGGTCAAATATGCTATCAATCTGAACTACGAGGAGATTACGCCCCAAGCGATTCAGCTAGCCAAGTGGTTGGTCTTTGATTCGCTGGGTACGGGGCTTGGCGGATATCAACGGGCGCTTGGTCAAAAGGCGGCGACTTTTGCTGCGAACCAGATGTCTGGTGATCAGGCGACCCTGCTTGGCGATGGTCGTAAATCATCGGTAGCGGGTGCCGCCTTTGCCAACGCCACCATGATCAAGATTCTGGGCATGGATGATTCGCACCGCACCGCCGGCCATATTGCGGCAGAGGTGTTGCCAGCCGCGCTGGCTGTGGCGGAAGTCCATCAGACTTCCGGGCGGGATTTCATTGTCGCACTAGTAGCCGCCTATGACCTGGCCATCCGCATCGGTTGTGCCGTGCGTTTTGAGCAGCGCAAGCGTGGGTTGGATCTCAAAGGGACGGTGGGGGCTATTGCCGCCGCGTTGGCGGCTGGACTATGCGCTAAACAGGACGTTGACACCCTGAGCAATGCGCTGGCACTGGCTGCCGATATGGCGTCTGGGACTGAGCAATACGTTTATGACCCTGGTCCTTGCGACACCAAGGATCTGATCTCCGGTTTTGCCGCTCGCAGTGGTGTCTTTGCCACCGAATTGGCGGCCTATGGTTTCTATGGTCCACAGGGTGGCCTGGATGGGGAGTATGGCTTCTTCCGCGCCTTTGGCGATGGTTATGATCCGGCGGATTTTGATAATCTGGGCCAGCACTTTGCCATTACCACCACGGCCTTCAAGCCTCACGGTGGCTGTCGCCACACTCATCAAGCTGTGGACGCCATCCAGCAGATTCAAGCCAAAGTAGAGATCGATCCGGCAGAGATCCAGCGGGTCCTCGTGAAGACCTATCAGTATGCTCTGCAGCCTTCGTTTCGGGTGGATGTGGACCCGCCATCGCGGGAAGTTGCCGGGCTTAGCATTCGGGTGGCGGCGGCGATTGCGCTCACCTATGGTAGCGCCTGGCCTGAAGATTTCGCTCATTGGGATGATCCGGAAATCCGTCGGCTGCGCCATGCGACCGATATTGCAGTCGAGCCTGACATTGAAGCCCAATATCCCGATAAGAATGGCTGTCGCGTGATTGTCACCCTTAAGGATGGTCAAACGCATGAGGGATACGTGGAGTACGCCAAAGGGGAACCCGAATTCCGCTTGACCGAAAGCGAACTCAAGGCCAAGTTTGATGCCCTTACTGGGCCGATCCTGTCGAGCGATACAGCCACTGAACTCTATGCTCGCTCTATAGCACTTGAAGAGGAAGATGCGGTGAGCGATTTGCTGAAATTAACTAAGGTTGAGGAAATGGAATCCGCGATTGGGATATTGGCGTAAATCGTAGCACACAATAGCTTTAGCTCATCAGACGAAACTGTGCAAATGCAATATTTTGTCTCTGACGACAACACCGATTTGCACATTTTTCTTAGATGAGCCAATCAACAAAGTGAACCATGATCGACTACACAGGCGATTATAAGACCAAAGTCATCCCCCTCAAATATGTACCTGTCGAGGCGCTTCATGAGCTGACTCGACAGCTCTTGCGCAACTGTGCGTTGCAGCCCGACGATGCCGATATCATTGCCGATGCGCTCATCACCAGCGAATTGCGCAATCTTCAAGGGCAGGGGCAAGGCGTGCGCCGCGTAGCCATCTACCGTGAACGGGCCAACGCTGGCGAATTCGATACGAATGCCCCCTTTGAAATCGTTAAGGAATCACCGGCGCTTGCACTGGTCGATGCTCATAATGGCCCCGGGACGGTGGTAGCGGTGAAGGCCATGCGCCTCGCCGTTAAGAAGGCCAAAACGTCGGGTGTCGGTGTGGTCTTTGTGCGTCACAGCACCCACTTTGGCTCGGCCAGTTTTTCAGCCAGCCAAGCGTTGGCCAACGGCTGCATCGGCGTTAGTATGACCAACGCTGGGCCAGAGATGGCTCCATGGGGAGGCATCGATCCTGTGATTGGGACCAATCCTTGGGCGGCGGCTGTGCCCACAGGTGACGGTCCTGATGATATGCCCATTATCATGGATATGGCCCTCACTATGGCGGGCAAAGGCATGATGCGCTGGCTACAGCGCGACGGACGCAAAATGCCAAAGACGTGGGCCATCACGCCAGACGGTCACTTTACGGATGATCCGGCGGCTGCGATGGACGGCACGCTACTGCCCATTGGCGAGTATAAAGGGGCAGCCCTGAGCCTGATTACCGACGTGCTAACTGGGGTAATGACCGGCAGCGCCTTTGGCAGCGCGCTGTATCAGGATCCGGCCAAGCAGGATGTAGGCCACCAGTTTATTGCTTATGATATTGACTGGTTTATGGATCGAAGCGATTTTTATCGCGATCTGGAAAAATTTATCCAAATGATTAAAGGAAGCCGTACTCGACCCGACGTAGATGAGATTTTGCTGCCAGGCGAACTGGAGTGGCGGCGGATGCAGGAGAAGAAAGTGAGCGGCGTACCGGTAGATCCAGAAATTTATGAAGAATTACGCCAGCTTGCTGCGGATGATGGAATTGCGTGGCCGTTCGCAGAGTAATCTCACCTTGTTGATGAATTGCACAATCTAATAAGTTTTATCACTCAACCAACATTCTCAAAAGGAGCAACGATGAAACAGAAATGGCTATTGTTCAGCGTAATTGTGGTGGTGCTCATGCTCGCCGCTTGTGTGGCTTCACCAGAAAGTGATACGGGGGCAGCAGATACGACAGCAGCGGATACGTCCGAGACGATGGAGGGCGGGTCCAAAGTGGTACGCCTTGGCATGAACCAGGAATTAGAATTTCTGAACGTGATGTACACGCAGGGCGGTAATTCCTTGCAAGCTTCTAAGACCGCACAGCGTGGTCTGCTTTTCCTCGATGCTGAGGGCAACTGGATTGGTGAACTAGCCACCGAAGTGCCCTCAGTTGCGAATGGGATGGTGGCTCCGGATGGTAGCCAGGTTACCTATAACCTGCGCGAGGGCATCACCTTCCACGATGGCTCGTCCGTGACTGCGGCCGATGTCAAGGCAACCTGGGAAGCCATCATGAGTCCCGACAACACGCCGATTACCCGGCTGGGGTATGACAAGATCGAATCGATCGAGACACCAGATGATCTGACAGTAATCGTCAACTTTTCCGAACCATTTGCCTCTTGGAAGATCCTCTTTGACTTTGTTCTCCCGGCCCACATAATTGAAGAAAATTCGCCGGGCTTGGATGAATCCCGGGCCATGCGCACACCCATCGGATTCGGTCCCTTTAAGATCGTCCAGTGGAAACCAGGCGAGTTCATCGAATATGAAGCCTTCGACGACTACTGGCAAGGACGTCCCAACATTGACAAGTTCTTTATTGTCATCTACCCTAGCACCGAAGCGTTATTGGCCGCTCTCGAAGTGGGCGAGGTTGATATTGCCTGGGGTCTGCGAGCGGCGAATGTACCTAAGCTGCAAGAGTTAGAGGCGAACGGTGTCGATGGCGTTGAGGATGGCACCCGCTTGAGCTTTACCCATGCAACAACGTCGGGCGTGTTACAGCGTGAACAGGTCCAGTTGCTTGTGCAGCAGATGCTCAAAGACGTCGGCGTCGAGATGGTCATCGAAAATCGCCGGACAGCTGAACTCTTTGGTACTTGGGACCAGAATGGCGTCTGGTCGCACGGTGGTTACGAAATGGGTGGCTGGAGCCATGGTCTGCGTGCGCCCGATCCTGAAATCTCGAATCGCTTCCTCTGTAACGAGATTGCCACACCAGACAATCCTGGTGGTGCCCAGTGGCATCGCTACTGCAATCCGGCAGTCGATGAATTGTTGATTGCCGCCCAAACCGAATTTGATGAAGAGACCCGCAATGCCTTGATCTTCGAAGCGCAGAAGATCATGCATGAAGATGCCTATGCTATCTATCTGTTTGCCACAGGTCGACATTACGGTGTGAACGTCGCTATCGAAAACTTCGAGCTGCGTCCGTTTACCGTCTGGTATGGGAATATCCAAGAGTGGGATTTGATGGAGTAGTTAGTGGTCGGTAGTCAGTGGTCGGTGGACGAACACCGACTACCGACTACCGATTACCGATCACAAACAATCGTTCAATCATTATGAGTAACTACATCACGCGCCGTCTCCTCCAGGCCATTCCCCTCCTGTTGTTGATTTCGTTCATCATGTTTATGATCATCCAGGCAACGGGCGATCCGCTGGCAGCGTACACGGTCGATGCATCACTCACGTCGGAGGACATTGCCCGTCTCAAAGCCAAATATGGTCTGGATCAGCCAGCGCCCATCCAGTACTTAAACTGGCTCAGAAATATGGCGACCGGCAACTGGGGTACTTCCTATTTCACGCGTGAGTCGGTGGTAGATATGGTGCTAGAACGCTTGCCCAACACATTGGTGTTGGTCGCCATTTCGTATACCTTGATTCTGGTTCTCGCCATTGTCTTTGGGATTCTGACTGCCCTTAGGCAATATTCGATCTTTGATCATGTTGTGACGGCCATCAGCTTTGTGGGAATCGCCATGCCTAGTTTTTGGCTGGGGCTGATGCTCATCTACCTCTTTTCTGTCCAGTTTAAATCGTTTGGGTTACCCTATTTGCCGGTTGGCGGCATGTATGATCTGGAAGTTGGCAAAACAGTGCCCCAGGTATTACGGCATGCCATTTTACCATCAATTACGCTCTCGGTGGTGGTCTGCGCCAGATACATCCGCTACATTCGCTCCGAGGTGCTGGAGCAACTTCATCTCGATTATGTCAATACTGCACGAGCCAAAGGTCTACGTCAATATACGATTCTGATGCGTCACGTTTTTAAGAATGTGCTTCTGCCGTTGATTACGTTGATTGGACTTGATCTACCCAACTTCCTTTCGGGCACTATCGTGATCGAATCGATTTTCGCCTGGCCTGGAATTGGTCGGCTATTTTGGTCAGCTGCCGAACGAACAGACATTCCAGTGTTGATGGCCGTGATGCTCTTTGTGGCGATCATGACTGTCTTCTTCAATCTAGTGGCTGACATTCTCTATGCCGCTGTCGATCCCAGGATTAGCTACTCATGACGAGTGAAGCAGGTTCTAACTTGACTCTATCCGCTGGACGATTAGCCGAAGCGTCTGGTCTATCTGAATTCACGCGTCCGCCTGAAACCATGTGGCGCATGTTCTGGCGGCGCTTCTTGCGCCACAAACCGGCCATGATTAGCTTGGCTGTTTTACTCGTCTTGACTGCGGCCTCGTTTGGTGCCTCACTCTTTGTTTCGGAAGATGCCGCGAACCGCATCGAAGTGACGTTGATGCGCACGCCGCCAACCTTGGCACATCCCTTTGGCATGGATGATGTGGGGCGAGATATCTTTTTGCGTTCGCTCTTTGGTGGACAGATTTCTTTGCGGATTGGGATCTTGGCGGCGCTCATCAGCATGACAATTGGGGTGACGGTGGGGACCGTGGCTGGCTACAATACAGGCTGGATCGACAATGTGCTCATGCGCTTTACCGATGCCCTTTTGAGCATCCCGACCCTCTTTATTCTGATTGTGCTGACGAGAGTTCTGGCTGGGCGTTTTGGCGTGGGGAACGTTGCACTGATCACCGTGGTCATTGGTGCGCTGTCGTGGATGCGGGTCAGCCGGATTGTGCGGGCAAACGTACTTTCGCTCAAGGAGCAGGATTTCGTGCTGGCGGCTCGGGCCCTAGGTGTACGCTCTGGACGGATTCTGCTTCGGTACATTGTGCCCAATACACTAGCACCCATTGTGGTGGCGGCTACGCTCGGTGTCGGGCGAGCCATTATCTTTGAAGCCTCGTTGAGTTTCCTTGGGCTAGGTGTACAGCCGCCTACCGCGACGTGGGGCAGTATGCTCAACCGTGCCCAAGCG
Organism: Chloroflexi bacterium TSY; assembly: GCA_019217005.1. The sequence goes on from JAHBNG010000034.1 coordinate 28,040, forward strand.
TATCTTGTGACAGCACCTTGGATTGCCATCTTTCCAGGGCTGCTTATCTTGATTACGGTTCTCTGCGTGAATTTTGTTGGCGACGGGCTGCGGGATGCGTTTGATCCACGATCGTTGCGTTAGAATCTGCGTAGCGATAAGCCAACATCTGACGCTTTTATTAATCAAACAATCTGCAAATACATTTACGCCGCCGGATGACATAATCAGGCTGATGTTCTTTGCTTTTGCAGGGTTGGGTAGTGTCTGGCACATAGCTAGTTAAATTAGATCAACGGAGACTTCTCATTATGGCAACCCACAAAGAACAACAACCTGCAGCGGCGCTGACTGCGCAAAATGGTCATCCCCCTCAAAACAAAACAGAGAATGCTGCACCCATCGCTTATGAAACAAATGACCATGCCGTCGCTTATGACGATCCAACTCACCAATCTGCGCTAGACCACGTTTGGATCCACGGGACGAATTATGTGGAGCTGGCCAAAAAAGATGGCCTACGCGTCTTTGAGCGGGGCGAAGGGTGTCACCTGCATGATACGGACGGCAACCAATGGATCGATGGAATTGCGGGTCTGTGGGTCGTCAATGCTGGGCATGGTCGCCAGGAGATCGGCGATGCTATGGCCAAACAGGCTGGTCAACTCGCCTATGTTTCAGCGGCGTCCTATACGTCAAAACCCACTGTTCAATTGGCCGAAACCTTGGCCCAACTTACGCCCGGTGATCTGTCGCGCGTCTTCTTTTGCTCTGGCGGTTCCGAAGCGGTGGAGAGTGCCATCAAAATTGCCAAGCAGGTTCAGGTGCTGCGCGGTTATCCCAAACGGTATAAGGTGATTGCCCGCCGCGGCTCTTATCACGGAATGACCTTTGGCGCCATGAGCTTGACTACGGGGAAACGGGCCGAGATAGAACGCTTCTTTGGCCCCATGATGCCGGGGGTCTACCACGTGTCATCGCCCAATCGTTATCGCAACGATTTTAACATGGAGGGCGAAGAGGGTGACATCATGTGCGCCAAGTGGGTAGAGAAAGAGATTCTCTTTCAAGAGCCAGAGACAGTGGCTGCCGTTATTGGAGAGCCTATCTCGTCGGCAAATGGCGTTCATGTCCCCTCACCAAAATATTGGCAGTTGCTGCGGGAGATCTGCGACCGTCACGGCGTGCTGCTGATTATGGACGAAGTGATCTGCGGCTTTGGGCGCACGGGGAAATGGTTTGCCAGCGAACATTTCGATGTCGTGCCGGATATCATGACGGTTGCGAAAGGGCTATCGAGTGGTTATGCCCCGATTGCCGCAGCCGTTGTGCGCCCCGATGTCTATGAAGTCTTCACCGATAAAGCCAATACCCTCACGCATCTGTTAACCTTTGGGGGGCAGGCGGTGGCAACAGCGGCAGCGCTGAAAAACATTGAAATTATGGAGCGGGAAGGGCTGGTAGACCGAGCAGCAGAGATGGGTTCCTATCTTTTGCCCAAATTGACAAAGCTGGTGGAGGAGCATCCGACGGTCGGTGATGCGCGAGGTATCGGTTTGCTGACAGCCATTGAACTGGTGCAGAACAAAGAGACCAAAGAAAAGTGGGACGTTTCTTCAGATTTTATCAAACGCGTCAATGCCCTGATCACCGAGCGCCGCCTTCTGGCCCGCGTCTGGAGCCAGATTCACATCGCACCCCCACTTGTTGTGACCCAAGAGGAGCTCGACCGGATCGTCTCGATCATTGACGAAAGCCTCACGATTGCAGAGAGAGAGTTTGGGATATGCTAGCACAAAAGAGACATTAGGCCGTCCCAGAAATTGCATTACCCAGAGAACCTACGTATAGCGTATTGCGTGATACTAGTCGAGAATCTGGTTTGGTAGCAAGAGTCCATCTCGCTAGGTGGGTAGTTATTTTTCTGGATTCGCCTAAGACACATAGAGCGAGAACAACATGCCAACATTCACCAAACGAAATGAAGTCCATGCTAAAATCCAAGCCCAGAAGCAAGCCCATCTGGATCGCTTGAGAACCTTCATCATGCAACCTAGCGTCAGCCGAGAGGACCAGGGCGTGCGCGAGTGTGCAGAACTATTGCTGAGTCACTTTCAGGCGCTCGGCTGTCAAGAAGCGGAGACACCGGATCTGCCCGCCGTGTGGGCTTACTACGATGCTGGTGCGCCCAAGACGCTGGCGATATACGGTTATTACGACTCGAATATCGTTGGTACAGGCTGGGATCACGATCCCTACGCAGGCATCGTAACCGCGCGTCCACCCTTTCCAGCCGTACTCTACGGACGTGGCGGCAACAACAAGGGTGGGTTGATGGCCTTTCTCAATGCGTTGTTCGCCATCAAAGAGATAGAGGAAACCCTGCCGGTCAATCTAATGTTTGTTTGTGAAGGGGAGGAATTTGTGGGCAGTCTGCATATTCCTCACTTGATTGATCGCTATCGTCATCACCTTTCCAGAGCCGATGGGCTATTGTCACCGAGTCCCTGTCAGTCTCCAACAGGCGAAGTCATGTTGCCGCTGGGCAATAAGGGCTGTTTGCACATTGAGTTGACCTGTTCTGGCGAAGCGTGGGGGCGGGGTCCAATTGGTGGCCCGACCCACTCTTCAACCATGGGTGTGGTGGACCACCCCGCTTGGCGTTTGGTTCACGCCCTCTCCACCCTCTACGATCCAGCAGAACATCGTATTCTGGTTGATGGCTTCTATAACGATCTGCGCGAACCCACTGCTGACGATCTGGCACTCATCGAGGCATTGGCCACTCGCTATGCCGGACGCGAGGCCGAAGCGGTCCCCGGTATCGGCAATCCAGATCGGATCAACACCTTTATCAACGATGCCACTGGGGCCGAAGTTTTCCGCCGCTACTGCTTTTTACCAACCATGAACATCAACGGGCTGCGTTCTGGCTACACAGGACCAGGCACGACGCTCTGGACATTACCCGCAATCGCCCAATGCACAATTGACCATCGCCTGCCGCCCGATTTGGATCCCGAGAGCTGTGTCCAAAAGATCCGTGAACACCTGGATAGGCAAGGGTATGAGGACATTCAGATCGAAGTGCTCATGTCTGTCGGCGCACAATCCCTGGGTTTACGTGATGATCTGGCCCAGGCCGCTTTACGCGTCTTTGAAGGGTTGAATGTGGATCCGGTGGTTTGGCCGCGCCGGGGGGCCAGCGGACCAACCGGCTATTTCAGCCAGATGCTAGGGCTCAAGGTGCTGGGCAGCACGGGCATGGGCTATGCCAGCGGTCACTCCGAAGGCAATGAGTTTCTGGTTATTGAGGGCGATGGCAAAGTTGGCGGGTTGGTCGAATTGGAACAGTCGTTTGTTGATTTGCTCTACAGTTATGCTGCATATCCGGAGAAGTGGAATCATGAGTGACACCTCATTTTGGCAACGATTAGAAACGCAGGTACGTGGCCTATGCGACACCTTTCCTGGTGTAATGGGCGTCTGTGCCAAAGAGTTAACACAGGAAAATAGCCTGCACATTCGGAGTGATGAACTCTTTCCAACTGCATCGACCATCAAGATCCATATTTTAACCCAATTGTTGAGCCGTGCCGAGCGGGGTGAGTTGGATCTGGCTGAGAAGATTCGGGTCACATCAGAGATGCTAACGCCAGGCAGTGGCATCCTCACCTACCTGGCCGGAACGCTCGAACTCAGCGTGCTGGATCTGGCGAACCTGATGATCATCGTCTCGGATAATACGACCACCAACCTGTGTATCGACTTGGCAGGCATAGACGAAACTAATGCACTGTTGCGTGACTTGGGTCTCTCCCAGACCATGCTGCGCCGCAAAATGCAGGATTATGACGCCGTGGCGCGCAACGATGAAAATGTGTCAACGCCAGCCGAATGTGTCGCGATGCTCGAACATCTATATCAAGGCAGGCCAACTCCACAAGTCGCTGAACAAACACTGACAATTCTAAAAAAACCGAATCGAGGACCGATCCAGCGAGGGTTGCCAGATATCTCTGTTGCGAGCAAACCAGGCGGGATGACGCGCGTGCGCTGCGATGCAGGCATTGTCTTCCTATCTCGCCGTCCCTACATCATCGCCGTCATGACCAAGTATGGTTTGGGCCATCCGCTCGATCAGGAAATGGCCGTTGTAGATGTCGTGCGCACGATTCATGAGACAATGGTTGCGTTGGATGACTCTAGTGTTTATGGGCAAGGGATACCGGCACAGTTGTTAGGCGGTTCTGAAACATGAATCATCCTATGTGTTGACCGTGATGCGTGTTGCGTAGGATCGGTTGAGACGGTGGTTAAAGCACAAGAAGGAGGCTGTGAAGTGATCCACTCTACAATAGATGGACGCTGTTTGTGTGGAGGAATTCGTTTTCGCGTAACAGGTGATCCGGTATGGGTTGGGCACTGCCATTGTGAAAGCTGCCGACGCAATACTGGTTCAGCCGTTGCCACTTTCCTTGGATTTCGCCCTTCGCAAGTCGCGTATCTCATGGGCCAACGTCGGTTCTACGAGTCATCACCTGGGGTTCGTCGAGGATTCTGCGGGGATTGCGGGACTCCTCTTAGCTACGAGGCAGACAAATTCCCGAATGAGATCCATCTCTACCTCAGCACGTTAGACGAACCGGAGAAATTCCCTGCCCAGTTTCATGTCTTTTATGCAGAGCGAGTCCGCTGGTTTGAAATCGCCGACGACCTTCCTCGACACGAAAGTACATCGGGTGGTTAGTTTGTAAGTAACACGGACCGTTTCATGGATAGTATGTACGACGTCGTTGTGATTGGGAATGGCATGATTGGCTCTGCCGCGTCCCGCTATTTGAGTGCAGCCAAATTGCGAGTGGCATCGATTGGGCCAAGCGAGCCTGTCGATTGGAAAGGACACACTGGACCATTCGCCAGCCACTACGATCAAGGACGCATTACGCGAATCATTGATCCGGACTCGGTTTGGGGCTTATTGGCAAAGCGGTCAATCGATGCATATGCTGAGATAGAGGAACAAAGCGGTGTACGTTTTCATGGAGCCGCGGGCTGTCTTCGTGTCAGCCCCGATGCAACGGCACCACATGACACCCTGATGCAGGCAGAAGAGGTTGGTCGAGAGCTTGGGGCTACTTATACCGTCGAACATACCAATGAGAGACTCCATGAGCTTTTTCCTTTGCTGGCATTTCCACGAGGATCAACTGCACTTTGGGAACGAGGCAATGCGGGCTATATCAATCCTCGTCAATTTGTGCAAGCACAGTTGACGCTTGCTGCCAAACAAGGGGCAACCATCATCCCCGCTTCAGTGACTACACTGACCAAGCGATCTGATCACCTCGCCGTCACAACGACCAACGGTCAAATTCTTAAAGCCCAAACCATCCTCATCTCCGCCGGAGCCTACAGCAGTTGGTTGCTAGAGCGACCTCTTGCCTATCGGCGCAAAGCGGCAACCATTGTTCTGGCGGAGCTCTCTGCGGAGGAAGCCCATCGGCTGCGAGCGACGCCCAGCATTATTTATCGACTCGACAATCATCCCCTACTCGCGTCGATTTATTCGCCGCCTCCCATCCAATATCCGAACGGCAAAATCTATCTCAAAATTGGGGGGACACTGCATACGCCTCATCTTGTCCACAGTGCTACAGAGATTCGTAATTGGTTTCATGGAGATGGTGATCCGGTCGAGTCAGAAGCTGTCCGTGACGTGCTCTTTAATATGATCCCAACGTTGGCCGCAAAATCTGTGCATAGTCGGCCCTGTGTTGTGGCCTATACAGCACACGATCACCCCTACATTGATCGAGTCGATGAGCGCATCTATTTGGCAACTGGCGGCTGTGGCAGCTCAGCAAAATCAGCGAATGAAATTGGACGTGTGGGGGCAATGTTGGTGGAACGAGAAGCCTCCTGGCACTACGACGTGCCAGCAGAGGTATTTCGAGTCTGTTATGAGTCGTTAACCAGTTAAATGGAAATACACCCAATTTCCAGACTCAAAGAACCAGGATTTGTTGAATACGAACAAGAGAGGAAAGCTTAGATCATGGAACACGAACTAACCATCATTCGCGGCGCACGCCTGTTCGACGCTGCCGGTACTGAACACTGGAATGGTGCCAGCGTCTGGATTGAAGGAGAACGAATTATTGGCGTTTATGGTGTGGAAGCCCCCGAAGAACCCAAAAATGCCCGCATCCTCGATTTCCCAGAGGGCACGATTCTCCCTGGGTTGATGGATTCCCACACCCACTTGATGTATGGCACGGGCGAGCGCATGAGCGGACCAAAATCTTACGACCACGTCAATCCGGTGGACAATGATGGCCTCATGTTGCTGCGCAGCGTGCGCAATGCCTACCGCCATCTTCTGAAAGCGGGCGTCACCACCATGCGCGATCTGGGCGCACGCAATCGGATTACCTTTGATCTCAAAGACGGGGCCAGTGCCGATCTCTTTAAGGGCTTCCCAACGCTTCAAGTCTGTGGGCGCGCCATTACCATCACCGGCGGACACTTTCACTTTTGCAACGAAGAGGCCGACGGTGAAGCAGAATGTCGCAAAGCGGTGCGCAAGCTTGTCAAAGAAGGGGCCGATTTTATCAAGGTTATGGGTTCCGGGGGAGGCACCTACATCACCGACAACCGACGAGCGTCATTTACGGTCGCAGAGCTGCGCGCCATTGCCGATGAAACCCATCGGCACGGCAAAATCTGTACCGTTCACGCCATCCCCACAGAGTCGATTGCCAACGCCGTCGAGGCCGAGTTCGACTGCATCGAACATTACGAATTTGTGGAACTAGATGACACTCGTCGTTTCGATAAGGCAATTGCCGAAAAGATGATCGAAAACGAAATTTGGCTCAGCCCTACAATTCAAACCGGTTACCGCCGCAAGGAAAAGATGCTTCAACTGCAAGAGCAACGCCCGCTCACCGAAAAAGAAGCCGAAAATCTACGCTACTATTCCTGGAAGCAAGAGGGACAGCTCTATGCCACCGGCAAGCTCTACGAAATGGGTGCTCGCAAATTCCTGATGGGCACCGACGCCATTGCTGAGTTTGGCGACTATGCCATCGGGTTGCAGCTTATGTCTGAATCTGGTCTGCCCAATCGAGAGGTATTGCTCTCTGCTACTCGCTATTGTGCTCAGGCATTTGGTATTTTGGATGACGTTGGTACCTTAGAAGAGGGCAAAATTGCCGATATCACCATTGTAGAAGGTGATCCAATTGCCGATATTAAGGCTATTGGCAACGTAATCCAGGTTGTAAAGGAAGGATACGTCCTGCCGATGGACAGCCTGGACCTCTTCCCCCACGGTCCCGGTGAACCGCAAGTTGCACCCAAAAAGCGGCGTCCCGATCCGCAGGTGATTAAGCTACCCGAGGATGAGCACGTTCACCCACACGTTCACCCTCATGTCCATCCGCATGTGCATTAGTTTTCAGATAAGCAAGGAAAATCCGTGCGTACATTGATTCAAGGTGGTTGGGTAATTGGCTTTCAAAATGGGCATCACACGATCCTGCAGAACGGCGTCATTGTCATGGAGGATGACCGTATTATCCATGTGGGACCACACTTTGATGGCACAATAGACCAGACCATCGAGGCACGTGGCAAACTGATCTCCCCTGGCTTTGTCAACATCCATGCTGTCGCCAATATCGATATCCAGACGCTGACGCTTGATTGTGGCGAAGGCGGATATGCCTCTTCGCAGAGCTATGCGCTCGATGGTGTTGGTGAGCTTGAACTGAGTGGAGATCGGCTGGCAGCGAGCGCTCAGTTTTCGCTCGTCCAATTGCTCAAAGGTGGCTCAACGACAATTGTTGAGATCACGACCATGGCCCCGTCTCGCTTTGAGGTGCCCCGCGACGAAGTGCCGCTCCTGGCCCAAGCTGCGACCGAATTGGGCGCTCGCATCTACCTGTCCCACAAGTTCCGTGCTGGCAAACGGTATGTAGATGTGCAAGGCATTGGACATTATCATTGGGATGAGGACTCTGCAAACGCCGCGTTGGACTATGGATGCGAGATGGTTAAACGCTATGAGGGTGCGCAAAATGGTCGGCTGCGCACCATGCTCTTCCCTTACCAATTTGATGCGTGTACGCCAGAGTTGCTGCAGGCAGTAAAAGTTTCTGCCAAGGAACTGGACGTCCCCGTCCACATGCACACCTCGCAGACACTCTTTGAGTTTCATGACTGCTTGCGCCGCTACGGCAGGACGCCGATCCAGTTGCTTGACGACATCGACTTTCTAGATGACAAGACGATTCTGACGCACGTCATTTACACGACCAATCATCCCCAATCCGGTTATCCCGTTGGGGACAAGACCGATTTGCAGATTCTGGCCGATCATGGCACCCACGTAGCTCACTGTCCTGTTGTCTACGCCCGCCGCGATCGCATTCTTGGCTCCTTTGCTCGCTATCGAGAGATGGGCATCAACGTGCCGTTGGGAACAGACACCTTTCCCCAAGATATGATCGAAGAGATGCGCTGGGCTGTAAGTGGATCGACCGCGACGCCAATCGGGGTACGGCACGGGATGTCTTCAATGCAGCCACTATCGACGGGGCAAAAGCATTGGGTAGAGACGATATTGGGCGACTTACCCCTGGTGCCAAAGCCGATATCATCCTTGTCGATTTTACCCGCCAACATATTGGTCCGGTGGCCGATCCGATTAAAACACTAATCTATGCAGCCAGCGGCGCCGATGTCGAGACGGTGATTGTCGATGGCCAGATCATAGTCGAGAATGGTGCAGTTCCTGGCGTGGATGAAGCGCAGTTACTTCAGCAGGCAACAGAGGCCCATCTCTGGCAGCGCGATCGATTTGTCACCCAACATCCAAGTGGTAGGTCAGTGGGAGAGCTTTTTCCGACTACGTATGAAAGTGTGAATCATCAAACAAAATAGACAACAAATCACCTTACTCTAGCGAACGAGGAGGTGACAGTCACTTCACGTTCAAACGGTCGGGTACGTGACAAGTGTGGCTCGCTTTGTGCGAAAAGTGACTGTCACCTTCGGGGATAATGTGAACTGTTACCAAAATAGAATCAGGAGAAGACTATGGAATATCGTCAACTCGGGCCAGCTGGTGTGCGGGTCTCCGTCATTGGTCTGGGCACGAACCGCTTTGGCTCGCCGTCGTTGTCCCAAGATCAGGTCAACAATGTAATTGACTACTCACTAGATTTTGGCATCAACTTTATCGATTCTTCAAACAGTTATCAGAATGGGTGCTCGGAAGAGACGTTGGGTGTAGCGCTCAAAGGGCGTTGGGACAAGTTTGTTGTTGCCAGCAAATTCTTTTTCCCGGTTGGTGAAGGACCCAATGACCGGGGGACGTCCCGCTACCACCTGATGAATGCAGTTGACGATAGCCTGACTCGTCTGCAATCGGACCACATCGATCTCTATTATGTCCATCGTTGGGATAGCACAGTACCGATTGAGGAGACATTGCGGGGGTTGGATGATCTGATTCGCATGGGCAAAGTGCGCTACGTTGGCTGTTCGGATTTTGCCTCCTGGCAGTTGGCCCACGCCAATCTGCTGGCCGACGTAAAGGGGTGGACGCCATTTGTTGCCATTCAGTCAGAATATCATCTCCTCAGTCGAAATGTAGAGAGCGAGGTCATTCCCTATTGCCAGGTCCACAACGTTGGTTTCGTCCCTTATTTTCCCTTGGCAGGCGGCTTTTTAACGGGCAAATATAAACGAGGGGAACCTGCGCCCGCTGGTTCGCGTGGCGAAAGTGGTGAATATGTACAAAAGTATATGACCGATGCGAACTATGACATCATCGAGAAGCTAACAGCCTGGGCCGCGGAACGAGAGCGCGGTCTAAACGAACTGGCTCAAGCCTGGCTCATGGCCCAACCTCAAGTCTGTTCTGTCATTACCGGTGCGACAAAGTTAGAGCATGTGCAGAGCAATGCCAAGGCCGCAGACTGGCATTTGTCCGAGCAAGATTTAGCAGAAATCAACACAATGATCGAGGAGAGCGAATAGATGGCCGATTGTTGTGGTATTGTCGTTGCTCCACATATGCTGGCCGCCCAAGTGGGCGCAGAGGTCTTGTCCAACGGCGGGAACGCATTTGATGCAGCCGTTGCGGTTGCGTTGGCTATTGGCGTAACCCAGCCCTATCACTCAGGCATCGGTGGCGGTTGCAACGCGACGTTCCGAACAGCAAGCGGGGATATAGGACATATTAATGCCCGCGGCCCTGCCCCCCAGAAACTGACGCGAACCCTCTTTTTAGACGAGCAAGACTCTCCTGATTATGGACTGGCCACAGAAGGAGGGCTAGCCATGACCATTCCGAGCTTTGTGGCAGGGCTATGGGCATTGCATAACGGGCGTGGTCTCCTTCCTTGGTCTGACGTCTGCCTGGCACCTCAACACTTGGCTGCCGATGGTTTCAGGGCTGATTTTATACTGGCCAACGCCTATAAACGAGCAGCCACGGCAGAGAAGGTGGCTCGCTATGGTGGAAGTTCCCCCTTTGCCCACCCGGTGACTGTGGGGCAACTCATCACCCAACCCCAGATGGCAGAGACTCTAGCGGCCATTGCCCAGGATCCACAGAGCGTTTATACCGGTGAAGTTGCCCGTCAAGTTGTGGAGACGGCTCAGGGATTTGGGGGTGTATTGAGCGCTGATGACTTAGCTGGTTATCGAGCTGAAGCCAAGCCCGTACAAGAACTCTCCTATCGTGGTTGGCGGATTCATGCACCTGGGTTGCCGACCATCGGATCTCTGCAAGCCATACTTGCCTTGCAGATATTGGCGCACTTTGACTTGAGTCAGTGGACGCCCGGCTCACCCCAACATCTTCATTTGATGGCTGAAGCCGTGCGTTCAACCTATGCAGCACGTGCGGAGATTGCGGGAGCGGAAGATAGTGCCAAGTTCATGGAGCCAGATTTTGTGACCCATTTTGCATCCCAGATCCGGCTGGACAGGATTCACCCAACCTTCTTTCTGAAGGATGCTGCGAACGACTCAGCAATCAGCACCGAATCTTGCACAAGTCATTTCTGTGTTGCCGATGAAGAAGGCAACGTGGTTTCTCAAACTCAGACGATTCGCAGTCACTTTGGAGCTGGCATCATTGATCCAGCAACCGGCATTGTCCTCAATGACTCGGTTGGCGATTTTAGCCTACGGCCAGGCGAAACAACAACGCAAGGCATTCGGTATCAAGGCAGCTATAATATTGTGGCACCCAAGGCGGAGCCGGCCAGCAGCCAATGTCCGCTGATTGCAGTCCACCCAGAGAGTGGTGACATGATCGCCGTTGGCGCAGCCGGTGGTCCTCGTATTGTCAGTGCAACCGTACAGGCGTTGGTCAATCAAATCGATTTTGGCATGGATCCAAGATTAGCGGCTATCTTCCCCAGAGTACACAGCCACGGTCCGACCACAGATGTTGACCCGAATAGCAACGCTGCGAAGGCACTTACCACTCTTGGTCATCAGATCAAACAAATGTCACCGCTCGGTATCATGCAGACGATTCGACGGCGTGGCGGCCTTTGGGAAGGCGGGGCAGATCCCAATAGCCCAGGTGGGAGCGTCATCCTTGACCGAAGCGATATTTCTCAGGCTGGCAACTCAACAATGACACAGAGGTATGGATATACTTTGGACTGCCATAGATGGCGACAAGCGCCCACTGCGTGAAGAGAATAAATTCGTCTATTCTACTCGACTAAAATCGGTCAAGTTTATTCTCATCTATGAGCGAGTCCAGTATATTATTCAACATGACGAATATAAAAGTCTTTTTGTTAGAAGAGGCGAAGCAGGGTGGGCCGGAGGCGTTACAAAAACGATTAGACCCACGGATTCAGCTTCGATATGGAAAAGAGGTCCCCGCTCCGGCAGATTATGAGATTCTGATTGCAGCTGTTCCGCCCCGTGAATTTCTGGATGCCAGCCCCAACCTTCAGGCATTGATCATCCCCTATGCTGGACCACCAGCCAAGACCCAAGCCTTGCTCGTCGACTATCCATCGCTCGCTGTCCATAATACACCATACAACTACATCGCAACAGCCGAGACAGGGCTTGCCCTCTTGCTAGCCAGCGCCAAATTCTTAGCCAAAGGCGACGGTCGATTGCGGCAGGGGGACTGGACATTGCGCTACAGTAGACGTCCCCAGTTGATTCTCCACGGACGTACCGCTTTGATTCTTGGCTATGGCCGCATTGGTCAGCATATGGCCCCTGTCTGCCGGGCATTGGGCATGGAGGTCATCGGCGTACGACGCACTGTGCCACCGAATGGGCCTCAAGATGACGTTGCCAAAGTCTATGGCATTGAGCAATTGATGGATCTGTTACCCCATACTGATGTACTACTGGTTGCGCTGCCCTGGACGCCTGAGACAGAAGGAGTGGTCGGTCCCCAGGAATTAGCGGCCCTCAAGGATGGTGCGATTGTGGTGAATATCGGACGTGGGTCCGTCATTGACGAGACAGCACTCTACCAAGCATTGGTCAGTGGCAAACTCTCAGCGGCGGGGCTAGATGTTTGGTATAACTATCCACGTACAGAAGCCGAGCGCACATCGACATGGCCATCCCAATATCCATTCCATGAACTAGAAAATGTTGTGCTGAGTCCTCATCGAGGGGGCTGGCTTGGCAGTGAAGATGAGAGTCGGATGGTGATGCTGGCAGATATGCTCAATCGATTAGCAGCAGGAGAGCCATTGCCGAATCCAGTGAATATTGCATTGGGGTATTAGAGAATTAATATGCCAACACTCATTGACGGCGGAATCGTCGTCGCTTTTCAAGAAGATGGCCATCGACTGATCGATGGCGGTCAGGTAGTCTACGATGGTCAACAGATTACCTTCGTAGGTCGCCACTATACTGGTCCTGCAAACCAACGGATCGATGGCCGCGGGAAATTGGTCATTCCCGGCTTTATCAATCACCACATGGCTTTTGGCATCCACATGCAGTTTACTCAGCTGGATAAGGCGCACCCCAACTTTTTCAATTCGAGTTTGGGATTAGGCGTTCAGCCAGAGAAAGCGTACAACGTATCGGGTCCAGAGCCAACGGATTGGCAAGCCAGCGCACGCTATGCCATGACCACTGCCCTGCGCACGGGAACAACGACCTTTGTGATGGTGCCCAATTATGGGCGGCATCCCTATCGTGGACGTGTCGGCACGGATCAAGAACTAGTCGATTGCGTGGCCGCGACTGGTTTGCGTGCGTATTTGGCGCTGCCCCATATGTCTGGCGGCGTGGTCGGCAAGGAGGATGGCACCATCGAGTGGGTGTTGCGTGAAGAAGCGGGCTGGGAGGGGTTGGAACAGGCAGTTGACTTTACCCAGACATTTAACGGCGCCGCGGAGGACCGCATTCGTACCATTCTCTTTCCTTATCAGACCGACAACTGCACCCCCGAGTTACTCAAAGCCACCAAAGCCGCGGCCCAAGAATTGGGCTGCACCCTAAAGATCCATGTTTCCCAGTATCTGCTCGATTTTCACCAAGTTCTACGTCGCTACGGTCGTCGGCCAATTCAATATCTCTATGAACAGGGCTTTCTAGGGCCAGAAGTCTCACTCGCCCATGCGATCTTCACCCCCGATCATCCCTGGACGGCGTATCCGGCTGACGATCAAGCAGACACCGATCTGATCGTGGAAAGCGGTGCGTCTGTGGCTCATTGTCCGGTGGTCTTTGCGCGCAGTGGCGTGGCCCTCCATTCGTTTTCGCGCTATGTGCGTGCTGGCATCCCTGTCTCGCTGGGCACAGATACCTCTCCCCACGACATGCTCATGGAGATGCGCACAGCGGCGTTGATGAGCAAATTAGCCGATGCCGATGCAGCGTCTGGCACAGCCCGTGAAGTGTTCGATGCGGCCACATTGGGCGGTGCCAAAGCGCTACAGCGGGATGACATTGGTCGCCTGGCGATCGGTGCCAAAGCAGATATTGTGCTGGTTGATCTAGAGAAGATCCACATCGGGCCAGTGGCGGCCCATGATCCCATTAAAGCGCTGGTCTATTGCGCCAATGGTGGCGATGTGGATACTGTGATCGTTGATGGAGCTATACGTATCCATCAGGGCGAAGTCGTTGGTGTCGATCTTGGAGCGCTCGCTGCAGATGCCCTTCGGTTTGAGCTGAAGTTGCAGCAGAGTGTGGCCCAAGCAACTTATCAAGGGCGATCAGTTAGCGAGTTTTATGAGCCAGCTTTTCCCGATTGGGTTGAGTAAGATAGGGGTCAACAATGAGCAATTAAGCAGTAGACTCAGTAGATCCAAAAATCAGATACCAAGGGGGTCAACAAGAGAGAAAATGATAGAAACAACCCCATAGATATTTTCGATAGCTCGGTTAAGAAAAGAAGAAAAGCGTGGCAGCTCAAAACGAGTGGTATCGATTTGTCGCCGTCCTTGGCATTTGAGTTGGCAGAAGCGATGGCGTAGCTCTATCCAGAAGTTGACAAGAATAAAGCCCAGGCTGATGAGCAAGAAGCGGAGAGCGCCATTGCGGGAGGTAGTCCAAGCGCGAACTTTGCGCATACAGCGATAGCTGGTTTCGATGCCAAAGCGTTTGCGGTAGAGTTTGCGAACAGTTCTGGGATTGAAGGAGCAGTTCAAGACGACATAAACAAGCCGTTGCGCGTCGCTTTGCTTGTTTGCTGCGTTTGTGAGAAGTATAGGTTCGCACAATGGCAACAGGAGCCGTGAAGGAACCGTATTGCGCACTTTCAAAGGTATGCTGGGTAGAATAGCTCTTGTTCCCTTGACAAAGTCCTCGGTTCCTCCTGTCTTCCCGCGAATGGAACAGGCGATGATGGCAGGCCAACCGCTTTGTTTTATGGACTCTAGAACTGGACTCGAACAAAACCCTTTATCCAGGTATAAACGGCGTACTTTCAGCCCTAAAATGCGCAAACGACGCAACAATGAGGTCACGATATCAGCTGTTTTATCTTCGGGACGGACGAACAGAATACTCAACGTCACCCGCACATCCTTAAATATGACGTAGGCTGTGGCTACTCGAAAGAATCGGGTTGTGCCTTTCTCTGCTTCACCACGGCAGGTCAGCTCGAGGAGTTCTGGACTCTTGCCGTAGAAGGGTTCATCGTGAAAGTCTATTGCGATTTCTAGCTTTGTTTTCATCAGCCGACCTGGCAATCCGGCTACCAGGGCTTGGTTGACTTGTCGCTCCAAATTCTGCAAGTCATCTACTCTTACCTGCTCCTTCAGATAGCTACGGATCGTTTCACCATCAACCATTTCTGGCAGGTCTTTACACACACTTTCTATGGTTTGTCTCGTCACTGCTGCTTTCACCAACACATCAAATCCCTTTTCGGGCGTACATTCATATCCCGATATTTCTAGCGGTAGATATCTGTTCAATCTCTCTACCGCTTCATTGCGACTATCTCTGTCTGTTAACTTTAGCTTTGTTTGTTGGGCCATCTCTCTGCTCCTTTTCACTATTTAAGGTGCAGCATAGATTACACTTTTTCTCTCTAATTTCAACTTTT
Organism: Chloroflexi bacterium TSY; assembly: GCA_019217005.1. The sequence goes on from JAHBNG010000034.1 coordinate 43,599, forward strand.
TACTTGAAATTTGGATCTACTGAGTCTACAATGCCCGCTCTGATTATCTCTGGCTGCTACTCAAAATCAAGAGGACTGTGGACGCCCATGGGACCTTTGTTCATCACGTGAGTGTAGATCATCGTCGTGCTGACATCTTTGTGGCCGAGCAACTCTTGCACCGTACGGATATCATAGCCAGCTTCGAGCACGTGGGTAGCAAAACAGTGACGAAAAGTATGTGGAGTGACCCGTTTGTGAATCTTCGCATTCTGCGCAGCGTGGCGAATTGCGCGCTGTAGGGCACTCTCATCCGCATGGTGGCGTCGTACTTTGTTGGTGCGGGGATCCACGGAGAGCTTTGTAGAAGGATAGACATATTGCCACGTCCACTCTTTCGCGGCACTGGGATACTTACGTGCCAGTGCATAGGGCAGATACACCTCACCATATCCAGCCTCTAAATCTGCTTGATGGATCTCTTTGACTTTCGCCAAGTGGCATTGAAGATGTGGGATCAAACGCTTGGGAAGTAGAGTTGACCGGTCCTCGTTGCCTTTGGTATCGCGGATGAGCAGGTGATTTTGAGCAAAATCTACATCTTTGACGCGCAAACGAATACACTCCATCAAGCGCATTCCGCTCCCATAGATAAGTTTGGCCATTAGCAGATGAAGACCCGTCATCTGGCTAAGAACGCTCTGTACTTCGTCCTTGTTTAAGACCGTGGGGAGGCGTTTGTCTTTTTTCGCGCGCACGGCATCTATCGCTCCAGTTAACTCAACATTGAGAACGTTCTGATAGAGAAAGAGTAGTGCGCTAAGAGCTTGGTTTTGGGTTGAGGGAGCCACATTTTGTTCGACGGCTAACCAGGTTAGAAACGATTCAATTTCAGGAGTATTCATCTCAAGAGGGTGGCGTAGCTCATGAAAACGGATAAAGCGTTCAATCCAGCTAACGTAGGAATCTTCTGTGCGAATAGAGTACTGTTTAAGACGGATGGCATTTCGTACGCGATCCAGCAATTTTTTGGGTCTTTGTTTCATGTGTATAGGCTCGCAAAATATGATTGACAGCTCAATTAGAAACCAGTATACTACGAATAGTTGCTATGGAAATTGATAAAATTTATTCGATAAACTTAGCGAACATTTGTTCTATTGGTGAATAGTAGCATAAGAGACCGTGTACGGAATGGATCAAATCGCTGTCAGAATAGCAACTTGTCACAGGGTTTAGGCTGGCGAAGTCTATATCGTCTATACAAGACAAAAAGCGACAGCCGTTTTTTTGATTTTAGGGTGGCAACCATCTAATCCATGAAATGAAGTTGGATTCTCGAGTAAGGAGTGAAGTGGGTTAGGAGAAAGATGGATACAGACCTAATCATATGTTGGCGCTCATCTCGTCGGGTAAGTGAAGAAGATGTCTTGAAACTGGGTGTCAATAGCCCAGTTTTTCTGTTATAATAAAGTCGTTGAATGAAAAATCCGTGGGAAACTACATAGAAAGTAAGCGGGATACAATGAAGCCCAAAGTGTATGTAGAGACAAGTGTAATCAGCTATCTAACTGCTTGGCCGAGTCGGGATCTAATTATCGCTGCCAATCAACAGTTGACTCAAGAATGGTGGAAGGTACGACGAGGTGAGTTTGATATATACGTGTCACAATTGGTGATTCAGGAGGCAGAACGTGGGGATGAAGAAGCAGCAAAGGAAAGATTGCAGGCTTTAGAGGATATTCCATTGTTGCAATTGGATGATGATGCGTTGATTTTGGCAGAGCAATTAATCAACACAAATACGTTGCCTCAAGAGGCGGTAGAGGATGCACTTCACATAGCAGTTGCGACGGTAAATGGTGTAGATTATTTACTGACGTGGAACTTCAAGCATATTGCCAATGCAACAATGCGAAGGCGAATAGAACAGGTGTGTCGAGATGTGGGATATGAACCACCGATTATCTGTTCGCCGCAAGAACTGATGGAGAGTTAGCCATGTGGCAGGATACGATAGTGGAAGAGGTTCGCAAGGTGCGTCTAGAACATGCAAAGAAATTTGGGTTTGATTTGAAAGCAATATTTGCTGATCTAAAAAGGCAAGAGGAAAAGAGCTCTCGCAAGATCGTCAAGTTTGCGTCAAAGCCAGCACAGGTACTCGCGGTCGGAAAATAGTTTTCTAGTCGGCCGGATGGCCTACCCGCTCTGAGTCAGTGGCACACTAATGGGCATTTGTGCATCTGCGCCTAGTTTTCTGGCCGCATTTGTTCTCAGGTAATTGCAGATAGTAGAATGTCAGTATCTACTTCCTGCAGATCTAGTGGGGCACCTGAACTAACCAGCATCGTTCTGGGATTAACCAATTTATGTCCTTGCTAAATGCCCACAGACAACTTGGAAACGTAGCCCATATTGAAAATACACAATAAGTCGTTGATGATAAGGCTCACGCTTTATAGATTCATAAAACTTAGATGAGAAAACAGCAAACATCAATAATAAAAGCGTTGTATATCGAAGCTGACGAATTATCAATGAGCGAAGATGTGGGTGGTGATTATGTACAGATTCTTTGGGGTGGTTCATTTTAGGCGGACAATTAGGTTTACATTTTTGCAAAGAGAAAAGATGTTTATATTTTCTAATTTGAGCCATGCTCAGGCAGAAAATGACCTCATATAGATTTTTATCTATGTATCAAAAGTGTAAACCTAATTCTGAACCACCCCTCTTTCTGCTTTTGATTCTTTGCTACCAGTCTACTCGATTTACGTTTGCGTCGCGTTAGAATTACGTTTACATAATGTTAGAATTACGTTTGCTTTTTGTTTGATCATCCCTTTTCTGGCGGATTTTCTCCCTTTTTGTCTGTTTTTTTCAGTTACAGCAAAAGTCGGGTACAGAAATATTATGACAAGTAAATGATTGCGACCAAAAAGAGATAAATTGAAGACCTCCGGAAGAAAAGGCTAGAATAGGAGAGGCCAAGGAGGTCCGGAAAAATGCGCAAAAAGAAGGAGAAGCAGGTAGAGAAACGATACTACCGACCAACAAAGAAGCGCTGTCCGAACTGCAAAAGCAAACTGAAAAGAAGCTATAAATTATGGCATAAGTATCTGGAAACACTGGAGGGCAGATATTATGTGGTAAGTCATGGATATCGGTGTCAAAATGAGAACTGCTTGCAGCAAGAAGTGGTCTATCGTTCCCAAGAAGCAGAAGAGTTGGGTGTACCCGAATGCGGTTATGGGTTAGATGTAATCGTCGAAATAGGATACCAACGATTTTGGCATCAACGAAGAGTGGCCGAAATCCATAAAGGACTAAAAGAGCGGATAACGATATCTGAAAGACAAGTGCTGAACTTAATCGGTACATTTTTAGCCTTGTTGCGAGCTGGACAGCCAGCGAAGGTAGTAAACCAGCAGAAAAAATGGAAAAGGTTGGGCGGACTAATCCTCTCCATAGATGGGATGCAACCAGAGAAAGGAAGTCCAGCGCTCTATGTGGTTCGAGAAGTCCAGTTAGACATCACTTTGATGGCAGAAGTGTTGGAATCAGGGACTCACAAGACTCTGGTTTCAGCACTGTTGGAACCGATAAACGAATGGGAAATCCCTATCAAGGGCATCATCAGTGACGCCCAGGAAAACATCCAACTTGCTGTTGCTCAAGTGTGGCCGAATTGCCCCCCATCAGACTTGTCAGTTCCATTGCATTAAAGAAGCTGGGCGACTCACTTATGCGCTTGACCGTACAATGAAAACTCAACTCAAAAAGAAGCTGCGTGGCTTTTTGAATCGGGTCTACAAAACGGTTCGAGAATTGGCGGAAACCGATCCCTACAAAGCAGTTCTTTTGCAATATACTCGCTATCTGCGGTTCACTTTATTGACAAGAGGATTGGCTCCTTTTGAATTAGGTGGCTTACAGATGGTTCAACAATTAATCACGATTGAAGCATCATTATTACGGGCTCAGGAAAAAGGGGGCATCCGTTACTGACCCGCTTAATCAAGATTGCTGGTTTTCATCGTTTTTGCACTGTTCAAGCCAACCGCTTACGACGGCAACTTGGGTGGTTGGTGGCACTCCAACGGCTTTTGTCGCCTGACTCTCAAGCCGACGACCAGGTACAGGTCACTGCTCATTCCGTTGCATCAGCTGTTGATCAATATTTAGTCGCACTGACACAGGATACGACTCTCGATGACGCAGATCGCTCGATTGTTCAGCATATCAACACAACATTTCGCAACCGTTGGTGGGGGCTCTTTGTCTGCTACGATGTCTCGGGTCTTCCTTCCACTAACAATGCCCTGGAGGGCTTCTTTGGCCGCTTGAAAACCAATCAACGACTTATCACTGGACGCAAAAGTGTTAATAACTTCGTCCTTCGCTATGGCTCTTTTGCTGCCTTCGTCGATCCGACTGAAACCAAAGACGAATTGCTCTTCCGGCTGCGATCCGTTGACCGGTCCGCTTATTTATTTGAACGGCAACGTTTACATTCGATCCTGGCTGAACGCAAAGATTATTTTCGCTTTTGCCATCACCTTGATTCAGTCGTTTCTGAACTTGAAATCGCTTGGGAGTCTGCTCTTCTTTCAAATACAAATCGTCATGATTCTGACTCCCCTTCTAACTCAACATAATAAATTTGTACCCGACTTTTGCCGTAGCTGGAAAAAAAACGAGTTGAAACCGCATCTAAGGAAGACTTGGTGTATCAGTCAGATTGATGCGCACTTTCTGGCTCAGATGGAGCAATTGCTGGCCCTCTATGCCCAGCCCTATGACCCGCTCTACCCAGTTATCTGTTTCGATGAGCGTCCTTGTTTTCTGATTGGCGAGTTGCTCGAACCGCTTCCACTGCAAGCCGGACAGATGGCCAAAGAGCATTACGCCTACACCAAGCATGGCTCCTGTGCCTTGCTGGCTGCCATTGAGCCCTTGACCGGTCGTCGCCTGGCTCAGGTTCAGCCACAACGCACCAAAAAGGAGTTTGCCCTTTTCTGTCAGTCTCTCGTGACTCAGTGGCATGAGGCCCAGAAAATCAGACTCGTTCTCGACAATCTCAATACTCACAATGCCAGTGCCTTTTATGAACATCTACCTGCCGATAAAGCCTTTGCTCTCGCCCAAAAGATTGAGTTTGTCTACACTCCCAAGTCTGCCAGTTGGCTCAATATGATTGAGATCGAGTTCTCCGCCATCTCTCGCCAATGTCTCAATCGCCGCATTCCGACCATTGAGCAACTCGAAGCTGAAGTTCTCGCACTTGTCAATGAACGCCACGCAAAGCGCATCATCATTGACTGGCAGTTTTCTATTTCTGATGCTCGCCACAAGATGAATTCTCATTATCGCAAGGTTCATCCTGTTAATCAAAAATTCAAGAAAACTTAATTTACACTGTATTTAGTATCGTAGCGAATACGATCCAAATAGAGTTCATTCTCGCTAACATCAATCTCATGTAGCTGACTAACAAATTTAAGCATCTCGTGATTTAGAATCTCCGTACTGATTTCCCTCGTGAGCGCAATATCCGATTGGCTGACTCCAGCAAAGAAATCATAGGCTATAGTAGCAAAGCCACCGATCGCATCATAAAGCCCAAAGCTAGTCTCACCGCCTGAAATCATCCAGGTCAACCCTTGAAACATATAGTCGAATACTTCTTCAGCACCAAAACCCGATGTACTACAGTCTCGAACAGTGAGGAAGGGTTTATCATTTGTTACAATACGATGATTCGCATCAACAAATAGTTGCACGTTTGCATTTCCATCACAATTCACTTCAGCTCTTTTATAACGCTCGCTGCCAGCTATCCCGCCAAGCCGTATTCTGGATCCGATGGCGACGCTCCAACAACGTACTATAGTTCAGAGACAGTTCCTCTGATAGATGCAGCGTTGGTGTCCCTTGAATGATGCCTCGCATCACTAAGACTATCGTCACACAATTGTAATGCGTTCCAGACCAGACTGTATTCGTAAAGGCATCGTATACTTTGCCGCATTCTCGGCATCTGTACTTATTCACCGGGGCTCGCTCTCGACTGTGAGGCGCTTGCCCTTCTGGCAATCTATGTCCATCTGGACATTGCATCCCTTCTGGATGCAAGATCTCTAACAATCTCTCATAAGGCCAATCCAAAAAATAAAATATACGCGAGAAGGGGTGGTTCATTTTAGGCGGACAATTAGGTTTACATTTTTGCAAAGAGAAAAGATGTTTATATTTTCTACTTTGAGCCATGCTCAGGCAGAAAATGACCTCATATAGATTTTTATCTATGTATCAAAAGTGTAAACCTAATTCTGAACCACCCCTCTTTCTGCTTTTGATTCTTTGCTACCAGTCTACTCGATTTACGTTTGCGTCGCGTTAGAATTACGTTTACATAATGTTAGAATTACGTTTGCTTTTTGTTTGATCATCCCTTTTCTGGCGGATTTTCTCCCTTTTTGTCTGTTTTTTTTCAGTTACAGCAAAAGTCGGGTACAGAAATATTATGACAAGTAAATGATTGCGACCAAAAAGAGATAAATTGAAGACCTCCGGAAGAAAAGGCTAGAATAGGAGAGGCCAAGGAGGTCCGGAAAAATGCGCAAAAAGAAGGAGAAGCAGGTAGAGAAACGATACTACCGACCAACAAAGAAGCGCTGTCCGAACTGCAAAAGCAAACTGAAAAGAAGCTATAAATTATGGCATAAGTATCTGGAAACACTGGAGGGCAGATATTATGTGGTAAGTCATGGATATCGGTGTCAAAATGAGAACTGCTTGCAGCAAGAAGTGGTCTATCGTTCCCAAGAAGCAGAAGAGTTGGGTGTACCCGAATGCGGTTATGGGTTAGATGTAATCGTCGAAATAGGATACCAACGATTTTGGCATCAACGAAGAGTGGCCGAAATCCATAAAGGACTAAAAGAGCGGATAACGATATCTGAAAGACAAGTGCTGAACTTAATCGGTACATTTTTAGCCTTGTTGCGAGCTGGACAGCCAGCGAAGGTAGTAAACCAGCAGAAAAAATGGAAAAGGTTGGGCGGACTAATCCTCTCCATAGATGGGATGCAACCAGAGAAAGGAAGTCCAGCGCTCTATGTGGTTCGAGAAGTCCAGTTAGACATCACTTTGATGGCAGAAGTGTTGGAATCAGGGACTCACAAGACTCTGGTTTCAGCACTGTTGGAACCGATAAACGAATGGGAAATCCCTATCAAGGGCATCATCAGTGACGCCCAGGAAAACATCCAACTTGCTGTTGCTCAAGTGTGGCCGAATTGCCCCCATCAGACTTGTCAGTTCCATTGCATTAAAGAAGCTGGGCGACTCACTTATGCGCTTGACCGTACAATGAAAACTCAACTCAAAAAGAAGCTGCGTGGCTTTTTTGAATCGGGTCTACAAAACGGTTCGAGAATTGGCGGAAACCGATCCCTACAAAGCAGTTCTTTTGCAATATACTCGCTATCTGCGGTTCACTTTATTGACAAGAGGATTGGCTCCTTTTGAATTAGGTGGCTTACAGATGGTTCAACAATTAATCACGATTGAAGCATCATTATTACGGGCTCAGGAAAAAGGGGGCATCCGTTACTGACCCGCTTAATCAAGATTGCTGGTTTTCATCGTTTTTGCACTGTTCAAGCCAACCGCTTACGACGGCAACTTGGGTGGTTGGTGGCACTCCAACGGCTTTGTCGCCTGACTCTCAAGCCGACGACCAGGTACAGGTCACTGCTCATTCCGTTGCATCAGCTGTTGATCAATATTTAGTCGCACTGACACAGGATACGACTCTCGATGACGCAGATCGCTCGATTGTTCAGCATATCAACACAACATTTCGCAACCGTTGGTGGGGGCTCTTTGTCTGCTACGATGTCTCGGGTCTTCCTTCCACTAACAATGCCCTGGAGGGCTTCTTTGGCCGCTTGAAAACCAATCAACGACTTATCACTGGACGCAAAAGTGTTAATAACTTCGTCCTTCGCTATGGCTCTTTTGCTGCCTTCGTCGATCCGACTGAAACCAAAGACGAATTGCTCTTCCGGCTGCGATCCGTTGACCGGTCCGCTTATTTATTTGAACGGCAACGTTTACATTCGATCCTGGCTGAACGCAAAGATTATTTTCGCTTTTGCCATCACCTTGATTCAGTCGTTTCTGAACTTGAAATCGCTTGGGAGTCTGCTCTTCTTTCAAATACAAATCGTCATGATTCTGACTCCCCTTCTAACTCAACATAATAAATTTGTACCCGACTTTTGCTGCTACTGTTTTTTTACTGATTTTTCATTTGTCAACAGAACCTAGTATGCATGGCCGTAGACAAAAATGAAGCGGCAACGTTTGTCCGTCGTCTGTTACGTCATGCCGAATTTAATACGCAGGCAAAGCGTATGGGTGCCGTGATTCGACTATCGAGTCGAGGGATTCAGATTTGGCGATTACATGCTGAAAAAGAAGACTTTATGAACTGATCATGATTGGCTAACTAAGAATGAAGACGTAAGGCTTCTATTGACGCGGCGGAATACAATAATATCTTTTCATTATCAGTTCAACTGGCGAACTCATACATCTTGCCAGTTAAACTGATATTCGTGGTTTTCTGAATTGTTCAGCCATTCTGTGTAGATTGTTGGATATCGTCGCCATCATCAGAGGGCTTCAGATTGGCGTCAGAAGCCGATTGACCAGGAGTGTTAATTATCCCAGGCTTGTGTAGCTTTACCAGATTCTGTAGGATATGGCCAATTGCCATTTCGACCGATATTTTCTTGCGCGTCCATAAAGATAACAATTCGTCAGGCGAATAGGTGCTCATGTGTGTTCCTCCAAATGAATATTAATTTATTTCGCTGATGGCGAATTTCTCTGATAGCGAAATTTAATCATGATTTTGAAGGCTTGTCAAGCCTTTTGTTGAAACCCAGGTTCTAATTCGTGCAAAAGTTTGGTGAAAAGGTTCGCGCTTTGCGTCAAAAGAATAGAATGACTTTGAAAGAGCTAGCTGAGGCGCTTGAATTATCCTCTTTCAGCTATGTGAGCGAAATTGAAACTGGCAAGAAAACACCCCATCCAACCTTGATCATCAAAATTGCCGATGTATTTGGCGTTACTGCTGATCAGTTAATGCGAGATGATGTTGAACTTGATTAACTGTTGTTCAGACTTGACTGAGCACACCCACAGATGAGAAAAATCGTAATCTTGGGGTCTTGAAACTCTAGGGGCTGCAAGTTTGTTCGCGCCAACATTCCGTGCAGGCGACTCGGCTAGATCAGCGCGGTTTGGAAGTTGGTTACCCGCATTAACGTAAATTCGTTGGTCATGTGATCCGCACCGCATCCGCCGAGCGCCTGACGGTTGCGTTGGACGAAAAACGTAAGGGAAAAGTAAAGCGGAAATAGTACATCTGGGTGATGGAAGAGGGGCAGAAAACGAAGTAAAGTAAGGGAATGTTCAGTGGAAACTTCATCGATGTAGGAACAAAGAAGCCAGAGTTGGACTTAGCCGATATCTTCCATGAGTATTTTGAAGAGTATCGGAGGGTATATGGATGTAATGCAGATGAGATGCGGGCAGTGAACGCAATCCTGAAATGTCGGACCGCTCAGATGGGCGGTCTTTTGCGTGTATGTGATGAGTGTGGGAAGTGGCAATTCATCTGGAAAGCATGTAAGAACCGGAACTGTAATAAATGTGGAGCATTTGAGAAGGCGAAATGGTTGAGTGGATTGACGACGAGGTTATTGCCCACGCATTATCACCAAGTGGTCTTGACAATCGACCATGAGATCAACGAGATCGCGTATCATAATCAGAAAGTGATATACGATATCGTATTCAAGACGGCGAGCGAGACGCTGCAGGAATTTGGGAGAAGATATTTAGGAGGGGTGATCGGATTTACCGGAGCGCTGCATACGTGGGGACAGCAAGTGCACCCGCATATCCATCTGCATTGTATGGTAATAGGTGGTGCGTTGGTGGAGACAAGTGAAGGGTATGAGTGGAGGGGAAGTCAGCCCACCTTTCTCTTTCCAGTGGTGGAACTGTCGGCAGCGTTTCGAGATGCGTTTTGTGACGAAGTGCTGAAAGCGTATGAGAAGGGAGAGATCGGATTAAGCGGTCGGTGTATGAATGAGGATGTGGCGAAGCTGGTGGAGCGGATGCGAGCGCGCAAGTGGGAAGTCTATATCCAGAAGCCACCCCAGATTGAGGTTGCGCCAAATGAGATACCGCCCGAATCTGATGATGGGCGGAACACAATCCTAGTGGAGCCAGACCCGAGGGCGTTACAAGAGCGCTTACTCGACCCGGTCCATCTGGCTGACTATTTGGGACGCTATGTGCATCAGAGCGCCATCTCCAACAGTCGGCTGATAGAAATGGCTGATGGGGAGGTGACATTCAACTATTATGACAATCGAGACAAAGATGAGAGTGGACGGGGCACACTGAAAGAGATGAGTCTCTCTGGTGTTGAGTTTATCCGACGGTTCCTGTGGCATGTCTTGCCCAAGGGCTATGTGCGTATCCGTCACTATGGATTGCACGCCAGCGGCTGTCGCTTGAAGTTGATGCTGGCGCGTTTCCTGCTCGGTTTGCCCTTGGAGCTACCACCCAAGCCCATTCTGGACCTAGCCCAATGGCTGCAATCCTTGGGGCAAGATGATCCCAACCGCTGTCCTTTCTGTCAACATGGAATCATGCGCCAGCGGGCCACCTTTGGTCCACTCTCTGGCTGGCGCCTCATGTTTCTCGTCATGCTGGGTGTCGCTGTTCAGGGCCAAGTAGCTACGCAAGAGGTGCACACGTGACCTTCTACCTTCGATTCTGGCCCGGTCTTCGGGAAGGTATCAGTCTCTCTTTCGGTAGATTTGCATACACCATTTGGCAGAAATCCCTGCATTCGGTGGCACAAATCAGAAGGTTTGTGCTATAATGCTCATTGCTAGGAGGCAGATGATTTTCATGTAGAGCGACGCACGGTACCGCAAATTCCATAGGGATCCACTTCGTCCAACAGGCAGTGAACCGGACCCGCAACAGAACGAATGGGCGATGGGGTCTTCTCGCTTTGGCTTCAGTTGATGGACTCTCTTTTTTCACGTTCTTGCGGGCCGGTTACTGAAGCGTTGGCGCTCATCTTGTCTAGCTAAAAACACTTGACAAACCAGATTGATTGCTTTACAATTTATTTAACACTTGGATCAGAGTGTGTGCAACAATGCTCATCCCATTATTGACCTTGCATGTACCCCGACAGCAGGTATCTGAATTATTGGTTGCTTTTACACCTCGGCAGACTGCTGTATTGGTAGTAGTCTGCCGAGGTTTTTTATTGGCTCAGTGAGTGGAAGAAATCGCACAATTGTAGACGAATACGACTAGCCTCACCGTTATTGTCAAGTCTGTCGTGTATCTGCGCTAACCGACAGACCTGTCTGCTAAGGTGTTATGGACCATAAAACTGGGCCACATCCTCGTACAATCTGGTTCAGCATCGTTAGATGACAGAGTTGTATCTAATCATATGTTGGCGCTCACCTCGTCGGATAATCGAAGAAAGCGGCTTGTATGGATGACGCTCGCTTCATTATTCGGAACAGACCACGGAAAGATGAAAATAGATAAGGATAAAATGTATGGCAGTTTTCTATACTTACATTACTGAGCAGTGCAAAAGAGATGCAGAGAGACATAGTGTAACTGCAGATATTGATAGAGTTTTAGCAAATATCGAGGAGCAACAGAGCGACCGCGGTCTTGACCACTATCCACCACCATATAGAAAGAGGCGAATCAGACGACGCGGACGACTGGTTATTGAGGAACATCGTATTGACGATGCCATTGTTCTTTGTTGTGCTCGTTATTTCGACCGGGGTAGCTCTGAGTATGAAGCATTTTATAGGGATACCAGGAGTTATTATGATCGAAACAAGGTACCCAAAGAAGAAATTGAGGCATTTCTTAGTAAACGCAAGGAACAACCTGTAAAGAAAAAACCATCACTCACGGATATCGAAGCAACCTATCTTCAATCAAGCCGTACGTCGTACCCCACTGAAGATGGTGCATACCTAGAGAGCTACGACTGGTTTGAACGCATATCTCAAGAGTGGGCAAAGGACTACTTGCTCAGTTTTTACGACCTGATTTGTGATATAGAAAATGGAGCCGTACCTGAAGGTTCAGATATAGTCACTCATCCAAACCGCTCTAATATCAAAATTCTTTTTCGAAACTTTCCATCTGAAAAACGTACATTTCTCATCGCCCCTATAGATCACCGTAACGAAAATGATGAACAAGAACTTCGTAAAAAATATTCGCGCCTATTGTCTAAAGACTCTGTAACAATGGACGACCTCATTCGCGAAAGTCGTCGTGCATATCCCAGAATAATTACCTACGATGAAGAGATCTGGCTGTTAGGGATCAATTGGATCTCATGTGGTTGACAAGCCGGCCATGAATGGATAGTGCGAGCTAAATATCTTGTGTCAGTCGGATCATGAGGTACCGGTCGAAAATAAAATGATATAAAATAAGATGTTATCCGAAACGAAGCGATTGAAAAAGGTGACATCGAGAATGACTTCATCAATAACGGTACCGCTAGATATCCCAGAAGTGGAAGTGTTAAGCAGCGAAATCACGTCTGAAAATCATTTATTGATTCGGGTAGAAAGCACCCAAAAAACAACAGCATGTGGTGTATGCGGAGTTGAGATTGCGTGTACATTTGGCCATGGTCAAGAAATTAGCTTGCGCCATCTCCCAGTTTTTGGGCTTGAGACCTACATCTTGATACGGCCCAAACGGGGTCAATGTTTGTCGTGTCATTGTGACCCAACAACGACTCAAATTGTGAGTTGGTATGAACAAAGAAGTCCTCATACACAAGCGTATGATGAATACCTGGTCATGCAACTAATCAACAGTACAATCGAAGATGTAAGCCTCAAAGAAGAAGTTGGGTACGATGCAGTCGTAGGCGCATTGAACCGTCTGATAGAGCCCAAAATCAACTGGGATGAAATCGACGAAATCGGTACGTTGGGGATTGACGAAATCTCCAGAAGTAAGGGGCGCAAGAAATTTAGTGCGATCATTACAGCTCGTCAACCCAAGGGCAAGGTACGGATTCTTGGAGTTCTCCCTGATCGAAAAAAAAGACGGTTAAGGCATTCCTAGAAGAGATTCCTGAGAGACTACGCCCCACCATCAACTATTGCACCACCGACATGTGGGAGGGCTATATCAATGCGATTGATGAATTTATCAATGAGAATGATGATGTGAATGCATCTCCTGTTGTTGACCGATTTCATGTTGCTCAGAACTATCGAGATGACTTTGACGACCTCCGAAAAAGGAACTCAGACGCTTGAAAAAGAACTGCCTCCTGAAACTTATGACCAAGATTGCAAAGGAATGCTCTGGATCTTACGCAAAAATCACTCGGCTCTCAATCCTGAAGAGCGGCAGGAGCTTAGACGTTTGTTTGCTCATTCACCAGCCCTTCATCAGGCCTATACCTTTCGAGAAGAATTGACCGCCATCTTCAACCAGGAACTCTCTGTTGCCCAAGCTGAACATCGCCTTGAGGCTTGGATTCGCAAAGTTGAACGTTCCTCCCTTGATAACTTTGATGGCTTTATCAAAACCCTGCGCAACCACTGGCAATCCATTGTCAACTATTTTGACCAACGCATCAACAGTGGTTTTGTTGAAGGTCTCAATAACAAGATTAAGGTCATCACTCGTCGATGCTATGGCATTCGCAATGTCTCTTCTCTTTTTCAACGTATTTGGCTCGATCTCCATGGCAAAGAACGTTTTTCCCTGTCAACCACATGAGATCCTGATCAGCCAGAACCAGTAATGCAATTAGTTACCGAGCATTTAATACAAATGCCGTACACATCAGGACGATCAGTTGGTGAGTTGGTAGCATCAAGCTATGAGCGTGATTGGACACCAGCCTCAATAGACAGGATCGGAAACAGTTTGAGGCAGTGGGGAAAATGGATACTAGATGGTAAGGATGGAAGCACAATTCCAGATCCTCCGGGAAGAACAGGCAAGAAGTCTGAGTCAGAAACAGGCCAATTACGGTTGTTTTCATGACCTAGTGGCGCTTATCCTATTCTCAAATAGCAAGCTTCATTTATTGCAACTCACGCGTTAGCGATCTCTAGCGAATTTTCTGCTGATAGTCGATAGTAATCGTGGTGTCTACATATAGCTTCCTGCAAGTTCGGAACTGGTCGCCTAGTATCTTGGTCGGGCGGCTTGTTTCCCCGCCGCCAAACCTCGGTCAACACAATGCCCTCCTTGGTGATCTGTGACGAACCCACAATTGCAGGTAGAAATGATAGTATTCGGGCAAAGAAGCAAAAGAAAAACCTCGGCTTGCCACTTGTTGGTAAGCCGAGATTCCCGCTGATAATCAATTTGAGGATTGGTAGTCGGCTATAGGTTAACGCTCAGCAATTGCTCATTCAATGAGTTCTCATCGTGGGGACACATATGTTGTTGAGCAAAACCAGAGATGGCACATGCGTGAAAAAGAGCGGATAGGGTAGACCAATGGTCTATATCACCAGAGGGCGACGCCTCATATGCGACTCGACAGGCTTTGGCGATCTCGGCACATTGAAAGGGTGATAAGCGAATTGTAATACACCCGCGTTGAATGGTTAAGAGTTTCATCGTATCCTCCGGTACTAATTTGGGTTGAAAGGAAGTTCGGGGATAGCAAAAGCGGCCGTCCTCTACTGAAACAGTAAGCAGGACGACCGCTTCTTGAATCCAACGCCAAACGCGGATACAATGTCGCTAGATCATCCTCACTGGCTACGACAGTTTGGATGGTTGAGCCGCCTTGCTTGGGTGCTTCCAACACCCCGAGGCGGCGCTTTTGTTAGTGGGGATGATAACATGAGCCGCGCGCGGCGGCAAATGCCAATTCTTTACGGTGGTTTTACGTAAAAATCGCTGCTTACGGCTACTGTGGTATGTGGTATAATTAATGCCAGAAATATTATGCTTACGTTAGCCCAAGGGTAAGGAATCAACTCGTTTTAACGGAACGCGTACCTCGATATGCCAAGATATGATATTTACCACGAACCAGTAAAACAAGCTCTCATCAAAGATGGCTGGGTAGTAACAGATGATCCATTTCTGATAGAATATAAAGGCATGAAGTTGTACGCCGATTTGGGAGCCGAAAAACCTATTGCAGCAGAGAAAGAAGACAGGCAAATAGTTGTCGAAGTCAAAGTTTTTGGTTCTGCGTCACCTGTCAGTGAGTTACAGAAAACTGTTGGTCAGTATGGTATATATCGCATGTTTTTAGAGAGGGTAAATCCTGAACGAGAGTTATTTCTGGCTATTGCACAAGATGTCTATCAAGACTTCTTCGTGGAACCTGCTGTTCAGGATATTGTCAGCGAATATAAGATCCATCTCATTGTGTTTGATCCAGATATTCAGGAGATAGTGGAATGGATAAGATAAATAATTACCGAAGCATCATTAAGCAAATTCTCTCCCAACACGCCGAATACATGTTAAGCTATGGCGAAATTGAAACAGTCCCTACGTTTGACGAGCGAAGCGATAGTTATCTCCTTCTAGATATAGGATGGGGCAAGACAGGACGCGTTTATTCAGTGCCTTTACATCTACGAATTAAGCAAGACAAAATTTGGATCGAGCGTGATAATACTGATGTAGGTATCGCTGAAGAATTGCTTGATGCGGGAGTTGAGAAAGAAGACATTGTTCTTGGGTTTTATAGACCAGAACGCCGTAAAATCACTGAATTTGCAGTTGCTTAAATCAATGGGTAACTCTTTGATATTCTTATGTAAACTCAGGGCTTTTCACCTTAAAGTTGCCAACCTGATATGAGGCTACTAAGGCATTCGGTGTGGTCGTTCAGTTTCTTGGTTGGGTGGCTTGGAACCCGCTAGCCAACAAAATATGCAGGCTCATATATGAAAGTAGGTGAAAAGTATGTAAAATAGGGAAAGAGGTCAATGAGAAAAAAGAAAAGAGAAAAAGAGCCATGAAAATGCGATATCCGATCCAAGAACTGATGAGCGAAGAAGGCTGTTAGGCTAAACCAAAAAAATAATTATACGCGAACGAGAGAATGGAGAGGGGGAATAAGGACAAACCATTTTTCTAAACCAGGTAAACGTTGGAAGCGTTGTTCCAAACGGTCCATCTCTTTCTGAGTGAGTTTGACGCCGGTCTCATAAAGAGTGGAATTCAGGTGAACGAAGGGTTGTAGTTGGTTAAAGCGAAAAGAACGGGCAAAATTGAGAACGGTCTCAAGAGAATCGAGAAGAGAACCGTTCCAGTGTTTTTCAAGATGGCCCCAAACCCGTTCGATGGAGTTGTATTTACTGTGATAAGGAGGGTAGCAGGCGAGCTGAATAGAGAGACGATAGTGCTCAACAAACTGAGTGAGACGATACATAAACTGAGTCCGACGGGTATGATTTTCGGGACCATTGTCCTGATTGATCACGAGGGTCTTGACGTGAGGAAAGTGTTCACGTACGCTTTCCCAAAATCAATCAGGCAGTCGACAATACAGTCACTCGTCACTTTCGACTGAGTCAAGTAAAGAAAGAGTTCCTTGGTTGAAGGGAGGTAAATGCCAAAAGGAGTGACTTTCTCGGTCTTCTTATCTTGAAAGTCATGATCGAGCGCTTTGACAACCACTCGACTTATCCCTTCTCTCGAGAAACGGTCAAGTAAAATCGTCGCTTTGGCATCCCAAGAGAGGCGCAGAACCGTCTCGTCTGCATCCGCTTCTTGATTGATCTGATGAATTCTATCAAAGATCGCATCGGTCTCTGGGATCTTTTTCACTGGTTGAC
Source organism: Chloroflexi bacterium TSY (assembly GCA_019217005.1). The sequence continues at coordinate 60,518 of JAHBNG010000034.1, forward strand.
TTTTTTTGACCCGGTTTGAGCCATAGCCTAACTCATTGAGCTTCAAGCGGATGGCCTCTTCGCCAGGCAATTCCTCATCTGTGTATCCTTTCTGCTCGATGAGCTGGGTACGCATTTCGGCGGCGGTTAGTCGAGTGTACAATTGGGGGGGGTCGAAAGGTGGGATCGGTCTGGCTGAATTGATCGGCGATTTCAACCATATCGGCCAGTAAAGTGGGGATATGGTCTTCGGCTTTTTTGCGACCACGTCGGTGGCTTTGGTCGACATAACAGAAGCCGCCTTCTAGTTCTTCCAGGGCTTTGGCTATCGTCGCCCGATTCCAGCCCAACTCTCGTTCTGCTTTCGTCGGACTCCCTTCGCATATCGTTTTGACCGTTTGGGCCATGAAGTGCCTTCTTTCGTATCCACTTAACATGGCCTTCGTCTCTTTCAAGACTTCAACCATTTCTGGCGAGATTGTCATTTTTGCTCCTTTTGGAGAGCTAGTTTAACACCTTCTCGCGGGGGTGGTTCAGAATTAGGTTTACACTTTTGATACATAGATAAAAATCTATATGAGGTCATTTTCTGCCTGAGCATGGCTCAAAGTAGAAAATATAAACATCTTTTCTCTTTGCAAAAATGTAAACCTAATTGTCCGCCTAAAATGAACCACCCCTTCTCGCGTATATTTTATTTTTTGGATTGGCCTTATGAGAGATTGTTAGAGATCTTGCATCCAGAAGGGATGCAATGTCCAGATGGACATAGATTGCCAGAAGGGCAAGCGCCTCACAGTCGAGAGCGAGCCCCGGTGAATAAGTACAGATGCCGAGAATGCGGCAAAGTATACGATGCCTTTACGAATACAGTCTGGTCTGGAACGCATTACAATTGTGTGACGATAGTCTTAGTGATGCGAGGCATCATTCAAGGGACACCAACGCTGCATCTATCAGAGGAACTGTCTCTGAACTATAGTACGTTGTTGGAGCGTCGCCATCGGATCCAGAATACGGCTTGGCGGGATAGCTGGCAGCGAGCGTTATAAAAGAGCTGAAGTGAATTGTGATGGAAATGCAAACGTGCAACTATTTGTTGATGCGAATCATCGTATTGTAACAAATGATAAACCCTTCCTCACTGTTCGAGACTGTAGTACATCGGGTTTTGGTGCTGAAGAAGTATTCGACTATATGTTTCAAGGGTTGACCTGGATGATTTCAGGCGGTGAGACTAGCTTTGGGCTTTATGATGCGATCGGTGGCTTTGCTACTATAGCCTATGATTTCTTTGCTGGAGTCAGCCAATCGGATATTGCGCTCACGAGGGAAATCAGTACGGAGATTCTAAATCACGAGATGCTTAAATTTGTTAGTCAGCTACATGAGATTGATGTTAGCGAGAATGAACTCTATTTGGATCGTATTCGCTACGATACTAAATACAGTGTAAATTAAGTTTTCTTGAATTTTTGATTAACAGGATGAACCTTGCGATAATGAGAATTCATCTTGTGGCGAGCATCAGAAATAGAAAACTGCCAGTCAATGATGATGCGCTTTGCGTGGCGTTCATTGACAAGTGCGAGAACTTCAGCTTCGAGTTGCTCAATGGTCGGAATGCGGCGATTGAGACATTGGCGAGAGATGGCGGAGAACTCGATCTCAATCATATTGAGCCAACTGGCAGACTTGGGAGTGTAGACAAACTCAATCTTTTGGGCGAGAGCAAAGGCTTTATCGGCAGGTAGATGTTCATAAAAGGCACTGGCATTGTGAGTATTGAGATTGTCGAGAACGAGTCTGATTTTCTGGGCCTCATGCCACTGAGTCACGAGAGACTGACAGAAAAGGGCAAACTCCTTTTTGGTGCGTTGTGGCTGAACCTGAGCCAGGCGACGACCGGTCAAGGGCTCAATGGCAGCCAGCAAGGCACAGGAGCCATGCTTGGTGTAGGCGTAATGCTCTTTGGCCATCTGTCCGGCTTGCAGTGGAAGCGGTTCGAGCAACTCGCCAATCAGAAAACAAGGACGCTCATCGAAACAGATAACTGGGTAGAGCGGGTCATAGGGCTGGGCATAGAGGGCCAGCAATTGCTCCATCTGAGCCAGAAAGTGCGCATCAATCTGACTGATACACCAAGTCTTCCTTAGATGCGGTTTCAACTCGTTTTTTTTCCAGCTACGGCAAAAGTCGGGTACAAATTTATTATGTTGAGTTAGAAGGGGAGTCAGAATCATGACGATTTGTATTTGAAAGAAGAGCAGACTCCCAAGCGATTTCAAGTTCAGAAACGACTGAATCAAGGTGATGGCAAAAGCGAAAATAATCTTTGCGTTCAGCCAGGATCGAATGTAAACGTTGCCGTTCAAATAAATAAGCGGACCGGTCAACGGATCGCAGCCGGAAGAGCAATTCGTCTTTGGTTTCAGTCGGATCGACGAAGGCAGCAAAAGAGCCATAGCGAAGGACGAAGTTATTAACACTTTTGCGTCCAGTGATAAGTCGTTGATTGGTTTTCAAGCGGCCAAAGAAGCCCTCCAGGGCATTGTTAGTGGAAGGAAGACCCGAGACATCGTAGCAGACAAAGAGCCCCCACCAACGGTTGCGAAATGTTGTGTTGATATGCTGAACAATCGAGCGATCTGCGTCATCGAGAGTCGTATCCTGTGTCAGTGCGACTAAATATTGATCAACAGCTGATGCAACGGAATGAGCAGTGACCTGTACCTGGTCGTCGGCTTGAGAGTCAGGCGACAAAAGCCGTTGGAGTGCCACCAACCACCCAAGTTGCCGTCGTAAGCGGTTGGCTTGAACAGTGCAAAAACGATGAAAACCAGCAATCTTGATTAAGCGGGTCAGTAACGGATGCCCCCTTTTTCCTGAGCCCGTAATAATGATGCTTCAATCGTGATTAATTGTTGAACCATCTGTAAGCCACCTAATTCAAAAGGAGCCAATCCTCTTGTCAATAAAGTGAACCGCAGATAGCGAGTATATTGCAAAAGAACTGCTTTGTAGGGATCGGTTTCCGCCAATTCTCGAACCGTTTTGTAGACCCGATTCAAAAAGCCACGCAGCTTCTTTTTGAGTTGAGTTTTCATTGTACGGTCAAGCGCATAAGTGAGTCGCCCAGCTTCTTTAATGCAATGGAACTGACAAGTCTGATGGGGGCAATTCGGCCACACTTGAGCAACAGCAAGTTGGATGTTTTCCTGGGCGTCACTGATGATGCCCTTGATAGGGATTTCCCATTCGTTTATCGGTTCCAACAGTGCTGAAACCAGAGTCTTGTGAGTCCCTGATTCCAACACTTCTGCCATCAAAGTGATGTCTAACTGGACTTCTCGAACCACATAGAGCGCTGGACTTCCTTTCTCTGGTTGCATCCCATCTATGGAGAGGATTAGTCCGCCCAACCTTTTCCATTTTTTCTGCTGGTTTACTACCTTCGCTGGCTGTCCAGCTCGCAACAAGGCTAAAAATGTACCGATTAAGTTCAGCACTTGTCTTTCAGATATCGTTATCCGCTCTTTTAGTCCTTTATGGATTTCGGCCACTCTTCGTTGATGCCAAAATCGTTGGTATCCTATTTCGACGATTACATCTAACCCATAACCGCATTCGGGTACACCCAACTCTTCTGCTTCTTGGGAACGATAGACCACTTCTTGCTGCAAGCAGTTCTCATTTTGACACCGATATCCATGACTTACCACATAATATCTGCCCTCCAGTGTTTCCAGATACTTATGCCATAATTTATAGCTTCTTTTCAGTTTGCTTTTGCAGTTCGGACAGCGCTTCTTTGTTGGTCGGTAGTATCGTTTCTCTACCTGCTTCTCCTTCTTTTTGCGCATTTTTCCGGACCTCCTTGGCCTCTCCTATTCTAGCCTTTTCTTCCGGAGGTCTTCAATTTATCTCTTTTTGGTCGCAATCATTTACTTGTCATAATATTTCTGTACCCGACTTTTGCTGCTACTGTTTTTTTTCTTGATTGCCTTTGATTTCTCTCTTATGTCTACTTGCTACCAGCTCAATACCCAAGTTTACATAAAGTCGGAATTGTTGATTTTTTCCAACTCTTTTCAACGCGCCTATTTGGTATCTCTCTTACTGACTAAGCGTGTCCGGGAAGTTACGCCCCCTCTATTCCGGAAGAACCTTAATTATTCAACAATCCACATGCATGAGGATTTAGATAGTGACGATCGCAAAACCCAATACAGAGCCAGAGATTCTCGGTGTTCTAGCCCAGCAGGCCACGAGTTGGCACAAAGAGTTTCCCACTCACATGCCAGCGATTGTGGTGCCAATATTTAACGCTTACGACGACGTTGTCCAATGTGTGGAAAGCCTTGCCGCCACAACCAGTACAGATGTTCCCAAATTACTTCTTGATGATGCCAGTACCGATGAACGCATAGAGCGGACCTTGACGGCTTTTAGTCAGAGGGCCGATTTTTACTATATATGTAAGCCAACCAACGGGGGGTTTGTTGATACAGTCAATCTAGGTTTTGAGTGGCTTGCCCCGCGTGATGTCATTACGGTCAATAGCGATGTTGTCTTCCCGCCCAACTGGCTTGAACGTCTGCGGACAGCAGCCTACTATCGTTCCAATATTGCAACAGCTTCGCCACTGACAAATCACGGGACGATTTTGTCAGTCCCCTATCGCAATCAGCCCATGTGCGAATTGGTTGATGGTCTCACCACCGAGCAAGTCGATGCGCGCATTCAAGAGAAAACGCTCACGCTCTACCCGCTCATTCCAACAGCGGTGGCTTATTGCACTTATTTCCGGCGGACGGCGCTTGATGTTGTGGGTTATTTTGACACCACCTTCTCCCCTGGCTATGGCGAGGAGGTTGACTTTTCACAGCGTGCGCTCCAGCAAAGTTTTACACATGTTGCAGCAGACAATCTCTTCGTGTTTCACAAGCATGGTCGTTCTTTCAATCAAACCGACCAGACGACGCAACAAACTTTACAAAAACGACATCATCCAATTTTAGAGAAGCGCTATCCTTGGTACATCAACATGGTGCACCAGGTGTGTAACGACCTGGACAGTCCATTAGCATTGGCTCTCAATCGAGCCCATGTTGCCATCCTTGGTCATCGCATTGCGATCGATGCTACTTATCTAGATGGGACTCGCGTCGGGACAATGGTCTATGTTTTAGAACTGGTGTATGCATTGACTAAACAACCAGAGTGCAAGAAGCATCTAACGCTCATCATTTCCGACACCATCGCCGAAGAGACCATTGCAGATATTTGGGGAACCGTTGAGCATGTCGTCCGTATCTCAGATTTGAAACCCATCGATCAACCGATATTCGATCTGATCTATCGTCCTTTTCAAGTTCGAGAAATAGAAGAGTTACGCTTTTTACGAGCGATTGCCCATCGTTTTGCTATCTTGCAGCTTGATTTGATCACCTACAAAAACCCCTCTTATGCCCACAATTGGGAAGACTGGAATCGTTTTCGGCAGCTTACACAATTGATTTTGGCGACGGCAGACGGCGTTGCATTTCTGACCCAGGACGTTGCCCAAGATGTTGCGCACAATGGGCTCTCGGTTCCCAAAAATCGTTCACGGGTTCTCAATGCTGGCACAGACCATTATCGGCAGAATGGGGTCAAAAACGAGCCAGCAGATCGAGAAGTGCCAAAGAGAATCCAGGAACTGGGCGATGCACCTCTTCTCATGGTTTTGGGGACAAACTTCAAACACAAGAACCGAGTCTATGCAATTCGACTCTTTCAAGAGCTTGTTCGCCTTTATCAATGGTCAGGGCAACTCACCTTTGCTGGGAACCCAGTTGCATTTGGAGATTCAAGCGCAGAGGAGGAAGCGGCGCTTCATGCTGTGCCAGAACTATCCCATCGGATTCGTGACTTAGGGGCCGTGACCGAATCGGAGAAGGAGCGGCTCTATCAACAGGCAGCGCTTGTCCTCTATCCGTCAATTGTCGAAGGCTTTGGTCTGATTCCCTTTGAAGCAGCAGTTGCCAATACGCCTGTATTGACCTTACAATCGACCTCCTTGGCAGAGGCATTGGGCGATGAAGTACTTTACCTAGATTCATTTAACCCAACCAAGGGAGCAGAGATCGCTTGGCGCATTTTGAAATCATCAGAGTTGGCCGAACGTCAGGTCAAGCTCATTCAAGAACGCATGGCGCTTTATCGTTGGTCGGATGTGGCCGACTGTACGTGGCAATTCTGTCTCGACATTCTTGCATTACCGAGAAGAACGCAACATCTCTCACAAGTCGAAACCGAACTCACCGACGCACACGAAGAACGTATCAATGAGGGAACCATTGCAGCCTTCCGCAGAAAAACACAACTTTCTATTCATCTACTGCGAACCCAGGGAATTGGTGCAGTTTTGACCGAAGTCAAACAATATCTTCGTTGGCGGCTCAAACTTGCATAGCCATTGAATAGGACACGGATTTTTAGGATGAACCCGGATAATCTCAGAATAAATCCGTGAAGTCTGTGTTCATCCGTGTCCCACATTCTTAATCCTTATAATCTTTAGTGACGAACAAACGAAAGGTGCACTGAGGATGCAACTTCTCAGCTTCACAAAAACGACATTGCAACGCATGGCAAAAGCAGGTCACTATCTGCTTCGTGGTGACGTCAGCGGGCTTGGAGAAGAAATTAATCAATATAGACAGTGGAAGCAAATTCAACAATTGGGCCATCTAGCCGTGGATTTGCAGAAACATGTAACGCCGCCGGCTCCACTGCACAACACGGAGTCTGTCCAACTGAGCGAAGCCGAATTCTGGGATCAGGTTGATATCTCAGAAGTTCGTCAAGTTTCCTGGAGTAGCGCGGGTGGAGACGTACTGGGAAAATGGGCCTTAGAAAAAATGACTGGAGGTCGGTATGAAAAGATCAACGATCTGATTCTGGATCACATTCGGGCAGAACACGCAGAGCTTGTTGGTCTCGTTTTGGGCTGTGGCGATATGACGGGTGAACAACCTTACTTTACCGATCCAAGATTTCCCTTTGCAAAAGTGGACGCAATCGACATCAGCACGGCCTCAATGGAACGCGCAAAAGTCCTTACCGATTCGGTTGGCCTAAATGTCAACTACATCGCCGCTGATGTCAATCATCTTGAACTTGAACCATCAACTTATGATCTGATTATACTCTTCCACGCGTATCATCATTTTGAGGAAGTCGATCACATTGCCCAGATTTCGAACAATGCCTTGAAACCAGGGGGGCGTCTTCTTCACGGTCGATTATATTGGTGCGCCGCGCATTCAATGGACGCCAAAACAGCTATCGTTTGCACAGCAGATCCTGAGACTTCTGCCGCCAAAATATCGTCGGGAACAGACCGGGCAAATACGCGAGGTTGTTCAGTCCGTTCCGGTCGAATGCTTTTCCCCAGACGAGGCGATCTGTGCCAACCAGATTGTACCGGCAATTGCAAAGCATCTCGATGTCGCGTGGCAGTACAACTGGGCCGGGTTGCTCATGCCGCTTTTAGAGGGAATCGCCTTTAATTTTCAAGAAACCGACGAAGATCACCAATTGTTGAGATTTCTATTCGATTTAGACTATGCGCTTTGTTTATCGGGCACCGTCGATCCAAACTTTACATTTACACCTTATTTTTGCGCAACGGGAAGGGAATTCTATTCGTTGACGCAATAAGAGCCTGATTCTATTCGATCAAATTCGTCAAAATGCCGAAAAAAGGATAGCCTCAAAGAAATTCATTAGAGATACCCGATCCAAGGAGGCATTCATGGCAATAGAATTCGGACTAACGAACGAGATCAGCAATACTCAGTATGCACCATTAGCTGCGTTGCTGGCACACTACCATCAAGAGAAAGTGCTAACTGCGTTGAAGAAGATCGAAATACCGGTCAAAACGTATGAATATACACCAGCAAGTAAGTTGGAACAGGTGCTGGTTAGCATATTATGTGGTTGCGCAACGCTGACTGAGTTCAATACAAAGGTCAGACCAGAAAGACTCCTTGCGAAAATTTATGGGATGGAGCAGCTTAGTGAGCAATCAAATATGTCTCGTACATTAGACGCCCTAACTCTAATGAATATCGGTAGAGTGCGGTCAGCGAAATCTGCAAGCCTCTAAGCCAAATACACAACCACGATTGGCGAGGGTTCTTGTGGTTAGACTTTGACCTATCCGGATTACCATGCGGCAAAAAGGCACAGAAAAGTCAAAAAGGCTATTTTAGCGGCAAAAAAACGCAACGGGACGCCAATTGGTCCGTGTAAGTTCGGTTAAATACCATGAAACGGTTTGGTCAGACCTCTATCCAGGGAGTCAGCATACAGCTCCATCGTTTCAGCCAGCCGTGCTTGCCACGGAAAGTTCATTAGAGTTAGACGAGAAAAAACGCGAGCGAGTCGTCTGGCGCACCGATGGCGGTGCAGGTAGTGAAGAAAATATTCGGTGGCTGCTCAACCGCAACTATCAATTTATGATGAAGGGCAACTCCAACCGTCGTGCCCATCTGTGGGCGCAACAGGTGACTCGATGGGATCCTTGCGGTGACGTCTTTCTGGCTGAAATTCCATCCCCTATCAAGTTTAATCGCCCTGTACGCATTTTTCTCAAAAAAAGAGTGAAAAACGAGCAAATTTGTGTCAGTTACTACATTTCGACCATCAAATTGCCATCCAAGCGTCACTTCATTTCATATTATGACAATCGAGGTGCGGCTGAAATCGAACAATTCCGTAATGATAAAATGGGGTTACACTTAGCTTCTCGTCGCAAGACCCTATTTCTAGCTCAAAAATCTCTTATCCTTTTGGCTGATTTGGCGCATAATTTGATAGGCCATTTCCATCAGCAAGCTCTCGTGGATACTAGATTTGAACCTTTCCGGCAGAAACGAATTGTTCGAGATCTATTACAAATACCTGGTTTTCTCTCTTTTCAGAACGGCTCACTTTCACGGATTGACCTGCTAAGTTCACATCCTTATTCTCGTGACCTTCTGATTTGCTTGAAATCCTATCTAGAGGCCGATTAGAAACCCCCTCTAGTTGCATGAACGAATAGAATCACGCTCTCGTTGCGCAAAAATAAGGTGTCAGTCGCAAACAAAAAATGAACCAACACTATTCCATCCAATACCAGGATTTCCTTCGCTTTGAAGAGGAAGTCTTTAAAGAAATGCATCCAATCTCTCTATACGATCCACATCTGATTCGATATGGAGAGTATCAATTTGTCCTCGATCACCTACAGTTACAAGCCTCCGATGTCGTACTCGATTTGGGCTGCGGGTTTAACATATTTCCCCTCTATGTTGCCTCAAAAGGTGCCAAAACAATCGCTATCGACTACGATCGATCTGTCTGGAAAGAGATGCGCAAGCGACTCAGCATCGTGGAGAAAGAAATTGGTCATCGCTTGCCGTTTACATTTGCCGTGGGAGATGCCACCGATCTGCAGCTTGATACAGAATCAGTCGATAAGGCAGTCGCCGTCAGTTCAATCAAGCATATGTTTTGTGACCGCGGTCACGGCGATCAGCTAGCCGTCAACTCGATTGCCCGCGTCCTCAAACCAGGCGGATTGGCCATCATTACGGTGCCCATGAGTCAGGGAAACCCCTTTCATGAACGCCCCAACGGCGATGAACTCCACGGTGGCCCCTATCGGCTCTACACCCCTGAAGCCATCGAAGAACGAATGATGTCGAATCCTACCCTGAAGCTGGTCAACTTACAGTATCTTGCTCACACAACACCGGACCCACGCTACACATTTGAGGCATTTGCCAAATATTGGACAGGCACTTTATCGCAAAAGGAGCGCATGAAGTGGGCTTGGGCCAATCCGATGTTGGCCCAAGTCTTTAATCCAATGCTCTCCAAAGCGGAAGGTGAGGCAAACTTGGCACCAGTTAATACGGCACTTATCTGTTTGCGTAAGGAATTTTCGTAACAAAAAAATGATTCATATAACGACTTTTAACCCCCGAATGACAAGAGTTTTTTCTAGATGGATACATCGACGCATTGTGATCTATCTTGTAGCAATCCTGTTATCACACTCCTGGTTCATCCAAGATCGACACACCACACAGGCAGCGACGGTGCCCAAGATCCCCATCAATGAGACGTCGATATTCCTGTCGGGAACGCGTGTCAACCTGTCGCCATTGGCCGCAGCAGATTTCAATCGAGATGGCTATAAGGAGATCATTGCAGCGAGTCAGGATGGTGTTTTGTGGGTTGTGGCAACGACAGACGGCCAAAACTGGACGCCCGTTTGGTCGCGCCAAACGAATCTCGATATTCAAGAGGCAAATCCGCCATCATCCAAGAACGAGGGACGCATTGATTCAGCGCCAGCAATTGCCGATTTGGACAACAATGGCACTCTCGAAATCGTGATTACGGTTGGTGGCGACACAAATCATCCGGATCGAAATCGTCGCTGGAATGGGGGCGTCTTGGTCTACACATATCAAAGCCCTTGGAATTTTAGCCTCATCCAACCTCTTTCTGCTGATGGAACCAGCGGATGGCCCCAACCGCGTATTGATCAAATCGGTTGGCCGCCACCGGGCTTTAGCTTTGCTGATGGGTATTGGGATGGTCTCACGACAACAGCCGCCTTGGGGGATCTCGACGGAGATGGCGATCTAGAGGTGATTGTTGAAGGCAGCGACCGACGTCTTCATGCCTGGCATCACACGGGCGAGGTCGTGGAGGGTTGGCCCCTATACAGCGAAAATGGCGACAACTTAACGCGGAGCGGTATGGCTTCACCCGCTCTTGCTGACCTTGATGATGATGGTCTTCCCGAAGTCGTTTTTGGAACCATGAACAATGAAACAACGCTTTGGGTCGTCAATGGAGACAGCACGAGTGTACCGGGATTTCCGTTGACGGTTGAACAATATATCCATTCATCGCCTGCGATCGGTGATATTGACAACGATGGCCAGCCTGAAATCGTGGCTGCCACGGGTTGGGGCAAATCAGGTGGCAGAACAAACGTGGTTTATGCTTGGAATCATGATGGAACCGTTGTCGACAATTGGCCAGTTGAAACTGCCGGCTCGACAGCTGCGCCGCCGGCATTGGGTGACATTGACAATGATGGCGACCTGGAAGTTGTGGTTGCCTGTGGGTCATTTATCGATTTCGAGTGCAATAAGCTCTATGCCTGGCATGGCAATGGTCAGCTGGTTGCTGGTTTTCCCATGATCCCACCAATCACCAACCCCGGTTTGCCAGGTGGAATCATGCTCAATCCCATATTGGCCGACTTTGATGGCGATGATATTGTAGAAATCTTCGTGCTGCATATTGGTGGATGGGCGTACGTTGTCGTTGAACCCAATGGGGTTGCCAGCGACAACACCACCTTTCGGATGCCGGGTGACTTCTTCGTTCCGCCATTGATCGACGATGTGGATAACGATGGATCGTTGGAGATTCTAGCGGCCGGGATCGATTATGACAATCAGAGTCAGCCACTCATCAGAATTTGGGATGTCGCTGGTTCAACAAAATCGGCGCGTCCTTGGCCCATGTTTCGTCAAAATCAATTCAGAGATGGTCGCTTTTCCCTTCCCCGTCTGCCCAGACCGCCAGAAATCATGCTGGATCGAACAAGCATTCTCTTTTTCCATCAACAGGGAACCACCAAAAGAGAAGTCGCAACGGTCAATCTGAAAAATATAGGTGAGCTTCCCTTTGATTGGTCAGCTGCACACACTATTCGCAACTTACAACTCTCTCAGAATAGCGGAACAGAGCTCGTCAATCAAACACAAATACAGATTTCGTTGGACGTTGGTCCCACACCAACACGAGGGATCGTTTCTCTTGGGTCAATACAATTCGTCGCAACAGCGGATGGTCAATCTGTTCAATCAAGCCCACAAACGCTCTCCATCTTTTTGTTTACAGGCGACGTTCAATCTTTCTATTTACCGGTCATCTCCCGTTGATGGTTGCGTCAATTACGTTTTGTTTTGGCTTGGGCTGAAATATATCAGAATGAGTTGGAAGAGAATTGGCAAAGAGTACCTCCCCGTTGTTACAGACCCTATATGCGTGTTCGTCAAATGGACCAAGTTGAAAGATTGGTTACGGATCAAGTACGAAGAGAAAGAATAGATCGTCATTTAGAGAGGAACATATGGATCAAACCTCCATCTTTGCCCCAATATTCGCCATGGTCCTCCTAACGATGATCGTTTGGATCTATATGTATGTCCGACGAATCGCATTTATCCATAAGAATAACTTCAACCCCCAAGAGCTTACACCTGTCGAATTTGCACGGCTCTCTCCTCCAGAGGTTTCTAACCCATCGGACAACCTCAAAAACCTCTTCGAGATACCGGTTCTGTTCTATCTGCTCTCACTGTATCTTTTTGTCACAAATCAGGTCGATACGATCTTTCTGGTCGCTACATGGATTTTCGTCATATTCCGTTGCCTACACAGCGTCGTCCACTGTACAATCAATATCGTTATGCTGAGATTCTGGCTTTACTTTGTAGCAACCGTCTCAGTTTGGTTTATCGCAATACGGGCGGCGTTTCACTATTTTTGGTTTGGTTAACAAAGGGGCATTTTAGCAGACAAGAAACATGGTTGTCTGAGGAAGTATGTGGTTTTCAGTTGGTTTGTTGGTTAGATGGTTGGTGAACAACCCAGCAAACCAACAAATGATCCAACATCTACCCCACAAAACCTCACAGTACCAGAAGTATTTAGAATGAATGAGCACAAGCTCGTCATTTGTGAACGAGGCTGGCATACAAAGAGCGAATTTGTTCAGTGACAAAAGGCCATGTATAGTGTGCCATTACCTTCTGCTTGCCAGTCGCACCCAGACGCTTGGCCATAACCGGGTCTGAGATCAATTGCTGAATCACTTCTGCAAGATCCTTGGGATCATTTGGTTCAAACAGAAGGCCATCAATCTCATTGCGAATCATCGTTGCAATTGCGCCCGCACGCGCACCAATGACCGGTCGACTGCAAGCCCATGCCTCAATCAGAGTAATCCCAAACGACTCTTGTGTCGAGCATGAAACCAAAAGAGTGGTTGCCGCCAGTACAGAAGGTTTCTCCTCCTCGCTGATGTTATAGAGAAGCGTAACGTTGGTCTGTTGCGCTGGTGGTAGGTTCGTCACCAACCGCTCAATTTCCTCGGCATAGACCGTTTTCCCGCCGGCAATGACCAATTGCGCATCGGGCCTTTGCACCCAGACGGTTTGCATTGCCTCGATCAACAGCTCAAAACGCTTACGGGCCACAAACCGGCCCAGGGAAAGGATCAGTGGCTTCTCCCCCCAACCATAGCGTTGACGAATAGACAAGCCATCAGCCATTGTAAACTGCGCGAGATCCACGCCAGCAGAACCAATGACGTGGATCTTGTCTGACGAAATACCGCGTTCCACCAGATGGTTGCGTTCGTAGGGTGTGTGGGCGATATAGGCGTCTGCAGACTGAATGGCGCGATACATCATTGTCCGGTTAAATCCCCACACATCCTCTGTGTGTAGTGCACCCAAGAAAATGAGCGGAATGCCCGCCCTCTTGGCCCCGGCCAGAGCATAGTACATGTGCATCAACGGAAAAGCTGTTGCAAAGACAACGTCAGCTCGACTCTTGGCAATGGCACGCGTCATGCTCCAAATGATCGGACCATTGTAGAGAGTTCGTGCCCAATCGTTGTAAGGCAGCCGAAGTCGATACGCAATGCCAGCAATGATCATACGAAGGCGATTGCCATAGTTGAACACGGGGAAGCGCCGAATCGTCACACCATTTTGCTTCTCTATTCCGGCTGGAAGAGAAGCAATCTTGCGATTAAAAAACAATGTCAAATCATCAGCAGTGGTCGTGAAGACGGTTACATCATCGTTATATGTGGCAACGAGATGTTCCGATAGCTTTTGTACCAACCACTGTGACCCCCCAATAGATGGAGCATATCCATGAACAACATGCAAAATTCTCATAACTCTACATACATTTTGCCACAATCAAATCCTGGAAACTTAGAAAGTCAGAGCGACCGCACCAAGACCCATAGAAGGTATCCGTGATCTCCAGATGATTCGTCGAATAAAGATCATGAATAAATGTCTCATCATAAGCAACGGCGTCTTCGGGTCGATCTGGTCGCTCGATCGCGTGATGTTCAAGCCGCTTTGAAAACTTCAATAGACTCAGTAGATCCAAATTTGGCGTTTTTGGCTATTTTCAGTCGAGATTGCAGGGATTTTGGAGTCATTTATTCAGATTTCGGTTACAGAAAACAACCTATTTCATATCTAAAAATCGCCCAAATCTAACGCAAAAACTAGATATCGACCGGCAAATTTGTATTTATGTCAACTGTTTAGCCAGAATTCTCTCTCAAAACCTGAAATTTGGATCTACTGAGACTATCTGAGCGTTGAATATGCATCTCTGCTTCTTCGTTGAGGAGGAAAAAGGAGATCAGGCATCTGCCACCACTGGAGTCCAGCAGCCGCTGAATCTCCGACAAGTAGCGCGAAACACCATCTGGAAACATATGGGTAAAAACAGAGGCCAGTACGATAAAATCATACGAGCCATCAGCAAAGGGAAAGGTATAATCAGAAGCTTGATGCTGGCCCGTTGGGTGATAACGCCCATTAAAGACATCAATTTGTTGAAATCGAAAATTGGGGTGGCGTGTTGAGATCTCATTTTGGCACCAATTCACACCGACGGGATTGATCTCCAACCCTAAATATGATCCATTCTGATTCAAATAGCCTGTTAGTGGTATTGTTTTCCGTCCCAACCCAGGGGTGGTTCATTTTAGCTGGATAGATAGGTTTACACTTTTAGAAACAGAAAGAACGTTTATATTCTCTGATTTCGCCGGTTCTCAGAGAGAAAACGGTCTCATATAGATTTTTGTCTATATATCAAAAGTGTAAACCTAATTTTGAACCACCCCCCAACCCAGAACCAATATCGAGTATTCGTTCGTCCTGGCGCAGATGACACAGGTCAATGTAATAACGTAAGAATTCCTCCCCATTTACACGGTAAATTCGTGGATCGCGCGGACCATCATACATCATTCGGCGCGGTGGCACCATTGGTGGACGTCGACGCAAAATCGTATCGAACAGATCGAACACGCCTAGTTTTGCTTCGACAAAAATTGGTGCAATCGATTCTCTAATAAAATGTCGAATCATGAGTTCTTACGATATTATATCTTGCTTTGATAAAGCTCTCGATAGGAACGCAACATACGTTCCACCGAGAACTCGTTTAAATCAATCCGTTGGGCAGAAGATTGCAATCGAGCATAAGACTTTCGAAATTTCTTCACGATCCGCAAAATAGTATGATGATCAACGCTCTCTACCACACAGCCAACGCCCGTCTTTTCGATGTACTCGGCCATCGGTATTCCTCGGCTGATGACCACTGGCTTACCCGCGGCCAGGGAGTCAAGCAACGAGTGAGGATAGGCTTTGATAATCCCCTCTTGCGTTGCCAACGCAATTGTCCCATGCACCTGCGTCAAAATCTGGTTCACATCAACCAAATCGGTGATGAGCGTCACCTGATCCTGAACACCATATTGTGCAATACGCGTGCGCATTTCGTCTGCCAAAACACCGCGCCACAAAAAGACCAATTCCAGCTTTTTTTCTTGGCGAGCCGCTTCTAGCAACGCATCAACCCCTTTGCTCTGAAATTGAGCAAGCGTCCACGGGGCCGATGCATACATGAATCGCATTGGAGACTGCAACGAAATTGGGTGATGTGAGAATTTAGCTCTGTCGATTCCTGGACGCATCATCACCCCCGTCTCAATACCTTGTTCTTTCAAGCGAACCAGGCTACGCTCATCATAGACGATGACAGCAGCCAACGAATTGAGAAAACGGCGCGGCAACCGCCGTCGCCGAATTCCGCCGCTGATTGTATAGATCACTGGTTTGCGCAGCAAGCGCAGCATGAGGAAAGGATAGGCATCGGCATTGTAGAAATGATGCAGATCGAGCGTTGATTCAAGGCGGCGCAATGAGCGTAGCTGGTGTAAACCAAAGAACACGCGCGGCAAATAAATGGGTGATGCTTGATTTGGATTGACATAATAGAGCGAGCCGCCAAAATGAGCCCGGAGTGCATTGATCTCCTGCAGTTCAGCAACTGACTCAGGCATCGCCGGTGGCAGAGATGTAAAATAATAGGCGATTCTCATGATGATCTTAAAACGCGCTCATTTTGTCCCCCAACACGACCCAACAGACCATCCCATAACCCCAGACCAACAGAGCGGGCAAATTGCGATTGACCCGACAACCGTAATTTTAGATAAAGCAGAGCGCTATATGCTCCCCAAAACAGATAGAGCGGAATCCGCAAAAGCAGATAGAATTTACGCATAAAGATAAAGCGATTCCGAATCACATAATAGGGATATAGCGAGGTACGGTAGGAAGACGAACGATTCAGATTGTGAATGGCCATCGCACCTAGATCAACCACGCACCGATAACCTTGTTGTTGCGCACGTCGACAGAAATCAGCGAGTTCTGCGCTAAAAAAATAGGCTTCATCCAACAGTCCGACTGTCTGAAATAACTCGGAGCGAACAAGTGCGGCGGCCCCAATCACGTAATCAACATCTATAATTGTTTTTTTTGAGGGGATGAGGGTGTTGTGAGTGTGGTGGTATAAAACAGGGTTTCTGCCCCCAACTGCTGCCACTTTTGTCCGTTCTCGATCACTATATAGCACTGGCCCAATCAGGCCAACCTGCGGGTTCGAGCGGGCCGTCTTAAGCAATTGGGCAACTGCTGCCTCATCGATCAAAACATCATTGTTGAGTAACAAAATATAATAATTACTAGATGATTGATTGGCTGATAACGCGGTTCGTATTCCCAAATTGGTGCCAGCTGAAAAGCCTAAATTTACAAAGCTACGGATCACATCAACTTGTGGACAGGCTTGCTCAATGAGGCTGGCTTCGTCGTTCTTTGAAGCATTGTCTACCACCCAAATTTGAGGCCGAATTTCCCTCCACTGATCAAATTGCTCGATTGCTCGAACCGTATCATTACATGCATTCCAATTGAGGAGAATCACACCCAAATTCATTGTGAACTCATTTTGTAGTATTTCGATCGGGAACCTTTGACTTGTCATTCATCTTAAGATAGTATGCACCCCCAAAACGAATGAATCTTAACACAGAATATTTGCGGTCCCCCAAAACAGACCATTGGGAATGAGAACACTACACATCGTTCATCAGTATCCACCACATTTTGTCGGTGGAACAGAACTATACACCCAGTTTGTGGTGAAAAATTTGGCGACGGCTCATCCAACAGCCCTCTTTACACGCATCTTTGCCAATGGAACAGGAATGAGTAAGCAGAATCGTGATGGTGTAGAGGTCTATCGCGTCTGGGACGGTCAACTCAATCCAACACGTCGTTTCAGTACAACTTTCAGACATAAGGGATTGAGTCGTTATTTTGCAAACGCAATCACCGACTTTCAACCTGTGCTGGTTCACGTCCAACACCTGTTTGGTCTACCCGCGTCTCTCATTCGATTTTTGCGAGAGCAGAGCATTCCGTTTATTCTCACCTTAGAAGACTATTGGTGGATCTGTGCAAACGCCAATCTGCTTACAAACTATAGTGATAAACGATGCGACGGGCCACAGGGATATCTTAATTGTGCCCGCTGCATCGTCTCTCGCTCAGGACAATTCGCCACTTGGGCGATCGCTCCCATTTTACCGTTCGTTCTACATAAGCGGGCGTCTATGTTAAAAGAGATTTTGCATGCAGCCCATGCCATTATATCGCCGTCATATTTTGTTCGAGACTGGTATATCGCTCAAGGGGTTGATGCAATGAAGCTTCGCGTCATCCCCCACGGAATGGCGCAACTAAAATCGGTTCCAACACTCAAATCTGCTTCTCATCGAATACGCTTTCTCTATCTCGGCAGCATTTCGCCCATTAAAGGCGTCCATGTGATCGTTGATGCATTTCGCAATGTAGTTGGCGAGGCAGAGTTGAACATAGCGGGCAATGACACGTTGGAGCCACTCTATACAACAGAACTCCGCCAACGAGCCGATCAGCGGACGCGCTTTCTTGGTCAACTCTCTCGATCAGAAGTGGAACGGGCGCTTGTCGAGACAGATATTGTCTTGGTGCCATCACTCTGCCATGAATCCTTCTGTTTTTCAGCACACGAGGCTTTGGCGGTTGGAAAACCATTGCTTGCTTCGCGCCTTGGCGCTTTAACAGAGGCAGTCTCCGAAGGGAAAAATGGGCTTCTGCTTGAAGCAGGCAATGTCTCCGCTTGGACTGCGGCAATGCAACAGATGGTCGACACCAAGGCATGGAATCAACGACAGGTTAAACCAGTTATCGATCTCTCAACGCCTCAGGAGCACATCGACCAACTTCTGGAAATTTATGCAGAAGCGACTGCTTGACCCAAAAATCCACGATAAACCTATGTACTTCTCGCCATCATATCGCTATCATACAATAGCCCTCGTCACTCTGGTTCTCACGCTGTTTTTCATTACTCAGTTGGCGACTTCCCGGGAGTTGGCTCAATATAACCTGTTGAATCGAGGAATCGTTCCGAGTAGCAATCAATTTGGACAGGCTTTGTTAGGGTTTATTTGGGCAATTCCACGTGAACTCGCGTTTTTTTTCATTGTCTCATTATGGTTGTTCTTTTGGAGTGTATCTAAGGCTCTTTGTCGTGTTGAACTTGCCACAGATGCACTGTGCGTCCGCCAGATCTGGCAGACGGTGAAATGTGTCGAATTCCGCCAAGTGATAGAAATTTATGAAGAAGGTCGATTTGGACAATCTATTGCGCTGCTTTATCATCCCATCTTGCCAACCGGTCTTCTGGATCTCGATGACGCTCTGACACTCTTTCTGCCAGAGTTACGCAATCAGGAAACATTGGTAGCACACCTGCGAGAAAATATACGACGATGATGCCTGTAATACCGGACATTCAAGTCCGCATATTAGAGCGCGATGATGCGTCTGCACTTGAAGAATTTCTAAATCCACTTCTCTTGCAGTTACCCTATAGCAGAGGGTTTGACTCACAAACGATTATCGAACAGGTGTTACAACCTGAACCAGATACCGTCTACTCTGTACGCTGGCAGCAACATCGACCGCTTGGTGCTTGGCGCGCGGGGCAACTTGTCGGATTTATTGATGCAGCCATCGGGTTCGATCGCGACAATCTGACGCGACCTGATTATGAACCGCTGGCCATTTTGCGCTTTCTGGCTTTACCCGAAAGGAAAGATCTCATTGAGCCTGTGGCAAATAAGCTCTTGTGCGAGGCGGAACGATTCTGGCAGATGGCAAATGTCCAAGAGATCTGTGCCTTTCATTTGAGCACTGGGTATCCTGCGTTTCAGGCCGGTGCGGGCATCCTTCCAAGTGACTGATCAACCCATTTTCGGATTTTGACAGCCAACGATTATCAACTAACGCAGCGCTATTCGGGCATGATTCGGTCGTTGGGGCAACCGGTCGACGAGACAATGACAGTTCGCGACTTGAGCTTAGAAATCCATGGTAACCAGCATGATCGCGTTTATGAACTTTACTATCGTCGCGTCGATCATATTGGTTCAGCACGGATGTTGTCAACGGTCGCCAATGAAATCCTCACTGTTGAACAAGCAATGCCCTTTGACCAGGATACTCGCCCAGAAAGCGAGAGAGTCGAGGAATCGGACAAGCTCTCCCATGGTCAGAATAGCGTCGATCTCATATCTGACAAAACAGGCGGCTTTGCACACGTAGGAGATCATCGACGTCGTGTTGCTCATGTCACCGAACTACTTATCACAGAATCTTGGCGGGGATACAGTCTTGGGCGCCTACTTTTGCGTCGTTTAATCAATGACGCCACGCTCCAGGAATTCGATCAAATGTTGGTCTATTTGCCACAAGGTGCAGATGTTGCCTGGAGCCTGCTGACGCAACAAGGATTCTACGACACAAACTTTCGTGGCTATTCCTTTGAGAAACAACTCACTCAATAACCTGAATATGTCATTCTCGAGTAACGCGAAGAATCTATAGACATTATAGGGATTGAAAAATAGGACATGGATTTTCAGGGTAAATACGGATTATCCCAGAGTAAATCCGTGAAATCTGTGTTCATCCGTGTCCCATCTTCTGAATCCTTATAATATCTAATGTTCAGGTTGTTTGATTCCGATTCTAAATCATGCATATTCTTTTTGTTACTGGTGAATACCCACCACGTCAGGGCGGTGTTGGAGCCTATACAGCAGAGCTTGGGCGAGCGCTAACAGAATTGGGCACTCGTGTAACTGCCCTGACTACGGAACACGCTCCACGTATAAGCGATAATCACAGTGCGGCTCCTGCTCGAACAGATGAATTGACTTTTCGACATGATCCTTTTGAGGTCGAACGAATCATCAAGCGCTGGAATTGGCGGATCTGGACCACAGTCGGAAAATGGGCGAGACTGCTGACAGCCGACTGGATTCACGTTCAGTATCAAACGGCAGCGTTTGGGATGAATCCTGCCATCAATTTCGCACCAGCCATTTGGAAACGCCAACAATCTAGCCACCTCATTCGAATCGCATGGACCTATCACGATCTGCTCGTCCCATATCTCTTTCCAAAAGCGGGCGAAACAATACGATGTTGGGTGACCGAAACTCCCGCGCGAGCCAGCCATCTAACCATTGTGACGAATAACGAGGACCAACAACAGCTTGCGCAGCGCGCGATCCCTGCTATCTCCATTCCTATCGGAAGCAACATACAAAGCCAACGATTCTCCGAGATCGAACGTGCGCAGCGCCGAACGATGCGTGGATATCAAGAGCACGATTGGGTTATCGCCTACTTTGGGTTCCTCAACCGCAGCAAAGGTGGAGTCACACTGATTCATACCCTACATCAACTCACTCAGCGGATAGAGCATGTTCAGCTACTGATGATCGGCGACCGGGTCGGTGCGAGCGATCCCACCAATTATGCGTATCTTCAAGAAATAGAAACCCTGATTCATGAATTAGGACTGGACAGTCGCGTTCTTTGGACAGGGCGACAGTCCGATGCCGATGTTGCAGCTGATCTGAACGCCTGCAATGTTCTTGTTATGCCCTATGAAGATGGTGCGAGCTTACGTCGTGGGACATTGATGGCCGGTCTTGCCAATGGATGTGCCATCGTGACCACCAAACCCAAAACACCAATCCACGAGTTGGTGGACGGTCGGGATTTGCGCTATGTATCGCCCGGCGAGCCTGTTGAAACCGCCCAAGTCCTCACAGAATTATACGAACAACCAGATCTCGTCGCCTCCCTACAACACAATGCTCGTCTATCCAGTCGTATCTTTTCATGGGCATCAATTGCAGAACGGCATCTGACATGTTATGTAGGAGAAGACTGAGGCAAAGGCTAAGTTGGAGAGTGAATGCTGCGCCATATATGGCGCGCCATACACGGCGACTCCATGGATATAAGAGGGTGTTTTAAAAGTCTGAGGAAAGGGCGAGCAAACGCCGGTTGAGTCACGAAGTGGTATCGAAACCCGCGTTGGCGGGTGGATCCGTTTGGTTTCGATACGCCTTCGGCTACTCAACCGGCACTAATCCCACCTTTTAAAACACCCTCTAAGACATAGTTTGGATCGACTGAGTCTGCTCGACTCGTAGAGAAGGATGAAACAGTCGTCGTGAGAGCTAGCAAACTATGCGAGAGTCTGTAATCGAACCAAGATACGACAACGCGCGAACCTACACAAACATCATCATGTTGATCTTGTTCGTGGCTTTTGCTTTACGCGCCTACCATCTGGACTTCCAGAGTTTCTGGAGTGATGAAGGGATCAGCCTACAGCGTAGTTCACAGGATCTAGGAGACATGTTGGACAACATGCCCGTCGAACACGTGCCGGGCTACTTTGTCTTTCTACATTTTTGGCTCTTGCTCACGGGTCATCAGGATTTTTCCGTTCGCTTTCTCTCCTTATGGCCCAGCGTTTTGGCAGTCGCGCTCATTTATCGATTCACACTAGAACTCTCTAGCAGTTCTACCCATTCGAGAGGTATCCATACTCTTTGGGGTCGCTATACGAGCTGTGCGGCGGCGGCCTTGTTGGCCGTCAATGGCTTTCAGATCTGGTATGCACAAGAAGCACGTATGTATAGTTGGTTGTTGGCAACCAGTCTAGCCTCTCATCTCTTCTTGTGGCGGCTTCTCGCACACAGAAAACAAGCACCCGTTTCAACGACTATCGGCTATATCCTGTCAACGGCAACCACAGTTTATCTCCATTTTTATGGGTTTCTAACGCCGATCGTACAAATACTCTACGTTCTGGTCTGGTTTATCATCAAGCGAGACTGGCAAACGCTCTGCTGGTGGATTGGGAGCGGAGTCGCAACCCTCATTCTCTTTCTGCCCTGGCTTCCGAGAGCGCTCGGTATTCTGGAATTCTCAGGCTGGCGTCCAGCTGGCGATCCTTGGCGCATTCCCTGGCGTTATCTCGTGGCTTACACAGGCAGCAGCACGTTACCAAGCGATTGGGAAAACTGGTTGCCTTGGCTCTATTTAATACTCATTTTGATGGGACTTATTGTCTGGACGCGACAACGGGCGATGGCGGCTCTCTTCTTATTCTTTATCACGATTCTCTCGATCGGTCTCGTTCTAGGATTGGCTCTCCGCAACCCAGATTTCCACGAGCGCTACAGCATCATGATCAGTGCACCTCTTCTCATTCTCGTTGCCGGAGGGAGTGGTGGACTACTCTGGCCTCGCATCCAAAGCACAATCCGCCTATTGCCACCAGTGCTTATCTTGATGGGGCTCCTCATCGTGAATGGATATGCTCTCAATCGGCTCTATTATGACGAATCACTTCACAAGCCAGATTTTCATGGTGCTGCCTGGCGGATTCAACACTATGAAAAAGAGGGGGATGTCATTCTGGTGGACGGTCCGGATCCCCAGAAAGTCTTTCTTCATTACTATCGTGACATCTATCATGGCGCAGCTCCTGTACATGATCTGCGCTCATTGCAGGGTCAATCGGGCGAAGAGATCGCCCAAATGCTTGCCGCGGCGACAGAAAATGCGACTCGTGCCTGGGAGTTACTCTACTTTCACGGACCAGGTCCTGTCCAGCACTGGCTCGCAACCCACGGCTGGACCACAGCCCCAAGCGATCACAATGACATTCGGATCATCCTATATGGTTTGCCAGGGGTTCATCTTGATGCCAATGAGCTGGGCATAGCGTTTGGCCCGGACTTGATTCTGGAGCGGTCAAAAATTAATGGAACAACCTTCGAAGCGGGCGACTTGCTCTATGTGACCACAGAGTGGCAAGTACGAAATGTGTTGCCTGACTATAAGTTTAGCCTACGCTTGCAAGATCAGTCAGGAAATCTAATCATGGCACGCGATTATGTGCCTCTCAATTGGTTTGCACCAACCAGCACATGGGGTGCCGACATGGATGGAATTGACCGCCGTGGGCTGATCTTACCAGAAAATCTATCAACGGGGCAGTATCGGATTACATTGCGGCTCTACGATCCAAGTAATGGTGTTCCGGTGGAGACAAAGGTGGGTCAGGATGTTGTTTTGGCGGATATCCAGATTGTTGAGCCTTAATACTACTGTGCAGCAATATATTGTGAAACACAAAGGAAATTCGTTATATTTCTGGGCATATTGCTAACAAAACGCAAACAGAATGCAAAGGAAAAATGAGATAGACTGAAGAGCCAATAAAATGAAGCAGTCTTCGATGAAAGGAAATCAAGATGAAACTTGCTCAAGCAGTCAATCAATATGACTACAGCCAACTGGAAAGCCCGCCGCTGCTGGAACTGACAGAAGAGCAACTGGCGGCACTGGCCGACCAACTCCAGGAGTATCATGCCATATAGTCCATACTTCAGCCATGTGGCTCAGAGAGCATGCGTACCACTACATGCGAGGCTTGTTAGACCCCGAAATCAAACGCAAATCGGCCGAGAACATCGCGCTGGCGACAGTAGGAGAATCGGGTGTACGCCCCTGCAAAGCTTTGGGTCAGAGCCGCTGGAGCGGTGAAGCGATGCTGGCGGAACATACTCGACAGACAGGTGAGTTGTTGGGAGATGCAAATGGCGTCTTACTCCTGGATGGGAGCGACATTCCCAAGCAAGGAGAAGAGTCAGTGGGCGTCAAGCGGCAGCGGTGTGGCGAACTGGGCAAGATCGCCAACTGTCAAGCCGGAGTCTTCCTGGGATATAATAGCTCTCATGGCTATACCTTACTGAACTGTCGGTTGTATATCCCCCAAGAATGGTTTAGTGATGAGTATGCAGAGAAGCGGTACAAAACCGGTCTTCCCACTGACCTGACCTTCCAAACAAAAAATGAATTGGCTTGGTCCATGATTGAGCAGACGCACGCCCTGGGTGCGTTGCCCATCCGCTGGATCACTATGGATGAAGCCTTTGGCAAAGATACTCATCTGCTTGACTGCATTGATGGCCAAACCGCTTACAGCTACTTTGCTGAAGTGCCCAAAGAGACTCGTGTCTGGACCTCCAGCCCCCAGACCTATCTGCCCGCATCATCTGGACGCGGGCGCAAAGCTTCCAAGCTCCGCGTCCGGCCTGGTGAACCTACGCCTCTCACCGTTGCTCAACTCGCTGACACCTTCCAGGAGCATGAGTGGCAACAGCATGTTCTCAAAGAGGGCTCCAAGGGCTTCATCGTTGCTTCCATTGCTTGTCGCCGCATTGTCTCTGTCCGCAATGGGCTCCCCGGTTCTGCTCTCTGGCTCATCGTCCGCCGCAATCCCGATTATCGAGCCTTTACTTGATGCACAGTAGTATTAAGGCCATTCCAGAAAAAGAATTACCCATAAAGATATGCGTTTCGCCCTGAAATGGCTTTGGCTTTTCCCATCGAATTGGGTCTTTTATTTTCTGGAAAAGCCCAAACAGAAATGGGTTTTTGAAAGGGAATTGAAATTATGACAAACCATCAATTGAAGCTAGGTATGTATCTACCGGAGTTGGGATTGCCTTTTGATGAGGCTTTGGCAACAGCCAAAGATATTGGAGCCAACTACGTTTGGTTTAACCGCTTGGGGGACGATGAACCGGCAATCGGCCAGTTGAGCGATGCTGAGGTCGATCGGTTGGGAGAACGAGTGTCTCGGCACGGACTCGAAATCTTTCTCCTCAACGTAGGCAACCCATTTAAGCAGATCCACTTGACGGATATCGACATAGAGTCAATGACCGAGCATTCAGTGTTTCGTCAAGAGATGGACGATCTGATACGCTCGATGCAAATCGCAGCGCGTTTAGGAATTGGAGCGGTAGGCGCTTTCACATTTGCCTGGCCAGGCGAGTATACTGCTGGCAAACCTACCTGGCCCATGCGCTGGTTGACCCGTGGTGGACACATTGCCGATGTTGACATGAAGAAGTTGGTGAAAGCCTTTTCCCTGGCGGCGGAACATGCCGAACGTTTCGATGTCGATCTCGTGCTCTCGATGATGCCCTGGAACTATACGAACACAACGGGTAATTTCCGACGTTTGGCTGAAGCAGTCGGCTCCCAGCGCATCAAAGTCATGTGGGGGCCAGCGGACAACCTAAATTGTGGGGAGTTGGATGTCGCGACAGTTGGTTTTCACAATATCAAACCCTATCTGCACGGCCTTCACCTCAAAGACCTGCATGTTATAAACGGACTCCAGTGTGAGTTTGAGTATTGTCCAATCGGCGAAGGCGATGTGGATTACGTGACCGTTTTACGCAATTTGCACGACCATCACTGCGACGTCTTTCTATCGGTTGCGACGCACTTCCTGCCACCCAGCGGCTCGCGTGAAGAAGCGATGCGTACGAATGTTGCGAAGCTAAAGGCGTTTATCCACCAAGTTGCAAATGGGTGATAAGCGCGATATAGATTATGGATACGAAACTCAACTGATTTCATTCCGATTCCTTGGCACATACAGAATCAGTAGACCGCAGCGGAGGAGGCGTTCTCTAAGAGCGTGTTTTAAAAGTGTCAAAGCGTGTCATTCTGAGCAGAGGAACGGAGCGAAGAATCCTCTTTTGGCACTTGGAACGCGGGATTCTTCGTCCCAAAACCTCCTCAGAATGACTTTTAAAACACGCTTTAACGCCGATCCCGTTGTGCTACGCACCGCAACCGAGCTGCATTCGAGATTACACGCAGTAGGATTTCTCAGAGGTAGAGCGTTCAAATGGCGAAAAAAGACGCAGTAGAGAATCTCGGACCATTTGGCCCGCTCGAGTCTGTTTTGACTGAGAAATGCAGGATTATGTCTACTGCGTGTAATAGAGAATGCTGCGCCATATATGGCGCGCCATGCATGGCGACTCCGCGTTGCGGTCTACTGAGAATCTATTCCCAATGTCTGCTACTGTCATAATCTGGTAGAGTTCAGATGGGTTGCGCTCGATTTTCTTCCAGAGACGGGCAGAGCCGGCTATCGGGGGAAACAGCCGACTCCCATATTTGCCGCCAGCCATAAGATTCACAGAGGAACATTCACCATGAAAAGATAGAGGGCAAGATAAACGTTGGTAGCGTGGACGGTAAACAGGTTTTTGAACTCATTGTTATCTTACCCTCTAGTAGATACGCTACTTGTCGCAATCCCAGAGGCACGGATCAGCAGCCTTGATAGGATATTTTGTCCATGCGGTAGCGACAATACAAATTATTAGTATATCATTTGGCTCGCCGTTTCGATATGGGGTATGTTGGATAATTGATATGGGGTATGTTGGATAGTTTAGGTTTTCCAGAAAATAAAAAAGCTTTCAGCTAATCAGCCGTCAGCTAGGTCGAAGCGACCACTTCGTGTTTGGTTACAGATGCGTAGCATCCACAGCCAGAATCTGGTCATAATTTTGTGACTGATTTTTATACTTTCCTATACGATAGGATACCCAATTCGTTAGGAAAAGCCAACGCCATTCCAGGTAGATGCGCCTGTTCTTACGGGTAATTATTTTCCGGAATGGTCTTATTACCAGAGAGGTCAAACCGTGCTGAATGGCAAATTTGACGAGGCTGGGCAGATCGCTCAGGTCCAGCTTCTTCATCAGGCGGCTGCGGTAGCTTTCAACGGTCTTGGATGAAAGATGGATCAATTCGGCAATCTCGTTGCTGGTCTTGCCCTCAGCAACCAGTTGCAGGATTTGTCGTTCAGACGAGGTCAGTTGCGTCAGTGGGTCTTGCAATTCATTGTTTGTAGACTCCTGCAGGAAGACATCGATAAGTGCATTCGAAATCTTCGGACTCAGGTGGCGCTGGCCCCCATGCACCGTACGAATAGCCTCTACTAGTTCATCGCTGGCGGACGCTTTTACGACATATCCGTGTACGCCCGCCTTCAAAGCCCGAATGATGTGTTGGTTAGAGGAATACATTGAAAGCGCTATAATGCGTACGGTTGGACATAATTCGCGAATTTGTCATGCGGCTTCGATGCCGTTCAATTCGGGCATGGCGATATCAAGCACGACCATGTCGGGGCACTGTTGGTTTAGATGGAACTGAGTCAGCTGGCGTACAGTCTCGCGTCCATTGGCTGCTTCACCGATGACTGTAATGTCAGGTTCTGACTCCAGTAAAAAGCGCAGTCCTTCCCGCACCATGGCATGATCATCGGCCAGAAACACCTTGATGTTCATCGAGCTACCTCTACAATGATAGACGAACCATAGCCTGTTCGAGAGTAAATGTGAAAACGTCCTCCGACCGCAACGGCTCGTTCTTGCATGATCAGTAATCCCCACCCCTGGCGTTCGGCGGATCCATCCAGCAACGCCGAGGGTATGCCGCAACCGTTGTCAGCAATATTCATACATATCGAGCCATCATCCTCTGTCAAAGTAACTGTGACCTGGGTCGCCCGCGCGTGCTTGACCACATTGGTCAAGGCTTCCTGGGCGATGCGAAACAGGGCCTGCTCTATGGGAGCAGCCAGTCGGGATGTGACGTCTTCGCTCTGAATATCGACAGTGAGTCCGGTCCATGTAACGGTCTCACTTACATACGACTTTAACGCTGCGATCAGTCCATAGTCGTCCAACTCCGGTGGACGCAGGCTGACCATCACGCTGCTGACGCGTTCGGTCATCTGTTCAACCAGTGCCAGCGCATTATCCAGGCGTGCATGAATCTGCCCAGACAGTGGAGACTTCACGCGATCAACCTCAGGCAATCCAGCGAATACCTGCGACCGGACAATGTTCAAATTCAGGCTCAGGGCAGTCAAATTCTGGCCTATCTGATCATGTAACTCCTGAGACAATCTCTTTGCTTCGGCTTCTTGCATGTCAGCCATCCGGGTGGTCAAGGCGCGTAATTGTGCATGTTGCTGTTCGACCTCTTGTAACACCTGGATATACTTCTTTTCGGCAAGCTTGCGCTCGGTGACGTTTCGCACAATGGCAATGACTTCATCTTTTCCGACAGGCACGACGCGCGTCTCGGTATAGATCGTTTTTCCCTCTATCTGAAGTTCATATTCATATGCTTGGAGTGTACCCGTTTCCAGCGCCCGATGACGAGCATTCGCCTGGATCGGTACCAGATCAGCCGGGTAGACCCGATGTGCCTTTTGACCCACACCTCGCTCATCTGCTGCGATCACCATCAGGTCCTTTGCTGGTTTGCGGTCGAGGATGGTTCCATCACGATGAAAGTGGACAATCGCATCGGGAATCGCCTCGACAAGCGCTCGGTTGTGTGTTTCGCTTGTCTGCAGTGCTGCTTCCGCTTGTTTGTACCGAGTGATGTCCGTCACCGTACCGATCATCAATTTGCGCACGTCATGGGTAAAAATCCTGGTCGAGATTAAGACATCCCGCTTCTCACCATCTTTGCGGATCATTTCCCATTCCTCGCTGCCAATGCGCTCGCTGTACAAAGCTGACTCGATAGACGCAAACGCTCGCTCGCGATAGGCAAGGTCGGGGTAGAGTACTCCAGGAAATTCGGGTCGCTGGGCCTCTTCCATCGAGTACCCTGTTATCTCTTTCATACGGCGGTTGTAGACCAAGAAATTCCCTTGCTTGTCGCTCACGGTGATACCGTCACTCGCCAACTCCACCACTGCATTCAGGAAGTCTCGTTCGTGTTGGAGAGTGTCTTGCATCTGTTTACGTTCCGTGATATCCCGAGCAATGCCTACAATGACAGAGATTTCCCCCTTTGGATCGTATACTGGTGACTTGGTGACCAAATGAATTCGCTCTTCGCCATCCGCATTCACGACCGATCCTTCTTGCTCGAGGATTGGCTGGCCCGTTTCAAAAATCTGCTGTTCATCGTGATAATATTTTTCAGCTAGTCTCTGAGGGTAAAAGTCAAAATCTGTCTTGCCGAGCACAGCATTGGGCGCTGCCGCGCCGACTAGAAGCGTATGGGCACTATTGTTGAGGACAAAACGGCTCTGGGTGTCTTTCACAAAGATGCAATCCGGCAAGTTATCTATCAACGTACGCAGCAAGTTGCGCTCTTGTATGAGAGTATCTGCGGCCTCTTTGTGCTTGGTAATGTCGTGTACCATCCAGCGCAAAGCTACCTGGCTCCCGTCGATGTCGTACACAATGGCGACCGTTAGATCAGCATAGAAAGGCGCGGCGTTGGAGGGCTGCATACGGATTTCACAATGTGACATCTGTCCCGCCCTCCCTTGCCGCGCAGTTAGATCAGCCAGCAAGATGCGAAAAGTCTGCAGGTCTTGTGCAGCCACATAAAGAGTAAGCGGTTGGCCCACCAAGAAACCCTGGCGCACGTTAAACAGGGCCGATGCGGCGCGGTTGGCCTCATAGATCATCCCCGCGAGATCTGTTACCAAGTATCCATCCGGCGCAAAGTTAAACAAGTCCACGTAGCGCGCCCGTTCGCGCTCCAGGGCTTCCTGGAGTGTAGCCAAGGCTTGATTCTGTTGATACAGCTCCTCTCCGGTCACCTGCAGTTCGTGTAGAGTGTTGGAAAGTTCACGCAGGGCTTCTTCGAGCAATTCGCTTGTTTCGCCAGACGATTGGTCACCATGTTGACGCAGAGTTTGTAATCGTGCGTGGGCGGCATCTATTTGCTCATCAAAGATTTGCGATTTCATCTAAGATCCTTCGGAAACTTCTTGCATTTATGTGGGGAGAGCCTTTCCCTATCTTCTTGACGACCCGTCCCTATCCCACCGCTGAGGAGCACGATGATGGAGCGATCTGTGTAGCTTACCACAACAGATTCAAAGAGCAGGTCGACGGAGAGGCACTATGGTAAGGGGGTGTGCCGTCAGAGTTGATCTAACGCATGTAGCATCTCTTACAGAGGCCTTTGCTCATCAACATGATGGATAGGGAGTGTGCCCCAAAGTGTGCAAATGCAGCGATTCTCTGGCTGAGCAGTGTTCATTTACACACTTTGTGGTACACGCTCGTAAATGTCGACATGATCCATCTGTAGTCGACGCAAACTATCCTCAATCGCATTCATGATGTGGACACTGGACATACTTGAATCGTTCGGACATAGCCCGCCTGTAATCAGACGGGGCGACAAACGGACCAACAGCGTCTCTTTCACCTGCCATTTAGACTATAGCGGTTCGCCGACGAAATTCGATATTCAACCGCGTCGTCGTGGTGAGTTCGATTAGTCAGTCAGGGAAGGCATGTGGATTGCGCTATTTCGTCGCTCGTGCATATTTTCTTCCATAGACCGAGGATAACGATGGGGGAGAAACGAGATTGTGTTGAGTCGTTCCAACGCATCTCCTTCTAACCGCCAGCCAGCAGCCAGCATGTTATCTTTGGCTTGATCGACTGTTCGAGCTCCAATAATTGCGCTCGTGATTGTGGGCTGCTCGAGCACCCATCGAGTAGCAACTTGGGCGGGTGTTTTGCCTAACTCTTCAGAAACGTTTAGCAATTCGGAAAGTGTTTTATCCTTTACTTTCTGGTAAAGGCTTGAGTGACAAAGGGCAAACCGAAAGGGGCGGAAAAAAGAATCCACCCTGAAAAAACGGGATAAAATGTAAAAATAGTGCTCGGCTAGTTTAAGCAGCGGCATTGAGGCGGCGATGAGCGAGAACGCCTTTAGGGAAATGGTGTGAAACCGAGGCCTTTTTCCGAAAGTCAGGGTCGAGTTGGTCAGGAGTTGGAAAAAGAGCACTCGAGAGAACACGGCGCAGCCTGCCGGGAGTGGTTGAGGCTCTCGATCCCAGTAGCCAGTCGGTATGGGAGGAAGAGAAGCGGCTAAATGGGGAAAGAAGATTGCCAGCCAGCAGCCCCAGTTCAGGTAAGCGGAAACAAGCCTCATCGGCATGAACAAATTGACGATGTAAGCCAATCATCTGCTTGGAAGCCAAGGGGGGATGTTCAACAGGCCAGCGTTCCAGGTAGACAAGATAAATGGTTTCAGGCTGCAAAGTCATAACGGTCGCCAAAACCAAAGGTGTGTTGTAGGCCGGATCCTGAATGACGTAAATCGAGTAGGTACGGTTGGCTGTATCCACCTTGGTTGTTCTGGGGACGAGATTGTGCCATGCTTGATAGCAAATCAGGCGACCACTATAGAGAAAGCGACCAGACGAGTCCGGAGTTGTAGCCTCGAGTCGCTTTCCTTATAGCTGCGAGAGAGCGGTCGCACAATATCACCATATTCAGGTGGTCTGCCTTTTTCTTTGCGTTTGGGGAACTCATTGCGGCGCACTGTGCAGTTAATCGCTTCCCGAAGGACAAATCGGTCTATGCCGCTTTCTAGCATTTCTCTGATTGTAAACCCGGCATCGACCACCGCCACTTCGTCTGACTCCAGTGATTTCTTCGTCTCTGTCAGCAGCTTTTTCCGAAACTCACTTTCCTTTGTTCCAACCGTGCATCTCATGATTGCCTTGAGCAGTGGCACTCGCTTCCCGCCTATCTCCCCCGAGCTTATCATCACTCCAAAGATGAGCGCGGCAATGCCCGACGAGCCGTTGAGTTATAGAGTCGGTTCACTTTCCCTTGCAGCTTCGGTCGCCAGAACCCTGTGATATCTATGCTTTTCACTCGGTACCCTTCTAACTTTTTTGCCTCCCATTCCCCTTTCCACTTCTTCTTGCCACGACCCCAGCAGACTTGTGATATCCCATGATCCATATCGAAAGCTCCACCAGCTTCGCCGGAGCTCCTCATCTTCAAACCCGCTTTCTTTCAATGCGCTATGGATTGCTCCTCGACTTTTCAGAAACGACCCATTCAGCATTGCCCACATCAGACGCATTACATTTACGTTTGTTCCCATCGGCGTTACTTGCAATACATTCATCAGTACTGCTATAGTTATTTCTGGCGCGGTTAGCATTCCTTCCTCCTTTTTGGGTTCTCTACCTTTAGGATGAACTGCTAACCGCTTTTTGTCACATTTCTCACCTCATCTCTTTTCTTTTACCAGAAAGTAAAGTAACATTGGTAAACGACTTTTTGATCCGGTTGATCCTAAGATGTGCAGCGCGCAAGTTTTCCCATGTTTGGCGCAGGAGAGCTGCTCGCGGCACGCTGGCAATACATGCATCGAACATCTTCTGCCCCTTTTCAGGATCATCATATTCTGTTACATCACACTGTATTAGTTTGGGAACAGTGGTATCTATACAGGCAAAAAACTCACTGTCACTGCCAAATTCGTTGCGGCTGCACGCAGTCAGCTCACGCAAACGACCATCGTAACGGTCTTTCACATCTCTAATAGCGCTTTGAAGCTCACTCTGTTTACGATCAAATTCCCGGCTGGCTGCCACTTCGTCGTTCTGCCATTCTTTCGCCAACCGGGCCTGTGCAAGTGCGGCATCGTAGATCCCCGTATCCGGACTCCCTGGTGCGGTGAGATAAGGACGAGCAGGCGTAAAGCGTGTATCAAATCCAAAGACATTGCGGCCTTCGAGCAGATTTCGCGCGCCTTGACGCGTGTCCAAAAGATTGGCGACCATTTCGGCAACCACATCATTGTCTGGACGCGTGCCGCGTTGACAGCGTTGCGCCAACGGACGTGCCGTGAGTCCTCCCAGGCCAACTAATTGCACAAATTGCGTTGCGGCAGCGTCTCGATATGTGGCTTCTGCTGGGGCGCGACCTTGATCATCTAAATAGCTCTTGCGTACAGCGATATGGTGTTGCGCACGCTCCATACCTTCCACTGCCCGCGAGATAAGCGCCCACTCGGCATCGCTATAGAAATCTGAAACGAAACAACCACTACCTAAAGCAATAGACATGCCTTCTGAGACGGCTTCTTCGGCCAACTTATATTGCTTCACGGCCAACTCAAGCTTACGCACTTCATCACGCACAAACGCCTCACCGCCGATAATCTCCCCAGCATCAAAGTGGAGTCCCATCGCATCGGCCGTAAACTGCTGTCCAAATATCATGCGTAGATACGCCGCCTCACGCAAGCTTTCACGCATCCGAAAGATAAAGTTACATCGATCAATTGTATTCGCGACCACATCTTCTAACGCTGGGTCGCATTCTGCTTGATAATCTGGAACGTTCCGAGTATCCTTACGAAAGCGATCGCTATCGGCATAGACAGCAAGGTATGCATAAAGGTCTCGTGCCCGGCGGAGTTGACTATCTGCCTGATCAAAGTGCTTTTGCAGTGTCATCCCTGTATCAGGATCTACAGTGCTAAAACCAGAATTGTAGTCGAACTGGCGGACTAATTGATCAAACCTAGGCTTATCATTGTGGGGAGAGATGTCACGGCGGAACTTCTTGTTAGCGTCAAGGAGCTTAAATGCCTCCTTTTCTATTTCCACAAAATCTTCGTATACCAATTCACCAAAGAGAGATACTCGTGGACGGTAGATTCGATTTGTATATTCTTCTTCTCCTTCGTCAATCCCGACAGGACTACGTTCCCCATGAAGGAGTAAGTACCGCTCAGAACACGATACAATGGCCAGCGGATCATCCACATCGGGACAAAGAATGGCTGCACTCGATTGGAGGGCAAGAGTTATCGCCAGCCCCAGCCCCAAAACCACGCCCCCTAAAATAGTACGCAGTATAGATTCGTTCATGGCAGTATCCTCTTTCTAACGCGGATTGACCAATACCCAGATTAATCCGTCCTTGGCTTCTGAGCTTTCCAGGGCCATACCAACTACCGATGCATTGCTGCTTGATTCAGGCAGCTCAGCATTTAATAAGCGAGCACGTCCAGCCTCATCCGAAGTAGTAACTCGTGTGCCAGGCCTGATCAGGTCACCTACTTGGCTTACTTTGACCTGAGCCATGCCGTAGGTGACGATGTTAACATATTCACCTGGCTGCGCTGCCCCCTCTTGAGGAACAATATATGTAACGACGTTCTTGCCATCTGTGGTCTCTTGAGGTGCTGCACGGCCTTCGACAACACCGAGGATGCTCGTTGCGCCAAATGCTGGAGCAACTTCAACTACCGGATGCTCAAGCAAATCTGAACTAGAGATTCCATTGATTGTGACGATAGCTCCAGGTTCTAAGGGTGCGGATGTAGCATTGCGGCCAATAATAGCGGTTCTACAGTTTTGGCAGTTGCCCTTCACATATACGGTTCCGCCAAACCACCCAGCGTACCCGCCGGTAGTCTTTTCGACCGCCACGCCTGTTCCAGCATTGCGCACATACATACCCCAGCCTTTCCCATTCTCTGTCTGAAAGGCTGGGCCTGCTTTGATTGCATAGAAGCCCCAGGTTGAGTTTTCTACAAGGACACCACTATTGGTTGCATTCTTAACCTTTACACCATTATTGGTTGCGGTGTCTACATAAAAACCTGTACTAGCATTAATAACGCTAATACCGCTCGATTTAGCACTTTTGATTTTTATACCGTCACGTGAGCTTGCTTCTATTGCCGCATTGGGTCGTAGCGTATTTGCGCTTGTGGCGCTTGTAGCGCTCGTAGCCTTATCTGCCTGTGTTGCTCTTAAGGCCCAGGGAACAGGGTGAATGCGCTGGCGCGGTAACATTTCAGGATCAGGATCGATGGTTATACCGAGATAGCGACGTGTGGTTGCCAGTGCATCATTTGAAAGAGGCGTTTCATCACCCAACACCACGGTAAAGAGACCATCTCGTATATTCACGTTTTTTTTCAGTTACAGCAAAAGTCGGGTACAAATTTATTATGTTGAGTTAGAAGGGGAGTCAGAATCATGACGATTTGTATTTGAAAGAAGAGCAGACTCCCAAGCGATTTCAAGTTCAGAAACGACTGAATCAAGGTGATGGCAAAAGCGAAAATAATCTTTGCGTTCAGCCAGGATCGAATGTAAACGTTGCCGTTCAAATAAATAAGCGGACCGGTCAACGGATCGCAGCCGGAAGAGCAATTCGTCTTTGGTTTCAGTCGGATCGACGAAGGCAGCAAAAGAGCCATAGCGAAGGACGAAGTTATTAACACTTTTGCGTCCAGTGATAAGTCGTTGATTGGTTTCAAGCGGCCAAAGAAGCCCTCCAGGGCATTGTTAGTGGAAGGAAGACCCGAGACATCGTAGCAGACAAAGAGCCCCCACCAACGGTTGCGAAATGTTGTGTTGATATGCTGAACAATCGAGCGATCTGCGTCATCGAGAGTCGTATCCTGTGTCAGTGCGACTAAATATTGATCAACAGCTGATGCAACGGAATGAGCAGTGACCTGTACCTGGTCGTCGGCTTGAGAGTCAGGCGACAAAAGCCGTTTGCAAAAACGATGAAAACCAGCAATCTTGATTAAGCGGGTCAGTAACGGATGCCCCCTTTTTCCTGAGCCCGTAATAATGATGCTTCAATCGTGATTAATTGTTGAACCATCTGTAAGCCACCTAATTCAAAAGGAGCCAATCCTCTTGTCAATAAAGTGAACCGCAGATAGCGAGTATATTGCAAAAGAACTGCTTTGTAGGGATCGGTTTCCGCCAATTCTCGAACCGTTTTGTAGACCCGATTCAAAAAGCCACGCAGCTTCTTTTTGAGTTGAGTTTTCATTGTACGGTCAAGCGCATAAGTGAGTCGCCCAGCTTCTTTAATGCAATGGAACTGACAAGTCTGATGGGGGCAATTCGGCCACACTTGAGCAACAGCAAGTTGGATGTTTTCCTGGGCGTCACTGATGATGCCCTTGATAGGGATTTCCCATTCGTTTATCGGTTCCAACAGTGCTGAAACCAGAGTCTTGTGAGTCCCTGATTCCAACACTTCTGCCATCAAAGTGATGTCTAACTGGACTTCTCGAACCACATAGAGCGCTGGACTTCCTTTCTCTGGTTGCATCCCATCTATGGAGAGGATTAGTCCGCCCAACCTTTTCCATTTTTTCTGCTGGTTTACTACCTTCGCTGGCTGTCCAGCTCGCAACAAGGCTAAAAATGTACCGATTAAGTTCAGCACTTGTCTTTCAGATATCGTTATCCGCTCTTTTAGTCCTTTATGGATTTCGGCCACTCTTCGTTGATGCCAAAATCGTTGGTATCCTATTTCGACGATTACATCTAACCCATAACCGCATTCGGGTACACCCAACTCTTCTGCTTCTTGGGAACGATAGACCACTTCTTGCTGCAAGCAGTTCTCATTTTGACACCGATATCCATGACTTACCACATAATATCTGCCCTCCAGTGTTTCCAGATACTTATGCCATAATTTATAGCTTCTTTTCAGTTTGCTTTTGCAGTTCGGACAGCGCTTCTTTGTTGGTCGGTAGTATCGTTTCTCTACCTGCTTCTCCTTCTTTTTGCGCATTTTTCCGGACCTCCTTGGCCTCTCCTATTCTAGCCTTTTCTTCCGGAGGTCTTCAATTTATCTCTTTTTGGTCGCAATCATTTACTTGTCATAATATTTCTGTACCCGACTTTTGCTGTAACTGTTTTTTTGACTTCTTCGTGGAGTACAGTGCCCTCCAGTACCGCATTGTAAATGCGAAACGTCATCGTATACGTGCCGCTTTCAACAACCGTTCCATCCTGGTTGTAAAGTGTGCCTTGATAATTGAACGTACGTTCAATTGCATTGACGACAGCAGCTTCAACCTGCTGGTCAGAAGTCGCCTCTTGCTGTTGCGGCGCTCCAAGTACACTTGGTATATATGGTAATAAACTAATGATCAGCGCAATCGATGCAATGAGCATGGCAAGAATTCCAAATATATTAGCACGAAAGTTAGACATAGATTGCTCCTTCATTTGTTGCAGTATGTCTCTATCCAGCAGAGCTCTATGTAGTCTTCAAAATTCGGACCAAAATTGAGATTTGAGGGAACGGCAACAAATACAGTAAGGCTTTTCCAGAAATTAAACTGTCCAATTCGAATGTACACATCAGAAAATCAACACTACATTACGCTTTGATTATATCACATCTAAGTGACGACCCTCTTCTTGATGCCTCCATTTGGAATATATTTTGCAATGAATGTGATTATCACGGCATTGACTTCTACGTCAACTATAGTGTGCTGCTGCGATGAACAACCTTTTCATCATGAGCCGATTTGTTCCCGTTCTTTCCAGCAATTGGTGAAATGGTCTCCTATACTGCTGATGACGAGCTGCTCATTCGTGGAGCGCTCAATTAGCTACTTGGTCGTAGAAAAGGAGATTGATGATGCATAATTTAACGAACGCTACACACAGCAATTCCAACTGTAACATATCCAATAGAACAACTATTTTGAAATTCCTCTTGGTCGGATTGATCGTGTCGGTCGCAGTGATGCTTCCCTTCTCAGCCCGCGCACAGACAATTATCTCGGTCGCGGGGGATGGTACATACAGCACTCCAGACATTACCATCCAAAGTGGAGATGAGGTAGTTTGGGAATTCCCTGATAGACGGCGTTCTATCGTCCGCCTGGTTGGAAGTGAGGCAACATCACCAACCTGTGAAGATTTCGACAGTTATCACGAAGGTGATGTCAATGAATTCACTGGTCCCATGCCCCTGGCGGCTTCCGGAATCTTTGCGCTCGGTCCAAAGGATGCCAGTTTAAGCGTGGTGCACATAGACGATGCGGATACTAAGGCTAAACCAAAAAAATAAATAATTATACGCGAACGAGAGAATGGAGAGGGGGAATAAGGACAAACCATTTTTCTAAACCAGGTAAACGTTGGAAGCGTTGTTCCAAACAGTCCATCTCTTTCTGAGTGAGTTTGACGCCGGTCTCATAAAGAGTGGAATTCAGGTGAACGAAGGGTTGTAGTTGGTTAAAGCGAAAAGAACGGGCAAAATTGAGAACGGTCTCAAGAGAATCGAGAAGAGAACCGTTCCAGTGTTTTTCAAGATGGCCCCAAACCCGTTCGATGGGGTTGTATTTACTGTGATAAGGAGGGTAGCAGGCGAGCTGAATAGAGAGACGATAGTGCTCAACAAACTGAGTGAGACGATACATAAACTGAGTCCGACGGGTATGATTTTCGGGACCATTGTCCTGATTGATCACGAGGGTCTTGACGTGAGGAAAGTGTTCACGTACGCTTTCCCAAAATCAATCAGGCAGTCGACAATACAGTCACTCGTCACTTTCGACTGAGTCAAGTAAAGAAAGAGTTCCTTGGTTGAAGGGAGGTAAATGCCAAAGGAGTGACTTTCTCGGTCTTCTTATCTTGAAAGTCATGATCGAGCGCTTTGACAACCACTCGACTTATCCCTTCTCTCGAGAAACGGTCAAGTAAAATCGTCGCTTTGGCATCCCAAGAGGCGCAGAACCGTCTCGTCTGCATCCGCTTCTTGATTGATCTGATGAATTCTATCAAAGATCGCATCGGTCTCTGGGATCTTTTTCACTGGTTGACTTTTTTTGACCCGGTTTGAGCCATAGCCTAACTCATTGAGCTTCAAGCGGATGGCCTCTTCGCCAGGCAATTCCTCATCTGTGTATCCTTTCTGCTCGATGAGCTGGGTACGCGTTTCGGCGGCGGTTAGTCGAGTGTACAATTGGGGGGGTTCGAAAGGTGGGATCGGTCTGGCTGAATTGATCGGCGATTTCAACCATATCGGCCAGTAAAGTGGGGATATGGTCTTCGGCTTTTTTGCGACCACGTCGGTGGCTTTGGTCGACATAACAGAAGCCGCCTTCTAGTTCTTCCAGGGCTTTGGCTATCGTCGCCCGATTCCAGCCCAACTCTCGTTCTGCTTTCGTCGGACTCCCTTCGCATATCGTTTTGACCGTTTGGGCCATGAAGTGCCTTCTTTCGTATCCACTTAACATGGCCTTCGTCTCTTTCAAGACTTCAACCATTTCTGGCGAGATTGTCATTTTTGCTCAGTAGCAGCAAAAGTCGGGTACAAATTTTTCATGCAAACAGAGGGCTGCTCTAGGATTTCACCCCTTATGGTCATTTTTTGTACCCGACTTTTGCCGTAGCTGTTTTTGCTCCTTTTGGAGAGCTAGTTTAACACCTTCTCGCGTATATTTTATTTTTTGGATTGGCCTAAGTGTCGCAACAACCCGTTCCTGATCTCACATGGCGATAATATTCTCTGTCGTGACGATACAATACCACCTCACCGGGTGCTGACCGAGACCTTGACTCATCCGGCAGTGTCAGGTGTCTTTTTGCGTTATGATTGGTCCGAGATCGAACCTGCACCTGGGAGGTATGATTTCTCAAGTTTGGACGAGGAAGTCGACCGCATTGTGGAAGCAGGACGAGTCTATAGCCTGGCAATCAAAGCCGGGGTTGAGGGCACACCAGCCTGGTTGGGAGACGAGTTACATTTGC
Source organism: Chloroflexi bacterium TSY (assembly GCA_019217005.1). The sequence continues at coordinate 100,391 of JAHBNG010000034.1, forward strand.
CACTATTACAACTCCTCGACACAGGAGGCGATCCTGAAAACCCCAAGTGCGGAACGGAGATGTTTCTGGGTGACCCAACTGACAGAGCCTATGCCCAGCGCTATTTCCAGATGTTACACAATGTGGCAGAGCACTTGAAAGAAAATACGGCTCGCTATCGAGCTTTGGCCTACATCAAAGCCAGCGGTGCCAATCTGCATTCGCACGAGAATCGGCTCCCCAAACGATGCCAGGAACATTGCCCCATCTGCAATCCAGAAGTCTGGGCAGCAAACGGCTACACACCAGATGGGCTGTACGAATTCTATGATGACCAGTTCAATGAGCTTGCCACCCGTTTTCCACACAAGACAATTAGCTATCAGTTGATTCAGGCTGGGTTTCCCAGAGTACTCGACGCAGATCACTATGAAGGCTGCATTACGCCAGATTGTGAGAAGATGATTCCCGGCGGCACCGAACAGACAGAAACTATCCTTGACAATGGAACCGATGCCTATACCATGACGCTGGCCGTACAGCACAATGGATTAGGGCCGATTCCGCAAGACGTCACCATTCCCACAGGGTTCGATCCTGTCTGCTTGGCGAACCAAACATCCCCCATTAACCCATTTGAGTGTCTGACCTTCACCACAATAGACAACTCATGTCCAAATGAGGGAAACCATCCTGCTGATCCCGACCCCACTGATGGACAAGATCCCGACCGAAATGATTTCGCGCAAGCAGGGTCAGGCTGTCCGAATAAATGGGTGCTCTACGAAGGCTCACAGGGTCAGGTAACGGGCTTCCAAACCAACAACACGCAGCAGATCAATACGTTGCAACAAGTCGACCAGTCACTTGAGAATGCACGCTTGAATTCTGATGCTGTCTTCATTGAACTCTATGATGAAATGATTTGGTTGGCCGCGCGTTCGGGTGATGTCCTGGATCCGGCCGCAACTGAACCGCGTACGTTTGTGGAGTGGGCATCGGTCTTCAACACCCGGCGCCGCAACAGCGATCACGTCTTTCTAGAACCACTGCCTGATCCCTATCCGCGAAGTTACAGCTTTGTCTTCGACAATTCGGGAATGGATGCCGTAGACCTGACCTTCTGGTACACCGATCCAGCATATTGCGATCCGAACCTTCCGGACACCATTGGGAAGATTGTGGTTGAACCATAGGCAATGTTCATATGTTGTCGCTGTCCCAGGGGGAAGCAACATTGTTTCCTCCTGGCCTCAAAATACCGCAACACTACTCAGATCTGCTTCCTATACAGTATCAGTAAACCGCAGTGAAGAAGGCGTTCTCTAACGCCGGTCCCGTTCGCATTAGAGAATGCTCACTCCACGTTGCGGTCTACTGAGTATGTCGTCATCCATTTATCATCAAGTTCTCGTAGCAATGTCAAGTGCTGTCTCCGAATCACTCCTATAATTGTAAGGCGGGAAGGTGCCCTGCAAGTAATGACAGACAGGACTCTCTGCCTACTATATATAGATGTTCAGATAACGTTTTTCCGTGCAAAACTGTAGCTATTAACTACAGGAAAATCTTTTTCTGAAAGGCTATAGCAATGCGATACTTATAAAAACCAGTGGTATGCCAAATTGTGTGGTTATTCGATTTTTCTCTGACTGCGATCGATAAATTACACAATTTGTGCTATACCACCTAAAAACCAGGAGGAGAAATCGAGATGGAAATGAATCGAGTACAGCGCAAAACACTTCAACACTATCAAGGATTGCAAACCGATCAGGCAGCCGTTTTTGGTCAAATTCGTCGGAATCTGGGGATCTACATCTATTTACTTGCCGTGGCGGTGATCGTTGTACCGATTGGAATCGTTATGGATCAGAATTTTGGTTTGATATTACTCGGTATACACTTGGGTTTTCTGATCAGGGATATTCGGCATTTCATAATGACCAAAAAAGTATGGCCGGTGGTTGCGGATGTTTTGAACTGGAAACGGATTGAGCAATTGCTGAATACGCCGTCGTGAGCTGTTGGATCCAACCTTATAAATCTTCCTTTGACGCTCTGGTAGTATCTGGTTTGTCTATAACAGGGGTCAAGTGCAAAAATCTTTCACTTTTAAAGGACGCCATTAGCAACATCATCATCCAAAGTCACCAGTTTTTCAAAGCAAGATAAAGATGTGATATAGTTAGTCACCATTCTCAAGCCAACTTTTCCCCACTCACCGAAGGAGAAATCTCAGCGCATCGACATGTTTACCCAAGCCCAGATTGATCAATTTCATCGTGACGGTTTCATTGTTGCCAAGGCTCTCATTCAGGGCGAGGAACTAGCGACCTTGCAAAAGGCCGCAGATCGCGTCATGGCAGAAGGGATTGCAGGCAAAGATGAAGTTGATCATCGTTATCGCCCAAATCCAGATGGCTCCCGCACCTATTTTCGAAGCGAAAAGATGTGGGATCGCGATCCGATCTTTCAAGCCGTCACGGTGAATCCAGCACTCCTCACCCATTACGGACAACTCATCGGCCATCCATTCATGCCCATCGTCGACTCCTTTGTTTGCAAAATCCCTCAGGGAGACGTGCCTGTTTCCTGGCATCAAGATCCACCCTTTGGCGATCCAGATTGGCCCGATACGCACCCTATTCCTAATATCGACGCTGATATCTATCTAGATCGCGCCACCATCGAAAATGGTTGCGTTTGGGCCATCCCAGAACACCATCTCGTTGGTCATGTGCAAGTAGAGCACTATTCGGAAGATGAATTGTTTAGCAACTTGGGCGCTGTACCAATTGAACTAGGACCAGGAGACGTCAGCTTCCATTGTCTTTCCGCACCCCACGGATCAGCGAGGAATCGAACCAACGACCTACGCCGCACCTTCTACGTTCACTACATGAATCAGGAAGTCTTGGACCAATGTTATCGACATCTTCCTTACGTCAAGGAGCTTGAGGTAGAGCGAGGACTCTGGATCAATTGGATCTCATGTGGTTGACAAGCCGGCCATGAATGGATAGTGCGAGCTAAATATCTTGTGTCAGTCGGATCATGAGGTACCGGTCGAAAATAAAATGATATAAAATAAGATGTTATCCGAAACGAAGCGATTGAAAAAGGTGACATCGAGAATGACTTCATCAATAACGGTACCGCTAGATATCCCAGAAGTGGAAGTGTTAAGCAGCGAAATCACGTCTGAAAATCATTTATTGATTCGGGTAGAAAGCACCCAAAAAAAACAACAGCATGTGGTGTATGCGGAGTTGAGATTGCGTGTACATTTGGCCATGGTCAAGAAATTAGCTTGCGCCATCTCCCAGTTTTTTGGGCTTGAGACCTACATCTTGATACGGCCCAAACGGGGTCAATGTTTGTCGTGTCATTGTGACCCAACAACGACTCAAATTGTGAGTTGGTATGAACAAAGAAGTCCTCATACACAAGCGTATGATGAATACCTGGTCATGCAACTAATCAACAGTACAATCGAAGATGTAAGCCTCAAAGAAGAAGTTGGGTACGATGCAGTCGTAGGCGCATTGAACCGTCTGATAGAGCCCAAAATCAACTGGGATGAAATCGACGAAATCGGTACGTTGGGGATTGACGAAATCTCCAGAAGTAAGGGGCGGCGCAAGAAATTTAGTGCGATCATTACAGCTCGTCAACCCAAGGGCAAGGTACGGATTCTTGGAGTTCTCCCCTGATCGAAAAAAAAGACGGTTAAGGCATTCCTAGAAGAGATTCCTGAGAGACTACGCCCCACCATCAACTATTGCACCACCGACATGTGGGAGGGCTATATCAATGCGATTGATGAATTTATCAATGAGAATGATGATGTGAATGCATCTCCTGTTGTTGACCGATTTCATGTTGCTCAGAACTATCGAGATGACTTTGACGACCTCCGAAAAAAGGAACTCAGACGCTTGAAAAAAGAACTGCCTCCTGAAACTTATGACCAAGATTGCAAAGGAATGCTCTGGATCTTACGCAAAAATCACTCGGCTCTCAATCCTGAAGAGCGGCAGGAGCTTAGACGTTTGTTTGCTCATTCACCAGCCCTTCATCAGGCCTATACCTTTCGAGAAGAATTGACCGCCATCTTCAACCAGGAACTCTCTGTTGCCCAAGCTGAACATCGCCTTGAGGCTTGGATTCGCAAAGTTGAACGTTCCTCCCTTGATAACTTTGATGGCTTTATCAAAACCCTGCGCAACCACTGGCAATCCATTGTCAACTATTTTGACCAACGCATCAACAGTGGTTTTGTTGAAGGTCTCAATAACAAGATTAAGGTCATCACTCGTCGATGCTATGGCATTCGCAATGTCTCTTCTCTTTTTCAACGTATTTGGCTCGATCTCCATGGCAAAGAACGTTTTTCCCTGTCAACCACATGAGATCCTGATCAGCCAGGACTCTTTGATGAAAAAGCGAAAGCTGCTGCTCAGCAGATGGTTGATGCGCGTAAATCTCTTGGCTATGAAGGGTTGGAGGAGAGTCACGTGCAGTTAGTCGATGAGGGTTTTGAGTTCACAGGTCAGCCTAGAACACCACCCAGATTTTGGGGAAAACTGATTGCTACGATGTCTAAGGAGGAGATTGAGCGCAAGCAGCGCTTGACTTATTTGAAATGAATTAAAGAACTCAGCTTAACACGGACAACGCAAAGGGGAACCAAATGAACAGTAGAAAAATGGGAAGACGACATTTTTTGCAACTGGCCGGTGCGGCGAGCGGCATCACGCTTCTCGCGGCATGCCAGCCCACTGTGGCACCGACGGGCTCCGATGTCTCTGCGGATGATTCTCCAGCGACTGAAGGCATTCAGTTAGAATATTTGGGATACGATCCAGACGAAGTACACGCAGAGGCATTTGGAAAATTCAAAGATATCGCTCCAGATGTGGATCTATTGATTAGCCCCACGATTGGCTCGTGGCCAGAGATGCTGGCAAAGATCAATGCTCGCATTGCGGCAGGTGATCCACCGGACATCGCGATTGTGGCTACCTACGGGCCGCCAAGAATCTGGAGCAAGAAGGATATTTTGCTCGACCTGCAACCACTCCTGGACGCAGACCCAGACTATGCCGATGATCCTGTCTCGCCCGCTTTGCTCCAGCTTTACCGAGTCGAGGGCAAGCTCTACGGTCTCCCCAAGGACTATGTCACCCATGCCGTCATTTACAACAAAGGTCTTTTCGATGAGGCCGGTGTCGACTATCCAGAAGACGGTTGGACCTGGGCCGACTGCTTGGAGAAGGCCCAAGCGCTCACATCTGGCGAGGGTCAGCAAAAAGTCTACGGTTGGATGACACAGACGGGACCCTGGGCCAACGAACATTGGATGTGGGCCAACGAAGGACCTGGCTACTTTGATCGCTGGCATTGGGATCTCACAACGCCAACAGCCAATGATCCGAAAAACATCGAAGCGCTACAATGGCTAGTGGATACAATCCTAAGTAGCGAAGTTTCACCCTCGCCAGAGCAGTTGGCCACCGAAGACGCCAGCTCACGCCAACTCTCGGGTCGAATCGCCATGTGGGCGAGCCACACCATTGATACTGTCAATCTGTTGAAGAATACAGACAAGATCGACTGGCATGTGGTGCGCAACCCGCTCGCCACCGAAGGGGGACCCAAGACGACCATGATGTGGACATCCGGCTTTGGAATTGTCGCCGACACAGAATATCCAGACGAGGCGTTTGCCTTCCTCAAACATATGTCCATTGGCGAAGGCGCGCTCGTACTGGGAACAACCGGGTTCTCGATCCCCGCCGGTCGCCCCGAAGGGTTTGTGACAGAGGAAATGGCTTCCCGCGGCGGTGATGTCTTTGTGGATGCAGCATTTAACTCGGATCTGGCGGCCAACGACTCCCTGGGTGTAAATCACAACGAATTGCTGGGCACTGCCGTCATTCCCAACCTCGAGGCTGCATTCATTGGCCAAATGACGGCTGAAGAAGCCCTCAACGAGATACAGCTTCTGATGGAAGAGATCCTCGCCGACGCAGATGAGGGGCAGTTTTAATAGTAAGTGGTTGCTGGTGATTGGTTGCTGGCTGCTAGTAATATCTCACCAACTCAATGGCATTCAGTTAAACGTTTCCGTGTAGCAAGTATTCAGTGGTCGGTAAGTCAATGACCAAATATCGATTCACCAAATATTGACCCACTGCCTACTGCGAACTTAATGACATTGACAACCAGCAACCAACAGCCAACAACCAGCAACCAACAGCCAGCTACTAGCAACCAACTACCAATTATGGCACAGTCACAGGCCTTGAGCCACGCCGTTCCAAAAACGGAAAGATCGGGAATTCGTTGGCAGCGATATGAGGGATATCTGTTTGTTGCACCGTTACTCATTGGAATCGTTGCGTTCATCTTTCTCCCAATTGCTGCCTCGCTCTACATGAGCTTCAACAAGTGGGATATGGTCAGTCCTGCCGAACTGGTTGGGCTGAAAAACTACACGCGCCTGGTCAATCGCGATCGGCTGTTCTGGACAGTCTTGAAGAATACGTTTAGATATGCGGGGTGGATCATCGTGCCCTCGGTGGTGTTTCCCTTGCTATTGGCTGCCTTGTTAGACCGACCGATCAGACTAAGGTCCCTCTACCGACTTGCCTTCTTTTTACCGTTGGTTACCTCTGTCGTCGCTGTGGGGCTGATGTTCCGGTGGTTATATGACGGAGAGTTTGGCTTTATCAACTATGCTCTCTCGTGGGTGGGCATTGACGGCCCCAATTGGCTCGTGGATCCCGCGTGGGCAATGCCCGCAGTGGCGATGGTGACGGTTTGGCAGGGTTTGGGATACAATATGGTCCTCTATCTGGCTGGACTTCAGGGAATTCCCGATCATTTATACGAGGCTGCCACGATCGATGGTGCGGGTGCATTGAGTCGCTTCTTCAAAATCACTATTCCATTGCTGACGCCCACCATGTTCTTCATCCTAGTCATGAGCGTGATTGGCACATTCCAAACCTTTGGTTTGATTTATGTCATGACGCAAGGCGGGCCGGTCAACTCCACCAATGTCTATATCTATTACCTCTGGCAGATGGCCTTCGGCAGTTCCAAGATGGGGTATGCGTCGGCCATGGCCTGGATTCTGGCGCTGATCATCTTCACAATCACCATGATTCAGGTGCGACTGGCGAGAATGTGGGTACATTATTAAAAGGGTTGAAAAGTTGCAGAGTGGCAAGGTTGCAGGGCGTCAGTGACCTTTCAATGTTCTTATATGACCAAGAAAAACGATGCAAACAGTTTCACAGTTACGCTCGGTGCACTCCGATCGAGGGTTGAGCCGCAAACAACATCAGAGACTGGAGAGTACAGTCGTCCATGTTTTGCTGGTTGTGCTTGCATTTGCAGCCTTGGCTCCTTTTTGGTGGATGGTCTCTACCTCATTCAAGACCGAATTCGAAGCATTCCAGTTTCCGCCAACCTGGATTCCGGTTGAACCGACCCTAGAATCTTATAGCGATCTCTTCCTCGATCAACCCTTTGGGTTATTCTTCTATAATAGTATCAAGATCGCGGTCTTAAGCGTAGGCGGTCAGCTCTTTACTTCTTCGCTCGCAGCCTTCGCCTTTGCCCGACTCGATTTTCCCGGTAAGAACGTTCTCTTTGTCATCGTTCTGTCGACCATGATGGTTCCCTATGCGGTCACGGTTATCCCGCTCTACATTATCATGCACCGCATCAATTGGGTCAACACCCATCTCCCTCTGATCGTACCAGCCATGCTCAGCTCTGCCTATGGCACATTTCTGCTCCGCCAATTTATGTTTTCGCTGCCCGTCGAATTGGAGGATGCCGCACGGATCGATGGCTGCAGTTCCTTTGGCATCTATTGGCGCATTGCTTTACCTCTCATGAAGCCTGCCCTAGCCACTTTGGGCGTTTTCGCCTTTATGGCTTCCTGGAATAATTTCTTCGGGCCATTCATCTTTCTGGACCGTAAGCATCTCTTTACAGTCCAATTGGGCGCGGCCCTCGTACAACGTCAGTGGTATACCAGTTGGCCCCGATTGATGGCGGGCTCGGTTGTGGTCACTTTGCCCGTTCTGCTGATTTTTTTGTTGCTACAACGTTACTTTGTCCGAGGCATCTCTTTGACCGGCATCAAGGGCTGATATATCCAGATATAATCTTAATATAATATCAAAGAATGTGTACCACAAAGTGTGTAAATGAACACTACTTAGTCAGAGAACCGCCGCATTTACATACTCAGTAGATCCAAATTTGGCGTTTTTGGCTATTTTCAGTCGAGATTGCAGGGATTTTGGAGTCATTTATTCAGATTTCGGTTACAGAAAACAACCTATTTCATATCTGAAAATCGCCCAAATCTAACGCAAAAACTAGATATCGACCGGCAAATTTGTATTTATGTCAACTGTTTAGCCAGAATTCTCTCTCTAAACCTGAAATTTGGATCTACTGATACTTTGGGACACACTCCCTAATCAATTCATATAAGAACCTATCCGAACAGTGGTTGTGAGTCCAACCAGCTTCGCTAGCTGAATGCTTCGGCACAGAACTTTTCGGATAAGCACTAAGTGGGAATCAATTATGACATATAAATGTATCCAAGTAGGTACTGGTGGCCAAGGTCGTGGCTGGTGCGCAAGATTTTTGCCGCCCAATATTGAAGATGGGTTGATCGAAGTTGTGGCAGCAGTTGATGTAAATGAAGAGGCTCTAGTCAACGCCCAGGAGCATCTGGGTCTGCCGCCAGAGAAGTGTTATACAGACATCAACCAAGCCTTTGCCGAAAATCCTGCTGACTTTTGTACGGTGGTAACGCCGCCGGCTTACCACGAATCGGTGGTCGACGCGGCTTTGGCCCACGATCTGCATATCCTCTCTGAAAAACCAATTGCCGACACCCTTGAAGCATCTGTGCGTATTGCTGAAAAGGTCAAGGTGGCGGGTAAGAAGATGGGCGTGACGATGAGTCATCGCTTTGATCAGGACAAGACGACGCTGCGACGAGAGTTGCGCTCGGGTCGTAACGGGACCATCGACTATCTTGTTTCTCGATTTACCTGCAACATGCGGAACTTTGGAGATTGGGGTGCTCATTTTCGCCACACGATGGAGGATGCATTGATGATCGAAGGATCTGTGCATCATCTGGATATTCTAGCCGATTTGGCCGGTGCAAAGTGTGATACCCTCTATGCGCAGACATGGAATCCCACATGGGGCGAATATGGCGGTGATTCCCAAGGACTCGTGACGATGCACTTTGAAAATGGTGTACGCGCTTTCTACGAAGGAGCCAAAACCAACTCTGTCGGACTCAATGGCTGGGCTCAAGAGTATGTACGCGCGGAATGCGAACATGCGACGTTGATTATGGATCGTCGGCGTGTCGAACGACATCCATACGAAGGCGGGCGTATCTACAAACGCGAAGGGGAAGGTATAGAGATTCCGCCGTTGGAACAACCCAAATGGATGAACACTTGGCTCGTGGAGCAATTTGTGCACTGGTTGGATGGTGGTCCCATGATGGAAACCAATATCGAGGACAATTTACAGTCAGTGGCACTCATTTTTGCTGCAATTGAAAGTAGTCGGTCGGGGCGACCAGTGAAGGTGCAAGGGTTGTTAGAGCAGACGCGAGCAGAGGTGAAGGACTGATGAAAATTTTGATTACTGGTGGTACTGGTCGGATTGGTGCAAATCTTGCACAACAGCTTTTGGCAAAAGGACATCGAATCCGCAGTTTTGTGTATCTTGGTGATGCGAGTCGTGCCAATAAGCTAGATGGGTTTGAAAATGTCGAAACTGTGAAAGGTGACTTGCGCAATTTTGATGATGTTAAACGGGCAACGGAGGGCGTCGATGCGATCGTTCACCTGGCCGCAGCTTTCGGCGGTCCATTCGACAATCGTCAATATCTGGATATCAATGCAATGGGCACGCTTAATATTCTTGAGTGTATCCGCGAAGGGTTGCCCAAACTGCACCGATTGGTCTATGCATGTACCGAAGCTGTTTACTGGAAGCTGGGCGAACATGGACGATATTTCGAAAAACCGATCACCGAGGAGATGGTTGCCAAACGCCATCACATGCCCTATTTTCTTACGAAATGGATCGGTGAAGAACTGTGTATGACCTATCATCTTCAATATGATGTTCCTACCACTGTTTTTCGCTTTTCAACCGTAATCGAGCCGAGCGAATTTCTAGATGAAGAAGGGCTGCCGCGACGTTTCTTCCTGAACACGGCAATCAAGCAGTGGGAACAATATACAACCGCGGATGCAACAGAACAGGAGATATTGGACGAGCTTCTGGCACTTCGAAGTGATGAAGAGAAGCTTTTACTGGCAAAGAATCCAAATGGTGTGCCACACTCACAACAATTTGCCGACGTGCGGGATATTGTCGATGGATTGGTCTTGGGATTGGAGAAAGATGCAGCGGTAGGTGAAGAATTTACCCTTGCTGGTCCTGCTATCTTTGATTGGAGTGAAATCATCCCCTATCTTTCTGAACGGTACAATATCCCATATGTCGAGGCTCGTTTACCTTACAAAAACTATTTTACGCTTGACTTGAGCAAGATTCGGAATATGCTGGGACACGACCCAAAGTACGATTTCTATGGTATTTTGGAAACAGCGGAGGCAATGCGACGGGGTGAGACAACTGATGTAATTCCAACAGGGGTACGATGGGGTACTTAAGGTTTAAGGATAGACGAAATGCCGTTCGAAAAGTCCAGTAGCCACACCCCTTAACTTCGAACAATCGTCTCTCGACAGAAAAGAATCCCAGGTAGTATGCCAAATTGTGGGCAAATTCAATTTCTCTCTGACAGAGATCGGCAATTTACACAATTTGTGCTATACCACCGAATCTAATTGTCTAAAGTTTAAGGGGTGTCACTTTAAGGAAGAAGGACCCATCGTCAAGCTTCCTTCTTCCTTAGCCTTAGTCTTGGCCTCTTCCTATTCAGAAGCCGCTGGTATGGTCACGCCAAAATTTAATCCGGGAATACCAAAAATGGGTTGCATCATGCCAAGCATGGCACCCATATCTGTACCACCACTATCGTCATCGCCTTCCAACATAATGCCGACCATCTGTAACATAGCAGACAGCTCTCGACTGTTGTTCCATTGAATAAAGGGGAGCGTATTGCCATTGATTGTCAACAAGAGACCATTGCCAACAATTGCGATATTGACGCTCTCAATTCCTTGTTCCATTAAACTCTCGATTGTCTCGGGTGGTTGCTCAAGCTGATCCCAAGGAATTGGAATCATGCCGAGCATAAACTGCGCAATGCCTTGAATCTCGAACTTACCAGACGTGTCATAGACCAACATTGGTGCGAGAGTTGGTTGCGTGTTGCGTGCTGCATCAAAGAGCGATTTGGCTTTGTTTACATCCAAGATGGCTCGGTCGCTTGGTCTGAGAGCAATTTCGGATTGCCCCGCTCTAACAGGCATCTTGAGCGTGATTCCAACGCCTAAGTTTGTGATGATTGGCAACAGCCCGGTCAACATACTTGCATCTGTGCCAAATAGATCCAATGTTTGAGCAAGTGCGTCGATCGATTGTTCATCCCAAATCAAAGAAGGGAGTGCATTTCCGTTCATATAGATACGCAGTCCACCAGGATGCTTATCGATTTGGATATGTTGGATATTGTTGTCCAACATTGTCTGGATTGTCTCTTCCGAAAGAGAGAGAGATGAAAGATCTGTGCCAAGTATATCACCTAACTCAGAAACGGGTGTCCCAAAGAGGCTGGCTTCGCCAGTTTCGTCATATTCGACAAGAAAAGCGGCCATATCTAGATATGCCACATCGTCATCGGATGAATCGACAACGGTACCAGCTCCAACGCGTGGAGCACAGCCAGACAAAACAAGGATCGCAACCAACAGGGGGATCAATAGGGAAAATCGACGTCTATCATGCATAGTCATGACATCACTTCCTTCTGTTGTTGAATAATTGGGGTGCTCATCTCCCAAATCTTGGATATGGAATGTATGGATGGGTCTTGAGTTTCCTTAGTTTACTTTGAAACGCCCGTTCTTGCCAAAAAACCATCTGACAAACTACTGCGACTACGACAGCCCCATCAATTCATCAAATTTCTGACGCACTTCTTGTATATCTTGCCACATGAGAGATTTTGGCGATCCGGGCTGTTTTGATGGATTGCGCAAAAGATAGGCGGGATGGAAGATCGGCATGACCCAACGACCGTCAATTTCGTGCCATTGCCCACGCATCTTAGTAATTCCAATTTTGTTTTCGTTCAGCACTGATTGCATTGAAACAGCGCCTGTCAATAGCATGATTTTCGGATCAATCAGCCGAATAATCTGCATAAGATAGGGCTTGTAGTAGGCAATCTCATCAGCATTGGGCTTGCGGACTGAACGACCATCAACCCCTGGTGGCATTCGATAAACCGAGTTCGTCACAAAGACATCTCGTTCGGAATCAAACCCAACAGATTCCAGAATTTGATCGAGAAGCTTACCTGATGGTCCCACAAATGGTTTCCCTTGTCGGTTTTCTTGTGGTCCTGGCGCTTCTCCGATCACCATCAACTTGGCAGCTGGATTTCCTCGATAAATGACCATATTTGTGCCTGCATCGTAAAGCGGATCGTCTGTCAAAGCCATTAGTGCTTGGACTTTACTTTCTGGTAAAAGAAAAGAGATGAGGTGAGAAATGTGACAAAAAGCGGTTAGCAGTTCATCCTAAAGGTAGAGAACCCAAAAAGGAGGAAGGAATGCTAACCGCGCCAGAAATAACTATAGCAGTACTGATGAATGTATTGCAAGTAACGCCGATGGGAACAAACGTAAATGTAATGCGTCTGATGTGGGCAATGCTGAATGGGTCGTTTCTGAAAAGTCGAGGAGCAATCCATAGCGCATTGAAAGAAAGCGGGTTTGAAGATGAGGAGCTCCGGCGAAGCTGGTGGAGCTTTCGATATGGATCATGGGATATCACAAGTCTGCTGGGGTCGTGGCAAGAAGAAGTGGAAAGGGAATGGGAGGCAAAAAAGTTAGAAGAGTACCGAGTGAAAAGCATAGATATCACAGGGTTCTGGCGACCGAAGCTGCAAGGAAAGTGAACCGACTCTATAACTCAACGCGCTCATCTTTGGAGTGATGATAAGCTCGGGGAGATAGGCGGGAAGCGAGTGCCACTGCTCAAGGCAATCATGAGATGCACGGTTGGAACAAAGGAAAGTGAGTTTCGGAAAAGCTGCTGACAGAGACGAAGAAATCACTGGAGTCAGACGAAGTGGCGGTGGTCGATGCCGGGTTTACAATCAGAGAAATGCTAGAAAGCGGCATAGACCGATTTGTCCTGCGGGAAGCCATTAACTGCACAGTGCGCCGCAATGAGTTCCCCAAACGCAAAGAAAAGGCAGACCACCTGAATATGGTGATATTGTGCGTCCGCTCTCTCGCAGGGAAAGCGACTCGAGGCTACAACTCCGGACTCGTCTGGTCGCTTTCTCTATAGTGGTCGCCTGATTTGCTATCAAGCATGGCACAATCTCGTCCCCAGAACAACCAAGGTCGATACAGCCAACCGTACCTACTCGATTTACGTCATTCAGGATCCGGCCTACAACACACCTTTGGTTTTGGCGACCGTTATGACTTTGCAGCCTGAAACCATTTATCTTGTCTCCTGGAACGCTGGCCTGTTGAACATCCCCCCTTGGCTTCCAAGCAGATGATTGGCTTACATCGTCAATTTGTTCATGCCGATGAGGCTTGTTTCCGCTTACCTGAACTGGGGCTGCTTGCTGGCAATCTTCTTTCCCATTTAGCCGCTTCTCTTCCTCCCATACCGACTGGCTACTGGGATCGAGAGCCTCAATCCACTCCCGGCAGGCTGCGCCGTGTTCTCTCGAGTGCTCTTTTTCCAACTCCTGACCAACTCGACCCTGACTTTCGGAAAAAGGCCTCGGTTTCAGGGGTGGTTCATTTTAGGCGGACAATTAGGTTTACATTTTTGGGGGTGGTTCATTTTAGCTGGATAGATAGGTTTACACTTTTAGGGGTGGTTCATTTTAGGCGGACAATTAGGTTTACATTTTTGCAAAGAGAAAAGATGTTTATATTTTCTAATTTGAGCCATGCTCAGGCAGAAAATGACCTCATATAGATTTTTGTCTATGTATCAAAAGTGTAAACCTAATTCTGAACCACCCCCACTTTTAGAAACAGAAAGAACGTTTATATTCTCTGATTTCGCCGGTTCTCAGAGAGAAAACGGTCTCATATAGATTTTTGTCTATATATCAAAAGTGTAAACCTAATTTTGAACCACCCCCATTTTTGCAAAGAGAAAAGATGTTTATATTTTCTAATTTGAGCCATGCTCAGGCAGAAAATGACCTCATATAGATTTTTGTCTATGTATCAAAAGTGTAAACCTAATTCTGAACCACCCCCGGTTTCACACCATTTACCTAAAGGCGTTCTCGCTCATCGCCGCCTCAATGCCGCTGCTTAAACTAGCCGAGCACTATTTTTACATTTTATCCCGTTTTTTCAGGGTGGATTCTTTTTTCCGCCCCTTTCGGTTTGCCCTTTGTCACTCAAGCCTTTACCAGAAAGTAAAGAACCAAAGATATAAAAGAAGGTCGACAAGAAGAAGCCATCTCGAAAATCGCTGCTGATTTCGACAACGTATATGCCGCCTGGAACTGGGCTATTACACGTAAAGATGCAACGGCGCTTAAGAAATCCGCAGAATGCTTTTGGTTTTGGGGTCAATATCGCGGGGCGCTGTACGAAGCTGAAACTGCATTACAGAAGGCAGTTTCAGCCTTCACTGTAGACGCGGACGGGTCTTCGCGTGATGTCCGCACCGAAGAGCATAAAGATCTTGTAGGATTCTTGCTTGCAGGACTCGGATATTTGTATGCCCGACGCGGAAAGCGAGAAGAAGGTCGGAAACTTGCCGAACAGGGTCTATTGCAAATGCGCCAAGCCGAGCATTCTGATCAGCAGATAGAGGCTACAACGCTCTATTATGTGGGATTCACCTTTTATTTCCGGAGTCAGTTCTTAGAAGCAAAACGACTTGGGCAAGAGAGTTTAGAGAGCTTTTCCGAAATCGGTGACCTTTGGGGGGTGTCAGAATGTTTGAAGTTGTTGGGAACGTCTGATCAATGGGGGGGACAACTTGAAGAGGCAGAACAGCATTTGCAAGCGAGTTTGCCCATATGCAGAAAGATCGGCAATCTCGATGCACTCGCTTCCGTCAATGAAAATTTGGCTTGGATTGCTATTGCTCGTGGTGAGTATGCGCAAGTCAAAAGGCTTTTGGATGAACATATTCAAATCAAGCAACAGTTTAACAATCAACTTGGCCTAGCCGATGGGCTGCGGACACTTAGCGGGCTGGCTATGGGCCCAGGGCGATTATGTATTGGCCGCACAACAGCTTGAAAAGTGTTTAGCCGTCAATCAGGAGATTGGTCGTCGCAGTCCAACGACTATGATTGCTCTTGGCTTGGTCATGCGCATGCAAGGTGATTTTGAAGCGGCAGAGCGGCTCCTTGACCAAAGCGTAGAGCAATCAAAAGCCGATGGAGACCAATCCGAGGTTGCAAGTAGCCTTAGTAATCTGGGCTGTTTAGCATATGATCGCGGCGAATATCGTCTAGCGGAACAGCTCCTGCAAGAGTCCTTATCTATCTTAAAACAGACCGAGAATGAGAGAGATTTGGCCGCTGCGTTGTCCCATATGGGACATTTGATGGTTGCCCTGGACGGGACGCTACAGACAGAAGCTCGTCACTATTTCGGTCAGGCGCTTGAACTAGCAGCAGAGCAAAAGCTTGCACCGATTGCATTGGATGTCTTCGTCGGTATCGCAAAACTTCTGGCTCTGGCGGGGAAGGTGGAACTAGGGATCGAACTCCTGTCCCTGGCCAAGTATCACTCCGCCAGTACTTTCGAGACCAAAGAGAAAGCCCATCAGCAATTGGCTGAATTAACCGTTAACTTAACTGCCGAAATCGTAATAACGGCCAAAGCTCGAGGACAAGCACTTGATTTGTGGGAGACAACGCGTCAATTCATCGAAGAACTTTCCCAACCAGACTGGGAAGTCGAGGCTGACAAGCCGGTTTCAAATCACCACAACTTGCCGCGGAGCAATTTACCGCCCCAGCCCACCCCCTTCATTGGTCGGGAACAGGAATGTCTGCAGATTCTGGAGCGCTTGCAAGATCCAGCTTGTCGTCTGTTGACGCTGGTTGGCCCCGGCGGCATCGGCAAGACAAGACTCGCTATCGAGACGGCTGCTCAAAAATTCAGCAACTTCAGGCATGGAATCTACTTTGTGGCACTGCAGCCAATTGATTCAAGCGCTCTTCTCCCCTCGGCGGTTGCGGAGACTATTGGCTTCTATTTCTACAGCCAAGACAAACCCGAAGCCCAGTTAGTTGATTACTTAACCGACAAACAGATGTTGCTGGTACTCGACAATTTCGAACATCTCCTGGACGCCGCAGAGCTGTTAGTTCCGATCCTTTCCTCAGCACCGCAGGTCAAGCTGCTGGTCACATCTAGGGAAGCGTTAAATCTGCAGGAGGAGTGGCTGTGGCAGGTCAAAGGAATGCACTACCCTGATATCAACCAACAAGTCGAAGAGATTGATGTGTACGCTGCGCTACAACTCTTCACCGAACGCGCCCGACAGGTACAGGCAGATTTTTCGCCACACCTTGGGCAAGCCTGCATGATCCGTATTTGTCAATTGGTTGAGGGGATGCCATTAGGGATCGAACTGGCAGCGGCGTGGCTCAAAACCCTACCCTGCGAACAGATTGTGCGCGAAATTGAACGAACCTTGGATTTTCTGGCGACCAATGTGAGGAACATTCCCAATCGGCATCGAAGTATACGAGCCGTGTTCGAGCAATCCTGGCAGCTTCTTAACGAAACAGAACGTCGTGTACTCAAGAAACTATCGGTATTTCGCGGCGGATTCAGGCAAACCGCCGCGGAACAGGTGGCGGGTGCATCTTTGCTCACGCTGTCGTCGCTGGTCGACAAGTCGCTGCTGCGCGTGAACCCATTAGGTCGGTATGAGTTTCATGAGTTACTCAGGCAATATGCTCAAGAGCGCCTCGGGGCTTCAGTTGGGGAAATGGTGCAAAGCCGAGATTTGCACTCTCGTTATTATGCTGAATTCCTGTATCAGCGGCGACACGATTCAAAAGGGCCACGACAGTTGGAATTCATGGAGGAGATGGAAGCGGAGATTGAGAATGTACGCATGTCCTGGACCTACGCTATTGAGCGCAAGGATCTCGATTCCATTGCGAAATCCATGGAAAGTCTGTACCGTTTCCACGCAGAGCGAGGCTGGTATTTACAGGGAACAAACGCTCTTGGAGAGGCCATTCCTGTATTGAGAACCGATGAAGCGATAAGTGTACAGGGTGTTATCTTGGGGCGACTGCTTGCTAGACAGGGACACACATATATGTGTTTAGGTCAATATGAACAGGCACGAGAACTCGTTCAAGAAAGTCTAACCATCTTTGATCGACTAGGTTCTCAAAAGGATACGATCTTCTCTTATTATGTATTAGGCAATATGTATGAACATCAGGGAATGACCGACCAGGCAAAACAATGGTTTGAAGAAAGTCTGAAACTTGCCAGAAAGTTCGGGAACCGCTGGGGCATGGCGATGGCCCTTGGCGGACTGAGTATGAACGCCAATGCCAGGAGGGACTATCAGCAAATAAATCAATTCCAGCATGAATCCTATACGCATTTTAGCCAGATCGGTGATCGGTGGGGAGAAGCATGGATGCTGGCTGAAAAGAGTAAAATCGCCTGCGCCTTGGGGGCGTACGACGAGGCAAAACAACAAGCGCAGACCAGCTTGGCTCTTGCCAGACAAGGCAAGACGCCTCAGATGACGTGGCTCGCTCTTGAGGTTTTGGGTAACGCCAACTATGCCCTAGGAGAATATGCGGAGGCAAAACAATGCTATCAAGAAGGTCTGGCAATGGCGCAAGAGGCGGCCACACCGACCTTCTGGCATACACACCTTATCGGCTTGGCCAATATCGCTTATACATTGGAGGACTATAAAACAGCCAAACAACACTATCAAGAAAGCCTGAGACTTGCTCAAAAAAATAGCCGTCAGGGTTCAATTGCACGTTCGCTAAAAGGCTTGGGTCAAGTCGCCAGCGGTTTTAAGAATTATGCTGAAGCATATCGACAGCATCAAGAAAGCTTGACCCATTTCCAGAAAAGCGGCCTAGAGCCAGAAGCTGCAAGCGCCCGCTGCGATCTGGGTGTCGTCGCGCAAAGATTGGGGAATTACCTCGAGGCTAGGCAACACTTCTATGAAGCCTTGAAAACAAGCTTACAGCTTGAGGTATTTCCATCTGTCTTGGAGACCTTGGTTGGCATAGCGGAATTTTTTGCCAAAGAAGGAGAGCTTGGACGAGCCGTGGAACTGTGCAGCCTTGGCCAGCACCATGCCGCTACTCATGCAGCGACCCGTGCTAGAACAAAAGATTTGCTGGTCGCCTTTAAAGCAGAATTGCCAGCTCATGAATTTGTGGCGTCGCAACAACGTGGGAAAGTCAGTGACCTGCCAGTCATCGCAGAGGCACTGCTCACCGAGTTGGCAGAAGCGGAAACGGGGTGGTTCATTTTAGCTGGATAGATAGGTTTACACTTTTAGAAACAGAAAGAACGTTTATATTCTCTGATTTCGCCGGTTCTCAGAGAGAAAACGGTCTCATATAGATTTTTGTCTATATATCAAAAGTGTAAACCTAATTTTGAACCACCCCGCGGAAACGACTCAACCAACAGTTGGTCTGTCCACTGAACCACTAAACATCTCCAAGTTTAAGGTGCCGCACTTCAGGATAGGGGGGGTATCTCGCGGTGTTGTCCACAATCTTCCCTCTCACCCTACACCCTTCATCGGACGGACAGAAGAGCGTCTACAACTCTTGGATACTCTCCAAGATCTGGCATGCCGTCTAATCACCCTTGCCGGACCCGGCGGTATCGGCAAAACGCGACTGGCTATTCAGTTAGCGCAAGACATTGCAAATGCCTCGCCAGACGCAGTCACGTTTCTCAATGGCATCCACTTTGTTGCACTGGCACCGATCAATTCACCCGACCTACTCGTTCCCACGATTGCGGATGCGCTCAATTTTACCTTCTACGATGATGTAGACCGACGAGTGCAACTTCTGGACTATTTGCGAGAAAAGAAGCTGTTGCTGGTTCTGGATAACTTTGAACATCTACTGGATGGCGCTGACCTCATAACCGACATGCTCGCTGCAGCACCAGGGCTGAAGATGTTAGTTACGTCACGCGAGGCGCTCAACGTGCAGTCAGAATGGTTTCAGCCGGTGAACAACTTGGATTTTCCCAAGGATGAGGTGGTTGAAATCGACGATTTGGAAGCAGAGTTAACCAATTACAGCGCGGTTCAGCTTTTTGTCCAATGTGCCCGACGAGTCCGCCCAGACTTCTCGCTTGAGACGCAGCAGCAGTCCGTCCTGCGCATTTGCCATTTGGTCGGCGGGATGCCTCTCGGCATCGAGTTGGCCACCGCCTGGCTGAAGTCGCTGCCCTGTGAACGCGTTTGTCAGGAAATTGAGCGAAATCTCGACTTTCTGACCACCACCATGCGCGACCTCCCTGAACGCCACCGCAGTATGCGGGCCGTCTTTGTCTCTTCCTGGCAATTGTTGTCCGAGGTCGAACAGGATATACTCAAGCAGTTGACCATCTTTCGCAGTGGCTTCCGAGCCGAAGCGGCTGAGCAGGTTGTCATTCCCCATAACGGCTTGCCTATACAGCTAACGGTGTTGGCGAGTTTGGTAGAAAAATCCTTGGTGAATTTGACATCCGAGGGACGTTACGAGTTGCATGAATTGTTGCGACAATTTGCCGCGGAAAAACTGGCTGAAGGTCTGCAAGAGCAAGACGCAACGCAAGATCGTCACTGCGAATATTTCACTACATTTCTCCAAGAGAGGGAGAAAACGATCATTGGGAATCAGCAGAAAACCATTCTAGACGAGATCAAGGCCGAGCTTGAAAATGTCCGAGCCGCCTGGAGTTGGGCTGTTGAGCAAGGTCAAGTAGATAAGATCGACCGCGCCCTGAAAAGTCTTTACCAGTTCTACTGGATCCGCAGCCGCTTTCACGAGGGGGCCGAAGCCTTCAACCACGCGGTCTCCTGTCTACAAACGTTGACCCCGGACCCAAAATCAGAAGCCATTTTGGCAAAACTCCTGGGACGGCAAGGGGCGTTTTGTTCTACCTTAAGCCGCTACGAACAGGCTAAGGAGCTGTTGCAAAGGAGTTTGGATTTAGCCGATCGCCTTGAGCTCCAGTCAGATAGCGTTTTTGCCCTCAATTATCTGGGAGATATTGCTCGAGACCAAAACGAGTTTACTAAAGCAATCAAACTCTATCAACAGAGCCTGAGTATCAGTACAACTTGTGGACACCAAGCAGGAGCAGCATACGCCCGATATGGCTTGGGCTGGGTACCTGCGCATCTAGGTAATTACAGAGATGCCAAACAGAATCTTCAGGAGAGTCTCGCTCTGTATAGAGCCTTGGGACATCAAGACGGCATGGCTTATACACTGGATAGGCTAGGTGTGGTCCTTTGGCAAATGGGGCGATATCAGGAGGCAGCACAACATTGCCGCGAAAGCCTGACTATTTTCAAAGAAATTGGGAACCGCTTTGGCATTGCCAAGGCGCTCAGTGACCTTGGCCTGATTGCCCATGGCTTTGGCGGCGAGAAACTTACTGAGGCCAAGTTACTCCTTGAAGAAAGCCTGGCGATTTGTCGCGAGACGGGCTATCAATTCGAAGTTATGATCCAGCTCCAACTACTGGGTCGGGTTGCCAATGATATGGAAATGTATCAAGAATCCCAACAGTATAGCCAGGAAGCTTTGGCAATCTCCAAGAAGATCGGCGCGGAAAACACTGCAATTGAAGTTCTCAACAATCTCGGAGATGCTGCCCGTGGCCTAGGGGATTACCTCTCCGCCCAAAAATATCTGCTTGAAGCCTTGAAGTTTGGAGACAATGAGAGCAATTGGAAAAAAATAGAGACCTTGGTCCGTTGGGCCTCACTCCTTATATCTGAAAGCGATCCTGTTGCGATAGGTGACGCTGCAGATAATAAAGAGGCTTTCATTAATGATCATAGAAAGCGAGCAGTTGAGCTTTTAACCCTGGTGATGAACCATCCATCAACAGAACAAATTCATAAAGATAGGGCAAACCATTTACTAACTGCTCTGACGACCAAGTTGCCTTCAGCTATAGTGACAGCAGCCCAGGAGCGGGGTAAAGCCAAATCGTTGGGCGAGGTTGTAGCTGAGATTGTGGCAGAGCATGAGTCCACTCAACGCCCCAGCGTTAACCAACACGATGCCCCCAGCGCAGCCAACAATCTACCAATCCAACCAACCACCTTCATCGGGCGTGAGCGAGAATTGGCTGAGATCAAGCAGCTTGTCCTCAATGAATCTGATTGTCGCCTCTTAACGCTGATTGGTCCGGGCGGTGCCGGGAAGACGCGCCTGGCATTAGAGACAGCGGCCACCGTGCTTAGTGTATTTCCCCACGGAGTCTACTTTGCTCCCCTGGCACCGGTGAACGAGGTCGAATTCATTGTTTCAACGATTGCTGAAGCCATCGACCTCACCTTCCGCGGCGAAACGGAACCCAAAGCACAACTGCTGAATCACCTTCGTGATAAATCGTTGCTCTTGGTCGTTGACAATTTTGAACATCTCCTCGACGGGGTCGATCTGCTCGCAGAAATGTTGAGCGAGGCCCCACATGCCAAGCTGCTGGTGACGTCACGCGAACGGCTAAATTTGCAGGAAGAATGGGGATATGAGGTACAGGGGATGGCCTTTCCGTCTTCGCAGATCGAGCAGTTTGACACTAGTGAGTTGGAAAGTCTCGAGAATTACAGCGCCTTACAACTCTTCCTTCAGCGTGCGCGACGAGCTAAGTCTGGTTTTATTCTGACTGAAGAAGAGCGGCCCTCTCTGGTCCGCATTTGTCAAATGGTTGACGGGATGCCGTTGGGGCTGGAGCTGGCGGCCAGTTGGATCACCTTGATGTCGTGTCGAGAAATTGCGGCTGAGATTGAGCAGAGTCTCGATTTTCTGACTTCCTCCATGCGCAACGTGCCCGAGCGACACCGTAGCCTGCGGGCCGTCTTTGAACACTCCTGGCGACTACTGACAAATGATCAAAAAGCTGTCTGTCTTTCGCGGTGGGTTCACCCGCCCCGCTGCTGAAAGTATCGCTGGGGCAACTCTTCACGCGCTCATGACCTTGGTCAATAAGTCATTGATACACCCTGATGACACCAGCCGCTATCACATCCACGAGTTGCTGCGGCAATACGGTGCTGAGAAATTGGTGGAGTCTGAGGAGATGGAACAGATCCAAGACCATCATCTGACATTCTTTCTCGGGTTGGCAGAGGAAGCCGAGCCACAACTGGAAGGTTCAGACCAAGCAACTTGGCTGAAGCGGCTGGAGGCAGAACACGATAATCTGCGGGCGGCGTTGGCGTGGAGCCGCAATGAGAAAAGCACAGCCGAATTTGGTTTGCGTCTGACCAGCTCGCTAGCGTTGTTTTGGAAGGGGCGCAGCTATATGAGCGAAGGGCGGGAGCAATTAGCACTGGCGCTCGCCAGACCTTCCGCTTCTCACCGAACAGAGGCGCGAGCTAAGACTCTCTTCGAGGCTGGACGCCTAGCCTCTGAACAAGGCGACTATGCGGAAGCTCAGGCACTGCTGCAAGAGAGTCTATCTATTTATCGAGAACTTGGCCCGGATGGCCAGTACGGTCTCGCTCGTGTGCTTGTCACGCTCTCATTTACACAGGTGGAGATGGGCAACTTCGCAACGGCGTATTCTCTGCTGGAAGAGGCTCTGAGTATTATGCGTGCGTTGCAAGACGAGCAAGGTATTGCTGGCGCGCTCTTTCATCTGGGGTGGTGTGCGGTGCGGCAGGGCCGCTACGAGCAGGCAACTCGTTCCTTCGAAGAAGTCGTACCAATATACTGTCGCCTTGGCCACAAGAATGGGTTGACTTATGTTCTTGCTGGACTGGGAGAGATAGCACTGCGTCAGGATGACGATGAGCAAGCCATTGCGCTGCTGGAAGAGAGTGTGGCGCTCAGTCGCGAGTTGGGCGCAAATTGGCGTGTGGCCGCCTCACTTGGAACTTTAGGCTGGGTCGCCCTGCGGCGCGGTGATTTGACGCAAGCTGTGACGCTACTGAGAGAGAGCTTGACGCTACGTCGCGAGGTCAATGACAGGGCAGGTGGCATCGCCTGGTGCTTGGAAAAACTAGCAGAAATTGCGCTGACCAGAGGGCGACAACAGACCCCTCAACGAGCTGAGGACTTTCAACATGCCGCGCGGCTCTTTGGGACCGCGGAAGCCTTGCGTGAGTCGATCGGCTCTGTCATCGATTTAGTCGACCAGCCCGAATATGAACGTCAAATAGCCAGCTTGACGGAGCAACTCGATGAAGCAACCTTCACAGCAGCATGGACCGAAGGGCGGACGATGACCCAAGAGCAGGCGATTGATTACGCATTAGCAGTAGACCTAATTTCTTAGCACTTCTCTAGCGAACGTAGGGTTCGGAATTAAATAACGCATCGAAGATTCTTCGTTTCACTCGAGAATGACATCGATGAATTATTTAATCGTCATTCCATAGCAAAACAGTAGTCGAACCTGCCATTTTGCAACCCTGCAACTCTTCCAAAGGAGCGACAGATGGACATACAAGATTTCTTCGTGACCCGCTACAGCACGCTATACGATTTCTTTATTCCCAACATCTGGGAGAAGCTCACGCACGAGCAGATACGGCACCAGCCCCATCCATGTATGAACACGGTTGCGTGGAATCTGTGGCACATGACCCGAGCTGAGGATGCGGGATTAAACCGTTTTGTGACAGACGGAACCGAGGTTCTGGATGATGGGGATTGGAACGCAAAGCTCAATTTAACGATCCGCCACGTGGGCATGGGCATGAATAACGATGAGGTGTTCGCGTTAACGCAGCAGATCGATCTGGACGCGTTGAAGGGCTACAATGACGCCGTTCATCAACGGACGCTGGAGATTTTGCCCACTCTGACCGCGACCATGCTTGATGAGGTTCTGGATGAGGCCCATCGCCTTTCAGTGGCTGTTGATGAAGGATATGCCAACCCAGATCTACCCGGGATGGAAATGGTCTATCAAAATTGGACCAAGGGAGAATGCCTGATGCATCTCGGACTGACCCACAATTATGAGCACATCGGCGTCATTGGGACAATTGCCAGTCTGATGGATGTTATCGTCATAGCCGGTTGAGTAAGACTCTTGTGTACATGATCATCTTGATTAGAGTATATCCATCTGAATGCATTAAAAGCTTCCACACTCCTTAAGTAATTTGTAGACTGAATAACTATATTGTAAACTTATCTAGTTGATTTATCATCAAGGTAGTCTATATACTCGTTTTAGTTGCCTTGTGTTTAGCAATATGGAGAGTCGAAGTTTTATGTTTAGACGATTGAGTAGTAAGCTTTTGATGATTGGTACCTTGCTTGTTGTAGGGCTGGTGACTATGCCTGTGTTTGCGGTGTCGTCAGCAAGCGTTAGCTATGGCGATCCAGTGACGATGGGTAATGGGTCCATACGGACTTTCGTGAAGTCTGCAGGCAATGGGAAACCATTAGAAGTCGGTGTTGAGTTTGGCGGGATAGCGCTCAGTGGCTTACCGACAGCGGTAAGTGATGGCAAATGGGATGTTTTGGATTCGGGTGGAAATGTCGTCTGGCCTTGCTGTGGGCATGAACACCTGCTCTTTTTTCCAGACACTGGTCAAAACCACCCATTCCAACATGCAGTGATCAACTGGAACCCAGTTGGTCATCCACCGCCAGCCATTTATGGTCTTCCTCATTTTGATTTCCACTTTTACATCATTAGTAACGCGACACGCACATCAATTGAGGCTCCTACCGCCGAAACAGTGTGCTCCCCTGATCCAATGCTGATTCCATTGACCTGTGAAGACTTTGAAACGGCAACAGCACCGTTGTCGCCTCAGCAAAGACCACCCTTATTCATGTCCGTTGGTGCCGTGGAACCCGCAATGGGCAACCATTTGATTAATCCGACCGCACGCGAATTCAATGGTGAGCCATTTACCGAAACCTGGATCTTTGGTACTTGGGATGGTGCCATTAGCTTTTTCGAACCAATGCTCACCCTGGATTTTCTAAAGGACCTCAATGGTACTGATTGTGTGCGGATCAGCATGCCGCAAGCATTTGCCGAGGCAGGCAATTATCCAACGCGTTACTGCATGAAATATCAGAAAGGTCAGGATCTCTATACAATTACATTAGACAAGTTCCGATGGTTTGACGCCGCCACAGACTAGATTCTGTTGACATTTTGCGTCTGAATAGGTATCTCTTGCGGGGTCTGGCAGCCGAGGTGCCGTCAGAGGTGATGACGGCAACTCAGGAGCAGGCCAAAGCCGATTCTAACGAATGACCAGCGGCAAGTAGAGATTGTTCCTGGTCGTATCGGATCCTTCGGGAGTCAAAGAAGAAGGGTCAGATGCCAACTGCTCGCATGCATCGGGGATGGCATTGCCGTCTTCATCGTCCGATGAACAATCCTGTCCCGTAACGCTCGTGCTGGTTTCGAAGATGCCATCCCCATCCCGATCGATTTCGGAGAGTAGCTCCTTCCCCATCGGCCAGTCTCAGTAGATCCAAATTTCAGGTTTTGAGAGAGAATTCTGGCTAAACAGTTGACATAAATACAAATTTGCTGGTCGATATCTAGTTTTTGCGTTAGATTTGGGCGATTTTCAGATATGAAATAGGTTGTTTTCTGTAACCGAAATCTGAATAAATGACTCCAAAATCCCTGCAATCTCGACTGAAAATAGCCAAAAACGCCAAATTTGGATCTACTGAGTCTGCAATTGTCGTGCGGTGGACGGCATCTTTGGGCACGCTAAAGGGACCGAAGAGGCTCGTGCCGTGTGTTTCCGATGCCCCGTCTACCGTATCCAACACCAGATAATGCTTTTTGTCCTGGCTCGTCTCATTGGTAAATTCGACCGCTCTCTGTTCGCGGTTGGCTTTAAAGGCAACTGCATCGCTCCCCTGGATATTGAGCTGATGCCAGCGGAAGAGGGCTCGTTCCCGTTCGCCCATATTCAATCCTACCTTTGGCACGATCTGAGGACCGTCCTGATCTAATGCAAAGCGGAAGGAAGAAAGCCGATTGTTTTCATAGTCCACTTGAATCGCGTCTGTGGCACCCGCGACGCCGTTGAAAACCTGGAGTTGGAACAGGTGTCCGCCCTGGCCAGAGTAGTATAGATAGTCGCCTCCTCGACTGTTCACCTGAATGCTCGGCGCGCCCTTTGCCAGCGGAAGGAAGAGCGGAATGGTGCGTGTCTGATTCGCCGGATCGCCCATGGGTGTGACCCATCTCGCCCCAGGCATCTCGTTGGCGAAGGTGCCATCAGGTTGCCATCCCCAGTAGTTCCCGTCTGATGTGGTGTAGAGACCGTCAGCGGCACCAAAGACCAGATTCACAACAATATCACCCAAGTCGAGCGGTGCATGACGCTCATTGCGCCAGACATCAATCGGGATCGTAAACATCAAATCCCCGTTCCACTCAGTGCCATCTGTCCGCGGAAACCCATAAGTGTCGTTAGTGGGAGAAATATTAATGTAACGCTCTTGATCACCGGGGTCGTTATTGTCATAGACCCAAATCCTTGAAGGGGATGTCCCATATGGCGTGACGACATGACCGCTACCGTCACCCGACATCATGCTCACGATCTGATTTGTTGGGTTGCTGGTCAGCTCGTTGTAGCGATTCACTGGGCTTCCTCCAATGATCTCATCAACGTCAATGGTTGCGTTGGCATCCAAATCGCCCAGCACCTCCCAGATGAACTCGGCACTGGTCTGTACGCCGTGATTCATGCGGATCTGCGCCCACAGATTGGCTGGAGCGGGTGGCCCCGTGAGCGCTCCCAACATGCCACTGTAGTTCCATTGTGCGTTCCTATCAATATCCGCTTCCCGAAAGCCAAATGGATAGGCTACATTGGCGTGATAACTCGTCATCTGCAGATCCCCATGATAGATCAACTGGCTCGTCGAAGACATCCCCACACAACTGCCACCGCTGTTATCGATCCAGAGGTAATAGACAAGGAACCAAAGATGTGAATATAGCGGATCAAGGATGCGCGTTACGCAGACATCCAACGCACCCAGACAGATATAGGCGTTATTGCCATAGACGGCCAGAAACTCATCCAACGTGGGCGTATCATCTTCGTTGTCGAAGCCAAAGCCATGTAGCTGCGGATAGAGTGGTGGGGTTAAAAGAAATGGACTGCTCGTATTCCACGTCACGACATCAGGACGGAGCCAGGTATCTTCGATCACCCAACGCCATTCGGTGTTTAAGGTTTCCGCAGAGATTCCCGATGCGAGATCGCGCTGTGTCCACTTGGGCAGTGAAGGCATTTTGACGGTGAGCGTGGTCTGATCAGAGGCTCGGGCCGTAATCTGCGTCTCGTAAAGCACCCAATCGTTCGATGTTCCAGAAACAGGTTGTGGTGAGAGATAGACTTTGACCAACTCGTGCAGATTCGTGCCCGTGATGGTCACTGTTTCGCTCACCGTCGTGCTCCGCGGTGACTCGCGGAGGATCATCGATGCCACTGGGCTCTCCGGTGTAAACCCAGTGAACGACACGGGGCCTGCTGGCGGTTCCACGACTAAGAAGTTGACGTATGCATAGGGGCAGGGGGGGCCAGCCGCACAGCCTTCGAAAGTCACCGCCAATGTACTCACGCTCGTGGGCCGAATGCCAAAATGCGAAACCCTCGCTGAATCGTAGCGGCAGAAGTTGCAACCATTGGCTTGGACACGGACGATCTGGCCGGGCGGAACAGGTACATCGAAATCAAACGTTCCGTCTGGCATCGTTGTCTGGGTATATTGCAGGGAACCAGCGATCAGCGTCACCAAATGGTCGGCCCGCCCTGTTTGGGTGCCGTGATACCCGTTCCAGACTTTGCCGGTTGCCTGCGCCTGACCCAAGCCCGCAACGGCATCAGAGTAGGTAACCTTGTGCCAGGTGGCAGGTGAGTTGTGGACAATATTGGGCGAAACGCCCTCGCTGCCCGGACCATTTACCGCGGTCTGCGCCAAGGCCAAACCATCTGTTTCGGCCCATGATCCGAGGAGATCAAGGGAGATGCGAATCTCCAGGCTGAGGTCAGGATTGACATCGTCACCGGTAATCTTCTTTACGACCTCCCAGTCGACACCTTGCGTCGGGCAATCTGGGGTATGACAAAGTTGGAAATGACCCGTTCCATCGCCCACCCACCACTGGACGGGACTATCTGGCTGACCCAGATGGATGCGTAATTGTGCGTGCGCAGAACCGACTGTGGTGCTTTGGGAAAAGGTGGGATCAAGCATCAGCCAGACAGCCGCAAGCGCCCAAGGGAAGTTGCCTGTGGGTTTAGCGGGCGATGGGATGCCGATATAAAGATCATCGTCTGTTCGCACCAGATAAGCCCGTGTATCAAACAGGTCGGTTTCGTGCTGACCGTAGCGGACGACCAATTGTTCCGCACCCAGATACTCGGTATCCTGCTGCACTTCTCCATCCATTGTTGGCGTAAAGACAGCGCGCGGCACAAGTAGATTGTGCGGGAGAATTCCAAAGTTGTGGGGGCTGACGCCGCCTCCTGCTGTCCCCACAGAACCATTAAGCACCTCCTCATTTCCCCCATCGGGAAAGACCGCCATCAGGTCCGCACTCTGCCGGATCTCCTGATACATCCCAGACTGAATCTCCTGCTGTGTGCGGGCCACAGACCAGAGTCGCACCTCGTCCAAATAGCCATAAAATGGAGCGTAGAATCCACTCTGGTCGTTGCCCAGCCACAGCGACTCTTGCGCGCCGGCACCCAGATTGCCTGCCAGAATGGCACCAGCGGCTTCACCATTGATATAGAAGCGTGCCCTGGTACCCCATCATAGCTGACAGCAATGTGAGTCCACTTAAGTGGTGGAACATTGGGGGTGGTTCATTTTAGGCGGACAATTAGGTTTACATTTTTGCAAAGAGAAAAGATGTTTATATTTTCTACTTTGAGCCATGCTCAGGCAGAAAATGACCTCATATAGATTTTTATCTATGTATCAAAAGTGTAAACCTAATTCTGAACCACCCCGAACATTGAGGGCGGAATCTGCATAGATGCCGCCGCTACGATAGAAGCGGATCCGCTCCCCGCAGAACCCCAGCCAGTATGAGGCGGCGGAATTGCGCGAAAGGACTGTTTCGCAGCTGTTGGCGATTGAACCACGCATCCGATAGACCCATGTTTCCACCGTCATATTCACATTCTGATCGTATGCTGAAGGCTGCGCAAAGATCACTTCAGCTCCATTGCTACCATCATAGAAGGTGCTGCGCTGAGGGGGCGGGTCGTTGGTTTGCATCCTGGGTGCTGAATCCACTGCTGATTCTGAGGCATGTGGCGCGGCAGCACGGACGTCCTCTCCACCGAAGAGCAGGGACGTTAGCACGATTCCCGCAATACAAGATAATTTGAAACAAGAAAACCACCATATTTTTTTGACCATCATGATTCTCCCTGTTGTCGATAAGATTGCATAAACGTTGCTTGTTGTTCATCAATCGATCCATCAAGAGGATTGATCCGGCCATTCGCAACCGGATATCTTCAGCATAGCGATCGGGCGTATGCAAAACGTCGGACAATGCGTCGGATATCGTGATCGTTGCCAATCTGATCATTGTGATGGCCCGATGATTTTCTACATAACCTATCTGTGGAACGACGGGCAACCTACTGGAAATCTGTTCTTTCCAATTCTGCGAACGTTATCCTTGTCTATGAAGACGATTCGGAGATCGTTGGATTTATCGATTGCGGGCGCAGCCGAGATGAAGACGTTGATCAGGACAAAGTTGGGGAAGTCTATGCCATCTATTTGCTATCTGATGTTTGGAGTAAAGGCTACGGTACAGCCTTATTCGATGCAGCTCTCAGTATGTTGCGAGAAGCGGGCTATGAAAAGGTGTCGCTTTGGGCACTCGATGGGAACGAGAGAGCGATTCGGTTCTATCGACGATTTGGATTGCGGCCTGATGGCGTGAAACAAGTGGAGACTCATCCCTCTGGAGTTGAGTTGAGCGAAGCGCGATACCTTGGAGATTTATGGTAAAACCAAGAAAGTATTTGGACA